>JADQBA010000143.1 GCA_016903675.1 Stigonema ocellatum SAG 48.90 = DSM 106950 | reverse complement strand
AATACCCGTGAATGAAAACCCTCACCCCTACCCCTCTCCCAAATTGGGAGAGGGGTGCCCGTCTAGGGCTATCTTGAGGGCAGTAATGAGGATGAAATACCAGGACTACTGCCCTCTGATTCTATTCATTCACGGGTATTGAAATTAAAGGCGTTGCCTATTTATTTTTACTAGTCACGTTGAGAATATTTTTCTAGCCATGTTGCTATTGTTTCTTGACTTTCTTCGTTTGAAGCTAATCGCAACATCATTACTACCACTTCCTCTTCAGGTGCATTAAAGGAATATTCATTTAAATCAATAAAGGTAGCCATTGCTACGAAGGCTACCCTTTTATTTCCATCTATGAAACCATGATTTTTGATTAGTCCATAACCATAAGCTGCTGCTAAATCAAAATATTTTTTATTATTTAACATCTTTATCCCCGTTACTTTTTTTATTTTTGCCATTTACTTTATGCCCATTTCGCAAGTATTTCAATTTGATACAAGCGATGAAGGGATTGAATTAATAAAAGCCTTGCTTCACCAAGAAGGCTTTGCTCTATATACACAAATTTGGAACGACCAACCACCTCTTTTTACTATCATTTTATCCTTGTTATTATTCTTATTATTAATCATCGACCAGTCTGGTATCATCACTACCTTTTAATCTCTATTCCACTCACCTGGTTAGCTACCTATGGAGCTACATTATCATTTGATTTCTTTCAACAGAGGAATTGGTTATCTAACATCTTTCACCTTCTCAATAAGGGCTGGTGGGCAGTGCCCACCCTACGAAATAATAACCAACAGGAGGGTGGTACAAATTCTGAGTTATCTAACTTCAATCAAAATCAAATCAAGAAATTAACCTTATCTGGCTTTGCAGCAGGGGCTTTAATTTTCTCAACTTTCGTTGCGCCTATTAAGCTGGGAATCATTCAACTAGAAAATCATAGATATATAGAGCAAGGTAAGGACAATGTTGAATTTGTCAATATTATGTTGCACTATAAAAAAACTACTCAATGGGTTTTTACAGACTGCCCAATTTATGCTTTTTACTCAAGCTTACGTGTTCCCCCAGAAATTGCTGTTCTTTCCCATATAAGAATAGAGTCAAAAACCATAACACGTGAACAATTCCTTTCAGTTTTTGAAAATTATCATCCTGAGCAAGTTCTATTATGTAAATCTAAAACTATTCGGGGCTATATAAATAGTTATCTCAACGAACACTACTTAAAAATATATGAAAATCATGTAGGTACTCATTATCTTTTGAAAAAAACGTGAGAACGGGAGACATCATATGAATCTTCGTTATAAAATCTTGATGTCCTGATAACTATAAAGGTTATGAAAGTTTTTCGGGGTAATCGCCGCAGGGTGTTTCTGACCCTTTTCATCATTTCATTGGTTGCAGCATGTACAGTTTTGCCTGGAAAACGCGACCAACAAGTGTCACAGTCACAACATAATGTGGTGATTTTCGTAGCTGATGGGCTGCGTCCGAGTGTGGTCAATGCCACGGATACACCCACATTACAAGAGATCCGAGAACGGGGAGTAAGCTTTGTCAACACTCACTCTCTGTTTCCTACCTTCACGACTGCAAATGCTTCGGCGATCGCCACGGGACACTACCTGGGCGATACAGGTGACTTTAGCAACACTATCCAAGTCAATGCCCCAGTGAAAAGCGCCAAGAATAGCCTAGTTCCCTTCTTGGAAAACGATGCCGTTCTTAACGAAGTCAACAAACAGTTCGGTGCTAATTATCTCAACGAAGAAACCCTACTAGCTACTGCGAGAAAAGGTGGCTTTAGCACTGCGTCTGTCGGAAAAGTTGGACCAGTCTTTATACAAGATATCACAGATGAAAAGGGCGAAGGAACTATTATTATTGATGATGCTACTGGTTCACCGATGGGAATTTCCCTAACCCAAGAAGTCAGCACACTGATTTCCAAAAATTCCCTCCCTCCAGCATCTCCAACGCGAGGAGACAATGGCAAACCAGGCGACAGCAAAACCCCAGGTACTAAAGTTGCCAACACAGTGCAGCAGCAATATTTTGCTGATGTTGCAACTAAGGTAATCCTGCCAATCTTCAAGGAACGGCAAAAACCATTTGTGTTAATCTATTGGTCCCGTGACCCTGATGGTACACAGCACAACCAAGGTGATAGTCTCAACCAACTGGTTCCTGGTATCAACGGTCCCACAAGCCAAGCAGGTCGCCAGAATATGGATAAAAACTTGGCACAAATTCGCAATACACTCAAAGAATTGGGCTTAGACGCGACGACAAATATATTCGTTACCGCCGATCACGGGTTCTCAACCATTAGCAAGGAGAGCAAAACCAGTTATGCTGCAACACTTTCTTACTCAGAGGTGCCCAAAGGTTTTTTACCACCTGGTTTTCTAGGAATAGACCTCGCCCATGAGTTGAAGCTGTCTTTGTTTGACCCAGATAACAACAATACCCCAATTAATCCAAGTCAGGGGAAGTTTTCTAAAAACAGTATCATTGGTAAAGACCCGACGAAACCAGATGTCATTGTTGCGGGTAATGGTGGTTCTGATTTGATTTATCTACCTAACAATGCTAATAAAAAAGCTCTGGCAAAAAAAATCATAGATTTGCTACTTAAGCAAGACTATGTCAGTGGCTTGTTTGTGGATGACACATTGGATGCCTTTCCGGGGACTCTGCCTTTTGATGCGATCGCTCTTCGAGGCGCAGCACGTACCCCTAAACCATCCATCTTAGTCAACTTTCGCTCCTTTGATACAGGTTGCGGTGATCCCACAAAGTGCGGAGTAGAAGTGGCAGATACACTCTTGCAGCAGGGGCAAGGAATGCATGGTAGCTTTAGTCGTGCTGATACTTTCAATACAATGGCAGCTATCGGTCCTGACTTTAAGCAGGGGTATAAAGACCAAGCGCCAACAGGTAATGCAGATGTTGCACCGACTTTAGCGAAAATACTGAAATTAAAGTTGCCCACTCAGGGTAAACTGGTTGGACGGGTATTGAGTGAAGCATTGATTGGCGAACCTGACAGCGTTACATCCAAATCTTTGACCCGCACATCTCTACCTGCTGCCAATGGTTTAAAGACCATCCTTAAGTATCAAACAGTAGGAACAACACGCTACTTTGATACGGCTGGATTTCCGGGTCGTACTGTTGGAATGTAAATAATTCGTAATTCGTAATTCGTAATTCGTAATTATTAACACTCTCATTACGAATTACGAAAATCCGTGGAGGATTTATAAACACCCGCCCCAAAGGGTTCGTCAAAAGTGAAGGTAACAAGTCACGCATTGTTTTGAATTTTGAATGCGTGAATTTTGACTTTCCGCGTAGCGGCTTGTCCCCTCTGTTGAGATATCAAATAGGATTGCTATAGTTATTAGCCTCAAGTGGTCTTGAGGCAGATAGGTTAACAGAGCAAGGGAGCAGAGGAACACGTTTGTTTAGGGGAGGCAGAGGAAATTGCTCCTCAATTGTTCGGTTCTACGACTTCCATCAGTAGACAAATGCCTATAACCTCATAAATAGTAGTGAAGTGCTTGCCCAAAACGCGGTCAGTCGCTCTTCAATCAAGGGGTGAATACCTGTGGACAAATTGATATTGCCGAGTCTGAGCGAAATTTTAGCCCATAATCAATCAACCGTGGCTGAACGTTCACGTGCTAAAGCAGAACGGCAATGGCACGTGAGTGTAGCAGCAACAGAGCAGCTGTTATTAAACACGTTAGTAACAGTTTCACATGATGCCACACAAGGATTAGTGTTAGTTTCACCAGTACCTGTATTCAGTGATCCTATACTGACTCAAAGCTTGCAGACAGTCACTTTTACGGCAAAACCATTCAACCCCTTGGCGCTGATGCCGTTTCAAATGCCTGTTAGTGTAGCTTGTACAGATGAGATTGGTTCTCATGAATCAGTCATGCCTTTACTGAGTGTAGATCCATTGGCGAGAGAGCAGTTTTGCCTTGTTTTTACACAAAAGTTTGCATTAGTGCTGGTTTTGGCAGAAGATAATAATGGTGAAAAGGCATTTTCATTTTCCTTTGAGCCGGAGATAGTCCAGCAAGCGTGGGAAGCAATAGGAGCGCGAGTCAGGCTAAGTCATCCAGATTTGTTTGCTGATCTGGAGGGATTGGTACAAAAGTATTCTCTAGTATCACCAGATTACCGCCTTGTGATGCAGTTTAGCCAGTTGTTGCTGGCACAATTACCAGAGCCAGAAGCAGATAAGGAGAAAAAAGCAGGGGGATATGGAGTAGCTTTTTCCTCGCCTACTGCTTCTGCTTCCCGCACACATCGTCCTGATGTGGAGTTACTCCAAGCTTTTGCTCACGAAGTCCGCACTCCTCTGACAACCATTCGTACCATGACTCGCCTGCTGCTGAAGCAGCAAAATTTGTCGGCGAAAGTTATTAAGCGCTTGGAAATTATTGACCACGAGTGTACCGAGCAAATTGACCGGATGGAGTTACTGTTCAAAGCAGCAGAACTGGAAACATGTACGTCGGTGAAATCTACAAATGCTCAACTCACGGTCATGTCTCTGGATCAAGTATTGCAGCAGAGCATTCCCCGGTGGCAACTTGCAGCAAATCGGCGTAACTTGACTTTGGATGTTGTTTTACCCCAACAACTGCCAACGGTGGTGAGCAATCCTACCATGCTAGATAGGGTTCTTACTGGTTTAATGGAGAACTTTACCCGTAGCTTACCTCCAGGCAGCCATATTGAAGTACAGGTTATACCCGCAGGCGACCAAATTAAGTTACAATTATTACCTAAGCCTCAGTCCCTAGATAATAGTTTTGCCAAAGCATTCCCATGTCAGCCGCCAATTCGCAAAGCCATTGGTCAATTGCTAACTTTCCAACCTGAAACGGGTACCATTAGTCTGAATTTAGCGGCTACCAAGCATCTGTTTCAGGCCATTGGTGGCAAACTCATCGTCCGCGAACGCCCACAACAGGGAGAAGTTTTGACGATTTTCCTGCCATTGAAAGAGTAGAAGAGTTGTAGGGGGGTCGTTGCCATTGGCAGCGTCCCCCCTCCCTATTACATGGATAGTTATGTTAAAACGATTACGATACAGTAAATTTACGGTCAATGAAGCTGTGTTAATCCTAAACTGGTAAAAGTTTACAGTGAAATTACGAATGGCGGTTTTAGGGGAACTATTGCCATTAATGGAAATAAGTTGATTTCAACTCATGGCAACTTCAGTCGTGGATAAGGCTCAAGAATGAAACCACCGTTACCTGATAATGAAGCACAGAGAATTGACACGCTTTTGCAATATAAAATTCTTGACACTCCCTCTGAAGCCGCCTTTGATGACCTCACCCGTTTAGCGTCATATATTTGTGGAACTCCTATTGCCTTAATTAGCTTAGTTGATGCAAAACGCCAGTGGTTTAAGTCAAAAGTCGGTTTAGAAGCGCTAGAAACACCACGTGATGTGGCGTTTTGCGCTTATAGCATCCTACAACCTGACGTTTTTATTGTTCCTGATGCCACAATTGACGAAAGGTTTGCCACAAATCCACTAGTCACATCTGACCCGAATGTACGGTTTTATGCTGGTTTTTCCCTGACTAACTCTGAAGGATTCGTGCTGGGAACGCTGTGTGTGATTGACCATGTACCACGAGAACTTACTCCGGAACAGGTGGAGGCATTACGAGTTTTGGGTCGCCAAGTCATGAAGCAAATGGAACTGCGGCGTAACTTAGCAAGTTTGGTACTTATAAATAGCGATCGCAAACAATCACGGAAGGCACGTAGACGATTCTTCAAAGGGATTGCTGGAGGGTTTGGGTTAGTGTCAGCAATCTTAATTCTGATTGGCGTTGTCTCATATCAAGAAACAAAAGTTTATAAGAAAAATTTGGATGATATCGGCAAAATCACCCATCAGATGGACTATCAGGAAAAGGAGCTACTTCAGCAGCACTCATTGGCTGCAAAAATTAGTGCAAGGAAATCGATTTTGACACTTGCGATCGCCATCAGCCTCAATCTTATCATTCTCGCGGTGGTTTATTACTTTATCTACCGCGAGATAAATGAGCGTCAGAAAACAGAGGAATCATTAAACACAGAACGCAACTTTATTTCAGCAGTGCTTGATACAGCCAGTGCCTTGGTAGTAGTTTTCGATCCGCAAGGGCGAATTGTCCGCTTCAATCAAGCTTGTGAACAAACAACAGGTTACACGTTTGATGAGGTCAGGAATAGGTATTTGTGGAACCTGTTCTTACTTCCCGAAGAGGTGGAATCGGTCAAAGCAGTCTTTGAACAGCTACGATGTGGTCAAGCTGATCAAGTCCAGAAGGGATACGAAAATTACTGGGTAACTAAAGATAGCAGTCGGCGGCTGATTTCATGGTCAAACACTATCCTACAAAATTATCAGGGTATGGTTGAGTACGTTATCGCTACTGGCACTGATATCACTGAACGCAAACGCGCTGAGGAAGAACTCTATCGCCAGAACTTGCGATCCAAGTTGCTTGCTGATGTTACCCTAAAAATTCGCCAATCCTTACAAATCGAAGAAATTCTCCTAACTAGCGTCACAGAGGTGCAAAAGCTGCTACATGCCGACCGTGTATTAATCTTTCGGCTGCACCCAGATGGACACGGAACTGTAGTCCAAGAGGCGGTTCTTCCCCGCTTTCCCGTGGTTCTGGGAAAGAACTTCCCTGACAGTTGCTTCACACAAGAATATACCCTAAAATACCTCCAAGGACGGATTAGCGCCATTACTGACATCAGTCAGGCTGAGATCAACCCTTGCCATAGGGAGTTTCTTCAACAATTAGGTGTCCAAGCTAACCTTGTCGTACCTATTCTTGATTATCTGTGACTGGATGATGCAGAAGCTAGATGGATTGGAAGTGTGTCGTCAAATTAAGGCAAACCCAGAGTTAACAACGACTTTTTTCATTCTTTTGACTGCCAAGGGAGCACATCCGGGCGAAGAGGAAGATCGAGTTAGAGGACTTGACGCTGGAGCAGATGAGTTTGTTTCCAAGCCCATTGAGATGAATGAATTGAAGGCACGAGTACGAGCTGGGCTAAGGTTATACCAACTGAATCAGGATTTACAGAGCCAAAAGCGAGCTTTGGAAGTACTGAACGAGAATCTGCAAACTCAAAAGCAAATTTTGGAAGACGAATTGGCGCAAGCCGCCCATTATGTGAAATCGCTTCTACCCTCACCACTGGTGGGAGCAGTCACCACAGAAGCGCTGTTTATTCCTTCAATACAGCTAGGCGGTGATTGCTTCGACTATTATTGGATGGATGATGAGTATTTGGCGATTTATCTGTTGGATGTGTCAGGACATGGAGTGGGTTCAGCTTTACTGTCTGTATCACTGCTAAATATCTTGCGATCGCAATCTCTCCCTAACACTAACTTTCATCAACCAAGCGAAGTCCTCAAATCTCTTAACGATCGCTTTCAGATGAGTGACCACAACGATCAGTACTTTACAATTTGGTACGGGGTTTATCATCGCCTGAAACGTCAACTTATTTACGCTAATGCTGGACATCCTCCTGGTGTACTGCTATCTGGTACATCTGCGTGTGATCCCCAGATTAACCAGTTAAAGTCTCTCAATCCCCCAATTGGCTTTTTACCTAATGCCAGCTTTAATCATCAGGTCTTTGAAATCGAAGAAGGCAGCAATTTATATATATTTAGTGATGGTGTTTACGAAATTCAGCAGCCAGATGGTAATATCTGGAGTCTCGATGCTTTCATTGATTTACTGAGCCACTTAGGCAAGACAAACAACTGTCATCTCCCGCAAGTACTATCCCATATTAGGACTTTAAGCACCAAAGCAAGTTTTGATGATGATTTTTCTATGATAAGATTAAATTTTCGTTAGGGTCAAAATAATTAATTTTCTTTTGGTGTTAAGATAATTTACCTACCTTCAACCTATGTAGAACGCCGCGCGTTCTACACCTGTGAAATCCCCGCTAGTTTGTCAATAATTCTATTATTTTAGGCAACCTTAGCAATAAAGATTCCAAATCAATATCTTTGGCATTCTGCAAAATTTTTGGTGAGGCATTAGGAAACTCTTGCTGATAAAGCTGTAAGTGATTAATTAGTTTATTAACACTAATTTCTATTTCCTGAAAATGAGCATGACTCAAGTTAATTGAACTGTGATTTTCATTTATTTCACCAATAAAAGCCTGATTATTTACAGACGTTTCCTGAATTTGAATATTTGAGGATTGAGCTTGTAGTTCTAAGATTTTTTTATTGTTTATCTGTTGTGTATACTCTAAAGCATGGCTAATAGTAGTTTCTAATTCTTGAAAATTTATAGGTTTAGTGATGAAATCAAAAGCCCCTTGATTCATGGCTCGTCTAATATTTTTCATATCCTCGTAAGCGGAAACAATAATAGCTTTGATATTTAGATTCAGAGCGGGTATTTCACCAAGCAAAGTTAGCCCATCCATTTCAGGCATATTAATATCACTCACTAATAAGTTGATTTGAGGATGTTCTTGTAATTTTTCCAATGCATCTCTACCATTATAAGCGAAGATGAATTCGTATTCTCCTTGACGTATCTTATGTCTGAAATAATGAGTTACTAGACGTTTAACTAATGGTTCATCATCAACAAATAATATATATTCAGTCATGTTTAAAACCTTGATATTCATCAACGGATAAATTAATTGGTATTGTAATCATAAATTCGTGGCCTTTTAGTTCGTAGTTGCGGTATCTTCGCCAAGAGCGTAACTACAAACGATAGACGTTATTTTCATTTCATCACGAACTTATGCAATCTTGTACTTAGTGCCCTCAGTGTATAGTAATAATACTTATAAAAATCAGTATTTTTTATCTATCGAGTTAACTAAAATACAAGTTAAACTTGTGTGTGGAAATATGTAATCGTTTTAACATAACTATCCAGTATATAGCAATCCTATTTGAATTGCAAACTGACCGAATAATTCGTAATTCGTAATTAATAAATTAGAGGTACAAGCCGAACGTAGTTTGGTAAGGAGGACCAACTTCTCTCTAAATTCATTTATGGAAAAAGAATAAATATTAGAACCAGCCCTTTCAAGGTGCAAGTCGTAAGACTTGGATTTCCTTCGTGTTCTTCGCGTCTTCGTGGTGAAAAAATATTTTTAAACCGCGAAGACGCGAAGAACACGAAGAAAAAGTACGGGCGTATTGCAATACGCCCCTACGCTTCACCTTGAAAGGGCTGGTCCTAAATATGTATTTCTGAACGCGCAAGCGCAAGAAATACTCCCCCCACACCCTTCATAATTTATAATTCATAATTCATAATTCAAAAACTCACTAATTGATTCACCCGTGGTCTACCGAAGCGTTCCCAAGCGCTACCGCCGCGCAGAAATAACTCCATCCAACGAACTGGGTTTGATTGATTGGGGACTGACCAACCAGAACTACCAGGAGAAAAAGCTAGAGTTCCCTCTGGGACCTTAAAACTACCATCGGAGTACACAGCATCACTTACTACATCTCCCACACGGATAACCACTTTCGCTTCGGGTTTGAGATTGACAGTATCTGCGGCAATAGTAGTCTTGATGTTACCGTAACCATCAATCCAGGCAACGCGATCGCCTGGTACATCGGGTATCAAGCTTGGATCCAAGACAGATCCCAAAAGGCTGAAGTCATCGCTAGCAATAGCCGCTGCTGCGGTGGGGAAAACGTCACGAGAACGGAACTGGGATCCGCCTTTGGAAACATTCACTATGTGCAGCATTTTAGCATAGTCTTTAATAAACGAGAGAGTGTAACCAGCATTGACACCGACAACTTTCACCCCATTACTCAGCAGGGCATAAGTGAGTCCCTCGCCTTCATTGTCCCGCCTAGGTTGTTTATCATCTTGGCGGGGTGCGCAATTGTGATAAATTAAACGATCAAGCGGACCTGGGTTAAGACTGAGTTGACCAATCCAAAAGCCCGTGGCTAAGGTGCTGAAGGCAGGTACTGAGAGTAAGTTGATTTGAGATCCTGGCAGTGCCATTAATAAACGCTGGGTCACCTCAGCAAAAGCTGGATCACCGTTACCATAGTCTGCAATCAAGGTGATGAACATAGTAATTCGTAATGAATGGTGTCAGACTCTAAGTTAAGTTATATAGGAATCCTAAGTAGGGTGGGCACTGCCCACCAAAACCAGGATATGGTGGGCAGTGCCCACCCTACGTGTATTTCAAAAATCTGCGGAGGAATCCTATAGAAGCAAGTCAATATTATCCTTATTTTTAGGAATAGGGTGAACGCCCACGGGAATAATTAAGAATTCTGGACGATCTCCAACTGTACAGTAAAGGTGGAACCTTCAGACACCTTACTTTGCACAGAGAGAGAGCCTCGACAACGACACAGCAACTGCTGTACAATGGTTAAACCCAACCCAACAGCACTAGGGTCTTCATTTGCAGCAGGACGTACACGATAAAAGCGATCAAAGATTTTGGGAATCTCGCTTTCGGCAATGCCAATGCCAGTATCCCGAAATTCCAGTAGGACATAATCTTTGTGAACACGCCCTCGCACCCAAACTTGTCCACCATCTGGGGTAAATTTGATGCTGTTGGAAAGTAAATTAATCACAATCTGTCTCAGCCCACCACTGACACACCAAACAGGTGGAAGGTCGGTGGGTATAGTGTAACCTAGCATGATGCCTTTTTCTTGGGCTAGGGGTTGATAAGTACTGACCACCCCAGGCACAACATCACACAGGCGTATTGATTCTAAAGTCATCCTCTCTAAATTATGTTCGAGCCGCACCAGATCCAGCACACCAATTATCAGGGAATTTTGGCGATCGCACTGGGTATTTAACATTTGTAAATAACGTTGACGCTGAACGACCTTCAGATGAGGGGAATTCAACAGACTCAGGGCTGTTTTCATGTGCGTTAGGGGTGTACGCAGCTCTTGACAAACACTGCTCAAGTATTCATCCTTGATCTGTAGAGTGTTGTGCAGTCTTTGATTTTGCTGTTGCACCTTCGCGACCCGCTGAATCGTGATTTGACGATTAATTTCTTCCTGTCGCTGAAGTTGCTTTGCCAACAGTTGACTCATAACAGTTAGCTTAGGTGCTGGAGGGCACATAAAATCGGCAGGTACGGGAAGAGATGATGTTGGTGGAAGGGACTGTTTAATCCCATCTAACACTCGCTGAATAACTCTCCCCTCAAAAGTCGTCATCCCTACTAATCGTGGAGTTTTATTACCGTTCACCTTCTCCAAAATAGTTTTACGTTTTTTGAGTGGTCTATAAGCAAAGATTAAACTGCAAAACTGTTGCGACAACACCATTAAAAAATATTCCCGCCGTAGCTGGCTATTTGGCAACAGATGCACGTACTGAAAAACCGCTGGGGTGGAAGTCCCTGTCCCCATCTCCTCAGTGTCACAAGTAAAAATGACATAAGATCCGCTAAGATATTGGTGATAACGTTCAATTTCTGAGTGCCAAATTTTTCCTGGTGGTAGCTTTACCAATAAAGTGGCTGGGATCTTTTGCTCAATGAGCAAGTCAATTTGTGACCTCACCAATGATAGCAGAGTCGCAGGACTGAGGGGCAATGGTTGGAGAGGCGATTGTACACCCAAAACCATCTTAGAAACGGACAGATCTTGAGTCAGAAAAACATCCATGAGTAAAGTACAACCAGAAAAATATACAAGTTGATTGTTGGTTGGTGGTTGTTGGGTGTTGGGAATTGTTGGGTGTTGGTTGTTGGGTGTTGGGTGTTGGTTGGTGGTTGTTGGGTGTTGGTTGGGAAATTGGGAATTGTTGGGTCTTGGTTGGTATCAAACAACCATCAACCATCAACCATCAACCATCAACCATCAACCATCAACCATCAACTATTTTAGCTCTTTCTTCTAAAGCCTCCCGCGCCTGTTCTCGGTCGTCAAAGTGGATCTTTTCAGTTCCAAGAATTTGGTAGTCTTCGTGACCTTTGCCAGCCAGTAATACGCCATCTCCGGGTTCTGCTTGTAAAATAGCAGTACGAATGGCGGTAGCGCGATCGCATATCACCATAGGATGCACTTTTGGTGGAATTCCCGCCAAAATATCTTGTAAAATTCGTTCTGGGTCTTCAGTGCGGGGATTATCAGATGTTACCACAGATACATCAGCTAATTCAGCAGCGATTTTCCCCATTTTCGGACGCTTGGTGCGATCGCGATCGCCCCCGCACCCAAACACACAAATCATCTTACCAGGAATAAACGGACGTGCTGCTTTGAGCAAATTCTCCAAACTATCCGGCGTGTGGGCATAATCCACAATAACGCTAATATCTTGTTCCGGAAGAATCTGTACCTTTTCCATCCGTCCTGGAACTCCCCGAAAATCCGGGATTGCATGAACTATACGATGCAAATCTAACCCCAAATGTAAAACTGCTCCCACAGCAGCCAAGAGATTTTCTAAATTATACTGACCAACAAGGGGGGAGCGAAATGCCACATCACCCTTTGGTGTATGCAGCATCCCGCTGACACCATTAGGTTCATAACTCAAATCACTCATCCACAAATCAGCAGTACAATCGTTGACACTGTAACTCCAAACCTGATGTGGATCTAAAGCTGCAATTAATCGTTTACCATAAGGATCATCAACATTAATTATTGCCCGTCCCTTCAGATAATTGGGACTAAAAAGCTGGGCCTTAGCAGCAAAGTAATCTTCCATATCACGGTGGAAGTCTAAATGGTCTTGAGTGAGATTACTAAACACCCCCACCTCAAACTGACAACCAAGCACTCGACCCTGCGCCAAAGCATGGGAACTCACCTCCAAAATCCCAAACTGATTACCAGCATCCACAGCAGCAGCTAGCTGTTGTTGTAGTTCCACCGCAAACGGTGTAGTATGAGCAGCAATTTGCACAAAACCCTGCCAACGAGTGTACAGAGTGCCCATTAATAGCGTAGGTATATTTGCTTGAAACAACAAATATTCAATCAGGTGGGTAGTTGTAGTTTTGCCATTTGTGCCAGTGACACCCACAAGCTTGAGTTTTTGACCAGGATAACCGTAAAAAGCGGCAGCTAATTGCCCACAGACTTTAGTCATATCAGCAGCAGTTATGACACAAACCTCTGGTGCCGGAGGATTTTTTCGTACTGCTTCAGGAGAGACAATGGCAGCTATAGCACCAGATGCGATCGCACTAGGCCAAAACTCTCCACCATCAACCCGCGTTCCTGGCATCCCAATAAACAAATCTCCAGGACCACAAGCATGAGAATTCGTCTTCAAACCCTTCACTTCTGCATCCATGACTGGATGTTCAGGCAATTGCCCCACACCATCTACAACTGCTAGTAATTCCCGCACTTTCATATTGTGCACCTCGTCACACCCTTTCCTTGAGCATTTTTGTAAATTGATAGTGGTTAGTTGTTCTTGGTTGTTGGTTGTTGGTTCATGGTTGGTCGTTAGTTGTGTTTTCTACTAACACCTAACAACTTACCCTATCATTGTTGATATAAACACTTATACATACTTCCGGAGCATTTGCTCCAATTGTTGTACACTAGCACGAGGAGAAGGACGAGGTATAGGTTGCTCTCTTCCCTTGGCGTCCTTGGCGTCTTGGCGGTTCACCAAAAAAACCACTGGCACCTCATACTGATAAACACCGAACCACTCTTCACAACTCGTAATATCCCGAACTTCCAGTTCAAGCGACGGGAAACTGCCCGTCTGGACAATCTGTTCTAGCTTTTCCTGCAAACCCTCACACAAATGACATCCACTCTTAGTGTATAATATTAAACGCATGATAGGAATTATGAATTATGAATTATGAATTATGAAACTAGTGGCTCCTATTGACCCTCACCCTAACCCTCTCCCTATTGGGAGAGGGAACAGAATTTAGCTCCCGAATCCCAATAGGGAGAAGGGTTGGGGATGAGGGCA
Organism: Stigonema ocellatum SAG 48.90 = DSM 106950; assembly: GCA_016903675.1. GTDB lineage: Bacteria > Cyanobacteriota > Cyanobacteriia > Cyanobacteriales > Nostocaceae > Stigonema > Stigonema ocellatum. The sequence goes on along the minus strand of JADQBA010000143.1, from coordinate 7,608 downwards.
CACCAAAATCATTTCGCCATGAACTTGTGCAATTCTGTACTTAGTTCGTAGTTGCGGTTTAACCGGCGCTAAAGCGCTACTACATACCTAAAAATGTTAAGATATTTAAATTGTTGTGTTTATCCACACCTAAATCCCAAACCAAATTCATAATTCATAATTCATAATTCATAATTCCTATGGGTGAGCAAGAATGGTTGATTGATGAGATTATAACCCCTGACGCTGCATCTGTTGAGGAGATGGAGCTTGAACGTAGCCCCAATTTAGAGAGTCGCGGTTTAGAATCAGTCAGTCAACCACAAGCTGTAACTCTTGCTGTGCGGTTGCAAGATGTAATTATTTGGGATGCGAAAAAGTGGTTTGGTGATGCCGAAATGCGGCTTGATGCCCTAGTGGTTCACGGTAACGCTACACAAGGTGAACCGACAAGCATTTATATGCCGCAGACCTTTCGGTTTCCTGGGATTAAAAGTCGCGATCGCCTGCCTACAGGTGAGAATGGCTTACTGATATTCTATGGCAAAGCTTTGTACTTCTTGGATATTTATATCACAGTGTCTCGCGATCGTCAAGACTCCGAAGACTTAGCAACATTACTGAACCAGCAGTTACAGTCAAAAGAGATTCAAGGCGCAGTGGGTACACTGCTAGGGCTAGCTAGTGTTGCAGCGCCCCAAGTAGCCACTGTTACAACAGCCCTCTCTGCTGCATCACTTCTAGGTAATTTCTCTTACAAAGTCCTGAGTAAAGTAACTGGCAATACCATAGGTCTTTACCGCACATCCTGGCTACAGCATCGAGATGGCTTCGGCATTGGGCGTCATCCCCAAGAAGGTTCCCACCATGTGCAGGATCTTTCCTTTTGGTACGAAATTATTCCAGAAGAAGGGTAGTTCATATCTTGCACCAGCGTTGGCGTTGCGAAAATCAGAGCAACAAAAAGGTTATGATTTGTAGGGTGGGCACTGCCCACCAGGATAAGTAACTATGACTGTTCAACTATCTCAAGCTGACTTTCAACATCTTACTCGCATAGTCCAGAACTTACCTGACTTTGCCAACGTGCGCGATCGCCGTCGTCTAGTTGCGGGTGCGTTAGAAGGTGTACCTAAAACAGATATCATCTTAGCACGGTTAGATTTAGATGGTTCCCCCATGGGTGTTTCTGTGGAAGTAGTACGCTTCTTGTCACAGTTTGGACAGGTAGCTTATGGTAAAGAAGCTTTAGGAGTTTTCCTGAACCACATTCAACCCTATACTGGTGATGAAGTCGCCTTCATCCAAGATTTATTTCAAAACTATCCCCTCGATACCCCAGCCACTCCCAGCCGCTTAATTGACCGTTGGCGGGGAACTGATAATCTGGCTAATATCCAAGAAAAAATTATCGGTGAAGATACATTGCGCCATATTTATATTTTAAACTTGGCGCTTGATGCAGCTAAAGCTGTGGTTCATATCCGTACTCCCAACAACGGCGCAGGTACTGGTTTTATGATTGAACGGGATTTGTTGATGACCAACAATCATGTAATCCCAAGTCTTGAGTCAGCCGAAAAAGCTGAATATAGCTTCAATTATCAACTAGACAGCAACGGTAAAGAATGCCCCATCTTCACGGTTTCGGCATTACCTAACGGTGCATTTTATACAAATACAGAATTAGATTATACAGTTGTATCCCTGAAAGATGTTCCTGACTTTGGCAGTCCTTTAATTCTGAAAAGCAAGCAAGTCCGACCAGATGACCGCGTGGCGATTATTCAGCATCCCGGTGGACACTTAAAGAAAATCTCCATACAAAATAACTTTGTTGCCTATGCTGATACAAAAGTAGTGCAATATACTACTAGTACTCTGCCCGGTTCGTCGGGATCACCCGTATTTGACGATGATTTTCAGGTGGTTGCAATTCACCATAGCGGAGGGATGTTAACAGAACCCAGTTCACAGCGAAAGTATTTACGTAATGCTGGTACAAGTATGATTGCCTTATTGAAAGATTTGCAAGTTAATGCGTCGGACATTTATGGGCGGTTGCAGGGGTAATAGGCGATGGTAATCAGTGCCCAGTTAATGGAAGATTTAGTCAAAGTGCTGACGCCATTGATGGATACTCCTAATAATCGTGAGGGGTATGTATTGAGGGCGTTGGGAACGGGATCGCGTGTGTCCAACCGTCTAGCTTGGGATGGGTCAGCGAATGAATTTATTCCTAAATTGGTCAAGGAATTAGCAAACTTCAAGAAACTTTGTGCTTTGTTAGAAGTCATTCGTGAAGAGGTAGGCGAAGACGTCAAGAAACTTATAAATCGACTATTGCAACAGATAATACAACAACAACTGACCGACATACTTGCTCCATTAGAACAAAAACAAGAAATTTTTCAAGTCATGAAGAAAGCTTATGTTGAGTGTTGTCCCCGTAATTGGGGTGAAGATTGGGAGGATGAAAGCCCTGATACTCTCGAAAAAATTTTATCTAACCTTGGGGATATGCCTCAAGGAAATGCTCATGAAAGTCCTATTGTACAGTTTGTAGCTCGTTTATCACAAAATCCGAACATTTCTGAGCCTACTGCTACGCAGTTAAAGGAATGGGTTCAACAGAACGCGAAGAATTTTTCTCAGTTATTGACTGAGATCAGCGATGATGAGGTAACGACAAAAGAACAACAGGACAGTATACCAACTTACCTCATTATCTTAATAAAGCCAAGCCAGCAAAACCAAAACAAGCATTATTCTGTCGCGGCATGGTTTATTTCTGATGGAAGAAAAGATAAATTTGATTTTCGTACGGGTCAAGGATATAATTCCCTAGATATTCAAGAACAAGAAGAGATTTTTCAGCTAAAACAAATTCCTACTTTAGTACAGAATTTTCTAACCCAAGCAGCTAATAAATACATGATGGACTGGTGTGAACCGCCAATTATTATGTTCTTTTTACCTTTTAAATTGCTAAATGAGCCTATTGATTCCTGGAAGATTGAAAAAATTCCACTGGGAATACAGTATCATGTGGTCATTCGTTCTTGTGGGCGGCTAAAGGGTTATCTTTTTAGAAATATTTGGATTCAGAAATGGCAAGCTTTACAGCACAGAATGGACAGTTTGGATGAGAAGAATCTAATATTTGGAGATGGTGATTGGAAAAGTTTATTAAATAAACTAGATCAACCCAAAGTTGTTGGTGTAAAATTACTTAAACCACCATCGAAAGACATTATTAATGTTCTTGAAAAAACGGCAACACCAGTAGCAATTTGGTTCAGAAAGAGTCTAAAGGAAATAAATTTGCAAGAGCAGTTTGAGACTCTCGTGAAAGGTGGAATGGGTGCATTGCCTAAAATTATAAAAGAAAAACGTTCAGAAGCTTTTTCTATTGATAAAGAACAACATATTGGACATCATATCTCCCTACTATGGGAAGACCCTTATTTATTGCCAATTGAAACTTCACAATTTAAAATGCCAACATGACATCTTGGAAAATTTTTCAAGGAACTCCTAAAAAACCTCATAATGGAATTGAACGCCTTCCTCCACCTCCTAACTGGCGCACATTTGACAAAGACAAAGAAACACGGGGTGAAACCTATCAGGCTAGGGGAGAGGAAATAGAGTTAGTCAATGCAGCTTTGTATCTGCGTCGTCCTTTGTTGGTGACAGGAAAACCAGGGACGGGGAAAACCTCTTTGGCTTATGCGGTGGCGAAAGAGTTACAACTGGGGAAAGTTTTGCGTTGGAATATTACGACTCGGTCTACTCTACAGCAAGGACTTTATCGTTATGATGCTATTGGTAGGTTACAAGATGCTCAAGGTAGTGGTAAGGATAATTTAGGCGAGATTGGTAACTATATTCAATTGGGTCCTTTGGGAACAGCGTTACTTCCTTCAGAAAAACCTAGGGTGTTATTAATTGATGAAATTGACAAAAGCGATATCGATTTGCCTAATGATTTATTAAATATTTTTGAAGAAGGGGAATTTGAGATTCCTGAATTAGGAAGGATAGGTGAGAAATTTCCAGAACTTCCTGTGCAAACCTATGATAGCCAGACTACAAAAATTATCAAAGGACAGGTGCAGTGTCAAGCGTTTCCCTTTGTCGTCCTCACCAGTAACGGTGAACGAGAATTTCCGCCTGCTTTTTTGCGGCGTTGCTTAAGATTAGATTTGCAAGAACCAACCCGTGAGGAGTTAGAGGAGATTGTCAAAGCGCATTTAAGCGATGATAATATTATTAGGCAAGCTGAAAAGATTATTGAAAAATTTGTAGAGCGACGGGAAGCAGGAGATTTAGCGACAGACCAATTACTCAATGCTATATATATGTTAACCCGCACAGCTGATAAGCCAGACTCTCCTATGGTTGAATCCTCAGATGGTCAGCAAAAAGACAAGTTAATTGAACGTTTGCTGCAATACCTGAACAGTAGGGAAGGGATATGATTCAGCAGGCGATCGCTATTCTACAACAGGCAGGATTTGACCTAACCGCCCAGGAGTTAGCAGAAATTCTCTGGCTGGCGGTTCATAGGTCAGAATCTGAGAAACCACACAAGCGATCGCCACAACCAAATATACCAAAACCAGACCCACCCCAAACCCAAACTCAAGAAATCCCACAGTCCCCATCTTTACCTCAAATCCTAGAACCAACTTTTCCCGTTACTCTTCCTTCCCCTGTACCAAGTCCCGCAAAGACAACAGAAACTCCAATAAGAATACCTGCTGCGGTAGCACTAAGAAACTCCTTGGCTTTGGGGCGATCGCTTCGTCCTCTCATGAGGAAAGTTCCATCTCCTACAGAAAATATCCTCGATGAGGAAGCCACAGTCTCCCGTATTGCAGAAGAAAAAATTTGGATACCAGTTCTCAAACCTGCTCCTCAAAGATGGTTAGAATTAGCATTGGTCGTAGAACAAAGTCGTTCCACCGCCATTTGGAAACAAACCATCACCGAACTTCAGCAACTCCTCAAACATCATGGTGCATTTCGAGATGTGCGAACTTGGCAATTAAAAGTCACCGAAACGAATGCACAGCTATTCCCACAAAATACCACAGGCGCTTATAGTACCACCCCCCATAATCCTAACGTACTCATTGACCCCAAGGGACAGCGTTTAATTTTACTCGTCAGTGATTGTATTTCTCCAGCTTGGCGAAAAAAATTAATTCATCCAGTCCTAGACTTATGGGGAAGTCGTGGATTAATAAGCATCCTTCAGTTACTCCCTGAACGACTTTGGGAACGAACAGCCTTAGCTTCAGAAACTCCTGTCCAACTACATTCCCTCAACCCCGGAGTTTTCAATTCCCAACTAATTGTAGAAAACTGGGATGAAAATAATATTGAAACTCAAAATTCCATCTCCATTCCCATCATCACCCTAGAACCCTACCCGTTGCTAACTTGGTCACGGGTCATAGCCGGTGATGGGAACATAGGAACAGCAGGCTTTAAATTTTCCCCTTCTCGTGAAACTCAACAATCTACAGAACCCGAACAACCCCAACTCACTGCGCCAGAATTAGTCAGTCGATTTCGCGCCACTGCTTCTCTTCTTGCTCGTAGGTTAGCTGGATTAATGTCAGCTGCACCTGTTAGTTTACCAGTAGTGCAACTCATTCAGCAAACCCAACTAAAGCAGTCAGGACAGATTCACGTAGCTGAGGTGTTTATGAGTGGACTGCTACGCCTTCCCCAAGAAGACACCAACCCTAACTATATAGAGTATGAATTTATTGAAGGGGTAAGAGAATTACTTCTAGATTCCGTACCAATTAGTAAAACAACTGAGGTTCTTGAGAAGGTATCTGAGTTTATCGCTGAACGAGTCGGTTTATCAGTAACGGATTTTGAAGCGCGGTTACTTACATCTCAGGGTGAGAATTCTCCAGAAAATGCCAATATTCGTCCCTTTGCACAGCTAAAAGCTCAAGTTTTGCGGCGATTAGGAGGGGTATATGCTGATTTGGCTGAGAAATTAGACCCAGCAAATAAAACACCCGCAGACAATAATGGAACAAAATTCTTTGAGTTTGACGTACTAACCGTAAATGCCCAAGGACAGGAAATTAAACGAGAAAAAGGTCAAGCTTCATACTATACTGAACAATTGGGAGATAGTATCACCCTAGAAATGGTTGCTATCCCTGGCGGCAAATTTATGATGGGTTCACCAGAAGGAGAAGGATATGACAGCGAAAAACCTCAGCATGAAGTAACCGTTCAACCCTTTTTTATGGGGAAATACCCAGTCACCCAGGCGCAATGGCGAGTCATAGCCGCACTACCAAGAGTTAATCGTGATTTAGATCCTGACCCATCAAGATTTAAAGGAGATAACCGTCCTGTAGAAAGTGTTTCGTGGTACGATGCTGTAGAGTTTTGTGCGAGACTTTCTAGAAAAACAGGACGAGAATATCGACTACCAAGCGAAGCTGAGTGGGAATACGCCTGTCGTGCAGGAACGACGACACCGTTTCATTTTGGTGAGACAATTACAGATAAGTTAGCAAATTATCATGCTAATGTTACCTTCGCCGATGAACCAAAAGGAGAGTATCGAGAACAAACAACCCCAGTAGGAAATTTTCCGCCCAACGCCTTTGGTTTATACGATATGCATGGTAATATATTGGAATGGTGTGCGGATGCTTGGCATGAAAATTACCAGGGAGCGCCAGTAGATGGAAGCGAGTGGAGTGATAATGATAATCAAAAAGAAGAAGGGATAGGAACAAGAATTAGTAATTTATGGAATAGGATTAGGGGAAATCCTGAGATTGCCAAAAATGAGAATGATTATCGGCTGCTGCGCGGTGGTTCGTGGGACCACAATCCTGAGAACTGCCGTTCTGCCTTCCGCAACAGGAACGCGCCGGACGACGTCGTCGCCTACATCGGGTTCCGGGTCGTGTGCGTTCCCCCGTCAATTCTTCGTAGCCCTTGACACTTTTGACCTTTTCCCCTTTATTCTTTTTTCTTTTCCCTGTGTAAGCGTAGCGGAGCGGAGCGATCTTTTTTTTTGAAAATTGAGACTTAATCTATTACCAGCCTACCTTAATAACAGTAACATACAAACCTTAAAAGGTAAATACCATATCAAGAATTTCTCAAAAAGTTCTTGAATCGCCTGTTCAACGGTGTTCGCAGTCATCCTCCATCAACTCAGGGAAATCACGTGAGACTCTTGCGCTCTTCTTTGCGCCTTTGCGCCTTTGCGTGAGACAAAAACTGGTTGAAATTTAACAAACCGCAGATGTAGACGCCCCAAGGGCTGCTTCCCGTAGGGTACGCAGATAAACGCAGATAAATCTGTATTTCATCCAGGTGAGAAACCCTCTCAGTGTCAGGTCGTAGAGCTTCAAAGCTCGAAGTATACTAAAAACTGTTGAGAGCAATACTATTCTATAACCGTCAACAGCAATTGTCCCTCACCCCCAACCCCTCTCCCAAGAATTGGGAGAGGGGTGAAGTTACAAAAAAGGGAGCAGGGAGTAAAGCAGGGAATAAAAACTTCTGAAAACGCCTATCCTGTAAGGAAGCAGATGGGGTAATAGACTACGCTGGTCGTAAGGCGTCCAA
>JADQBA010000211.1 GCA_016903675.1 Stigonema ocellatum SAG 48.90 = DSM 106950 | reverse complement strand
CAGTTAATGTGGTTTGTTTGCAAATAATGTGGTTTCATTTGCACCCAATGTGGTTTTGAGACCCCTCTTATTTGCAGCTAATGTGGTTTCAATTTTGACTTGTTTGCGGTTTGAAGCGTTCTTGTTTGCAGTTCCTTACAGATAAGGACTGAGGGTCATGATCTAATTCATCCAAAAACATTCCTCAGTCCTCCAAGATTAACGTCCGTTAAAGAAATCAAAAATACCACCCATACCACCACGCCTACGCTGGCGGTTTTTATTAGCTGCTTGTGTACCGTTCTGCAATAAATCTTTGCGGTACTGACGCTGCTCTTGTTCCTGTTCGCGTATTTCTTCGTTTTCTTTTTGTTGAGCTACCCGTCCAGAGATAGCCTTTTCTTGTTTCTGATGTCGGTGTGTAACTAACTGTAAATAGCTCTGAAAATCGGTGAGTTCAATCTGCACTGCACTACGATGTTCAGCATCCAATCTTGCAGCCCCGTTATAGGCTTTTTGGCTCATTACTTTTAGATGCAGGTCATATCCTTTGGCTGCAAGATAGGTTTGCAGGATATTGCTATCTATCTTCTTTCCAGCCTGTGTAGCTGTTTTTTGTACCTCAGCGTAGAACTGCTCACGAGCTAGCTGCCCTTCAATGATTTCTTGGAAGTGCTTCTCAAGAATTGGAATAATTTCTTGCCACCTTTTAGCGTCTTTAGCCATGTCAGCATAGGCTGCCAGCTGCTCATCAGACATGCTGTCTAAGTTTTCTAGGTCAATCCCGAAGTACCGATTAGTTAGTGCAGCTAGCTTAGGATTAAAGCTTTGTACTCGTGGTAGCTTACCTGCTTCATTGGATTTATTACGAGTTGCGAGCGCTCTTGAATTGGTTGGTTGAAAGTCCATAGCTAATTCGTGTGATAAGTTTGTGGAATTGTATTTTGGATTGAGTGTGAGAGCCTAATCCCTACTTGGAGAATTAATCCACAAGTGACCGCTGTTAAGCATAGTCCAATCGGAATCAGAAACAGTTCTGTTAAACCACTTGTGGATCGTTCTGTTAATTTGTAATGCTCACTGCCTCCATCTGCATGGGTGGTGGTCTTGCTTTCTTCACGCTCATACATGCTTACTACCTCACTACTTGATTGATGATTACTAAAGCTATTACACCGCTAATGAATTGCCAGAATGTGATGGTTGCAACGAATTTAATCACTTGTGCTGGCATTTTTCTTATCCCATTCAGTCCAGTAATCCATCTCACTGAGATGCTCGAAAATGTCTTTAGCTTTCTGTTTTACTTGGAGGTCATAGTCTATTTCCTCTAGGGCGCTATTATCTCCTTGCCCTAATTTCCAGATGGTTTCAAAATCTACATCCCCGGCTAGATTTCCCAAGAACTGACCGTGACTTAGTGGGTATGGAGTTTCGTCAATCGTCTGAAAATTTTCGTAAGGATCGGAATCCCCATATAGGTCAGAAGCATCGTAGTTCGTTGTCATGGTAAAATCTTTTGTGGGTATGTGTTTGCGATTTTCGGTAAATGCATTCTTGCGTAGAGTAGATGAAGATGAAGGCGACCACATAACTCTTGGCGGAGGGTGTGGTCGCACTTCCTCAAAATAAAGATTGTTGAATTGTTTCTGTTGTCATTACAGCGTGACGTTGACCATACAACTCTGGTACTTCATAAACTTTCCTCAGCACCTTGCTACGATTCAACTTTAAATCTGCTGATTTTCTTTGTTGTGGCAGTGGTCTAAATAAGTATTGTGTGTGGTTGATGCTATCACTATGATTCACATAGCGGTAAAGTATTCCCTCAATGCTGTAGGTTTTGGATTGGGTTAATAGAGTCACACAATTAACAAGCTGTAATTCATTCATATTCAATCTCCTGCCATAGTTCGGTTTGCAAAATTATCCGACATATTTCTTTGCGCTTACCATCAGCAGTTTTGAATGCATAGACTCTACCTCGATACCCTTTCTTGTGCGATAGGTAGGTCAAAAATTCTCCACGGAACAGGTAGCGACACCCTGTTTTCAAACTGTTTACACTAAACATGAACTAAGCCGCCTCCTCGAATTTATCAGCCAAATCTGCATCAAAGTCAAAATCCTCTACTTTCGATGGTTGCAATTTAGGTTGGTCACTTGCAGTTGGTAGGTTTACAACTTTGCTACCGGGGTTCAGACTCGTGATCCAATTAAAGATTCTGGTTATTGGAATAAGAGCCATCAGTTGATGCGCTTGCCTATGCTCGTAGATGATTCGATTGGTCAATGTTGTCAAGTCGGCAGTTGACACATTGTCCGATGCTTTTCCTAAAACTCTTTCTGATTGAGATTTTAGATACTGCTCAATATCTGGCTCAATTCTTATGCGCGTATTTTCAGCCACAACTACTTACCTCCTCTTGATAAGATTCCGGACGACATTCTTTGCAGACCAATTGCATTAGCCCAGCATCCATCTGGCACGGCAGTAATTCCCTGAGCTTGAAGTAATTTAGAAACACCAGGCATCTCTACACCGCCACCCCAAGCTACGAAAGATTGGGCTGAGTCTCTCCATTCTTGTACTTCTTTGAATGCAAGTCTTATCCTGTCCTTCAACCAAGTTTTTAGGTATCGGGCGTAGATTGATTTGAAGTTGAAGTCGCGGGTTCCATATTGGAATGTCGTAGCTTCAATCCCTTGTCGAATTGTTTCGATGCTGCCAGCTTTACCGGAACCGAGAAATTGAATTAATTCGGTGTCGGTTGCGATCGCACTCAATAAATCTATGCAGCCGCCCACTTCCAGAACTTGGCGATGAACAATGCTTCCCCCAGGAGCGAAAATTGTACAGATGATTGTTGAGGTTCCAAAATCCAAAGCAATTGCTGTTCCGGTTCTATCAATCAGTGGCGGGTTTACAGAAAGACAGTAAGAATATGAACCCGCGCCCTCCGGTAAAACTCGACCAACAGTTAGATTGACTTGGGATGTCGAATTGTTCTTTCCTCCAAAACTTACATGGTGAGAACCGCTTACTTTTTGATTTAGTAAGTCTCTAAAAATTTTGGCATTATGGATACTCAAAATTAGGTGTAAGTTCCACTCTTTTCGGTAAGGAAGTGTCGCTATTGCACCCAAGAGTGTGTGCAGCGAGTATTCAACTTTTAGTGCTGGATCATCACTTAACTTGATGTGAGTAGTAGGCGCTTTCCAATTGGCTAATGTGCCTGTCAGGAATTCACGATCCACTAAATCCTGTCTATCACCGCTGTGGTAAAAGAAATGCCCACCCTCTGGGGATGCTAAATTGTCATGCAATTCTTCCCGAATTTCAACGATTTTGGAATTCGTGCGAACTCGGATTTGACTGGAGCCACTTCCTAAAATCAACTTCACCAGACCCGCCCCGGAATCCACTCCCACGGGAATGATTGGGCAATCATGGATGGATTCAGCCTGTGCTAGCTGGGATGCAATCATCATGTTTTTCTCCTTAAATTAGCTAGAATCCTTACCCTTAGAGCGGTTGAGGTAATTTTTGACAATAAAGCTCTGTCACCGAATTTGGTCTGCTTTCGGCTTGCTGTAAGGGTTGTGGTCGTTTTCGGTCTATAGTGCTATAGTAGAACTAGCTAACGGTAGCTGTCAACTAAAAAGTAAAAGTTTTTTCTAAAACTTGTTGGATGGCAGAATAGAATAACTAGAAACACACTAACGGTATATGCCTCCAACCAAAAGACCCAAGATATCTATATATGTAACCGATGAACAAAAAGCGATTCTAGAGGAATGGGCATCAAAAGAAACACGCTCAGTTAGCAACCTTGTCAATCACCTGATTGAACAGGGCATTAGCCGGTACCAAAGCCTTAACCCCAAACAGGGAGGCATCATCCCTTTTGCAGAATTAGTAAGAGCTAACTTGCAACAGCTAAAGCTATCTAACTTGGGCATCAAAAATTTGGATGCGATCGCAACTGGGAAAAAGAAGCCATCTAGGGCAGAATTCTGTGCCATCACATCTAAGTTGAAAATTTCTGGAAGTGAGAAAGAGGATCTTTTTCAAAAAGTTTTTGACAAAGCTGATACCACTGATAGCGAGGTGACAGATGGACGCACTGAAGTTCCTCACTAGTCAGAGGAATTGGGAATGTAGATTGTCTCCTGATGGCATAAAAATCTACGCTCCATCTCAAAGACAGGCTATGTGGGCATGTGAAGAATTTTTCGATGACCTTGCCCTAACTGCTTTGAAGTTCTACGGTAAAGTAACTTTGTCCTCAGTCCAGAACCCTGATTTAAGCATAGAAATTCATGACTTCATGTGGAGAAGCGGAGCAAAGGACATCATGAACAACATCATTCACCCCAAAGTTTATCTAGCAGAAGTTAAAATATATACCCCTGAGTTCGCTATGGCATTGAGCAATCTCATTGAAAATAGCGATATGAACCTTGGTATAGTAAGATTATCTGACAATGTTCAGATAGGGTTGACACGGGCAATGTCCGGACTCTTGGGAGTAAGCGATTTATCACCCAACACGAAAGTACGTAGAGAAGACTACTGGCATCCCCACGACTTATACGACTTTACCCAAATATGGAAACGTCAACTAAATACTGACGGAACATCTATCCTTGAGTACAGATACCGTGCGCTACGAAATTCAGTAATAAGCAAAACTGACTGGAATTCTTATGTAACAAAATATCGCTTGTTGCAAGATGGTGAGGAGTTTTACCATCTATCCGAAGTTGTGGCAACAGAGCCAATCCCTGCACCTGTCAGTGTTTGAGTGTGATTGTCTAGCTAAGGTATCTTGGTGCTAGAGCTTAAAGAATTCAAATTCATGACACCAGCTTGGATGTAATTTTCTGCAATTAACTGATACTTTTGCACTATTATTTTACTAGTCCAAAAAAAAACCTCAGCTAGCGCTGAGGAAAACACATTTTTTAATCCAAATGAAACAAAAAAAAGGCTTGGGTAATTCCCTTAAGAATACCGCACCTCTACCTCGGTATTGTAATAATTTCAATAGCAGCGGAGCCTTTTCCGGTGATAACCTTCACGATATCACATTAAGATGTTTCCGTGGAAAGTCGCTTAACCCAAATAGCTCCAGCGGAGAAGGTCTTCGCTGCTATTCAAATTATTACATTAGCCATTGTACATTATCTGCGCCTGAATCAGAAGTACATTCTCTAGTTTTGGCAGGAGGTGCAGCATGATTACCTCCAATACAAAGCAGAATCAGGTAAATCTTGAGGCTCCCACGCTATGGGTTCCAGACCTAATGATGGCATTGCATCACATGCCCAGCTTCTTCCAGCTAGCGGAATACAAGGGGAAAGTAGATCACGTCGCCCCAGGAACTCATTACATTTTGGCAGACCCCGAAACCCCGGAGGCAACCATAAAGGGGCTTGCTTGGAAGATTCAGCAAGCAGGGGGAACGTGCTACATCCACGGCATAAATAACTCTCTCGAAAATCTGGTATGTGACAAAGCTGCTGGTAAGGAGCTAACGATCCAAATCATTGAATTCGCGAGGCAGCATGAAGACTGGATAGCTCGAACTGAGCAGAATCCCTTGACCATAAGGGAAGCAACTGCAATTGCTAAAATGGCGATCGCGTTGCTGCCAGAATCCGAAAAGCTTGTAGAACTGAGTATTCTAAGAGAAAGATGTAATCTTTCACCTTACGAATGGAGCAAGCTAGTGAAAAGCCTAGAAACTAGATTCCAAGAGGAATTGGAGCGGCGCTTAGGTAAAAAACCAGCAGAAAAGAGAGCGACCGAGAAAGCCGAACGCCTGAAGCTGGAAATACAAGCACTTTTGCAAGAACCAGACCTAATTGAGAAAACAATTAAGCGTTCGGAGATTTGTAGCAAGTTCTCTATTTCTGGTAAAGACCTTGACCTTCTAATTAGTGGGCTGAGCGTTGCCAATAATATAGCTAAGGCTAGGGAATATAATGCGGTAGAGTTCCGGGCATTGGAACCAGAAGGAATTTCATGGATAATCCCTGGTTTACTACCATCATCTGGCGTAACAGTATTTGCAGGACCGGCTGGTGTTGGTAAATCAACTCTTGCTTATGATGCAGCTGCGGCTATTTTATTTGGGGATGAGTTCCTGGGCGAAACCCCGACCAAAAAAGGTAAAGTCGTTTTCGTTGCATCCGATGAACCACAGCCCTTTGTAGAGGATAAATTCATTAACCGTGGCATTTACGGGAGCGATGATTACAGCATAATCCTAGATTGGGACATGAGCCAAATTAGTAAATTGGAAGAGTCAATAGAAGCGAATAGACCGACACTGGTTGTAATTGACTCCTTCTCGGCGATCCACAAAGACCCTAGTTTTGACGAGAATTCAGCCCAGGCTAGACGGTCTGTTGAACAGTTGCAGGCATTGGCTACCCGATACAATGCTGCAATATTGTTGATCCACCACACAACCAAATCAAAAGACCAATCAGGGGTAGGGAAAGTAAGAGGCAGTACGTCAATAGCAGCAGCTGGCTCAGCTACGTGGCTCCTGGATGGTGAGCAGAATTCACAAGTAAGAGTTTTCACAACACCAAAAATTAGAGGTGCAGCACCCTGGAACGTAAGGCTCACCCTCGATGCTCCTAATGGTAGGTGGGAGATAGCAAGCGGCAACGAGGAGGAAAATGTCCACAAAACTATTGGTGACCGCATTCTCGAATTTATGCTTACCAGACCGGAGGCGAGATTTGAAGCAGAGGAAATCATTAATGCTGTTGGGTATGGTAAGCAATCCGTTTATAAGGCATTAGACCGACTTTGCCAGAGGGGAATGCTAATAAAGCGCCCCTCGCAATCTGATGCCCGGAGGAAGGTTTATAGGTTAGTTGGTTCTTTTTCACCCCCCCCCTCCACTACTCCATTAAATGTGTCTAATAAAATCTCTGAAAACCTTATACAGCAAGGTTTAGGAGATAGTAGACAGGTATTAGACAATTACTCGACAGATAGTGGACAACCTGTTGAAATAGTGTCTAGTATAATAGCCGAAACCATTGGTGTGCCTGAATCAGAGGAGATAGTAGACAACTCCCATAGTTTAGGGGAGGGGGGGAGTGAAAACCTGGTTGAACAACAGCAGGATACTGAGGTAATTGCACCCCACACTCCGTCATGCAATGAAGAAAACCAACCTCCCCAGGCAATAGCAACTGACTCGTACACTCCGTCAAAGGATGATGTAGAAGCAATAGAGGGTAATGCTCAGCTACTGAGGGATGCAATTAATTTAGTGGATTGGGAGACGGTAAAAGCCCTAACTGAGTCCTGGACTGAAGAATTCAAAGAAGCTGTTTGGCGATTACTTTCCCCAGAAGACAAGAAAGCAGTGAAGCTAATTGCATCTAACAAGACAATGCAGTGAAGCGAGGTTGTCTCAAGCTAGTGACCGATTAGGGAGTCACCAGCAGAACTGTGATCGCACTTTCTTCTATCACTTAATGCTCATGTAGAGATGGGGAGGGCACGATCATCCTTCTTTTCTTGAATATCCCAAGTCTATTACAGAAAGGTGATCACAATACCTGTTCCGATTACCCGTTAAAAAACCTCACACCCTCACCTCAAGACAGTGATTATTGTTGCTGCCTTGAAGGTGGAACTTTTGCGGCGGGAGGTTTTCGCTATCGGGTTGTGCGGATGACTGGTGTAAAAAATTATCCTTTGTTTTGATGCTCGTCGAATTTACGGCGATTAAAATCCTGGATAGGAGCCATCTTCTTAGTCTTGTTTTGTTGATCGTAAATACTGGATTGCATCATTCGTGAGTGCTTCATCCACCCTGCTGCTCCTTCCAGTTCAGCTTCCGATACTCTTTGGTCTTTCAAATATGTAACGTACATTTTTCTTAATTCCTTGGGAGTAACTGGTACTCCTGTTTCTTGGTGGAATATGGTTGTTATACGCTTATGCCAATCGCTTGAATTTAATTTGCAATAAGATTTCATTCCTCGAAAAAAGAATTTGTGGCTGCATTTTTGCTCATATTCTCTACCCTCATCAATCCATTTTTGCATGTAATCATACAAAAAAGTCTCATCCGAAAACTTGTAATTGTATATTTCTCCCCAAAACACACCATAAGCTTTCCCTGTCTTATAATCTTTCGGTTCTAAATGAATGTACCACTTGCTAGCACTTCTATCCTTTAACTTATCTTCTGGTATGAATATATCGTTTTCGTAAATACCTTTAACTAATGTCTTGCCGATTTCCAATTCATAGAAGGTTCTAGACCTGTCAGGGGGCATCAAAGTCATAAAAGCAATAGAGAGGAAATTCTGTAAATCATTGAACACAGCGCTCTTTGGTCTTAGTTGAGAATATTTTTTACCATTCCTAACATAAGTATAACTATCTGTATTAGCTTTTTCTCTAAGTTTGTCTAATAAAGGGTTAATTAATTGCCAATGTATACTTTTATGACTATGTGGAATACTAGGTGGAGTTTTCTTGACTTTCTGGTTTAGTTTGTTACACAATTGATTCAGTCTTCTAATTATAGGAAAATCAGATTCATCAACATATTCATCATCATCTAACTCCGAACTGAAAATAAACTTTGCTACATTAATGCAAGTAACAACTGCTAAAACTTTTGTTCCAGGATGTCCTCCAATAAAATCAAGGTACTCTTCTAATAATTTCGTATTTTCTTTAGCAAGTTCTACAGCTTCTTGTCTTGTAGTAGCCTTCTTCAAAAATAAGTCATTCATATCTATTCTCCCATCCTTATTTTTACATTCTTTCAGGGAGACAGATAATTTTTGATAACCAATTATGTTACTTAAGCTCAAAGTTTCTAATGAAATTCCTTTATACCTATGCAACCATCCTAGTATTCTATAAATATTTGCACTATCTTTTTGTATTGTGGCAACAGAACAATTGTTGTCATCCCTGAATTTTTTAAATTCTTCAATTTGCACTTTTAACTTTTCATTGACATAATCATTTTCATAGATAAGGTTTCCCTTGCTTGAGTGACACATCAACATATAAGAATCCTTGATGATTCTGCCATGATGGTTAGTTTTAGATTTTACAGTTTTCTTGAAAAGATTAACTTGTGTGCTTGGCTTCAATTCTTCTTCTTGGATTGAAAAATAATTATTCTCTTCTGCCCACTTGAGGAATGCTTTATAGACAGACCTATATGATTTACGATTTGGCTTATCTATATTTCTTAAGTCAAACACTTGCTCTAATACATCAGCCGAGCTAACCAATGATTTTATGGGTGTCCTTTTGAGAACCTCTTCTGCTGCGATGACTTCATATGGTGTGGCTCTCTCACCTTTAGGCTCTTGCCCTCCCCACTGAGGAACAAGAAATCTGATGAGTATACTTTTTAGCATTGACTTAGCGCTCGTGTTTGCAATTTCTAAATAACTTGAGTACGCATTGAACACAGTTTGAGTTCTCATGGCTATATAACCTCTTACTAGCTTGATTTATCTTGGTTAGTTCTTGTACTTAGTCTAAGTATTAGAAAAACCAATGGGATTCAAGTCTAATTATATAACATTTTAAAAAGCATTAAAGATACTTTTCTGCTGCGTCTCTGTTAATTGTAGAACAATATAAGGATAAGCTCTTGCTATTAAAGACTTCTAGCTATTTTTTATATAACCTCCCCTCTCAAATGGTTATATAGCTTAATGACCCTGATATTAACCATAGTCTAGGCGTATAAGCTAAAATTATATGCGGCAATACTTACAGCTTTTATAACTAACTAAAAATTCTCAAGATATTGCTCGCTGACGAAAATTAGACTAGACGTACAACCTAAAACTCCTAACAGCAAAGCTTCCAGAGAATGTAGAATATCCGTGTCGCAGTAAGTAAGAAAATGACACGGAAGCAAGAAGAGACTAAAAAATACACTATGCCAAAGGGCTTTGTTGCTGGCGAAAAGCGTATGAGAAATGTACCAATCATGTACGATGAACGGAAGCAGAAATTCAACCTAGGGCTTACACCAACAGCTATCGATATCATCAAGATGATTGCAAAGAATCAGGGTACTTCTGCCAGTGAAGTGGTGGAGCGGTGGGCAAGAGGAAGCCAAGAGGAAGCGGTAATACTTCAGAAGGAACAAGAGGAGCTTCAGGCACAAATAGCCACGTTACAGGAGCAGAATCAGCAGTTACAGAATGAATTGAATAACGTTGTTGCGCCACCAGTTCAAGATTATGAAGCTGTGCGCGATCACGTTCTGAAGAACTGGCGGCTCGCCAAAGCTCCAGAGAAGAAGGAGCGGATTAAAGAAGCGCTAGATAGATTCATAAAAGCACTGCACGGCAATAACCATGAGTGATTACTGCCGTGCAATGTGTCTCCTGTAGGATATTAATCTACAGGACTTGAGGTAGATAAGCTTCTGTCTGCATCGTTTCAGAGTGGTGGATTAATAGATTTCGGATATATATGAGCCTGTTCAATCGGTTGCACTTCTATCGCAACATTATGATAGCTTATCTTAGTTGCATGAGTGGACGTAGCTGAAGTGACGAAGCAATTGTGTATGACATTGATAATTTCAAAGTCAGTTTTCTTGCGGTTCACGAACAATGAAAGTTTTTCTCCCACACAAGGTAGCCTAGCGAAATGCAAAACTCTAACTTCAGATGGGAACCATACTTGAACAGCAATCATGACTTTCCTCCTTTCTGTTAATGTTCAATAAGTGAAGTGAAATTTTCAAATCGAACTTGACCTATACAGTGTCCCTGGCGAATCCTATAAATCCTTGTTCTTCTAATTCACAATCGTTCCCTCGTAAAGTGGGGAATGGGGAATTAGAATCAGTGGTACTACTTTGTAATTCAACAGTGCTGCTACCATCAAGATTTGCTGTTACTTCAGACACTATCCAAGTCGCTGCTGGAAATGCAGCGTGAACAACTTCCTCAGCAATAATTAAAGGTACTTGCATCATATTCTTATCTTTTCTCGGTTTAGGTTTTGTGTGACGTGTGTGGCGTTGTGTGGCATCTTGTGTGGGCTGTGTGCCTTATGTGTGGCGGGTTGTGTGGATTCAGCCTCCGAAGTGAAAACCAGTCCTAAAAGCCCAAAATGAGACACTCCACACAGCCCACACAGCCACACAAGTCACTCACTTATTATTCTGAATTCATGCTCTAGAGTAAGAACAGGTATCCCCATTTTGGCTTTAGTTTGCGCTTCATTATCTCCCACAACTTCTGCCCTACCCTGAGCAACTAATCGCTCAATAAGTGTAAGGAACTGCAAACAAGAACGCTTCAAACCGCAAACAAGTCAAAATTGAAACCACATTAGCTGCAAATAAGAGGGGTCTCAAAACCACATTGGGTGCAAATGAAACCACATTATTTGCAAACAAACCACATTAACTG
>JADQBA010000425.1 GCA_016903675.1 Stigonema ocellatum SAG 48.90 = DSM 106950 | reverse complement strand
CCTGTGGGAACAGAGAACTCCCTAAAGCTGTGAAACAAATTTGCCCCCGCTTGAGTCCCACCTGTAATATTTAAGGTGCTACCATTGGGGGTCACAATAGAATTATTAGGTAATGTCCTATCAGGTGTAATCTGAGCCTGCACACTATCCCCAAACAAAGCGCTTACCCCGACAACGAAAATTCCCAATAACCAAGGCTTGTGGATACTTTTATTGGACATTACACCCTTCCCGACCCTTAAAAATTTCTGTTGACAAACTTAATTAAATTATAACTTTTGCAGCGAATGACTTTTGTCGGTTTTGATGTGCATAAAGTACAGATTTATCTGCGTTTATCTGCGGTTGGTTAAATTTCGTTGCAAAAGAGCGATCGCTCTTTTTGCTCTTGGGGAACAGTGAAGCAAACCTCCCAAAACGGGATGAAAGCTCTCTAGTTTTTGCTGTTGGGGGTTGACAAAGGCAATTTTTTCGGTTAGAGTTTCATTATAATGGGAATCTGTGCGCTCATATATACCCCCAATTAATTTATTTGTGGTTTCTACTTAGAGGTGCAAGATATAAGCAAAAGAACGATCACATCCGAGGCATAAGCGTTGCGAGTAAAGCGAGACGCAGATCGCAACATCCTTACGAAACACATTTTCCCCCTACACCCCCACACCCCTACACCCCTACACCCCTGTGTTTCAAGAAAGCGCCCCACCCGCTACTCCTCCCGGCAAGTAGCAGGAGTAGAACTATGACCAGTAGGGTTGGATGCGGTGGAGATAAGCGTTACTTCCCCTTTGCCGTTGAACACCCAACCTGTAGCAGGTAAAATTGCCACGGGTTCAGGTTCATGTTTAGAGTGTGGTTTAGCAGCGGGTTTCTCAGCAGAATGCTGTTGCGCTGTATAAGCTTGTAGGCGAGTATCTGACCACACAGCATCAGCGCTGAGAGGTTCGTCGGGACTGGGGGGCAAACCACCACGTCCACTGACAACGAAGCTACTACCTTGTGTCCCTTCAAAGGCGGTACAGCTTCGATCAATTAGTTTTAGGGAGTCAGCACTTTTTGTGGGGAGTTGCACTAATCCTCGGCTGGGGTCAACATTGGGAGTGTTGATTTGCACAGTGCCGCTTAAATCCGGGTTTTGTTGAGAAATAGCGGTGATGACGTTGGTTGGTTGCTGTTGAAGTAGCTG
>JADQBA010000181.1 GCA_016903675.1 Stigonema ocellatum SAG 48.90 = DSM 106950 | reverse complement strand
TTGAAATCCTTGTAGAGACGTGAAATTGCACTTCGTGCCGCAACGAGAGGCGCGTCTTGGGAAAATTACGTCCAAGTTTCGACATTTCTTCTTCGTGTTCTTCGTGCCTTCGTGGTTCAAAAAGATTTTTAAACCGCGAAGACGCGAAGGACACGAAGAAAATCTAAGTCTTTCGACTTGCACCTTGAAAGGGCTGGTGCTAGAGCTTCTGAACAAACCATAAAATGAGTGTTAAAAAGTAAACGTAGCACGGATGACACCGGTAACGCTACTGGCATTGCGGTTGTTGTGATCAGGAGCGGTGAGATAGATAATGCCAGGAGTAATAGCGATGTTATCCGTCAGATGATACTGATAAAATGGTTCAATGTGATATGAAGTGTTGGGATCTGTGCCAATCACACTCCTGAGACTACTGCTCACAGCAGTGACTTTAGGCTCCATGCCCACAATAATACCTCCCAAGCTGCCCTTTTTACCTAGATCCGGGAAGGCTAGTGTGATAGCATAGTTCCAGATATCAAGCTGACCACGAGGAACGACCCCGCCAAGTTTAGAAAGGGTGCGCGTGTTGGTATAGCCAACCCAGCCGCCGAGAACAAATTTCGGGCTGATTTGATAGGATACCTCTACACCGTAGGAATTACTGGAAGTAGCCAAACTGTCTCCCCTAAAATTTTCCAAAACAGGAGGCAAAGTTGCATTACCGCTATTGATGGAACTCTGATTACCATTACTAGGGCCACCAGCAACCGCTGAAGGCAGTAAAGCGGTATTGCTGAGCAAAGCAGAACGTAAATTAGCACGGTTGCTACCAGCAGTGAGGTCAGCGTTATAGGAGTTAACGTAAGTCAAGCCAAGATTAAAGTTCTCACTGGGCTTGATCGTCAACTGTCCGATCACTCCATAAGGACCATTGAATAAACCATTTTTTTGTGAGGGATCGTTAGGCTCACTGACTAAATAACCCAAAGTCAATTCTAAATTTTCACTAAACTCGTGGTTTATAACTATCCCAGAACCTGCCACCAAGTTATAAATCGGGTTGTGGGTGCCAAAATTAGAGAGGGCACCGCTATCACCGTTACCATCAAGGTCAGAGTTGACAGTATCAGCAAAGTCATCAGCAGTACCAGAATACGCCTCAATCACAACTTTTGTCTTTTCGCCCAAGGGGAAAGTATAGGATACTGTATCCAATGCAACGTTATTATTATTGTCAGTGCTATAAGTGGAACCACCGAATCGTAAATCGCCCTCTGGTGTGAAGGTAGAAGTGCCAGACAAAGCATCCAAGTTTGTTGCTTGAAGTCTAGTTTTCAACTGGTCTTTACCCGTAAAACTGGTGTCAAAGTCAAGACGTATCCTATCACCTAAGATAGGCGTGCTGTTTATCTTCTGACCCCTAGCATTATTCCCAGTAAAAACGTTTACTGCTGCAATGACAACACTGCCATTCAGTTTGGTCGTAGTGGAAAATTGATGTGGTTCCAATTCAGCTGTTTTAGCTTCCACTGCATCCACACGCTTCCGCAGTGTCGCCAGTTCCCCAGCAAATTCCTCTCGCAACTTCTGTAATGTAGCTAAATCTTGTCTACTGACTAAATCAGTAACTTTATTAAGACAAGCATTCAACCCTGCTGCAAACTCATATCGCGTCATCACCCGATTACCCCGATAAGCTCCATTCGGATATCCGGTAATACAACCGTACTTCTCCACTAGTGATTGCAGTGCTTGGAATGCCCAATCTGTAGGTTGGACATCTGATAGCTCAGAGACCGAATTTACTTGCGCCATGCTATCATCAGTATCATCTTCACTGTCTTTGAAATTGGTTGGTTCCAAAATATCGCTCGTTGAGATTGACGCGGTTTTTGAAGACGCTCCGAGTTTCACAAAAACACTCGGAGCGTTTCCACGGCCAAGGGTTCCCGTGTGTGTTCCAATTTCATAGCTAGCGAGCGTGCCATTCTCTTGAGAGACTTTTATAACCTCTGACGTTTGATTAGCGTGAGCGCTAGTTACAACGAAGAGCGTTGTGACTAAAACGGCTGGACTCACTAGTACAAAATTCGACATTTTATACATTGGAATACCCTGCGGGAATACCTTGCCATTGACTCTGAGATGGTAGTACTTCGCTCTTCATGACTAGTGATAGCCCATCGAGTTTGGAGCCAGCCCCCATCACTGAATCGTACAATATCACAGAGCGCGGTCCCACAGTGCAACCCTGACCGATCTTCAGCGTAGACATTTTCATCACCCGATCCTCGAACAGGTGGGTCTGAAGCGATGTTAAACTGCCGATCGCCGCATCATCCCCAACACGAACTAAGTCGAACTCAGTCAAGAAAGTCGTATCCATATAGACCCGCCGACCAATCTTGGCACCAAACAGCCGCAAAATTGGTGCCAGCATTGGTGTACCAGTAAGCCACCCGATGAGAAAAGGTACAGCTACGCTTTCGTACAGCCCGGTGATCATCTCAGTACGCCACACAAAGTTAGACCAAAGTGGCTCAACACGAGGTTGATAGCGACCGATGATCAGCCATTTCAACGCCGCTACCAATCCAGTGACCAGTAATGCTGAACTCAGATAAAGGATTGGCATAACAGCAATCCGCAGAGGTATTGACAGTAATGGTGTTACCCAACGGAGTTCTAGAATGTTCTCGATTGCCAGCACATAGCTCAGCGTAGGTGGTAAAACAATCCGCAGGAACTCCATGACCAAACGATAGGCGACCAGCTTTGCGGGTGGTCGGAAGGTGACAGTTTCGTCAAATCCTTCACTTTTCTGACGGCGTGGGAGGAAAATAGCTGGTGAGCCTAGCCATGAAGTGCCAGGCTCAACAGGCTCAGTTGGCGGCAATGAAAGTACACCAATTAGACTATCGTCACCTAGGCGTGTGTCACCTGATACAAAGGCTGCGTTGCCGACGAAGCAGCGGTTGCCAAGCTCAGTAGTTCCCAGCGCCATAAACCTGTTGTAATGTTTCGCCGAACCGAGAGTAGCAAAGTCGGCGACAAAACTCTCAGTACCCAGTATTAATAGGTCAGGGTCAACGTGCGACACGGTGGAGACTTCCGACCTAGGACCAATTTTGGCTCCCAAAAGACGCAGCCAAGGCAGCGTATAAAGTGTGGCGTAGAGCGTGTTGGAGACCGTCAGACTGGTTAGCATCAGCTTGTCGGTTAGCCACTTACGGAGACCAAAACCTGATTGTATTCGGAAGATACCGGGTTGGACTGTTGGCATCACCAACCTTTTGCCGACTGCGACTAGAGTACAGGCAGTCAATACAAAAATCATACCTGCAATTGGCGTTGCAGCCAGATCCCAGAACAAATTATCTTGAGCAGTGACATACTCAAACACTAGCCCAGGAATGAACATGAGCATCGGTAAAATCTCGATGAGGAGAAATCCGATGACAAATCCTACCCATAGGGCTGGTGAGTATCTTGATTTTGATGGTTTCCGAGCAGCCATTTTGTCAAGCATCGGATCGGTGTTGGTGATGCGCTTAGATGGTGAACCACTCCAAGTCTCATCATCTGGAATCTTCTGATCGCGGGCCACCAAGGACTGCTCAGCCAGTCGTGCGCCCTGACCAATATTGCTACCAAGCATCAGCACCGAGTTAGTGCCGACGAAAGCGTTGGCACCAACTCGGATGGGTGAAAGATACAACCAGCCGTCTTCGATTGCAAAGGGCTGTAGTTCAACACTGTAGCCGATGCTAGCGTTGTCTCCAATCTCAATTAAATCGGGCAGATGCAATCGCCCTGTACCGATATAGCATCCCTTACCAATGCGTCCACCAAGCAGCCGAACATATAGGGGCATCAGTGGCGACCCGGCTAGGTAGTTGAGCGGTGCTAGGTTCATAATTTTTCCTACCAACCACCAGCGACAATAATACCAACCCCACATTGGGTAGCGACCAGGACGGAACCGACCAATCAATAGCCATTTTGCTGCAATTGGCAATACCAGGATGGTGAGTATCCAAATTGATGTGATGAGTATAGCGCTAGTAATTGCAAGAGTGAGGGAAGACCAAATCTCAGATTGGGATATCAGCAATGCTGATGGTGTTCCCAAAAGGGCAAACAGGAGATAGAGGCACACCATTTGCAGGCAGCCGCAGACCCACACTCGTAGGTTGCTATGGCGTCGCTTTGGAGAATCGCGTTGCTTGGTTAATGTCTGAGAACTAATAGACTTGCTTGAGAGTTGGGCACTCTCGACGTGACTCCCTAGACCACGGATAGTTGAGTGTAAGTAGAGATCAGCAATAGACAGGTGTTGCAGTGTTGGGTTTGTTCGGTTTTGTCTGAGATTAGAGATAACCTGAGCGGCAAATAATGAATGACCGCCCAGATCCTTGAAGAAGTCCTCCTCAACTGAGATATTGTCACGCCCGAATACACCACTCCAAGCTTTGGCTAATTCCTGCTCCAACGGTGTGGCTGGCGGCACATAGTTATCAGAGTGATGGCTTAGCCGTACCATAGTTGGCGCGGGCAGTTTAGAACGATCTGCTTTGCCGTTGGGTAGAGTTGGAATGATATCAAGAATCTCGATGAATGCAGGCACCATGTAGCTGGGTAAGCGGTTACGTAGCGTAGTGTGCAGGGAATTTTTCAGATCTTCCGGAGCGCCTACGGGGTGACGCTGCGTGATGTACGCTACTAACTCCTGTACTCCAGCATTACCAGACATTACCGAGACAATGGCGTTCTCAATTTCTGGGTTTTCTAATAAAACTGCCTCAATTTCTGTGAGTTCGATGCGATAGCCGCGAATCTTCACTTGGCTGTCAATACGACCAAGATATTCGATCTCGCCGTTCGGTGTGAATCGACCCAAATCGCCGGTACGATACAACCTAGCTCCTGTGGGGGATTGCTCGAATGGATTTAAGACAAATTTGGCGGCGGTCAATTCTGGACGGTTGACGTAGCCACGTGCAACGCCGATCCCACTGATGCAAATTTCTCCAGCCTCCCCAAGGGGTATCTGACGCAATTCCTCGTCCAGGATATAAACGCTGTAGGTTGGTAGTGGGATGCCGATGGTGACAGGCAAGTCAGGTAAAAGTTCTGTCCAAAGTGCGGTGACTGTGGTTTCGGTAGGGCCATATGTGTTGAGCATTCGCCGACCAACACGAGTCCAACGCTTCACCAAATCTTGTGGGCATGCTTCACCACCAACAATCAGGATTCGCAGTAAAGGCACGTCCTGATCAACTGTTGCTAGCAGTGTCGGTACACAATACAGGACTGTCACTTCCTTCTCTATCAAGAAGTCAGCAAGACCTGAACCCAATCGGCGGTGATCAGTTGGACCTGCGATGAGAGTCGCTCCAACGATTAAGGTTGGCCAGATTTCCTCAATTGAGAAATCAAAAGCGATGGTCATTCCTTGATAGACGCGATCGCCGCGAGTGACTCCATAGATGGGTGTGCATACCGCAAGAAAGTTGCAGATGCTTGAATGGTTTACTGCAACGCCTTTGGGTCTACCAGTGGAGCCTGAGGTGTAGATGATATAGCAAAGTTCGTCTTCGCTGTCCGGAATCGTCAGGCGCGTCCTTGGCTGTTGTGCGATCGCCATTGCCACAAGGTCGAGATCGAGTACTTCACAACATATCCCAGTAATTGTATCTTTTAAATTAGCGGTGGTCACCAGCAGGTTCAGCGATGCATCTTCGGCAATGAAGGTAATACGATCTTGAGGAAAGGATGGATCGAGTGGTACGAAGGCAGCACCGCACTTTAGCACTGCAAGCAACGTCACATAAGTGTGTACAGAGCGTTCCAGCAGGATACCAACCCGATTTCCTAAGCCGATGCTGTTGCACACAAAGTAGTTTGCCAACTGGTTAGCCCGTGCATCAAGCTCAGCATAGGTCAGACATTCCTCGCCGCAGATTAAAGCGATATTGTCGGGATCAGCATCACATCGTTTTTGGAAGAAGTCATGCAGACGCTTTGGTGGCATGGACGCTGCGCTAAATTTAGAATCCAACACATCACCAGTTTTAAAGTGGTGGGACTCATTCGAGAGCAGATATTTTTCTTTCATGATTCCTAATTTCTTTTCAGTTTTCGCGCACCATTTTTATTCAAATTAGGACTTACGCATTAACAGACATAACCAAATGTGCATTACCTCTGGTTACAAGGCAGCAGCCCAGTAATGCTCTTGCGGTGGGCTGCTGCCTCCCGGTTTGACAGGAGGCAGCGCGTACGTGTACTCACATTCTGTGGCAGCAGCCCAGGAACGAGACAGGGCAAGACTTTTAGCTTAACAAGCCGTAACCTTTCACAGATCAATTTGTGAAGTGCGTAAGTCCTAGCAAACCAGCCCTTTCAAGGTGGGTAAAAAATTTGGAAAATCATGTCCAATTTTCGACATTTGAGCTTCTTTCAAGAAACACGGGAGTGGGGAGTGGGGAGTGGGGAGTGGGGGAAGAGGGGGAGTGGAGGTGTTTGTTTCATTCATAGGGGGTGGTTCGCCACCCGTGGGGTGCTCCTAAGGGGAGAAGCTGCGCGGTAACTGAAGGTATGCCCGTATTGAGCTGCGACCATATTGCGACCATATGAGAAGGTAGAGCTTTACGTGAAGAAAAACTTGGGTAGAGCTTTAGTCTTAGCAAACTTAAGCAGTTTTTAACAAAACTTTACTAGAACGTGACATAACTATATTTGCATAAATACTTAATAAAGTCTATAGGAATAAAATAAAAACTAATAAAATCTACCTTTAGACTGATAAAAACCAGGGTAAGCGCATCTAGTTTTGTAGCTGAAATTACAGACAAGAATTATGAGGCATGGTACAGAAAATGTTCAAATTCGGTCTAAATTGGGGTTAATTGCGGAAAAGATTAGAGAAATTGAGGTTTAAATCTTTAGTCTCACCCTATAACCATGTATTCGCCTTAATGTCAAGTCCTTTTTTAGGCGCGGTGTACAGTTTTTGCCTGGATTTCTGACTATATCTCTACAAAGCCATATAAAACCTAGATTTATGTCTGATCGCACTTTATGAAAATTATTGCTGACATCAAACTGAAAAAAGTCATGAATCTAATTGTGACTTTAGTCATGTGTTACATCTGCTACTGCTGCCTAACCCTTTACCCCGGATTTCTCACAAAGAAATAAAAAAATGAGTCAAAAACTGCGAAAATTTATTATATCGGAAAAGCATTTCAGCAGTTATAATATAGGGTTGCAGCATTAACAGATCGTACACCAAAACAATTCAAATTCTCCCTTGAAAAGTCTCGCCCAATGGTACTGCTCGTCATACTAGGGGGGTCGTTACCTCTCATATGGTTTCCTACACCAGCTGTGGAGTGCAAACATAATAAGGTATGCCTTTGGTGTGGTAGCCACTACAAACGGTGTGGTTCATTTAGGTGAAAACTTTTTGCGCTAAAGCGCAACTACAAACCATACTACATTACAACCAGTTGCCTACCAGAACATAGGGTGCCCAGTAGTATGGATGCTGGTATTGGCCGCTAGGATCTTTTAGTAGGGTAAGTTGAGCAAGCTTAAAGGCTTCTGATTTAGTGATGTTGGGTCGATTTAAGTCTTTGTAAAACTCACCCATGATCTTAGCAGTCGCCTCATCGTCAACAGCCCAAAGGGATGCCAACGTACTTCTCGCACCAGACCGCACAGCGATTCCAGCAATTCCAAGGGCAGCTCGTTTGTCTCCTGCTGCTGTTTTGCAAGCACTTAAGACAAGTAACTCAATAACCCCCCGTTGGTTGGTTGCCCTAGCTTTGATTAACTGACTCAACTCGGTGACACTGAGTTTATCATCGAAGGTCGGAATGTAGTTATCTTCTTCCTTAGAACTAAACTGACCATGAGTTGCCAGGTGAACCACAGGGGCACGCAGGGATTTAATCACATTTTCAATAGCATTGGTGGTAAATCTTTCATTAAGCAGCACTTGAGTTGCTGGAATTTTTAACTTGATTTCGTCAAGTTCATTTTTTACAAAAGGCAGACCTTCACTGAGTCCACCTGCAATAACTTGCAGTTTAGTGCGTGATAAAGGCTGAGGGTTTAATAACTGTAAACCAGGTGTCAGAGCAATATTATAGTTCTCAACAAGATACTGCTTTCCATCGTGCAACGCCCCCATGGGAATATTTCGCAGTGAACCATCTAAGACAAACACTAAGTTTTTGATTTGGTGATTTGCCAAATCACGTGCTATTGGTCGCATCACCCAATCATACACTTTTTGGGATACGGGCAAAAACTCCGAAGTAGAGCGGGTTTCTAATTTTTGCCGCAGCAAATCGACCGTTTGTTCAACTTCCTTTTGACTGACAGCAGTTGGGTAACGTAAAATTTCACCAGATTTTTGTTTGGGTGAAGCAGAAGGCAGGGAAAGGATGACTTCCAGGCGATTAGCTAAAACCACTGGATAGATGACTGCTGCTGAGCGATCAACTTGGTCAAGCTGGATTGTTTTGACGTTTAGACAGGCTCTACGGAAGAAGTTATCTAGTTCAGCCAACTGTAGTGACTCGATGACAGATCTAGCCTTGATGAGAGAATCTTGAGTCGGTTTGTTATTAGAAGACTGCAATAACAAGCTCACCAGTTCGCGATAGATTGGCTCGACTCCCTCTCTAAAGGAAAATTGCACATCGCGATTGATGGCAACTAAATCGCTACGTAAAGACTTGAGGTTATCAACAGCTTTGCTATATGCGGCGATCGCCCCAGGCTCATTTCCTCTCTCTTTCAGTATCCGACCTAACTGCCATTGCCAACGATAACCAATATCAGGAGAAGCAATACTTTCAGCCATCCCCAAGGCTTGCTGGGTAAGTTTTTGCGCTTCACCCCACTGCTCAGTCTGCTCATACAGTCCTCCCAGAGTCCCCAACGCATAGGCTTCTGCACGCTTATCTCCCAGGCTTTTGGCTTGTTCAACAGCAGTTGCTGCTATCTCAGCGATGACACCCCATTCTGGAGTTTGGGTTCCCTTAGTTTTTGTCTGCTTTGCCGATGTCTCTGAACTGGCGCAGAGCAAACCCTTTACCTCACTTCTCTGTTTGAGACAAGCCAAAGTCTGTACCAAACTAATTTTAGCATAAATCGTCTTACGACTAGGCCCTAAGGTGGCAAGCTGAGATTGAATTTGCGGCAACAAAGTCTGGTAATTAGGCTTTTCCCCTGCCTCTACAGATAGACGCAGTTGATTTATCTGCGCTTTCAGCCGAGTTATGGGCGAAGCCGAATGAGCAGCAGCTTGCTGATAATAATTTAACGCTTCAGCATTATAAAAATCTTTTTGCTTGGAATTGTCAATATTATTTCCCAGTGCTTGGGCAGTATTCCCCAAACTCAGGTAAATTTCTCCCGCCAGTTCCAGAGAGTTTAGTTTAGATGCCACTGCCAAACTTTGCTGTAGCGCTTGCTGAGAACCAAGGCTATTAATTGCGTTACTCTTTGGGTCTTTCTGGTCTAAAACTCCCACAATTCGCAGAGTATTACCCAAGCTCAGGAGTCCTGTCGCTTTGAGCAAAGAGTCAGGTTGCTGTTGCAGTTGTTGATTTACCTGAGTGAGGGTTATACGAGCGCGACGGTACAGACCCAAAGCTTGCAGTGCCTGAGACTCGTTAATTTTGCTACCAATCTCACCTGCATTATCCCCGTTTTTCCTGTAGAGCTTTGTCGCCTCTTCCCAACTAATAAGAGCTTTTTCTGATTGCCCTTGTGCTAATTGTATCTGACCTTGGATGTTCAGTCCTTGAGCACGAACTGATAAATATTCTTGAGAATTTATGCCATTTTGTGGTAATAGCACCAAACTGTCAGCGATCGCTTTGCTTGCTTGAGGTAACTGTCCAAGCTGCTGATCTGCCAATGCTACATAGTTCAATGCTAAGGCTTGATTGAGGACATCGCCTTGCATTTTCAAGGCGATCGCAGCCTGTTCTAAAACCTGTACAGCGATCGAGAACTGTTCTTTTTGGTAAGATTTCAAGCCTTGCTGCAACAGAACTCTGGCATTTCCCGACTGTAGCATCTGCAAGGGCTCAGTTTGTGAATAATTTGCTGCATCAGCCGCCAGAAGAAGTGAACTTGAGGCGGCGACAATTTGAGTAAGCACGGCTAGAAAGAAGAATCTTGACATATAAATGGGGATGGGGGGATGGGGGGATGGGGGGATGGGGGGATGGGGGGATGGGGGGATGGGGGAAAGACGAATCTCAAAATTGAAAACATTTTGACTTTTGACTTTTGACTTTTGACTTCCCCTTTGGGGTGTGGGGGAAGATGATTTTTAAAATGGCTGGGTATATACAACAGAAAAATACAGCCCTTCCTCTTGTAAAGTCTTATTACGTTGCTTAGCATCAACTAAAGGAATCCCCCAGTCAAATCGGGCACTCAGTCTATTACTCTGCCACAGCAACCCCAATCCAACAGCAGCGAGGGTATTGGGGTCTGGATTGGCTCTACCAGAGCTATTCCAGGCAGTTCCAACATCAAAAAACGGAGTGATTTGCAGCACACCCTTGACTTCCGGTATGCGTACAATTGGATACCTGAATTCAGCAGAAGCGGAAAAGGCATTATCCGTTAATAGCAGGTCTTGACGATAACCACGTACTGTGCGTTGTCCTCCCAAACCAAACTGCTCTAAAGGCGCTAAAGCTCTGTCAGCTAATTGAGTGTCTGCACGGATTAAGAATAATGTATCCGGAGCCACGAGCCGCACCCATTGGGCCTGTCCTTGCCAGGAAACAAAGCGACTATCCGGTGGCTTACTGTTAATGGTAGCATCAAAGGCGTCTAGACCCAAACTCAATTGCGATCGCGCAGCCAGCACTTGTTGGTTACTGCGCTTAGTCCATTCTTGAAAAAACCGCAGTATAGCTAGGCGAGTATTTCCTCCTCTATCTGCTCCCGGTTCTGGAAATGGCACCCGTATACCATTATTCAGGGCTTCCAAATAGCCAATGTCACTTGAGCGGCGAGATGCGGTGAATCCGAGAGCAAATTCTTCAGTGGGGGTTTGTACGATTGGTTGACGGAGTGTCAAAGAAAAGTCTTGCGCGGTTCCATTGATATCTAAAATATCGAATGGTTTTTCAATGACATGGCTGCTAGTATAATTATAGTTTAATCCTAGTGTACCATTACGGGCATTAATAGGTATAGTATAATTAACATTCACATCGTCGCTACCATCCGTATTGCTATAGGCAATACTTAAAGCATCTCCCAATCCCAGCAGGTTAGCTTGGTTGAATTGGATTTGCCGCTGAAAGCTACCTATACTCGGGATACGATTATTATCTAAGTTAATTTGGGCAGTAAATGTTTTTGCCTCCGCCACTCTGACATCTAGCACACTACCACCAGGGCTTGACCCAGCCGCCAGTTCGGCAGAAATATTTTGAATCAGCGGATTGAGTTGGAGGACTTGCAGTGCTTTAAGCAACCTATTCACATTCAGGGGTTTGTGAGTAGCGAGTTCCAAGCGACTTTTGACATAGTTAGGGTTCAGCCGTCGCAGACCTCTGACTTGGATACTTTCCAATCTACCTTCTACCACCTCAATTTTGATGACACTTCCTGTAACTTTGAAGGTTTGGTTGGCTGGAATGAAAGCCCCGGAGGTTACGTAACCTGCATCGCGGTAGAGTTGGGTAATTGCTTCAGAAGCTTGTAGCAGTTCAGCAAAGGTAATCTGTCTATTGGTGAATTTTTCAGTTGCTTTAGCTAATTCTTTGGGGCTGAACACAGAGTTACCAACCACCTCAAAGCGAGAGACTGTGATGGTTCCTGGAAATTCACTCGGAACTTCTTCGCGAGTCGGAGGAGTTGAGGGAGGAGATGGAAATAACTTTTCTGGATCTGGGAGGACTGGGGGTGTTTTGGGTAAGCTGGGGGAGTTTCCGGGGAATATCCTCTGTGATGGATCTTGGTTTTGAACCGTTTGAGTTCCTAGCTGGAGAGTCTGAGCCGTATTTACTGTTTGTCCATGCAACGGCTGATGGTGTAAGCTACTGACTACCATGAGGGTCAGTGTGAGTAGGCTGGGCGATCGCCAGTGGTAGTAGAGACTGCGTAACCTTTTATTTGGCATGACAAGCAGACGTAGGAGAATTAGAGGGATAGACATTAGTACGACCAGAGATGAGGGTGACTTCACCTTTGCCATTAAATACCCAGCCTGTAGCAGGTACGATTTCTCGTGCTTTTGGGTGAGAGTGGATTGGAACTGATACTTTGAGATTTTCCACCTTGCCAACGTTTGTCAGCCGAGTATCAGACCATACGACATCGTTGCTGAGGGGTTGGTATGGGGTGGGTGGTAATCCTCCTCGTCCAGTCACGATAAATTCATTGCCCGTTGTTCCATCTCCTCCGGGACAACCAGAAGCAATCTTCAGTGCCGGATCAACAACTTTTGTGGGTAAGAAAGATACCCCCCGGCTGGGGTCAACATCTGGCGTGTTAATAGTTACCACACCTTGTGGTCCAAGGTCAGAACTGGCGGTGATGTCACTCAATCGGGTCTGTCGCGCTGGATTGATGAGGAAGCCAAATACACCAGATGTGTTGATATTAACAGTACCTCCTTTGCCCTGAAAAGCGTTGGCTCTGATGTGGCTATCTTCTGTTGGAATGGCAACGATTAAGCCCAACGGGGTTTCGATAGAAATGTTACCACCATCGCCTCCAGCACCAGGAGTACCGGCAGTGGTGGTGATTTCGCTGCCACGACGCAAGAGTAACAAGTCTGTGACTATTAACTGGATATCTCCACCCTTACCCAAACTGCTCGTTGCTGTGAGAGTTGCTTTGTTGTCTAAGTCGATAGACCGAGAGCGGACTTCAATATTTCCCGCAGTTCCCTGTCCCAAGCTGTTAGCATTCAGTTGAGCACCATCTCTGAGAGAAAGTGAGTCTGCGGTGATGCTGATCCCACCGCCCTTGCCTGTTGCTCCTGATTCCACACTGCTGAATGCAACGGAACTGCGATTGCTGCTCACCCCATCAAAGGACACGGTATCACGGGCAGTAATGCTGATATTGCCTGCATCGCCTCTGCCAAGAGTCCTGGAAATTAGTTGAGCACCATCTCTGAGAGAAAGTGAGCCTGTGTTGATGCTGAGAGTACCGCCCTTACCCTCTGCTTCTGGTGATTCCACACTACTGAATGCCACACTGGAGTTTTCATTGCTGCCAACCCCAACAAAGGACACGGTATCACGAGCAGTAATTTTGACGTTACCTGCATTCCCTTTTCCATTCGTCAGAGCATCTAGTCGAGCGCCATTGGTGACAGACAGTGAGCCTGTGTTGATGTTGATGTCACCGCCCTTGCCTGCTGTGAGTGCTGCCACACTGCTGAATGCAGAACTGGAGCTTCCATTGCTGCCCACCCCATCAAAGGATACGGTATCACGAGCAGTAATGTTGATGTTGCCTGCATCCCTTGGTCCACTAGTACTGGCATCTAGTCGAGCGCCATTGGTGACAGACAGTGAGCCTGTATTGATATTGATATCACCGCCCTTGCCTGTTGCTCCTGATCCCACACTGCTGAATGCAAAACTGGAGGCTCCATTGCTACCCACCCCATCAAAGGATACGGTATCGTGGGCAGTTATTTTGACATTGCCTGCATCCCCAGTTCCACTAGTACTGGCATCTAGTCGAGCGCCATTGGTGACAGACAGTGAGCCTGTGTTAATATTGATGTCACCACCCTTGCCTGCTGCTCCTGCTCCCACATTGCTGAATGCATAACTGGAGGTTTGATTGCTGCCCACCCCATCAAAGGATACGCGATCGCGGGCAGTTATTGTGACATTGCCTGCATCCCTTGGTCCACTACTACTTGCATCTAGTCGAGCCCCATCGGTGACAGACAGTGAGCCTGTGTTGATGTTGATATCACCGCCCTTGCCTGCTGCTCCTGCTCCCACATTGCTAAATGCAGCGGAACTGCCATTTTTGCCCACTCCATCAAAGGATACGGTATCGCGGGCAGTAATGTTGACATTGCCTGCATCCCCAGTTCCACTAGTACTGACATCTATTTGAGCGCCATTGGTGACAGACAGTGAGCCTGTGTTGATGTTGATGATACCTCCATTCCCTTGCCCAAGAGTTCTGGTATGTACTTTAGCATCATTGGTGACAAACTGTGAAGCTGTATTGATGTTGATATTGCCTGCATTTCCTGTTCCAGAAGTACTGGCATCTAGTGCAGCGCCTTTGGTGACAAACAGTGAACCTGCATTGATGCTGAGAGTACCTCCCTTACCGATCGCTCCTGCTCCCACATTGCTGAATGCAACAGAGCCTCCATTGCTACCTACCCCATCAAAAGACACGGTATCGCGTGCATTAATAATGATACTGCCTGCATCCCCAGTTCCACTAGTACTGGCATCTAGTCGAGCGCCATTGGTGACAGATAGTGAGCCTGTGTCGATGCTGAGATTACCGCCTTTGCCTGTCGCGCCTGCTCCCACACTGCTGAATGCAAAACTGGAGGCTCCATTGCTGCCCACCCCATCAAAGGATACGCGATCGCGGGCAGTTATTTTGACATTGCCTGCATCCCCAGTTCCACTAGTACTGGCATCTAGTCGAGCGCCATTGGTGACAGATAGTGAGCCTGTATTGATTGTAATATCACCGCCCTTGCCCGCAGTTCCTAATGCCACATTGCTGAATGCGAGACTGGAGCCTAGGTTACCCACCCCATCAAAGGATACAGTATCACGAGCAATAATAGTGATATTGCCTGCATCCCCAGTTCCACTAGTACTGGCATCTAGTCGAGCGCCACTGGTGACAGACACTGAGCCTGCATTGATGCTGATGTCGCCAGCCTTTTCAGTAGCCCTACGTACATCCACAATAGCACCATTGGTCAGCGACACATCACCTCGCGCCACCCCATCAGGAAAACTTAGACTCAGATTATTGTCATTTACCAACAGCCCAACCGTTCCTGCACCGGTCAGTCCGCCCAATTCCACTCGACCACCAACAGCATTCAATCTTCCACCATTCATGGTGATGTTACCGCCTACTAGCAGCAAACTCTGACCATTAGGAACACCTAAACCAGTGACTGAGTTATTTTGAATCGATGCCGCTGTGATTTGATTAAATAGTAGTGCAGAAGGGTTCACCGTGAGCAACGGTGAAGGATCATTGGCAACAGAGGCGCTGAAGAAGCCCTGATTGCCAAATTGGATGGCGTTAGCTGTGGTCGTGACAAAGGAACCACCCACGTTCAAACTGGCATTTGGACCAAAGATAATCCCGTTGGGATTGAGCAAAAATAGGTTAGCTTTACTATTTGCCCGCAGGATGCCATCAATATTAGATGGCTGCGAACCGGTTACCCGACTAATGATGTTCTGCACTGTCGAGGCATTGTTGAAAAAAGCCTCTCCATTTGTGGGTACAGAAAACTGACTGAAGCTGTGGAACAGATTTCCGCCCACTGGAGTCCCACCGGTAATCGTAAAGTTATTGCCTGTAACTGTCACCACAGAGTTCCGCTGTAGAGTCGTGTCAGGTAATACTTGTTGGGCTTGGGCGTCATCAACAGCGGTTGCGCCTACTCCCAAAACCAGTACCCACCCCAACCAATAGCATCCCTGTTTCCTACCTTGAGCCATTATACAGTTAGCTCTCCCTACGATTATTAAGTATTTTTACTTATTAATTGATAACAGGAGCATTCTTGCTAGCAACTAATAGAAATAATCCTGAGAGTATATTCCCAAAAAATGCTACTTTATGTCCGAAAAATTTAATAAATCCTTCTAAAGGAGGAGGGTAATCCGCTAGGTTTTTTCATGTGGGATTGCTATATCGGTATTCAACCGGTTATGATGTGCCTGATGCCTAAAGTCACAACTAAGTATTACAGAGAAACTCCAATACAGTTCAGTTAAGGGTTATTGCTAAGAAGTTCAAATTGTGACCAGACGCGGAATTTCTCGTCTTGTCAAGGATTTCGGGCTTAACTAAACGGTATTGACGGAATAATTAGTCATACTCCTTGGACGCTAGAAGAATACCTAATTTAATGAACCGCCAAGACGCCTTGGCTGACGCCACGTCTCTTGACGAACGCGCAGCGTCTCCCCGAGTGAGAAGGACGCCAAGAAAATCAAGAAGATAGGTAATCTTGCACCGGTTCGGGAGTAATCAATTACGAATTATGTTGACTTATCGTGAGGTTTTATGAATGAAAAAAAATATTTCTCCCCCTCTCATTCCCCACTCCCCACTCCCCACTCCCCATTCCCCACTGTGATGTGTAAGCGCTGGTTTTGTGGACTAGGGATTGCTATATTTAACACGATATTCTTTAGTGCTAATTGTTCTCGCGCCCAAATTACACCAGATAGGACTCTACCAAATAACTCCATCGTCACACAAAATGGCAGCACCATAAACATTACAGGTGGTACTCAAGCAGGGGGTAATCTGTTCCACAGCTTTAAAGAGTTTTCCGTACCCACTGGTAGCGAAGCTTTGTTTCACAATGG
>JADQBA010000230.1 GCA_016903675.1 Stigonema ocellatum SAG 48.90 = DSM 106950 | reverse complement strand
AACTTATATCTTGCACCTCTAAATAGAAACCACAAATAACCAAATAAGGAGTCATAAAATTGACAGTGATTTCAAAACTCCCAAAAGTCCTCTTTTAGAGGACTTATGCTATTAGCATGGGACTTCAAGTCCCATGCGGATATGGGCACTGTATTGATACATATTCTCTACAAAATTAACCAAAACTTTGATAAGCGTACATGTCACTTCCCGTATCACCGACTATAATCAAGCCACCATCATCACTTGCTAAATCGCGACTACCAGCAATACCTCGATGCAGAATTTGAATGAGTCTTTGGGGAGTAAAAGATTCTAATTCAACAAAATTTCCAGATTCCAACCATTTTAATTCTTCAGCAGATAAACTCTGGCTAATTTCTAAAGGCAATTGCTTTGCTGCTTGCGCCGAGGTTTCAGAAGATTGGATCAAAATTCCTTTCTGAGTAGCAATAATCTGGGATGGTACTATGCCAACATCAATAATCACAACATGACTGTCTCGAAACCAATCACCACTAGTGCGAAGATGATGAGCCAAACCAATCCCTTTAGGACTACAATTATGCAACGCATAAACTTGCAAATCAGGATTCCGGCGCAGCATTTCCATAGTAGTCGTAAAAATACTTTGGGGATAGCCAGTGATGCTGAGAACTGCACAGTTATTTTCAAAGTGAAAATTATTAGCGATTAATAGTTGCGCAATGACAGCAGTATCACAAACAACTAGACGGTCAAAACTGTAAGCACTGACATCAGGATTCACAACAGTAAGTGAATTTTCTTCACGCGGAGAAGGCAACATCTTCACAATGGAATTATTCACTCGCAGCCAAGAGGCTATCCAATCTTGAAACTGACTTTGAGTAAATAAAAGTTCCTCCGTTAATCTAGTTTGGTTTAGCTGTCGAGTCCCTAAGTAGATTGACAGCATTCCTAAAGTAACCACAATCACAAACAAAATAAATGAATCAAATATGAATAAACTTGCATAAATTCCTACACAAAGAATGATTCCTCCTACTACTTGTAAAGCTCTAGCACTTGCTTTACGACTTTTCTCATTAAGTTTACTAGACTTGGTTAGCGAAAACAAATAGTAAATAAATCCTACTTGAAAAAATAGATTTATAGTTAGATACACGATACTTAAAGGAATTTTAAGCCATTTAAAGATTCCCAAAAAGACCACACTTGAAAAACCCCCAAAAAAACCCGTAACCCAAACATTAAAAAACAGATAAAAAAACAACCAGCTTGAGGGAAAAGACTTACTCCTTAGACGAGAATCTAGGAAATAAAGAAGTTGCCTAGGCGTGAAAAACAGAGTGTTGTTAGCAGAAAGGTCAGCGATCGCCTTTGCAAACATCGGGTCAGTAATCTTAATATTGCCCATACTAGTTGGTTCAAAAACAAATGGATGACCGCAGTTTTTGCACCGACCTTGATTATCTGTCCGGTCTTTCAGCTTATTATCAGTCCCACAATTAATACACTTCATAAATGCTTCCTTCGAGATATTTGTGATTTATTGTTTTAATCAAAGACTTGATTTGTGAGCAAAACATCGTAGTCTTCCCGCCGACGAATCAAACGATGTTGCCCATTTTCTAACAAGACTTCCGCAGGTTTAGGGCGATGTAAAAAGTGAGACGACATAGCATAACCATAAGCACCCACATCCAAGACGGCAATGATATCACCGATTTCTAGCGGTGGTAACTGGCAATTTTTACCTAAGTAATCTCGTGAGTACGTAGTGTTACCACAAACATCAGTTGTAAATAGGGAATGGCGATAGCCAGGGGTTAAAACCCCTAGAGGGAGTGGGGCGTAGGCAACGATTTCCCGATAGCCACCATGTACTGAGGGAACCGAGAGGTTAGCCACAGTGGTATCAACGCCAACAATCTGTTTTTCTAATTGCCATTTCACAGAAACGACCTGAGCAAGTAGAGTACCACATCCAGCGATCGCAGCTCGTCCCGGTTCAATCACTAGGTCTATTTCCCGTCCCAAACGGCTGAGGCGATCGCTTAACTCAGATCCAAACAATTCCCAGTCAAAGGCTACTGCACCGTGGTCATACGGATAGCCAAAGCCACCGCCAAAGTCTAGATATTCCCAATCTGGTAACTGTTGTGCTATAATTATAATCTTGTCAATCACCTCGGTAAAAGCCTTTGTCGCATTGATTCCCGTACCCCGATAGAAGTGCAGACCACTCAGCTTCAGTCCTTGTTGGCGGGTGAGGGCGATGGCATTAGGAAATTCTTCAGGACGTACTCCGATTCGGCTGTCTCCAGTAAGTTCGGGTAAGTTGAGGCGCAAACCGAGTCGAAGTAAGGAGTGAGGAGTTGTGTTTGTCCCTCTGTCAGTGAAGACTTCGCAACATAACTGCAACTGGGCGAGGCTATCCAGATTCAGGGTTGTTATTCCCCAATTGAGGATTTGCTCCATTTCTGCGCGATTCAAATTACTGCCACTGTAGACAATTTGCTCAGGAGCAAAACCCGCTTTAAGTCCTAGGTAAACATCTCCTGGTGTGTTAGCATGGAGTCCCCACCCAGAGGCTCGAAAAATTTGTAACAAAGCGATATTGCCATTTGTGACACTCGCAAAGCGGAACTGGGTGCGAGGATAGGGAATTGCTTGGGTAATATGCTGAATAGTTTGGCGTAGGTCATCGCCCTGATAAACGTAGAGGGGAGAACCATGGGTCATCAGTAATTCTTGGGCGAGTTCCAAGGAAAATGGGGGTGGAGGATATGAATTCATAATGATTGTGTTTTAATAAACCGCAGATGAACGCAGATGTAGACGCCCTTTGGGCGGCTTCCCGGAGGGTACGCAGATAAATCTGTACTTCATCCGTATGAAAACCGCCATAACTCGTAATTCCTCACTCCTAGTTCATAATTCATAATTCATAATTCAGCGTTGCTGAATCGGAGTATGAATTTAAATTTTTGGCACGATCAAATAACGACTCTTTGCGCCTTTGCGCCTTTGCGTGAGACTCATTCATACTTTTAATCAGCAACGCCCATAATTCTTTTGTAATTTCTCCATAACCAATGAGGTAACCAGAAGGGATGGTTCCAAGTATGTTTGCCGACTTGTTCACCTAAAAGGTGCGATCGCCAAAGTTGCCACATGATGAGTAGCCAGAGAATTTCACCAACACGGCGACCAACGATAGCACCTCCAAGTTGACCTTCGATGATTTGTGCTGCTAAGTCAGGGGAAAAGCGGTTTTCGGCGCGGAGTCTACCTGGATTAAGCCAGATGCCAATTTGATGCCAGAATTCTTTTAAGCACCAAGAGGTTAAGGGTACACCCATACCGCGCTTTTGTCGCCAAACGATTTCTGATGGTAGCCAGTTTTCCACTGCTCTTTTGAGGATATATTTTTCACAGTTTCCCTGTAAGCAGAGTTCTCCGGACAGGCGGAATGTCCACTCAGTCATAGGGAGGTCGCAAAAGGGCGATCGCACCAATAGCCCATGAGTAAACCCCAAGTTTGTAGCACGGGGATGGATGTTCTGTGCGCCTTTGAGCATTAGGGAGGCGCGGCGGAGGCGATGCAGGATAGATGTGCTAAAAGCAGGGTCAAGCGCAGTAGAGATCCAATCTTCGGGATGCAAATTCTGTATCTGGGTGTATACCTCTGGCTGATAGACTTGCGCTTCCAAACCCCAAAGACGGTGAAAGGTACGGAGGTAATGATGTATAAAATTATTATTTGCTGTAGGGTGTTCTCCTTGGTAAACACCTGCTGCAATCAAAGGTTTGTTAGTCCAACCTGCAAACAACTGGTCGCCACCTTCGCCATTAAAGATTACCTGGGTTTCCTGGCTAGCCGCCTGATTTAGGAGATACAGGGGAACTGTTACTCCATCTCCAAAGGGTAGATCTAGTGCTTGCACGGTGGGAATGAGGGCTTTTTGGATACAATGTGGTGTTGCTTCCACTTTCACTAGGGGAATTTTGAGAAAGTGGGCAACCTGTTCGGCGTAGGGATGTTCTGGGATTCCTGCTGAACCAAAATCTAGGGTATAGGCACGCACTTTGATACCTGCTTGTACTAGCAGGGACGCTACAATGGAGGAGTCTAAACCACCGGAGAGAAACACCCCTACTGGTTCATCCTTTAAGTCGGTGATTTGGTGAGCGATCGCATCTTTGAGCAGGGTTTGCAGTTGGTGAACTGCCGTTGTTTCGTCTTTTAGTTGTTCTTGTGCTTCACACCACTCCCCAAGCCGTTGGAATTTAGGTGGAGAGAGTAGACCTGAATCGCGACCCAAGGAAAACGTCACCTCAGTCCCCGCCGGAACTGCAAACACATCCACAACAGGGGTGAGGGGAGTTGGAACGTAGGAAAAACAGCTTAAGCCGTATAAGCCGGGAATGCTGACCTTTGGTTCAACAATAGGTAAAAGTAGTTGCAGCCTGGATGCAAACCAAATCACCTGTCCAAGCTGAGTCCAGTACAATGGTACTCGTCCAAAAGGTTCTCGTCCCAGAATTAGGCAGTCATTGAAGCGCATATTTACCCAGGCATCAGGAGATGTCAATAGTCCTGATGCTGATAAGGCAGCAATCTGGGTTATGCAATTCTTCTCGAAATTGATACACATGGACGACTGTTTGTCAAGTCCGATGTAAGCAACATTCCAAATGTGGTGAGGATGATTCTCGTCTAAGAATTGGTTTATCCGTAGGTTGGTATTTATACTACTATTAATGTTAGTAATTTTACTTAACATTGCTTCGAGTTGATAGTCAGAGCCATAACCCCAATACCCTAAAAATTGATAGGAAGGAGTTTTGCTCCCAATCTGTGGGATGTTCGCCATATGGGACTACTTGATTTCAAACTCTGTATTGCCAATCTGACGCCCTTCTAGCAACATTTGCACCTTCCAATTTCCTGGGGTGGTAGCAGAGTTGATGGTGTAACGGCATTGAGTATTCCAGACCGATGTATTAATCTCACGGGTTTGATAGCGGTTTTGCTTGACAATTTGACCGTTGGGGTCAATCCAATCACACCAGAGATCCAGTTTTTTGCCCAGGGGGGCATCCTTCAAGGTGACACGGTAGAATATCTCTAGACCAGTTTGGCGGGAGATAGTCCTCAAGTTGCTGCCATCATCTTGCCCTAGGGTGATGCGGTTTTGTTGGACTTGGACATGGGCTATGGTTGAGTTATGCTGCTGGATAAAAATCATGGAACTGGCGATCGCCACCACTAAAGCAGCAACGACTCCAAAAGCTATCCATCGATTTCTTTTATTCTGTTCTGCTAGAGCAATTCTGCGAGATAACTGGAGTAAAGCTTCATCTAGTAACTCTGGCGGTAAGTTCAACTCCTGCAAAATTTGCTTCACCTGTTCCGGGTCGAGTTCTGCTTCCCGACGCTGTTGAAGTTGTCCTATTTCAACGATTATTTGCCC
The DNA here is from genome assembly GCA_016903675.1 of Stigonema ocellatum SAG 48.90 = DSM 106950. Lineage (GTDB taxonomy): Bacteria > Cyanobacteriota > Cyanobacteriia > Cyanobacteriales > Nostocaceae > Stigonema > Stigonema ocellatum. The sequence goes on along the minus strand of JADQBA010000230.1, from coordinate 4,029 downwards.
TAATTGCTCTTGAGTTAGTCGCTGCGTCATAGCTAATCATGTTGTCAAGCTGAATTGAAATTTGGGAGAGGTTCATAGTTGCGCTGTCAACGCCTGTTAAATCGCGGTTTTTTTGCGCCCAAGCGCAACTACCAACCCACCATAGTTAGTGTGACAGAACATTAGTTTAATTTAAGCTACAAGCACGAGCTATGGATTTCCAGAAAAATGATGAATTATGAGTTATGAATTATGAAAATCTGAGATTGAAAAGGTGAGCGTCAAGCTAAGGAGGTAAATATGGGGTCGCAGGGAAAATCAAATTCAATAGGAACGCCGGTATCCGAACTCGAAATAGATGTGGACCTCGTCTACAGTTTGTTGGAGGATCAGCACCCAGATCTGACACACCTGCCGATTCATCTCGTTGATATGGGTTGGGACAATGCAATATTTCGACTGGGCGACCAATTCTGTGTAAGGCTTCCACGTCGAAAAGCAGCAGCCACACTCATGGAAAATGAGCAAACCTGGCTTCCACTACTGGCACATCAGCTTCCCATAGCTGTTCCCACTCCTTACCGACTCGGTAAGCCAGCACAAGGCTACCCTTGGCGATGGAGCGTGTTACCGTGGCTTGCTGGTATAACTGCTGACCAAGAGCAACCCCATGCAAATCAGGCAAAACCCTTTGCTTCATTCCTGCGATCATTACATGTGCCTGCGCCACTTAATGCGCCGCAAAATCCGGTACGTGGTGTACCCCTAAATCAGCGGGCGGCTTCTGTTGAAGAACGTATGCAACGACTTGAGACTAAAACCAACCTGATGACTCAAAAGATCAAGAACACTTGGAATATGGCCTTGCACACGCCTATTGACCTCACGGCAAAATGGCTCCATGGCGACCTTCACCCACGGAACGTCCTTGTGGAGAACGGTACGATCACAGGCATCATTGATTGGGGCGACATTACGTCAGGCGATATTGCAACAGACCTGGCTTCTCTATGGATGCTGTTTTGTGATCAAAATGCACGCCAACAAGCGATCGCAGAATACGCAAATGTTTCTGACGCAACACTGCAACGCGCCAAGGGATGGGCGATACTTTTTGGTGTATTGCTACTGGACACAGGACTCGTTGATAACCCAAGGCACGCAGTGATGGGAGAGAGAACATTACGTCGTGTTTCTGAGGACGGATAACACACAGGAGTAGACAAACACCTCCCACTTTTTTTAAGCTAGTTCAAGGGTGAGAATGCGCCGCACGATTTCGCACTCAGTTTAAATTTAAGATGGGTTTGCCTCGAATTCAATAGGAACGTCGGTATCCGAACTCGAAATAAACGTTTGTAGTTGCGCTTTATCTTGAATTCTAAATTAAAAATTGCTATGACTCAGGAGCAACAAACTGCAATTGAAGGCATCTATGAGGTGTGTATTGGCGTACCAGAACCAATTTCTGCCATTCAATATTGGGAGCAATTTGGTTATCGCATTGGTCAAGTTGGTGAATTAACAGCAGCAGCTGCCAAGCAATTATATGGGGTGGATTCGCCTTTACGCTCGGTTCGCCTTTACCACCAAAACGCAGACCATGGTTTGATTCGTCTCATGGTTTGGCAAAACCCCGTGAATGAGGGGTTGGGGATGGGGTCGATGAAGGTGAAGGGAAATCGTTGGGCAACGACCTTAACTGCTGATGTGTTAAATGTCTTAAATCATGTGGAGGAGGCAAAAGCAGCCGATTGGGATATTAAATACACTAACCCTCACTGGGAAGTTATTTATAACAAAGAGAGGAAAAGCCGTCCTTTCATCGACCCAGTGTTAGGAGTGCGAGAGATGCTCTTGCTGCAACCCTTCGCCAGACAAGTTCTGTTTCAGAGATATGGCTATACATTACCACATTACGGAAACATCCACAAAGGTTCTTTCCTCAAGACTAGTCAGTTTACCCACATGGGAATGGTCATTCAGGATGACAGCAAGGAGACGCTGAAGTTTTATGAAGAAGTTTTGGGTTTACTGCGTGTGCGTGATGATGTCGAGACTAGCTATGAATCATCACTAGCAGGTCGAGAGATTTTTGACCTCAACAGGGGTGAAAAGTTTTTTGTCACTGCTTTTGATGATCCGCGTTCTTCAACGACTGACCTGTCAGCTGCACGTTCCGGTAGACTTTACATCATTCGGTTTCCCAGTTCTATCCCGTTAGATTCTCGTTTTGAAGCAGCTCAACCCGGCAGCTTAGGTGTATGTTTGTATACTTATCGTGTAAATGGATTCCACATGTACTATCATCGCGTTAAAGCAAGTCCCGTGCAAAAGTTTACAACCATCGTTACTAACGAGTTTCAGGAACAGAGTTTCTCCTTCGTTGCACCCGATGGTTACTTCTGGACGTTGCTAGCTTGATGAGGGGAATGGGGAGGAGGGGGAATGGGGAGTGGGGAGTGGGGAGTGGGGAGTGGGGAATGGGGAGTGGGGAATGGGGAGTGGGGAGTGGGGAGTGGGGAGTGGGGAGTGGGGAGTGGGGAATGGGGAATGGGGAGTGGGGAATGGGGAGTGGGGAGGGGGGGAATGAGGCTGGAGTTTCAATTTAGTCTTGCCCAAAAATGAAACTTGTGTTATCTTCTACAAAAAAGCGCCTGAGAGTTTTGCTCACCCTAGCGCTTCCCCGGATAACTTTATACCAACTCACTTGTTGAACGCAAGATTTTAAATCCGCAATCCTCTGTAGAACAGAGTGTTTGGAAAGATAATCTGTGTTAAACATATGGTGAAATGGTAACACTCCTTGCACAAACTAAGAATATCGCTTCTGCAATTTAACGGGGAATCAACTGAGTGACAGTTTATTAACTGACACTAGTAGTATGCTGTATACATTAGTTACAAGTTTAGCAAACCATGCGCAAGTACTAAGAGGAAGGGGTGTAAGGGTGTGGGGGTATGGGGGGTAAGAGGAAGGGGTGTAAGGGTGTGGGGGTGTGGGGGTGTGGGGATAAGAGGAAGGGGAAACCCACACCCTTACACCCCTACACCCCTACACCCCTACACCCCTACACCCATTTACGGTTGAAAATCCAAAATTATAAAAAGAGAAAGAGGTGGTTGTGGTTCGTAAACGCTTGATTATTGAGATGGGTATGGGAATAGACCAGCACGGACAGGAACCGACCATTGCAGCAGCAAGGGCTGTGAGGAATGCGATCGCTCACAATGCTTTGCCTGGTGTCTGGGAAATCGCAGGTTTAAGTGATCCTAACGAAATGATTGTAGAGGTAAAGGTGGCAGTACCTTACCCAGAGCAAGTTCGAGAAGAAGAGGTATTAGCTGTACTGCCCTTTGGTCAAAAAACCCTTACCGTAGAGTCTGGGGGGATGGTGGTTCAGGGTAGAGCAATTCCTTCACTCAACGATAAAAATGACGAAATGTTGATAGCTGTTGCAGCCGTGACAGTTCTCGTTGAAACTGCTAGTCTGTAAACTTTATGTCGTCGCAACTTGGATACCCCTTTGTGATCACGGTTCTTGGGTTAATAGTATTCAAGTCTGGGCAAGGGAATTCTGTAATGTCTTCCGGACTCAACTAACCAGCAGTCACCCGCCGTGTAAACTTATCCTACTGCTTTGGTGCATGCAACGCAATCTACAACAGAACTCACACTTGAAAAGGTAAATCTTGCTGTCGATGCAATACTGAATGTTTTGGGCACTCCCGAAAATCCCTTGCATACAGAAGCTTTAGCTGCTTTTCGTCGCCAAGACCACCAAGTTGTTAAGCGCTTAGCAGCCATTCATCTTTGTGATTATTACTGCAAGGCTTTGGGATATTTAGGAGGGGCATTAAAGCTGACTCCTAACACTGACACAATTTTAGCCGAATCCGCATTCGTCGGCTGCTGAGTTTGTCAAGGAAAAAACATTACTTCAGCTTGGTACTGAAATTGGCAAGGCGCTCAACTAAACACCACTGGGGGGCGATCGCTATCTAATAGGGAGTTGTCATTGGGAGCAGTGCTCCAACAGTGAGGTGCTT
>JADQBA010000190.1 GCA_016903675.1 Stigonema ocellatum SAG 48.90 = DSM 106950 | reverse complement strand
GAAAGTAAAGAAATGCCCTCTGTCACAGGGTTTAAAGCCCCTAAATTTATTTATGAAAAAAGAAAGAAATATGTATTTCGAGACGCATAGCGCAAGAAATACTACGTCCTTGGTAAATCCCCTAAATTTATTTATGGGGATTCCTTCTGCCCTCTGCCTTCAGCATAGCTGCCTTCTTAACTGGTTACTTTGGGCTTGTTGAGAATGGTGCAAGATGTCAGTAAAAAGATAATGGAAAAAGTCAGGGTGAACCCCTTCAAAGGTGCCCCCTTCCTCTTTTTGACTATGTCTATTTAGAAACTTTTGGTTCAAATATAAGATACGTTCCCCCTAAACCTTCTACAATTGTGCGCGTATTAGCAACCATCATTTTCTGGTAGGTGTCACCCTCACTTCCTGGCGCACCTAAGTTATTAGCAAACAGTTCCCTTTTTGAAACTTTCACTTTCGCTTCTTTGGCTACAGACTTAATCAAATTAGAGTTCATTGTAGTTTCTGCAAAAACTATAGGTATTTTAGCTTGTGTGATGCCTTTAACCAGTGTTTTTACTCGCGTAGTGGTGGGTTTTACCTCAGTGCTAATACCTTCTAAGGCACTTGCACCCTGAAGACCATAAGCTTGGACATAGTAACTCATTGTGTCATGGGTTGTAACTAACTTGCGTTGATTGTCGGGAATGCTAGCAATTCGTGACTTGATCCAACCATCCAGTTGAGTCAGTTCATTTTTGATTTTTTGCGCGTTGCTGTTATACAACGACTTATTTTTAGGTAATATCTTACTTAAGTTACTGCTAATTACCTCTACCATCTTGCTCCCATATTTGGCATTGTGCCAGACATGAGGGTCAGGGACGTTATTACCGCCTTCCCTAAGCTGTAGTGGTTTGGGGACAGCACGCTGACTGACTGCAATGTTGGGTACATGGTTTCTACTCGCTTTAAGTAATTTCAATACACCAGGTTCAAAATTGTACCCATTAAAGAAAATCAGTTTAGCTTGCTCAATGGCTTTGCGGTCTTCTGGCTTTGGTTGATAACGGTAAGGGTCGGTATCAGAGGAAGTCAAGCAAATAAGATTTATTGTCTCCTGCGCAACTTGTTTGGTTAAATCACACAATACGCTTGTAGTTGCCACGACTCGGGGAAGATTATTGTTCAATCCACCATCCGAGGTAGTTGTATAAGAGGTGTTTCCCAGATTAATGGCATTGTTACATCCAACCAATCCAATGGTAAAGGCGACAAGAGCAGTACGCAGGGTTGGATTTAGTGGTATTTTTTTTGACATAACAACTCCCAGCGCAATAATCAAAATAATATAGCAATCCTATTTGAGTTATGAACAAATCGTTTGATCTGTTGACTGTTCGCACTTACTGATCGGAACTAACCCCCCGAACCAAGGGGGGAACTGGAATCAAAGTCCCCCAAGGGATGGGGGATTTAGTTCTATCTAAAAGTATTTGATACATCACGCTTGGACTTTGAAAACATCCTCTAACCGTCAACTGTTAATAATATTGAATGCAAGTGCAAACCGCCATATTGTTATTAATAGCGCAATGTCAAAGGTTCAGGACTTGGCACAACTGACAAGATGTTAATTTTTGCTATAGCAATACTATTTGATTTGTGAGAAAATACTGAGCCGACTATACCCGGTATCTCCCAATACGGTTCGGTTAAGGGTAGTTGACGGGTTTTGGTCGGCTGGTGCTTATCCGAACCGTATTGCGGTATCTAGGAGATACCGGGTTTCTTTATCTCACGAATGATTTAGGAATGCTACATCATAAAGCAATGCTCACCGAACCTATAGAATCTGTCACCATACGAACACCCGAACGCTTAGCTGAAGTCTCATGGTTTGACGACCTTTGTGGGGGCGATACCCAATATTTAGGGGTACTGGACGACCAACGCCGGAGCAACTACGAGCACTGCCGTGATATCATGTTGACAGCCGAGCAAATGGGCTTTGGCAATATACTGCTGCCGACCTCATACCTCGTTGGGCAGGAAGTGATTCCGTTTGTGGGAGCTATGGGACCACAGACCTCAACCATCAATATGCTGGCGGCTTTGCGAACAGGCGAAATCTTCCCGACTATGTTGGCGCGTCATATCGCTACCCTCGACCATATTCTCAAAGGCCGACTGACTATCAATATCATTAATTCCAACCTGCCGGGTGTAACAGAAAGTCCTGAACTGCGTTACAAACGATGTTCCGAAACTCTTGACATCCTAAAACTTGCCTGGACTGAGGAAAGTATTGATTTTGAAGGCGAAATCTATCAAGTAAAACTCGCTACCACCGACCCAGTGAAGCCCTATCAGCAAAATGGTGGACCTTTGCTATATTTTGGTGGCATCTCGGAGGGTTCTAAAGAAGTGTGTGCCAAATACTGCGATGTGTTCCTGATGTGGCCTGAACCAGAAGAAAGTATCTACGCAACCATGCAGGATATGAGCGACCGGGCGGCTAAATATGGCCGTCAGATTGACTTTGGCTTCCGTGTTCATGTTATCGTGCGTTCAACTCAACAGGAGGCTCGCGCCTACGCAAAGAATATTATGTCAAAGTTTGATCCCCATGGCTTCAACCTTAAAGAACGCACACAAGATCGCAACTCACTGGGCGTCTTGCGGCAGGATGAGTTGCGGGCCAAATCCACCAACGATTACCTGGAGCCGCTGTTGTGGGGTGGTATTGGTCGGGCGCGATCGGGCTGTGGGGCGGCATTGGTTGGTACGCCGGAGCAAATTCTCTTGAAGATGAATCGTTATATGGACATGGGCATCCGGGCGTTCATCTTGTCAGGTTATCCTCTGATTGAAGAGTGCGAACTGTTTGGCAAGCACGTTTTGCCGCACCTGTCAACAGTCAAATTATCCGTGGTTCAGGGACGTACGCCTGCTGAGGAACCTGTGACTCCCTTGACCACGGCACTACTGCGGTAGGAAACCCTTGATTCAGGATAGCCAATTAAATTGGCTACCATTATTAACTTTGCGGTAATTTACCTTGCAGTAACATCTGGCTTGCAAGGGCTTGACAGCTTTGGCAATCACAGCCAAAGGTCTTTATGGCAAGTTGTTTTACTCTTTCAGTGTCAGTAGAGCGCATTGATGGGAATTCGTTGTCTTGTTTAACTACGGGTGTCTTAACTTGCTGAGTCTGGGTTGAGTCTAACTTGGGTAAGGCTAGCTGTTCGGGGGTGAGTTTCACTGCCATTGCTGGACTAGCATTTAGCTGCATTAAGCCAAAAAGGCTAGAGGAGCAAAGTAAAGCAAATGCAATTTTATTCATGGTTGTTGGTAGATTTATGTGTAAATTGGTGTACAATTTCATTATGACAGGAGTAGAAATCCCCATTAGGGATGGAAATTTCAACGCTCGAATCCTTCACCCGGCGTTACCTTTGACCAAAGAACCAATTCGCCACTTTCACCGCCAGCTGCAAGGAACTTCCCTTGGGGATGCCAAGCTAGACACGAAAACCCAGATGATACACCTGTGAGGATTTGGGATAAATTTTGAGCTTTTTGCCAAAGGCAAATCCACCCATCACCAGCGGCGGAAGCAAGGAGAAAGCTTTTGGGTGCAAAGGCGATCGCATAAATTACATCAACATGATTAGTTAACACACTTGCTGACCAACCCAAAGATTCATCAGCCTGCTTCTCCCACACCACAATACCATCAACACTAGAGACTGCTAACAGCGGCGCACCCTCTTGGGTATGAGGTTCTGACCATGCAAGTTGGCGAATTTTGCCAGGAAAGCCTCGCATCACCCAAGGTTCAGGGTTGTTCCACTCCACAACAGTGAGTGTTTGATCCAGATTACCCGCAGCCAGAAATTTGCCATCGGGCGACCAAGCGATCGCTAAACTAGCAGAAGGGATATCCAGGATATATGGTGAATCATTCCAGTCTTGGCAATTCCATACCTTGACTCCCCGATAACCGCCAATAGCAAGATACTCACCATCGCAACGCCAATCAATACCCAATACCGACGAGGAATCAAAATTTAGTTGAACGACAATCTCACGAGTCTCGGCGTCCCACACTTGGACATAACGTCCCAAGCTAAAAGCCAGCCGATTACAAGTAGGACTCCAAGCCAGCTTGTCAACCCAAGCTGGGGAATTCTCCAAAGTAGCAATTAATTCACTTTCTCGCCAAATATTCACCCGTCCATCCTGTCCCCCAACTGCTAAAAATTGCCCATCTTGGGAAAAAGCAACGCAGTCTACTGATTCACCTTTACCAGTTGTTTGCAAGGTTGATAGACTGCCATTTTGCCACAGCACAACTTCCCCTGCTGCTGAAGTTGCTGCTAGAGTTGTACCATCACAAGACCAAGCCATGACAGTCACATAATCACAAAGCATCCCCGAATAGTGTTGTTCAAATTCCTTGGAGTTCATTAGATGAAGAATAGGGGGTAGGGAGTGGGGAGTGGGGAATGGGGAGGTGGGGAGGTGGGGAGGTGGGGAGATGGGGAGATGGGGAGAATGTAGTATTTCTTGCCCCCTATCACCTCATCTCCCTATCTCTATACTCCCCACTCCCCATTCCCCATTCCCCATTCCCCATTCTTCAGTTTATACAGGCAAGGAAATCTTGTCTAAGTTTGGCTTCATCTAGGTTGCGACCGATGAAGACGAGTTGGTTGTTGCGGGTTTCGTTCTCTTTCCAAGGGCGATCGGGTTTACCGTCAAACAACATGTGTACACCTTGGAACACAAAGCGGTTATCTTCCCCAGCAAGATTTAAAATGCCTTTCATGCGGAAGATATCTGGTCCTTGAGTACGTAGTAACTCGGACATCCAATTGTTTAATTTTTGTCCATCTATTGTACCTTCTTCCACGAAAGCTACAGAATACACGCTTTCATCATGTTGGTGAGCATCCTCACCTAAGAAATCTGGGTCAATTTCCAAAGCATGATCGAGGTTAAAGGCTTTTAACCCAATTAATGTATTTATTGATACTTCTGTATTCTGGGTACGGTAGATTTTGGCCATAGCATTCATCCCCCGAATCCGCTTTTCTAACTCATCAAGTTGTTCTGGGGTGACTAAATCGATTTTATTCAGTAAAATGACATCAGCAAAAGCAATTTGCTCTTGCGCTTCATCAGCATCCCAGTGCTGCCAGATATGCTTGGCATCTACTACTGTCACCACTGCGTCTAACTCTAGCTTGTCCCGCATATCTTCATCAACAAAAAACGTCTGAATCACTGGCGCGGGGTCAGCGAGTCCGGTGGTTTCAATGACTAAATGATCAAACTTATCACGGCGTTTCATCAAATTGCCGATAATGCGAATTAAGTCACCGCGCACTGTACAGCAGATGCAGCCGTTGTTCATTTCAAATATTTCTTCGTCCGTATCGATAACCAGTTGATTATCAATCCCCACTTCCCCAAACTCGTTGACAATCACAGCCACTTTTTTGCCATGTTCGTGGGTGAGGATGCGATTCAGCAGTGTTGTTTTGCCTGCTCCTAAATAGCCAGTTAGAACAGTAACAGGAACTGAATCAAACGTTGCATCAGCTAGCATATATTAAATGCCTTTTTTTTGACATTTGGATAATTATTATCATCTATGATAAAGCTTTTTCTATTTTTGTGTTGATAGGGGTAATTTTTATATGTTTTTTTTAATCAAAGCATAAAGTCTTTAAATCCCGCTATTACTTTTGTTTTTGCATCCGGAATATTTAAGAAAATTTAACGTGTTCAATATAACTCAGAAATGAATTATAATAAGAATTTTTACAATGCTCCTTGCCATAGGTTTTCGGCAGTTTTGCAATTTCTCCTACATTTCTCTCGCCATCTACCCACACTCGTCATGTGGGAGTTTTCTGGAGGTTTTAGATGACCAGACAACTTACCTCAATCTCTCTTTTCACCGGCATAGCTGGTTTAGACTCAGGATTACACAAGGTAGGTTTTGAGCCAGTTTTCTGTGCTGAAATTGACGCAAACGCCCAGGCAACTCTCTTTCGATGGCTATCAGAACGACGGATAGAAAGTGTTGTTGCGTCAGATGTGACCCAAATTGACCCACACAATTTGAGAGAAGATTTGGGTTTTATGCTCGGTGACCTGGATCTCTTGGTAGGGGGACCTCCATGTCAATCGTTCTCCTTGATAGGGAAGCGTGGCTCATTAATCGATGAAAGAGGGTTGCTGCTTTTCCAAATGGTTAGATACGCAAAAGCCTTTATGCCTAAAGTGGTACTTATTGAGCAAGTAAAAGGGCTGAAAAGTGCTCCGTGTCTTAAGAATAAAAAAGGTGGCGTATTAGAAAATCTTGTTTGTGGTTTTCAAGAGCTTGGGTATACAGTTAGTTATGAAGTGCTAAGGGCTGCCGATTTTGGCGTTCCACAAATCCGGGATCGATTGTCTTCAACAAAAAAAACTGGCTTGCCAAAAATTTCAAAAACTCTGGGCATAAATGATATAATTGCACTGCATTTTAAACTAAACCATAAACTGGTTTAAATGCCTGATTTTTCATCAAGGAGATAAAAAATCCTGAATAGCTTCAACGACTGCTGATGGGTACTCCTCATGCATTCCTAGTGAACCAGGAAGAATGACGGATTGTACTGCTGGTAGCGCCGCTAAAGCATCCATGTCGGCGCGAGATTTAGGAGGGGAGGATTCTCCAATGACTACCATGAGGGGTATTGACAAACTCTGACCAAGGGTCAGAAAATCAGCTTGGTTACTAACAGCATCTAAGTTACCAGTGACAAAGGCAGCGGGAGCAAATCTTGCTCCAGGCTGTTGAGTATTGTGCCATTTATGCTGGATAAAGCTAGATGTGAGTTGAGCAGCATCAACATAGACGTGGCGACGGTACATAAAACTGAGAAAAGATGGTGTGGTGTTTAGCTTATAGAGAGTTTGACCAAGAATAGGCGATCGCACCAACTCTCTAACTATCCCAGAAACCTGCTGATTTGCGCCCATTGTTGGTAGAGGACCGCGCCAAGTTGGAGCTACTAACACGATACGGGAAAATGCGGTTGGGATGTCTTTTGCCAGTTGCAGAACATAAGCCGCACTATGACCAGCAGCAACCACCGCCACAGTAGTCTTCAAAACCGATGTGACAAAATTTGCCAGGAATTGGTGATATAATTCTGGTCTATAGTTAGCCGGAGGACGAGACGATTGTCCAAATCCAGGCCAATCCACTGCGACAACTTGAAAGCAGGAAGATAACAACTTGCCGATTTCGCCCATTTCTGAGCGCATAGAAACCGTGCTGAAAGCTGGGAGTAGCAATAGCGGTGAACCTTTCCCCAGAGTTTCATAAACAACACGAATCTCCTCGTTTTCAAAGGAAAAGGAATATTCTTGAACTACTCCACCAATGTCAGTACTAATTAACATCACAAGAATTATGAATTATGAATTATGAATTATGAATGAATAAGGTTCAGTTAAGGGTGAGCGATGAGAATTTTAGACCGTGTAGAGACGCGAAATTTTGCGTCTCTACATAAGTTGTCGGTAGTAAAATTATCTTATCTAAACCGTATTGAATTATCAATAACTTTTCATCATTCATCATTCATCATTCATAATTCAGCCGCTTTTTGCTGCATGGTTCTGAAAATATTGTAAAAGCCATTAGCGCGGGAAGGGGTCAGGCTAACGTTTAAACCAGTTTCTTGAATAAAATCTGGAGTCAGTTTTACAATTTCAGTAGGTGTTAGTCCATTTAACCCTTCAACTAAAAGTCCAGCTAATCCTTTGGTTAATTGGGAATCAGAATCACCCTGAAATACCACATTACCGTCTTCCAAGGTAGCTGTGATATAAACTTGGGAAACGCAACCAGGAACCTTGTTTTCTGGTATTTTCTCAGATTCTGGAAACTCCTTGAGCCGCTGACCATACCAAATAAGCTGTTCATAGCGCCGCTTCGGGTCAGAAGCACGTTGGAAGCGTTGGACAATTTTACCAAGAGCAGGTGGCAATGAATCTATGGTAGAGGACATAACACAGGCAGAAAATAATCGATTCACTTTGAGTTTGACACACTCCCGGCACCAATTGCTAATTTGGCGCTTGGAATTTCTAGCTCAACGAGTCAATCTCATCCGGTGATGGTACATATTTATTTCCGTCCCGAAGTTCTTCGCGCCGGCTTCCAGCGTTCAGACTGCTCTTCATTTGCTACAGGGTGAGGTAATTCATCCCTAAAAACTACCATAACTTTTTACTTTAGCAGTGTTTTTTTAATTACTTTACACTACTAACCATCTTTGCTCTCCTCGCCCATATTTACTGATTTTTACTACATACAATTACTCAATATAAATACAGAAGCGATCGCCAACTTGAAAAAAATCACATTTTATACAAAAGGGGATGATGAGCAATCCTAATTGAGATCCGAACAACGGGGACAAGGAAGACTTGGGGGACAAGGAAGAGGTGTTTGTAAATCTGCGGAGGATTGCTATGCAATACTGCGTAGGATTTGCAAAAATTAGAAACCCGGTAACGCCGCCAAGGGCGGCAAGGCAGAAGGAAGAAGGCAGAGGGCAGAAGGAAACCCCATAACTAAAGTCAGGGGCTTTAATAAGGACGCAGTATTTCTTGCGCTGCGCGTCTCGAAATACATATTTCCTTTTTTTCCATAACTAAAGTTAGGGGCTTTAAACCCAAATGGCATCGGGCACATCCCTAATCTCTTCCCGAATGCCTTCTGCCCTCTGCCCTCTGCCTTTCTTCGGTAACTTTGGCGAAACCGGGTTTCTGGCATCTCAACTATTCAAAACCTACGCAGTATTGGATTGCTATGTTACTTAATCTGTCAACCAGCGAAATGTCGGTAAAAAACCAAAAATATAGTAAATTTACACAAAAATAATGCAATTTGTCCGCAAAATTATATTGTTTAATAGGATATGTAGAAATATAAATATCGGTTTCCGCTATAGCAATCCGTGGAGGAATTACAAAAACCTCTCCCTTGTCCCCCTTGTCCTCCCTATCCTCCCTATCCTCCTTGTCCCCCTTGTTCGGATCTTAAATTTTGGAGCAGAGATTTCTTATGAAAGCTAAGACAAACTTATTAATGCTTGCTCCAGTGTCAGCCATTACATTGCTGGGTACTGTAAGTACCGCTCCCAGCCCCTCCCCGCAAGGGGGAGGAGAGCCAAAAAGTACTTTTGGTGGGGAGTAGAAGTGCGAGCTAAACTGGCATAGGAGCCATACCATGTAACTGACGTACGGAATTTACGCAGGCTGGGCAATCACAACCAAACAAGCGGATAGCTTCATCGCTTTCTTGGTCAGTGAATTTCAACTCAGCAACCTGATTTGATCGAGATTGTGCTATAGTCACGTTTTGGTTAGGTGTACGCACGGAATTATTGCTAACTTTTATACATACTAACTTATGAGTTGCAGAGTGAGGGTGTACTACACACGCATCACGGGTTCCCACTTGATTTGTTGATGGAGTTGCGTGTGCTGGGTTGGACAGCATGATAGTAGAGATTACAGATCCAAACACCACGGGGGTAGAAAGTAAAGTCAGGAGAAATTTTTTGTTCATCTACGCAACAAGTTTTGTGACTATGGAGCTTACGGTATTTATGTTTTCACATGACTTGGTTGATGACCAGCAAGTGTTATACAAAATTAAGAGAAATATTTCCGTAAGTACTTACAGCGATCGCACAACCAAGCAGCGTGAAAGACTTGGCTACATAAATAGCAAGTTTAAGTCAACGACTAATTTAGCATTAGTTTGGTTCCCAACTCGGTCAAGTTGATCAAGTTTCCTATCTAATGAATGTAACTCGTGCCAATATGATGATAAGCAAGCTGTTGCAGGAGGTACTATGTCTCTGACTGTCAAAGACTTGGAGAAAATGCAGGCAGATTATCCCGAATATCGCATGGAGTTAGTTGATGGTAGCATTATTATCATGAGTCCATCAGGTTATGAGTCTGAGGAAGTTGGAACTGAGTTTGCGCGTCTGTTGGGCAATTGGGTAAGACCACGCAGGCTAGGACGCGTAGCAGGTTCCAGTGCTGGGTTTAAATTGCCTAACACAGATTTACGCGCTCCTGATGTATCTTTTGTGAGGGCGCAGCGGCTCAAACGTTCTACCGAAGACTATGCAGAACTAGTTCCTGATTTAGTAGTGGAAGTCAAATCTAAAACAGACTCTGTAGATAAACTCCGCGACAAGATTCAGGAATTTATCAGATTGGGTACTCAAATCGGAATTTTGATTAACCCTAGAAATAAAACTATAGAAGTTTACCGCCTTGGCAGTCAAGAAGTCTTAAAAGATGGCGACGTGCTAACTCTCCCAGACTTACTTCCTGGTTGGGAGGTGGCGGTTTGTGATATATGGTCGCCAGTTTTTGAGTGAGTGACCCAACCCCCCCAACGCCCCCAGAAGCTTTACAATTCCTTTGGTGATGCAAAAAAACATTTCTTGAAACTATGGCAAATCAAACTCCTATCCCAGTTGTTGTCAACGGTGCTGCTGGTAAAATGGGTCGCGAGGTGATTAAAGCGGTAACGCAAGCACCAGATATGAACTTAGTGGGTGCAATTGACAGCAGTCCTGAACATCAAGGTAAGGATGCTGGGGAACTAGCCGGTTTAAGTGAACCACTGGAAATTCCCATTACTAATCAATTGGAACCAATGCTGGCTTTCGCGGCTGGTGAAAAACAGCTAGGGGTGATGGTTGACTTTACCCACCCAGATTCAGTATACGACAACATTCGGAGTGCGATCGCTTATGGTATCCGTCCTGTTGTTGGCACCACTGGTTTAAGTCCAGAACAAATTCAACAGCTAGCAGAGTTTGCTGATAAAGCTAGCACAGGATGCCTAATTATTCCCAACTTCTCCATTGGGATGGTGCTGTTGCAACAAGCAGCACTCGTCGCATCTCAATATTTTGACCACGTTGAAATTATTGAACTGCATCATAATCAAAAGGCTGATGCACCCAGTGGTACAGCGATTCAAACCGCGCAGATGCTTTCTTCCATGGGTAAAGTGTTTAACTGTGCTACTGTGGAAGAAACAGAAAAATTACCAGGAGCGCGAGGTAGTTTAGCTGACGTTGGTATTAGGATTCACAGCGTGCGGCTACCAGGACTGATTGCTCATCAGGAAGTAATTTTTGGCGCACCCGGTCAAATTTACACCCTTCGCCATGATACGAGCGATCGCGCTTGCTATATGCCAGGAGTACTACTGGCAATTCGCAAAGTCCTTGAGCTAAAGTCGTTAGTATATGGATTAGAGAAAATACTTTAAAAAACTCAGCAATCCACGGTCAAGCTTTTAGTGAAATTCATCCAAAATCCACAATCCTAAATCGGTCATGCTAGTTCCTCTCACTCGTGAGAAATTTGAACAACTCATTCCTCTGATAGCCACAGGTCCGCAATACAAGTACTATTGGGGCAAATTTTCAGCCTTTTTGCAGCGGCTGTTAATCTCCGTAGTTGCTGGTGCTGTTGTTTTACTTGTGAAATTCCTTTTAGGAGATGATTTGAGTCCAATAATATTTTTGCTAGGACTAGTTACCGGTCTTTATTGGTTGTGGGGACCAGTGTTTCATGCTAGTCTACGGAATGCAAAATGTCGCCGTTATAAGTACAGCGGCTTTTTTCGTGGTCGAATCCTAGATTTGTGGATTACAGAAGAGTTGATTGGTAAACAAGAAACCGTCAGCAGGAAGGGCGATTTGGTGATTGTCGAAAACAGAGAAAAATGGATTAACTTAGAGGTAGGTGATGATACAGAATTTACTGCTCAGTTGAAAACGCCACTTCGTGTTGCCCATAAAGCTATTGCTCGCGGTCAAGTGGCAGAAATGGTGGTAATGTCGAATCGTCCCGATTTAAGCAGTATTCAAGAAATCACCGATATCTATATTCCCAGCCGCGAACTCTGGGTAAGCGATTATCCTTATTTGCGCCGGGATTTCTTTCCTCAAGTCAGCGATCGCTTGCGTGTGCGTGATGACCAAAATGAACCACCACCTCGCCGCCGTCGCAAAGCGAGGAATTATGAATTATGAATTATGAATTATGAATTATGAATTAACTCCTAACTCCTAACTCCCCACTCCCCACTCCCCACTCCCCACTCCCCATTCCCCATTCCTAATTCCCCACTCCCCACTCCCCACTCCCCATTCCATAAGCTTGCCAAGCTAAATCTACCAGCCCATCGACAATGGCGGCTGCAACTACGGCATTACCTTTGCGGCTGTCTATTGTAATATTAGGGACTAGAGAGTCGCGCAAACGTTCTTTCGCAGCGTCCACATCCACAAATCCCGGTGGCGTGGCTATGATCACAGCTGGTCTAATTTCCTCTGCATCAATTAAATCAACGAGTGCAGTCAGCGCGGTTTGCGCCTGACCGACTACAAAAATACCTTCTGGGTAACGTTTTGCTAGGGTTTCAATTCCCCATGCGACGCGAGTTTTTTCCTTTTGCGGTCGCGTTAGCGCCTCCATGCTGCAATATACTGCATTGACAAAGGTGTTTTGAATATCGTAGGCAATACCCACTTGTACCATGGGGACATCTACCACAATGGTAGTACGTGCTGCCAGTGCTGCTGCCGCAGCTTGCAAGGCACGTTCAGAAAACCGAATCAAAGATTTATACTCAAAGTCAGCCGTGGCGTAAATCACCCGCCGGACAATCTCATACTCAGCTGGCGAAAAGACAGGATCGCCGATTTCCTGATTTATTATTGCCAAACTTTGAGCATCAGTTACGTGCCATTCCATTTTAAGAGTGGGGGAGTGGGGGAGTGGGGAGTGGGGAGTGGGGAGTGGGGAGTGGGGAGTTTTTATTCCTGACTCCTGACTCCTGACTCCTGACTCCTGACTCTATAATTTACTTTACATTTGTGAAGGAGAAGAGCGACTGAAAATAGGAGACAGATAGGCAACTAGCGCACCGATGAGAAAACCTGTAATATTGCGAAACAAAGGTAGCCAATCGCTGGTTCGGGTCACTACTGGACCAATACCGAAGGCGAGAAACAAAATTCCCCACAAAGGAGAGAAAATTAAAGCCCATTGCCAAGCAAAAACTTGTCCTTCATTGCGGGGTTGAGCTGCAAGTCCGCAAACTACCCCACCAATGACTGAGGTAATGAGAGTGAGAATCCACTGCTCCCGTGGGAGTCCGGGAACAACACTGCAACCACCCTGAAGCAAACAGTTTTTAACCGTTTCCATTGCTTTAAGAATAGCTTGGTCTTCGCCTTGTTCTCTCACAAAGTACAAATTCCCAAAGCGGGTTTGTAGTTCTATCCAGAATGTGCGTGGTAGCAGCTCATAAACCGCGTCACCAACACTAAAGCTCAGGATGTTACCGCCTCGGGAATCAGCAACAAGCAGAACGCTTTTGTCGTCTAAACCCCAAAAATTTATAACTGCTCTACCTGGAGTACGGTCATACTGAGTTAAAATCCGCAGTTTCCACCCAGTGTCAGCTTCAAATTGCTCGAAGTCCTTCACGAGGCTCTCTTCTTGAACGCTGGTGAGGGATTTTGCTAAATCTACTACTGGGGTTGGGGTAGCGGGTAGTAATTCAGGATTGTCGTAAGCGTAACTGCTGGGAGAATACATCACCCAAATTGCCCCAGTTAAGAAAAATACCGCAATAAATGCCAAAGTTCGACGCCAAAAACGATGCAGCATGGACGTTTTTATAAAAATCTCAACAGTAGAGGTGAAGAAGTTGTTTTAAAAGAGTACTAGAAAAATTATACTTCTTTACACTTTTTAACTTTAATCTAATCTTAGGGATATGAGCAAATCTTGCATTATAGCGGTTCTCAGTTGAATCCCATACAGTCAACAGCCCTCACCCCTACCCCTCTCCCAAACTTGGGAGAGGGGTGCCCGTTAGGGCTATCTTGAGGGCGTTATGTATGTACTCTGAGTGAGAACCGCTATAGTAGTCCGCCACACCAACTTTGTCGGCTAATTTCTTCGTTCGTAGTTGCGCTTTAGCGCCGGTTAAATCACGATTTTATGCGAAGACGCGGAGCAGCGCTCCGAAGGCTTGACAGCGTCACTACAAACAGGAAAATGACGCCTGTCTCACATCTTGCACCAGCCAGATACCACATCAAAAAAAATACTCAGTATTTAATGGTTTTTTCACGGAGACCGCATCCGCCTGGGACTTGAAGTCCCAGGCTTATAGCATAAGTCCTCTAAGAGAGGACTGAATGAATTCT
>JADQBA010000258.1 GCA_016903675.1 Stigonema ocellatum SAG 48.90 = DSM 106950 | reverse complement strand
CGCAAAGCCCAAATCAAATGATACACGTGGTTCTGATGACCGACGTTCAATTGATTTGGCGAATATTCAGTTTCCAGCACTTAAAAACACCCTCGAAGAAGCAACAACAATCAAAGCCATCTTTCCTGAAACTAAACTCTTATTGGCTCAAGAAGCAACTCAGGCTGCTATCAAGCAACTTCATGCTCCCAGTATCCAACATTAAGCTACTCATGGTTTCTTTCTTCCAGATAAAGAAGTTAAACTAGTCACAGATGAAATCGGGAACTCGCCAAAGGTCTTGAATTTAGAAAACCCCTTGTTGCGTTCCGGAATAGCATTGGCTGGTGCTAACAAGCGTAACCAAGCAGCATCAGGTGAGAATGATGGTATACTCACAGCACTACAAGTCGCTTCCCTGGATTTATACGGAACTCAGTTAGTGGTGCTGTCTGCTTGTGAAACAGGTTTGGGGGATGTGAAGGTAGGGGATGGGGTCTATGGGTTGCGTCGTGCTTTGGTCATTGCTGGTTCCCAAAGTCAAGTTTTGAGTTTGTGGAAAGTGGATGATCTTGGCACTAAGGAACTCATGGCAAAATATTACCAAGGTTTGAAAGATGGGAAGGGCAGACACGAGGCGTTGCGTTCTGCACAACTTGAATTACTTTCCAACCCTAATTATCAGCATCCTTATTATTGGGCAAGCTTTGTTCCTTCTGGTGATTGGACTATGCTTCAACACTAAATAATATGGCTATTTTCGCCCAACGCCCCAAAATGGTATTGTATTGGGTGCGAGTAGCATTGGATGTTGTTGGCGAAACATTTCGTTACATTTAGAGGTGTCAGTGGAAGGATAATATTGCCGTTTGGCACGCTTATGCTTCCATTTGTTTCCGGCAGCATTATGCTTCTAATGCCTCAAATCCTTGCAAACTCTATGTTAGAGTTTAATGCATTGAAATTTATCAACCTAAAAATAAAGTTTTGAAGGACCTCCTGAATGGCAAGTTTATCGTTCCATTTTTAGTTCCCGGCAATGTTATGGTTCCGATTGTTTAATTAGGGTTGCGATCTGCGCTTCGCAGCAGCGCTTCGCTATCGCATAACGGAAGAATGAGCATTACAGCCCTTAAGGCGGCAAGATTATGGTTCCAGTCGCGGCAATATTATGGGTATAACGACAAGAGGCTCGGAAAATCAATGATTTTAAAGCGTTGGGTTCTATTTCGTTCCACCCAACTTACGTAAAATAAGGATTTAGAGTATTAAGATATATTTCGCCAACAGCGTCCATTACTACTTCTACCCCATATAGTTTTTTCGCTCCCAAAATTCAACATAGCGATTTCCAATGTAGAATTCATCCCTACCCAATTAGCACATGCTCTGCTAGCGGCAGTACTGGGATTGGCTGACCCTAGGAATCCCATTCACTTTAATTCGCCGGAAGCTGTGCAGGCGATCCGCCCTTGGCGGCAGCGCTTCGCTATCGCTGATGGACTTAAAGGTTGAAGCGAGATGCGATCGCACAGTTTCTATTTGACAAAACAATTCAAAATTCAAAATTCAAAATTCAAAAATGGAGAACTACTTAGAAACTTCAGTTGTGGGATTCAGAGCTTACTTTAAAAAACATGCGTTGCGAGACGCGAAGCGCGAGAAACGCTACGTCAAAAGTTCCAAGCCCACGGCTTCAGTCGTGGGTGTTAATTTTGAATTTTGAATTTATAATTTTGAATTGGAGCGAAGCGAGTGACACTCTTACTAACTGAAAAAAACCCTACAATGCTGATTGTTAGGGGTTTTTAGGATGATAGTATTTTAAAAATTAGAGGACGAACCCTCAAACTTTCACAAAAAATCAGTAATCGAGTTCACCCATTATTATCAATTTGGTGAGAGAGCATTCAACATAAGAAAGGATAATCGGGTTTCATCACTCGTCATTATACTTAACAACCCACATTCCGCACTTCAAAATGTCATACATTAATACTTCAACAAATATGACAAAAAAAGGTTGATACAATTAAATATTCATACTGATATTTTGTCGGCTTTTGGCGTAAGCGTTGCGCTGCCGTTGGCTGTTCGTCATTCAACTACCATTAGCCCAATTTTCGTAATACGAATATACTTCAATTTGAAGTGCGGAATGTGGGTTTCAAATTTTCTTCTTTTTCTAAAAGAGCTTGCAATTCCTGGGAAGCATTGAATAAAAATATATGATTAAAAGTAGGAGAAATTCGAGGAATATTGGGAGGTATTACTAGTTGAAGTTGCACTCGTGGAGCTAGCAAATGACTAAGAGACAGCTTATCATTAACAGGCCAAATTCCTTGGCAGGAACTAATCACCAGTGGGTTAGTAGCTTGGTTGATTATGCGAGCTATTTGTGGAATAACTGGTTCTTTAAAACTACCACCCTTAAGCCACCAAATATCAGCTTGAGAAATGATTATGCAAGATATAATTCCACTATAAGTTAGCACGGTTAGTACGATTTTACCTAGCCTTTTTTTTCGCAAACTAGCAGCAGTAATTTGAGCAGATATCCAGTAAGCAACAGCTAAATGAAATCCTAAATAACTCGGAAATAAATATCTTGGGACAACTGAAAAAACTCCTCCCGTAATTATATCTGCCACCATGAGAGTTAATCCTAAAGTACCAATTAATGTTACAACAAATAACCAAACTTTTTCTGGAGTTCTTTGACAAATAAAATAAATTGAATATCCTAAAATTATTAATACAAGTAAAGATATTAATGGTTGAGCGACATCTGAGCCGATATCAATAAAAACGCGGCTGTAATTCAATAGCCAACGTTCAATCAAAAAAGGTAAGGTATAATTCATCTTAGTTATCCATTCTGTTGTCTCTTCAAGTTTAGAGAAACTGCTAATAATAACTATTATCCACGGTGCAAAAATTAAAATCCCAAACAAAGAAGCTAGGATATAATTAATAAAACGCTTACTTGTCTGCCACTTTTCGGTTATAGCGACATATATAAAATGACCAATTGTTACCAACCCAGAAAATATAAATGTATAGAAACTTAATGCTAAACTTATTGCATAAAAACTCCAACTAAACTTTGTGTTTAGTCGCATTGCTCGTAAAAGTGATACACTCGATAATAAAGTTGTTAAGGTCCATAAAGAATACTCGCGTGCTTCTTGAGCAAATAGCACGTGAATTGGTGAGACAGCTATCAGTGTGACTGCAACCAATCCAACTATTGATGACTCAAATAATTCTAGGCATAGCCAATAGAGGCAAGGGAAAACCATTAAGCTAATTATGGCACTTAAACTTCTGATTGTTGCTATTGAATTACCAAACCAATACACCCAAAAATGTGCGATTGAGAAATACAATGGCGGATGCTGAGGGTCTTCTAATGCTAAAGATTTAATAGTATCTATTAAGGTTTTTCCAGTACCAAGTCGCTGATATTTTTGTAAATCTTCAACACTAAGTTCTTGACCATTGCAGAGTTGCTTGACAACTTCTGACTCTGTATAGCCAGAAACCCTTAATGAGGTAAAAGTCTCATCGAACCAGTAAAATTTATGGTCGATATTGAAGAAGCGAAAAAATATGCCTAATATGAGCACTATGACAACTAAAAGCTTAAACCAACTAATAGAATTAGTCTTTTTTATCATTGCTAGCTTTATGCTCACGATCTATAGCAATCCTATTTTAATTCCAAACTGACTATAGCGGTTCTCAGTTGAATCCCATACACGAGGAGTGAGATTGGCCCTCACCCCCAACCCCTCTCCCAAATTGGGAGAGGGGTGCCCGAATTGGGCTATCTTGAGGGCGTTCTGTATGTACGAGGAGTGAGAACCGCTATAGTCTTCACCAAACCCGGTTTCGCAGTAGGGGCGTGCAATACGCCCCTACGAAACCGGGTTTCTCTGTGTTCGCAAATCATTTAGGACTGCTATAGTTTTTTTCAGTGTTAACTCGTAATTCGTGATTATGGTTTCCATGATTACGAATTATATCAGGTTCGGTTAGGGGTTGTTTGTAAAAATTTCACATGTTTTTGGTCAGAAATACTACATTTTCCCCACCTCCCCACCTCCCCATCTCCCCATCTCCCCATCTCCCCATCTCCCCATCTCCCCACTTACTCCCTACCCCCTACCGCCATCCCTGGAATTTTGAGCCGGGTGCGGTAAAGTCCCTTACCTGCTGTTATATAAAGTGTTTTATGGTCCTGATCACCCCAAGCCAAATTTGTTACTACCTCCTGGACCATAATCTTGCCTAGAAGTTGACCTGTTGGCGAAAAAATCCAGACTCCTCCAGAACCGCTACAGTAGATATTGCCTTTGATATCCACCTTCATACCATCAGGTACACCTTTATCTGTAGGTCCTGGTAACTCTGCAAAAACTTTACTGTTAGCTAACGTCCCATCTGGCTTGACATCAAAAACGCGGATATTTAATTTTTCGGAATCATCAACGTATAATTTTTTCTCATCTGGCGAAAAAGCAATTCCATTGGGACGCACCATTTCCTTGCTCAGCAAGGTTAGAGTTCCATTCGGTGTTAAAGTATAAATACCGTAAAAGCCAAGTTCTTCTTTTTCTTTACTGATACCGTAGGGCGGGTCAGTGAAATAAATGCTACTATCCGACTTAACCACAATATCGTTTGGGCTATTGAGGCGCTTACCCTGATAGCGTTCCGCCAACACGGTTATTTCACCACTCTTTTCTGTGCGTATAACGCGGCGGCTATGTTCAGCGGTAATTAACCGTCCTTCCCTATCGAATGTATTCCCGTTGGGATTTCCAGCAGGACGACGAAATATGGAAACCTTACCGTTAGTTGTCCACTTATAGATTGTATCAGCTGGGATGTCACTGAAGAGTAAAAAACCATCTGGATGCCAGACTGGTCCTTCTGTGAACTGAAATCCACTCCACAACTTTTCTACCTTGGCGTTATTGTCCATAATAGCTTGTATGCTATGGTTGGCATTTCCGCTTTGATGAGATGATTCTGATGATGGAACCAGTTTTCTCACTTTCCCGTCACTCTTGGTTGTAACATAGATTTCTCCTTCTTCATCTACCCCAAAGCGGACATCGGAACGTGGGCTGCCAATAATTTCTAGAAAAGAAGCCTCTCGTTTACCGTCAAAGAGTCTGAGTTCTTTAATTTTTGCCTGTTTCCCATTAACAAGTTCATCCACAGGTACGACAAAAAAACGCCCATCGTTGGCAAAGTCTCCAAAAACATACTGACCTACCAATTCGGGCATTGCTTTACCTCTGTAAACATAACCGCCTGCGATCGCAACCGCATAGACGCCTGACCAATCAGCCGGCTTGTGGTGCGCATATTGGGCTACGGGGTATGTGTAACCATAGTCAGCATCATTTTTAGGTAACGCAAACAGAACATTCTCATTCTTTTTCTCTACAACCCAGGTTCCCTCACGCTTTCCCCATCCATAATTGGCACTTTTGATGCCAAGATTAACTTCTTCAATAAAAGCTTGACCAATATCGGCAATCAACATTTTGCCTTCGCCACCCGTATCCCAGGAAAAACGATGGGGATTACGCAGTCCATAAGCCCAAATTTCCCTTAATTTTTTTTGGTTGCTATCCTGAACAAAAGGATTATCCTTAGGGATACCATACTTGCCATTAGCACTATTTTTACCAAAAGGGTCTATACGGAGTATTTTCCCAAGGGGTGTGGTGAGGTCTTGTCCATTGTTTAGAGGGTCTGTATGGCTGACAGGAAAGCCGTCGCTACCACCATCCGCTACTGCAATATACAGAAGACCATAATCTGCATCTTTGGGTTTTGCATTGGGATTAAAGCCCAATTGCCCCATATTATGATCTGGGTATGGCTGTTCAATGCGAAGTATTTCCCGAAATCTTCCAGAAAAAGTATTGGCAGCAGGGTTAACAGCTTTCCACTCGCGAATCACGTTGTGGTGAGAACTTTCTATAATCTTGCCTTGGTTATCAAAAATTGTTTTAGTTACTGGAAAATCAGGAATGCGAGCATTTTTTTCTTCAGTCTGTACAGTATAAAAAATTCCGTTTTTGGCAAATTCTGGGTGAAAAGCAAAATAGGAAAAACCTTGCTGAGAAGTTTCATCAGTGAAGCCTGGACACACTAATTTTTTTAGATCCATGTATACAGAGGCTTTGCCATTAATAATGACATAGAGCTTGCCACGCATATCGTTGACAAATAATCTTCCGCTGTGGTCTCCCGCATGGGCTAATAAGTTCAACCGTGCAATTCTCTCACGTCCTGTTCCACTTATGGGAATTTGTACAACTTCTTTTAGCCCTACCGAAAGTTTTGATTTTTCTATTTTCTCAGGAATCGGGTTTGTTATCTGGGCAGACGAAGTACTGGAAAAAATCAAAATTAAAGCCAAGGTAAAGGCAATAGAGAAGAAAACGTAAGCTCTTTTCATGTAACCGATCGCAGGGGGTATATCATTCACATAAACCATAAAACCCTTGCATAGCTTGGGTTTGGGGTTATTTATGGTATGCGTTCTTTTGTACCTAAAATGTCTAAACGACAATTTCCGAACCAGTGTACCACTTTTAACTTCTCAAAACTAGCCGGAAAAAATCAAATCTAGACTGGCTTTCGTATTGATTCCGTGTGATTTCATCCTACATTCCGCACGTCATTTTGTAGTATATACAGGATTACAAAAAGCGATAAATATTCGTCTCAATAACTAAATATAAATACTCATAAAATTCGTAACCGTTCATGGGGGTAAGGATAGAATGAATTTTCCAGGCGATTTAATAGGATGATTTAGCAACGTTTCCTCAAATTTATGGGTTTGATAATCCCTCAAACCCTATTAACTTCGTACCCCCCCCTGAAGGGTTACGTTGAACTCGCATGTGTTTGGGTCACTAAATCAATAATTGGCGTTGCTGAATCATGGTATGAATTTACCTCACGCAAAGTCGCAAAGGCGCAAAGAGAAAGAGTTTTAAAATACCCCATTTTTTCATTTCATACTTCAATTCAGCAACGCCCAATAATTTCTGGGGGGGATTTATCTTCAATTGCCGCCAGCTGGTTTATGACTTTTGCTAACAAGCGCTCACTGTCTTCAAAAGTGTTTTGGCTGGGTAATACAAGCTGAATGGAATTTCCCGAATCGTCGCTAGCACCTTGAAAGACTAATAAACGTTTGTTTGGATGTGCTACTGCCTGCCAACCATTGTGGTTGAGATAAGATACGATATCGGCAACTTTGAGAGGATGTGTATGCAATTCATCTGAGAGAACTTTTTCAGTCATGACCACTCTCCTGTTTTTACCTTTTCTATCAAATCTAACAATGATTCTGGGGTTAAGCGTTGCTGTCGAGGGATCCTAATTCTAACACTTTGCCGATTTTCTTAGGACTTACGCATTGACAGAAAACGCAGACTATGCATCACATTCTCGTTACAAGGCTCTGCCTTGTAATGCTCCTTGGTGGAGGCTCTGCCTCCGCGTTTAATGGGAGGCAGAGCCTCCCTTAATTACGTCCCCAGGCGGAGCCTGGGAACGAGGCAACGGGGCAAACGGCGAAGTTTCGT
>JADQBA010000095.1 GCA_016903675.1 Stigonema ocellatum SAG 48.90 = DSM 106950 | reverse complement strand
GCGCTGCCGGGCGCCTTGGTCACCGCCATCTGCCTGGCCACCGGCTCGATCTGGGGGGCGCCCGACCTGGGGCACGTGGTGGCAATGGGACGGGCGGATGACCTCGATGCTCGTGCTGCTGTTTCTCTACATCGCGTATCTCGTCCCCCACTCCCCCACTCCCCCACTCCATCTTCCCATCTCCCCATGCCAAGCGTGACTATCTTTGATTACAATTTCACTTAAGCAATTGAATTATCTCATCATTCAATTACCAAAAATTTACAGAGACTTATCAGTTCCCTTATAAATTAGCCCACGGTTATGGGCAAACTAGGGCTATACCGATTGTGCCACGGCTATAGTTAAAAACTCGGCCTTGCACCAATCCATGGATGATTAGTAGTAGGAACTGCCCAATACGGTTCCGATAAGCTCTTGAGGTTCTTGATCTGCGGAGCGCTCCTTGATGCAACGCCAAAAACTTTAGGAGAAAATCCTTACTCCTTGGAACTGTAGAAGTGGAATAACAATCAATAATTATAGGTGTGGGTGGGAGAAAAACCATGTTGGAGAAATTATTATTAGCGATCACAATTACATTTTCCCTCAATCTATTTTTCCAAGTTCGCGTACCCAATCAAACTAATACTGGTACTAGCTACCAGCCGGGAACGGAAGCATCACCACAATTTGTACTGACGGCAATGTCAAGAAAATAACATTCTTATAGAAGGTGTGTCAGCGCCTGCTGGTTCATCAAAAGTCACGCATTCAAAAGTCAGGGTGTAGGGAAGTTCAAAGGGTGTAGGCTGTAGGGTGTAGGGTGTCGGTACCTTGGTCACCTATAGGTGGGATTGAAACTTTGACGCAGTGTTTCTTGCGGCACTTTACAAGGGAACAGATATTTTTTTCACGGTGGGCAGCACGAACACGAATGTAGGATTCTTGCATGGACGACACCCTACACCCCATACCCGACACCCCATATGATTGTAATTTTTAACAGAGCGTTCTCTCGCCGCGAGAGCGGACTAACCCTCCGGCAATGCTGATTTTTTCAAGCATGTTTGTTTACTATTACCATAGTCCCTATAATTTGTCAAGGGTCAGTGGTCACATATCAGTGGTTGCACAACTACAGTAGCCATAATGAACTGTATACACCACAACCTATAAAAAATTTATTTAATCTCCCTAGCTAGAAAGTTCCTTGCACAAAGTGCTGTTTCAAGCTAGATACGAAGTTAGAACGTGACTTTCTCTGTTGCCTACACTAGAGCCACAATTGTATGGTTCCGTGTTCCAGTCATAAATCCGGCACTTAGGAGAGGAACTTCCTACCGATTAGTATGTCTAATTAATAGGGATGTTTAACAGCCAGTACGATCTATGAGTCAATCGATTACTGTATCCTGGTCAACGGTTGATACGACGCTTCCAGAAACGTCAGTGCAAGTTGACAAAATTTCCAATCACGACATAATCCTGCGCTGTCAAGCAGGACTGCGCCCCGATCGTGCTGCGTTTGCAGAACTATTGCGCCGTTATCAATCCCAAGTCGATAGAGTTTTGTACCATCTGGCTCCAGATTGGCCTGACAGAGCTGATTTGGCTCAAGAAGTTTGGATTCGAGTGTATCGAAATATTAACCGATTACAAGAGCCGTCCAAATTCCGAGGTTGGTTAAGCCGCATTGCCACCAACTTGTTTTACGATGAATTGCGCAAACGCAAGCGGGTTGTCAGTCCCTTATCCCTAGATGCTCCCCGTTCGGTAGAGGACGGTGAAATGGATTGGGAAATTGCAGGCGATACTCCAGGTCCTGAGGAAGAACTGACCACTAGAGAGTTTTACGAGCAACTCCGGGACGCAATAGCCGATTTACCAGAGGTGTTCCGTACTACTATTGTTCTCAGAGAGATTGAAGGTTTGGCATACGAAGAAATTGCCGAAATCACTGGTGTCTCCTTGGGAACCGTGAAGTCGAGAATCGCTAGGGCTAGATCCAGGTTACAGGCTCAGTTACAAAATTATCTAGATGCGTAAAATGACTCATGCAGGGAAATGGCAGAATTTCATACCTCCGCCAAGAATATTTAAACCAAAGCAGAGTGCTTCTGCCTACAGGAGAAAAATTGATTAATTTCTCAGGCTTGTCTGCTGCGTTTACCCGTTTAGGAATTGGTAATAATGTTAAGATGAGTAGTGATTCTCAGTTTGACAAGCGTTCTCACTTGCAATTTCATATAGAGTTGCTGGATGGGAAATATAAGCATACCAATGAATCAACGAGTGCTATGGATATGGTGAAGCGCGATCGCTTCGAGTTATTGAGTGCTTACCTGGATGGTGAGGTGACAGCTCCCGAACGCAGGCTAGTTGAAGAATGGTTGGCAAATGACCCAACTGTTCAACACCTGTATACCCGACTGTTAAAGCTACGGCAAGGCTTGCGGAGTCTCCCAGTGCCACAGCCACAACAGCCAGTAGCAGAAACGGTCCAGCAAGTGTTGGCACGTTCGCGTCGCAGAACTAGAATAGCCTGGGTCTATGGAGGTGCCGCCGTTGCTGCTTGTGTCATCGGCGCAATGTCTAACCTACTACCCAATGGTGAATCAAGAGTACATCAAGTCGCAATCCGACCAACACAACAGGTACAATCCTCCCCAAGGTCAGTTTGGGCTTCACCACTGATGGTTGCTATCAATAACCCAGTGGTTCCAATTCCTAAAGCAGCACAAGCCTCTCCTGAAATGTTGCCGGAAAACACAGAAAATAAAGTGGATCAGGTACAGCCCATACCACAAAAAACAGAAAATGAAATCAACTAAAAAGTGAGGAGTTAGGAAAAGTGAGGAGTTAGGAGTGAGGAGTTAGGAGTTAGGAGTTAGGAATTAGAAATAAGAAATAAGGTTAAGAATTATGACAAGATTTGGTAAAGCAATATTATTAACTTCTCACTCCTCACTCCTAACTCCTAACTCCTCACTTTCCATTCCCTGTCCAGCAGCCATCGGTTTGTAGAATACCTCCAAGTTGGCAGACTGACTCTTTTGTCATTAAGTAGACCCAAGCATAACCAAGCGATCGCCCCTGTTGGTCATAGATCTCAATCTGTTGTCGGTCGTAAAGGTTTTCAGACGCATCTCTTGTGCTTTGGTAATCCTCCAACTCATCCAAATGTGTTAAAATTTCCAGGTCGGTGAAAGAAAGTAAATATCCGTGGACTGGTCTATCTCCTAAAGTCATCGCTGGATAGCCCATCGGTAAAGCAAACAGTTCACCGAATGCCATTGCTTTGATGGTATCCACCACTTTATCAGCGCAGTATTGTTGATAATTAGCCTCACCAGGTTTAAGGGTGCCGTAGACAAAGACCCGCAATAAGGGTGAAAATTTTTCTGACAATTCAGCCATTCCTTTTTGTAACCAACCCATTCCTCTGCTTGCCATCTACTAAGATGGAGGCAGAAACGATTATATATTTAGTAGGAGTATTTTCGGTGGAGTTCCGATACAACCCAACAGAAATTGAGGAAAAATGGCAGAAACGATGGACTGAACTTGGCTTGGATAAGACACCGACAGAGAAAAGCAAGCCAAAGTTCTATGCTTTGTCCATGTTCCCGTATCCATCGGGCAGCCTGCACATGGGTCACGTCCGTAATTATACGATTACCGATGTGATTGCTCGCCTCAAACGGATGCAAGGGTATCGGGTACTACATCCCATGGGTTGGGATGCCTTTGGCTTACCAGCAGAAAACGCCGCCATTGACAGGGGGGTTCCGCCTGCGAAGTGGACTTATGAAAATATCACCCAGATGCGACAACAATTAAAGCGCCTCGGCTTGTCCATCGACTGGGATTGTGAAGTCGCCACTTGTTCACCAGATTATTACAAGTGGACACAATGGATTTTCTTGCAGTTTTTGCAAGCGGGGTTGGCTTACCAAAAAGAAGCAGCAGTAAACTGGGACCCTATAGACCAAACTGTAGTCGCAAACGAGCAAGTTGATAGTGAAGGACGTTCTTGGCGTAGTGGTGCTAAAGTTGAACGCAAACTTTTGCGACAGTGGTTTTTGAAGATTACCGACTATGCTGAAGAATTATTGCAAGACCTTGACAAATTGACAGGTTGGCCTGAACGCGTCAGGTTAATGCAAGCAAACTGGATTGGCAAATCCACAGGCGCGTACTTGGAATTCCCTATCGTTGGGAGTTCAGAAAAAATAGGCGTGTACACCACTCGTCCAGATACAGTTTATGGGGTTAGCTACGTGGTGTTAGCGCCAGAACATCCCTTGACCAAGCAAGTAACCACACCAGAACAGCTTGCAGCAGTGGAAGCATTTGTTCAATTCGTATCCAACCAAAGTGAGTTGGAACGCACAGCTGAAGATAAGCCCAAGCGTGGTATCCCCACTGGTGGCAAAGCAATTAACCCGTTTACTGGGGAAGAAATTCCCATTTGGATTGCTGATTATGTCCTGTATGAGTACGGTACAGGTGCCGTGATGGGTGTGCCAGCCCATGATGCACGGGATTTCAAATTTGCCAAAGAACAGAATTTGCCCATCAAGGTGGTCATCGTACCACCAGAAAATTTGGATGCAACATCTTTACAACAGGCATATACAGAACCAGGAATCATCATTAATTCTGGTTCCTTTGATGGCATGGCTTCTAGTGAGGGTAAGCAAGCGATCGTTGAATATGCCGAAAAACAAAACTTTGGCAAAGCGCGGGTACAATATCGTCTGCGGGATTGGTTGATTTCGCGGCAAAGGTACTGGGGGGCACCTATACCTGTGATTTATTGTCCCAATTGTGGTATTATGCCAGTCCCAGAAAAAGACTTGCCAGTCAAGTTGCCTGAAGATGTGGAATTTACAGGACGTGGCGGTTCTCCCTTGGCTAAGTTAGAAAGCTGGGTGAATGTCCCTTGTCCAACCTGTGGTACACAGGCAAAGCGGGAAACCGATACACTGGATGTCTTTATTGATTCCTCATGGTATTTCTTACGATTTACTGACGCCAAGAATGAACAGCAGATTTTTGATTCTGCCAAGACAAATGACTGGATGGCGGTGGATCAGTATGTTGGTGGGATTGAACATGCAATTTTGCACTTGTTGTATTCGCGATTCTTTACAAAAGTACTGCGCGATCGCGGTTTGTTGAACTTTGACGAACCCTTCCAACGCCTGTTAACTCAAGGCATGGTGCAGGGGATAACTTATATGAATTCCAACAAATCTGGTAAAGACAAATGGATTCCTTCCTACCTTGTCAAAGACCCAGGTAATCCCACAGACCCAGAAACAGGCGAACCACTGCAACGCCTCTACGCCACCATGTCCAAGTCTAAAGGCAACGGTGTAGCGCCTGAAGAAGTCATTAGGAAATACGGTGTAGACACAGCCCGGATGTTTATTTTGTTTAAAGCGCCACCGGAAAAAGACCTAGAATGGGATGAAGCTGATGTGGAAGGACAATCTCGCTTCTTAAACCGGGTTTGGCGATTGGTGACCGATTGTAGGGACACCAAATTTCGCGTCTCTACAAAGGATTTAACCAAACCTGAGAAAGAATTGCGACGGGCGATCCACACTGCTATTAAAGAAGCGACAGAAGACATGGAAGGTGAATACCAATTCAACACCGCTGTGTCAGAGTTGATGAAATTGAGTAACGCCCTTGCTGATGCTAGCGGCAAAGATTCACCAATTTATGCAGAAGGCATTCAGACTTTAATTGTGTTGCTAGCACCCTTTGCACCTCATATCACCGAAGAGTTGTGGCATTTGTTGGGTAACACTGACTCAGTCCACACCCAAACTTGGCCGAAATTTGACGAATCTGCCTTAGAAGCTGACGAAATCACCTTGGTGATTCAAATCAATGGCAAAAAACGTGGGGATATTCAAGTTCCAACCCAAGCAGATAAAGCAGAGTTAGAGAAATACGCCCGTGAGTCAGAAGTCGCCCAGCGCAGTTTAGAGGGTAAGGAGATTAAAAAGGTGATTGTGGTGCCTGGAAAGTTGGTGAATTTTGTTGTTGGCTAAGGACTGGGGCCGCTGCGCGGAAGTCAAAAGTATTATAGAGTAAAGCTTGCGCCTGTTTGAAATAGTTGCTTTATTTACGCTGCGCTGTACTAGTTTTATTGACCTTCGTGTTCTTCTCCCAAGGGGAGACGCTGCGCGAACGCGTCTTCGTGGTTCAAAAAGATTTTTAAACCGCGAAGACACGAAGAACACGAAGGAAATCCAAATCTTACGACTTGCACCTTGAAAGGGTTGCTAACTTAGGACTTACGCATTGACAGAAATAGTCAGATATGGAGTAGGGGCTACTTGCAATACGCCCTTACGGTTTGATTTTTGAACGAATGAGAACCATAATCACCCAATACGGTTCGGTTAAGCCAAAAACTTACGTTCACGTAGGTTGGGTTGAGGAACGAAACCCAACATTTTTCGCGGTTTGTTGGGTTTCGCTTACGTTCACGTAGGTTGGGTTGAGGAACGAAACCCAACATTTTTCGCGGTTTGTTGGGGGTACGGCATTGCCTCAACCCAACCTACAATTATCGTTAACCGAACCGTATTGCATAATCACCCACCTCCGGGGCGCAATGTCTTGCGCCCCTACAACTATGAAACGACCATTATCCGTTGATTCATATGATGCTCAATTTGTAAAGTGCGTAAGTCCTAAGTAAGTAGCAGGCTATTTTTATTAGTAAGCAGTATTTATGAATACACGTATAGACTTATGTATATATTTATTAAGTCAAAAAATTTACAAATATTTAAGTAAAATCATCAAGCCTGGAAACAGAACCTCAGAGTTAGAAATGAGTCAGGAATGAAACACATTTCTCCAGGTTTTATCAGGGAACATTTCATGAAAACAAAACTTTTTACTGTCTTGGCAGCAGCTACTACATTCGCCGGCGTTCTTGCCACAACTGGATCTGCTAACGCGGCTGTCTTAACTGAATCGGGTAGCTTAAATGCTCAACAGACAGATTACAGTAATAGACCTATAGATATCCAACAGTTTAACTCAAGTCTAGGTCAGCTCAACCGTGTGAACATATTTGCTAGCAGCGACTACCAGTCAAACGCAACATTTAGCCCAATCACAGCCACAACATCTTCATCTACCCCAAGCTCAAGCTCGACGATAGTATCATATAATTTCCTAGGAACAGCCAATCTAAAACTCAACAATCAGAATCTGATTACTCTCCACCCAACGGCGAGTTATGGTCCCGCCGAGATTGACAACCTTCCTGCTACTATTTCACTGACAGACTCAAAGTCTAAATCGATTGATATCACTGATCCCAACTCGTTACAATCCTTCATTGGTACCGGCAACCTGAACTTTCTATTCTCAGCTAGCAATTTCAGTAGTGTTGGCATACAAGGCAACGCAATAGGCACGTTTGTCTCACAAGCCGATGCATATGTCAGGGTCACATATGACTACACTGCTGCGGCAGTTGAGAAAGCACCAGAACCCTCTGCCTTACTTGGAGTTGGTCTAGTTGCAGCGTTTGGTCTATTGTCAAAGAGAAACAGAAGTTTTAGCAAAGCTTAAAAACTCCAACATCTCAGTAGTGCATAGACTCTACCGTTAATTTAAATCCAGGGAAATTTGTGTAGACGTGCTTTAAGTACGTCTACGCGCCTTTCTAGAAGAAACGGCAGGTTTATCCATCTGCGTTCATCTGCGTAGCCTGCGGCAAGCCGCCTAAGAGGCGTCTACATCTGCGGTTAAAAATCTAAAATTAAGATAACCCTGACTGAACCACCAAGCATCTTGCGTAACTTACAAGAAACCCACTTAAACCGCGCTCGTGCTAGCCTAAGCCTTGCACTATCCTGGTATGGAAACCTTCGCAAACCAGGACAGTCGCCGTCAAACACACAATTAGCAGGCTTAGTAAAACCAGAATTAGAGATATTAACCACTACACTCAACAAACTAGACTATAACCTCATTCGCATCGCCGCCTTTGGATTAGTCAGTCGTGGCAAATCAGCCGTGTTGAATGCCTTGCTAGGACAAAAAATACTGCAAACTGGTCCTCTTCATGGTGTAACCCAGTACCCGCGTTCCATCCGCTGGAATCCTAGCAGCAAAGTCCAAGTAGAATTAATTGATACCCCCGGATTAGATGAAATAGAAGGTGAAGCCCGAGGGCAAATGGCGCGAGACGTGGTGCAGCAAGCAGATTTAATCTTGTTTGTGGTTTCCGGTGACATCACCCGCACCGAATACGAAGCATTGTGTAAATTACGACAAACGCAAAAACCATTGATTCTGGTTTTTAATAAAATAGACCTCTACCCAGACACAGACAAAGAAGCGATTTACAAAAATTTACTTTCATTAGGTGCAGCAAATCCCCAAGCAAAACCTTTACAACCTGATGAAATTGTCATGGTAGCGGCGGAACCAGCACCAATAGAAGTGCGCGTCGAGTGGCCCAACGGGGATGTAACCTATGAATGGGAAACACCACCACCGCAAATAGACCAACTCCAACAAACAATTCTAAAAATTCTCAATCGTGAAGGGCGATCGCTCTTAGCCTTAAACGCCCTCATCCAAGCACGAGATGCAGAAGAAGCGATCGCCCAAAAAACCATAGACTTACGTTCCTCTGAAGCAGAAAAACTCATCTGGCAATTTACCAAATACAAAGCTTTAGCCGTAGGACTAAATCCCATCGTTTTTCTAGATGTCCTAGGTGGAACTGTGGCAGACTTGGCTTTAATTCGTTCCCTCTCACGGTTATATGGTTTACCCATGACAGGCTACGAAGCCGGGAAGATTTTAAAAACAATTTTATTCAGTTCTGGTGGCTTACTCCTAGGACAATTAGGCAGTAGCTTACTCTTAGGTTTGGGCAAAAGTACAGCAGCAATTGGCGGAACCGAAAACCCCACAAACATAACTGGTTATGCTGGGACAGCAATGGCGCAAGCTGGTATAGCAGGTTACGGCGCATACACAGTAGGAAAAGCCGCGCAAATTTATCTAGAAAAAGGTTGCACCTGGGGACAATTGGGAGCGAATACAGTCATTGCAGAAATTCTTTCCGAAGTAGAACCAAATACAATTTTGTATCGTTTGAGACAAGAGTTAGGAAGACATACGGGGTAAATATGTCTCACGCAAAGGCGCAAAGACGCAAAGCTGTTCTTAGCGCCTTTGCGCCTTTGCGTGAGGCTAAAAAGTCTACGTTAGCTGATAGGGTCAATAATTTACAAAAATTTAGGTAAAATCATCAAACCTGGAAACAGAACCTCAGAGTTAGAAATGAGTCAGGAATGAAATACATCAGGGTGCATCTCATGAAAACAAAATTTTTTAGTGTCTTAGCAGCGGCTACGACATTGGCAGGCGTTGTTGCCACAACTGGATCTGCTAACGCGGCTACCTTATCGAGCACGGCTTCCGTAGATTATGCTCTTACAGATACTGATTCATTTCTGAATGTCCAACAGTTTGACTCAAGTCTAGGTCAGCTCAACAGTGTGACAATAGATTTTGCCAGCGACCTGGTGGGAGATGCAAGGTTTACAAACACAGGCGCAAAGGCGAGATACGTAACAGTTAATGTCGGTGCTGAAATCACCTTAGACCTCAACGATCAGAATCTGTTTGATCTCACTGCAAACAAGATTTACGGTCCTTACTACGCTCCCACACTCAAACAAAATCCAAACCAGCCTATCATAGTTCCAGGACTGACTACCTCAGTGGATGGAACACAGACTTTCACTAATTCCGACTTCTTACAATTGTTTACTGGTACTAACACGGTGGGCTTGTTATTCACGGCGGTCGCTAATTCTTACATTTCAGGAGGAGGCAACTTAGATGCCCATATCGACACACAAGCCAGAGCATCTGTCAATGTTACATATGACTACACTGTTGCGATCGCACCTAAGCGTAGGAAAGTACCAGAACCCTCTGCCTTACTTGGTGTAGGTCTAGTCGCAGGGTTTGGTTTATTGTCACAGAGAAACAGAAGTTTTAGCAAAGCTTAAAAACTCTAACATCCCAGTAGTAGGTAGACCTCACTCTTCTGTGGTATGCTTCCCGAATTCAGCAGCACCAAAAAGACGTAGGATCGAACAGCCGTTAGCCCCTACCCAATGCACCTCACTCAATAGCAAACCGCTATATCTATCTGCGTTCATCTGCGTAGCCTGCGGTAAGCCGCCTAAGAGGCGTCTACATCTGCGGTTAAAAATCTAAAAACAAGTTCGTGATGAAATGAAAATAACGTCTATCGTTGGTAGTGACGCTAAATGCGCTAAAGCGCAACTACGAACGAACTCCTAAGTGCGCGGTGGCTGATTGAGTCACTTGCTGAATGGCCTTTAAATCAGGCGGTGGGGTTTCACTTTCCATCCCCAGCCACAAAAGATACTCAATATTCCCAGCAGGACCAGTCATAGGCGACCAAGTTAAACCTTTGTAAAGCCACCCTAACCCAGCAGATGCTTGTAAAACCTGAAAAATAGCATCAGCATGGTCATGAGGATCGCGCACAACACCTTTTTTACCAACACGGTTTCTCCCCACTTCAAACTGTGGTTTCACTAACAACACTGCTTCCCGAGGAGATTGCAGGAGTTGCCACAGTGCAGGCAAAATCTTAGTTAAAGAAATAAACGACACATCTACCACTGCCAAATCAGCAGGTTCAGCATTAGCATACAACTCGTCTGGTGTCAAATACCGCAAATTCGTGCGTTCGCGCAAAATCACCCGAGAATCATTTCGCAGACCCCAGTCTACTTGTCCATAACCAACATCAACACCATAAACTTGTTTTGCCCCAGCTTGTAGCAAACAATCAGTAAAACCGCCTGTAGAAATTCCACCATCCAAACAAATACGCCCTGACACAGCAATAGCAAACACATCCATTGCTTTCGCCAACTTCTCCCCGCCTCTAGAAACAAAACGCGATCGCGCCTTAATCTGAATATAAGCCGAAACCTCTACCTCCGTCCCCGCCTTATCAACCACCACATCACCAACAATCACCTCCCCCGCCTGAATTAACCGCTGCGCCTGCTGACGAGAGGAGCACAAATTGAGTTCTACCAGTAAAACATCCAGTCTTTGCTTAACCAATCTTCTTGGCGTCCTTGGCGTCCTTGGCGGTTCATAAAAAAAGCAAGCCTCAAAAGAGGCCTGCTTAATTCTAAACTTTTTGCCCTGGTAAACTAAGTACAGAATTGTGCCCTCATCCCCGACCCGAATCCCTCATTGGGATGAGGGAGTTAAATTCTGTTCCCTCGGACAAGAGGGAGAGGGTTAGGGTGAGGGTCAGCCCCTGAGGGTGATTTTGGTGTGCCCTCATCCCCGACCCGAATCCCTCATTGGGATGAGGGAGCTAAATTCTGTTCCCTCTCCCTCTTGTCCGAGGGTTAGGGTGAGGGTCAGCGCCGACTTACTTAAATATCTTGTTCGCTCAACTCACGAGTCAGATAATCAAATGGCTCATCCACAAAGCTAGTATTAGCAATACCAGCCGCAGCAACTTTCTCCTTGACAATATCCTTGATAATTTGGATACCAAAAACTGTCGGACCAATGGGCACACTCAAAGAATTGTAGGTTTCCCGCAGCCCTTGTAGCACTCGCTCATTCAGCACATCCATATTACCAGCAACAATGGCATAGGTAGCATAGCGCAGGTAGTAATCCATATCCCGCAGACAAGCCGCATAACGACGAGTCGTATATGCATTTCCACCGGGGCGAATCAACTCCGGTTGTTCTTCAAATAACTTTAAACCAGCCTGCTTGACAATTGCCGCTGCATTGCCATTAATAATCCCTGCTGCCTGCAATCTTGCTGTGCCACTTTCAAAATAAGATTTTAGGCTGTCGATCGCATTCCGGTCAAAATACCGTCCTGCAACGTCATAATTCTTAATTAAACTTGTGACTGCATCCCGCATTCCTTTTTCTCCCAATGAATTCTATTTATGGTTTGATATTTAATTGTCAACTGTTTTTATGCCCTTGCAACTTTTTGTATCACTCAAAAAAAAAGAAGCCCCAGCACAAAAACAATCTATGTGCTAATTAAGGATTCTATGCCAAAGTTGTCCCCTATGAGACGAACATTCTAGTTTTCTGCCATTGATTGAAGAAAAGTTAATATAAGCTGTAAAGTACAGATTTTGTTACAAAATATACAAAATGCACCAATTTCATATCTTTAGGATATTCTTGGTACCGTGTGGATTTAGTTGAACCAAGCAGAGTTACCATATCTTAGCAACATTATGGTTTTACTACTGTAAGTAAACGGCAGACAAGGAGTAAAAATGACAACCCCACAAGAAATATTGAAGCTGATTAAAGACCAAAAAATTCAGATGATCGATCTGAAATTCATAGACACACCAGGCATCTGGCAACACCTGACGGTTCACCACGACCAAATTGATGAGACTGCCTTCACCGACGGCGTACCTTTCGACGGTTCCAGTATCCGGGGTTGGAAAGCTATCAACGAATCAGACATGACAATGGTACTCGATCCTGACACTGCCTGGATCGACCCTTTCATGCAAGAGCCTACCCTAAGTATAATCTGTAGCATCAAAGAACCTCGCACGGGTGAATGGTACAGCCGTTGTCCTCGCGTTATTGCCACCAAAGCGATAGACTATCTGGTTTCCACTGGCGTTGGTGATACAGCCTTCTTTGGTCCAGAAGCTGAGTTCTTCATCTTTGATGATGTTCGCTTTGACCAAACCCAGCACTCAGGCTACTACTATGTAGACTCAGTTGAAGGTCGTTGGAATTCTGGTAGAGAAGAAGGTCCCAACTTGGGTTACAAACCTCGCTACAAAGAAGGTTACTTCCCTGTAGCCCCAACGGATACCTCCCAAGATATGCGAACAGAAATGTTGCTCACAATGGCAAAGTGCGGAGTGCCAATTGAAAAGCACCACCACGAAGTTGCTACGGGTGGTCAGTGCGAACTAGGGTTCCGGTTTGGTAAGCTGATCGAAGCAGCAGATTGGTTAATGACTTATAAGTACGTCATCAAGAACGTTGCCAAGAAATACGGCAAAACCGTTACCTTCATGCCCAAGCCAGTGTTTCAGGACAACGGTTCTGGTATGCACACCCACCAGTCCATTTGGAAAGATGGTCAACCGCTGTTTGCTGGAGATAAATACGCTGACTTGAGTGAAATGGCACTCCATTACATTGGTGGTATTCTCAGACATGCACCAGCACTGTTGGCGCTGACTAACCCCTCCACCAACTCTTACAAACGCCTCGTACCTGGTTATGAAGCACCAGTCAACTTGGCTTACTCCAAAGGAAACCGTTCTGCTTCTATCCGTATTCCTTTGTCTGGCACTAACCCCAAAGCCAAGCGCTTAGAGTTCCGTTGTCCTGATGCTACTTGTAACCCCTACCTTGCCTTTGCTGCCATGCTGTGCGCTGGCTTAGATGGCATTAAGAATAAAATTGATCCAGGTCAGCCTTTGGATAAGAATATCTATGAACTCTCTCCTGAAGAACTGGCTAAGGTTCCTTCAACTCCGGGTTCTCTAGAACTAGCATTAGAAGCACTGGCAAATGACCACAGCTTCTTAACGGAACCTGGTGTGTTCACGGAAGACTTCATTCAAACTTGGATTTCCTACAAGATAGACAATGAAGTCAACCCACTGCGGTTGCGTCCCCATCCCTACGAGTTTGCTCTCTACTACGATGCTTAATTTCTGCTTTATTTGATCTCAGCATCAAGCCACCCGCACTGGGTGGTTTTTTGTTGATTGTTGATTGCCATTAAAAACTAACTCATTGCAGCACTACTGCGGTCATAAGTTATCCGAGCGATGGGATCTATTTTCCCTTGAATGGGGTTCCAGTAGTTGGATACTTCCCCAGAAAGACCTACTTCTTTCCCAGTACGTTCTAGCATCGATTGTTGGCGATTTTTGATCAGCTGGTAGTGACGCATCATCAAGGCACGAGCTTTTTCTTGGGTAGACATATCAAGACCCTCACTGTTTGTTTATCCAATATAGCAAAAAATCTGTAACAAAGGCTACGGAATTGAGTTTTTAATAAAACTTAATAAAAATTGGGCGTGGGTGTCTTTAAAACCAATACCCGTGAATGAAAGCCCTCACAGAAAGCCCCTCTCCCAAATTGGGAGAGGGGTGCCCGTTTAGGGCGGGGTGAGGGCGATAATGACAATGAAATAGCCCCCTCTTACTGCCCTCTGATTCCATTCATTCACGGGTATTGCCCTCCCCCCCTCCTCCCCTCCCCACTCCCCACTCCCCACTCCCCACTCCCTATTTACACTACTGAATGGCTTTGCCTAACTCAGTGAAGCGAACCTCTTTAATATTCCATTGAGTATTACTCGTTAGGGTTTTGCGGAGACTGCCAAACAGAGCAAACTGCTCACAACTGGAAAGAGAAGTTAATTGCCGTGGGGAATTAGGAGAGCTTCGCAAATCTACTGTAGCAACACCATTTTTGACGCTGACACGATACCCAGACAAGCTAGAATCGGCAGTGTCTAGCTGTTCTAGTATTTTCCCTACTGCACTTGTCACAGGTTCGTGATCTGACACTGAAGCTTGTTCGGGAATCAGTTCAAGGCATTGAGGATCACTCGTGTATAGGGTGATATTGATGGTGTTATCAGTATCAGCGCTCTGATTGAGAGATTTTTTTAGTAAGGGCGGCTCAATGATTTGAGGTATGGTTGGTGTTGGGAATAATTCACCGTTGTTTCTGGTTGTGCTAGGGGTATGGCGATCGCTACAACTGCTGAGGTAGGTAACTATTGCCATCACCATAAATGGAATAATGTATTTTTTGCTGCTGTTCATAACTTTAGTGCCATGACGTGCATGAGAACCTTACGTATCCTCCCGCTTCATATTAGTATACGTAGATGCACAGAGGCTATTCCAATGGCTTGAAGTTTTACGGCTTAGGTTGTTTTTTCCATTATTAATGTTCTATAATTGGAATCCCGACTGAAAAACTTTATTTGATTTTATAGTGGGCACTGCCCACCAAAACCCAGACATGTTTATAGTAGGGTGGGCACTGCCCACCAAAACCCAGACATGTTTATAGTAGGGTGGGCACTGCCCACCAAAACCCAGACATGTTTATAGTAGTTTATAGTAGGGTGGGCACTGCCCACCAAAACCCAGACATGTTTATAGTAGGGTGGGCACTGCCCACCAAAACCCAGACATGTTTATAGTAGGCACTCCTACTTTGATGCACAACTCTAGCCAATTTGAACAAATAAATTGACTCTTTATTCAGGTTCTTGGTTAAATCATAAGGGGAACCTATTTTAGGTGTACTAGCATGAGCAGAAATCGTCCCACCACTGTTAGCCATCGACTAGAAGAAATCATTAACCAACTTGACCCTGTGGCAAGTCAAAACCGTCTGAAGTGCCCGAACCACCTTCCACACCTGTAACCTACCCTATACCCCCAGAGGCGAACAACTCGCGCCATTAGGACTCTTGAAGGAAGGGCTGGTGGGCAGTGCCCACCCTACGATCAGCATAAGCTTTTTGTTGCTCTAATTTTCGCAACGTCGGCTCTGGTGCAAGACTCAAGACCTTGTTTGCATGCGCCGCTGTTTGTGAGTGAGAATCCAGAGTACAACAATAATCAACACAAGAGATTTTACCAGAGATGGCTCCAGCACCTTCGTTGATTCAGTGTTTGGCGACGGATTGATGACGGTGGGAGTACCTGGCATCTCGATAACTTGGCCTTGAGGACTACCGTTGCCGTTGGGAGTAAGACTACCGCCGTTGGGAGTAAGACCACCGCCGCTGGGGCTAGGCTGCTGGCTCAAATCAGATGTACCTGCGAGGAGAACAGGTGCCTCAGAGGAAGAACTATCTCCACCTCCACTAGTTAAGAGAAGAAGAAGTAATGCCAGACCCGCCGGTGCTCCCAATAGCCAACCAGGGAATCCGTGACCGGCACCTTCTGGAGTAGAGACAACTTCTCCAAAGCTTTCTGGGATATCGATACTCCCAAGGTCTCCTGGCATATTGAGACTTCCAACGTCTGGGTTCAACAACACCGAACGGCTCACAAATGCATCTCCTGGAGGACCTTCCGTGTAGGCTTGATCAAGATTTAGAATCCCAATATTTGGACGTTGAAACTGCCCGCCATTTGGGGAGTATGGAGAAGAGAGTAGATTAAGAATGCTGTGTTGAATTTGCGTCTCATCTCCAGTATTTAACGCACGTAATCCTCTAGAGAGGTTTGCCAAATAAAAATTTGTCATCTCTGGCGACAGACCCATAGATTGAATCTGCTGTTCAACGTTGGGAATTTTTGAAACCTCTTCCAACAAGGTACGTCCGAAAGAGTATTTCAAGTCCAGCAGTCCACTACGGAGGCTCAGGGAGTCATCTGCTCCCGATAACGGTGCCCAGTAGAAGTTCTTCGTTACGAGTCCCAGACCTTCTACAGGACTCCGACTGAGCGGACCACCTAGAAGATACCGATATCCATCCATGATGGAGGGGGAGTCGTTTTGCCAAAATGAGGCGTAAGGCACCTGTGGGAGATTGGGATTGTTACCGTAGAAGCTAGCGAAATTGCGGAAGTTTTCCGGTCCCCCAGCCGCTCGCATTAGCAAGTCTTGGTAGCTAGCTCTATTATTGGACTCAAGTAATTGGTTGAGTACTGATCCAGTCTTATTACAACTAAGACCGAAGCCTATAACACATCCCGAAATGCCTCGCATCTGGCTGAGATCTTGTCCAGATAGCTGGTACTGGAGATATAGTGGCTCCAGTCCTGGTTGTACACCATAGCGCCCAACGTTAAGCTGAGCAAAAGCAGACTGGCTTACAGTCAGTAATGCTGCCACAGACGACAACGCGATCCAGAGTAGACTAGGCGTCGATTTCCAACTTTTGGTTGGAAACTGTCTCTGTGTCTGCTGTGGGTAGGCGATGGCGATTTTTTGAGCAATTACCTTCAACAAGATGAACCTCCTCAACACAATAAATAACGCAGCCTAAAAAGCTGGGAAAGAACCTAACCTCTGAGATGATAAGTTGATGTTTATGGTGATCGCCGTACCCTTGAGTTTCTCTCCTGCAAGAGAGTGGTAGATGACGAAACCACGGTTTGGTTGATCAAACAGATATGCACGACGTGAGGCTGGGATCTTTCCTTGCTTTACCAGGGATATAAAAGTATCCAGATACCTCCGGATACTTTTACGGTTCTCCGGACTTGTATTTGTATGGTTATTGATCAGCATGGTGAAGAAGTCCAGGCTACGGTTGTCTTGCCCGGACATCAGATTTCCACTGTCTAAGAAAGAAGTTGCTACAAGCTTTTTATCCACCTGTTGAACCTTGAACAGAGTATAGTAGCGCCCATCCTTCTTTTCATCATTCACGTAACACACCCAAGACCCATCTGGGTTCTGGGTAAAACCTTGCCCTTGCAGGTAGGAAAGCGGAGAATTTGTTTGCTGACTTGTTGCTGGAGGTAACGAATCGTCTACCACATCAAAAGAGCAAATTTTCTGCGTCGTTTTCTGTTGGGGCGCAGTAGTCGCCGTCTGTGCCATTGCAACGTCAGAGATAGCAAATGTACACAGATGAAGAGCGATAGCGAAGCGCGCTGCCCTTTGGGCGATCGCACTAACCAAACGAATCATCGTATTCATGTTCTTTAAATTTCCTCTTGTTATGTTGTTGATAATTGAATGAAATTTGTGCGTGAATTCTCGTAGGCAAAATTTTCATATCTAGTTTGCTTGCTCATAAGTGCACCTGTTTGTATCAAAGGAGGTCATCTGCGTAGGAAATTACTGTTCATTTTCAACGGTAATTCTCGCAATTCCGTAAAATTCCTGAGAGTAAATCTCTTAGTTAGTCAAATCTTTAGTAAATTTTCTGATAAGAATTCACATAGCCAAGAATTTATTCTCCGTAAAAATGCGTACTTACAGTTGAAGTGTGACGGGCTACATGAGTTGATTGTTCCTGAAAAATAGAGGTATTCGCGCAATACCAGCACCCAAGAACCGCGTCGCTTCTTGTGTACGGGGATTAGTAATGCCGCACCAAGAGCAGCAATCAAAGCCTTAATCAAAGTTTGAGAAAACAGTCCAAACAATTTTCTAGAAAAAACAGTATAATTGGGGTATAGGCGTCAATTAACTTGACCAAAAAACTGGTATTGTTCAAGAATCACAAGCACGGCAAATGCGACCTTTTGAGACTTTTTGGAGATCCCATTTATAGGTGAGCAAAAGCTATTGCTTTGTTTTGATTCATGTGCCGTTGATAATCTTACCACTCTTCTGTCATTGCAACTTTAATATCTGCCTCTAATTTGACTTTAGCTTCTTGGAACTCTTGACCCAGTTCAGTCAGTTCTTCTTCATTCATACACTTGCGGATGACCTTAAAGATTTCACTTTCCTCTTTTCCTACATGCTGCTGAAAAGATTTTTTAAGTTCACTCATTTTTGTGCGGAACTCAGAGTCTGTCGGTTTTAGTTCCTGAATTTCCTCTAACAGCGCTTTGGCCGCTTTATGCTCTTTTTCAGCTTCTTCAACGTATTGGTTCGTCTCTTCATACTTCCGCATTGCTGCATAAAAGACCTGTTCTTCGGCTCTGTTATGTAAGCTCAATGCTTCATAGATTTGATTGAAGCACTTATACATTTTCGTGTTATCAGCTTGTTCTGCTGCTGCAAAAAGCTGCTCAACTTGATGGTGTTCCG
The DNA here is from genome assembly GCA_016903675.1 of Stigonema ocellatum SAG 48.90 = DSM 106950. Taxonomy (GTDB): domain Bacteria; phylum Cyanobacteriota; class Cyanobacteriia; order Cyanobacteriales; family Nostocaceae; genus Stigonema; species Stigonema ocellatum. The sequence continues at coordinate 17,793 of JADQBA010000095.1, read as the reverse complement.
CTTGAATTAATGAAAGGATGTTTTTTGCTTTAGGTTTAGCCATTTTGTTTTGTTCCTGATAACCACTGTTTTTTATGACACTTCTTTTATGTATATTAATATACTTCTATATTATTTAACATTCGGTATGAATAATTATACATTCACAACCATTATGCCTGATAAATTCTGTTAACCTTGTAACACAAATCACAATTTCCTAGCGATCGCATAATGTAGCGCTTGGGCTTGAGTACTTGAGAAATAAATGGAGTTGATTATGTTCCAGTTTACCAGATATGAAATTTGAATTGTAAAATTTTATTATTTTTTCAATTGAAATTTGGAAAAATTCCAATTCATCCAATCTCTGTCTTCAGCTAGATGAGCCAATATATTTACACCTACCCGCATTAGCGCTGCTAGAAATAGCCACCCCAGAATTGAAACTTTGCCGTCTTTGCGTAAGTCCTAGCTATATTCCCTGATCTAAATAAATGATTGCTACCACCGATAAGTCGAGACTCACTGTCCCAGGACCGCGTCCCTTACCCATCCTGGGAAATGCTATCCAAGTCTTTCGCTTTGCAACAGACTCTATTGGATACACTTGTCATCTGTTTCAAACCTATGGTTCGGATTTGAACCTACAATGTTTGAATATAATCCTTTCAGTGCTGGGTCGCGCATCTGCATCGGGGCTGCTTTTGCAATGATGGAAATTAAAATTGTGCTGGCAATGCTCCTACAAAAATACCGTCTGCAATGCCTGCCTCAACAACATGTTGAGCGCACTGCGGCAGTCATCATTCTAGCACCTAAGCATGGGATGCCAATGATAGTCCACAAGCAAGACCGCGAGTTTGCCCAAGGCGTGGGAGGTGTATGGGGTAATGTGCGTGAAATGGTACAGTTACCGAACATGATATAAAGGTTTTTGCGGCGTTGCTGGATTTAGTAATGAATTACGTTTAGTTACAAATTTGTAATTTCCCCAAACCCTTGTAGAGACGCGATGTAGAGACGCGATTAATCGCGTCTCTACAAAATCGTGGTTTTTTTACATGTGTTACATAAGTTAACATGGTGTTTTACAAATGCACGAATCTTGACATAACCTTATGAAGACCCCGAGTTCCCCACTCCCCCCTGGGGTTAAAACCCCAGGCTATCCCTACTCCCCACTCCCCATTTTCAAGGAAGAACCCCCGGAAGTCACTCAATTATTTTCTCACCTCGAACTTGATGGAAATAAGCTCACCCATCAACCGGGTAGTGTTTTAGGAAGTATTGCGCTTGTTGCAGGCACAACCATTGGTGCTGGTATTCTGGCACTACCTACAGTTACTCTACCCTCTGGCGTGGTGCCATCCACAGTCCTGCTCACTGGCATTTGGCTCTACACTTTAGTCTCAGGTCTTTTGATTGCAGAAGCCACTTTGCGGACGATGCGTGATGTGGGACGTCCAAGTTTAGGTCTGTTAGTCATTATTCAGAATACACTTGGTAAGCTCTTAGGGAAGATTGGCGGTGGCACTTATCTGTTTTTGCAGTATGCTCTGCTTGTGGCGTATGTTTCTGAAGGTGGAGAGATTTTAGGGTCTGCAATTTCTAAAATGTGCGGTATACAGAATGTTATCCCTACATGGATAGGAACAACAGTGTTCTCTCTGCTGTTTGGTGGTATTATGTATGTTGGGCGAGAAAGGTTTATTGAGAAATTAAACAGCGCTTTTGTGGCAATTGTCATTGCTTCATTTCTAGGACTATTTTTGCTGGGTTTGACACAGGTTCATCCTACCCAATTCTTATTTCAGAACTGGGCTGCGCTTTCTCCGGCAGTGTCAGTCATGTTTGTGGCGTTGTTTTACCATAATATTGTTCCAGTGATAGTGAGTCAGCTGGAAGGAGATGCCCGCAAGATTCGTCAATCCATTGTTATTGGTTCTGTGATTCCCCTGATAATGTTCGTGGCTTGGAATGCTGTGATTTTGGGAAGCGTCAGTTCCGATATGGTAGGCAAAATTGCTTTTGACCCATTGGACGTTCTGCGTTCAGGAGGTGCAGGAGAGTGGTTGGGAGTTCTAGTATCGATTTTTTCAGAGTTTGCGATCGTCACATCCTTTATTGGATGTGTTTACGGGTTGGTGGATTTCTGGAAAGATATTTACCCTGTTGAACATCATCAGCTTTCTGGTCGCCTATCACTCTATTCACTGGTTCTTGTCCCCCCTATGGGTCTTTCAGTGATTAATCCCAGCATCTTCTTTTCTGCTCTAGATTATGCTGGAACTTTCGGTGTTTCAGTTTTGATAGGGATTATTCCGGCGTTGATGAGTTGGAAGCAACCCCAAGAACAGTCAAATACCATGAATCCGCTGATTGTCCCAGGTGGTAAGTTGACACTTATTGTAATGATTGGAGTTGCATTAGTCCTCATAGGTAAACAGATTCTGTCAATGTACAGACTGTAAAATTGTCCTTATGCCCTTAATTTAAATCTAGGAAAAATTTCTGATGAAATTACAAGAGCAGCGACCGCGCAAGACCTTTGCTCAGCATTGGCTCAAAAGTGAAAAAGCTCTTGATGCAATTGTTCGGGCTGCTCAATTGCAACCAGGCGATCGCGTCCTGGAAATTGGACCCGGTACAGGCATTCTGACTCGTCGCCTCTTAAGAGGAGTACAATCTCTAGTTGCAGTAGAAATTGACCGCGACTTATGCGATCGCTTGACAAAAGAACTTGGTCGTGACAGCAAATTTCTGCTTTTGCAAGGAGATTTTCTCTCGCTGGATGTACCATCCCTTCTACAACCATTTCCAGGATTTCAAGGGCTACATAAAGTTGTTGCCAATATTCCCTACAATATTACTGGGCCAATTCTCGAAAAACTTCTAGGTACAATTGCCAACCCAAACCCAGAACCATACGACTTGTTGGTGTTGTTGGTACAAAAAGAAGTAGCAGAAAGGCTGGTGGCAAAACCAGGGTCGAGAACATTTGGAGCTTTATCTGTGCGGGTGCAGTATCTGGCAAACTGTGAGTTAATTTGTACAGTCCCAGCAGGAGCATTTTACCCACCACCAAAAGTAGACTCAGCAGTAGTACGCCTCGTTCCACGCCCAACCGAACCACCTGCTTTGGATACACGCAAGTTGGAGATTTTGATCAAGTTGGGCTTTGGGGCGAAGCGTAAAATGTTACGAAATAATTTGCTATCGTTTGTAGAACGCGATCGCCTGACACAATTACTGGAAAAATTAGAGATCAATCCACAAGTCCGTGCGGAAGACCTTAGTGTAGGTCAGTGGGTAGCCCTAGCGAATGAGTTAGGAGTTAAAAGTCAAGAGTGAGGAATAACAAACGCCAGTTAAGAGCGAAAGGAAACCTTTTTTCAGGGCTGGACTCACGACGCCGAGCTATTGTAGGCAACCTCTATGATGTGGTACACTGCGTAAACAGTAATATTTACTAGACAAGAAAAATAATCAATATGAACGACAACACAAAAAAGCGTAACAGTCACGTTGAAATTGACGACTTGATGGACGATGCTGTGAATAATGCATTGGTACGCCGGAACGAAGCTTTACTCGCTCTGGGTGATGAAGAAGCAGAAAGCATTTCCGGTGGAGCATCGCCCCCATTTCCTACGATACATGGTGTGATTATTAATCCTCATCCCCACCCTACACCATTTCCTGTAGTACATGGTGTGATAATTAATCCCAATCCTGAATAAAATTTAACAGAAATTTCAAGTCTAAAATCCTCTTTTAGTGGGATCAAGAGAATGGAAGAAATTGCTACTCAAAAAACTACACTTTGCCCCAGCGCTAGAGCAGAATCTGTAGATAGCATGGTTTTCGGAATTATCAGTGGAACAGCAGCAGAACCTCGTGTAGCTTATTTGAAACAGCCCCAACCGATCACAGACCAACTGATAGCCAAGGCTAGTCCAGTTACACCCACTGAAGTTTTTCGCATGGCAACACCTTGCGCCACGAAAGCTTGTCTGCATTTTGATGGCAAAGATTGTCGTCTTGCAAAACAAATTGCTGAAAAATTACCTGCTGTAACAGAGGAATTACCCCCTTGTTCTATCCGTCGAGATTGTCGATGGTGGCAGCAGGAAGGCAAGGCAGCTTGTATGCGTTGTCCGCAAGTTATTACAGATATCTACAACCCATCTGAACTAGCAGTGACAGTGGCAAAACTAGCGGCTTCTTCTGTTCTCAATAACTCAACAAGCGCAAGGGATAAAACGAAGGACAAGCCCCTCGTACAGGGTGAAAGTCAATCAGTTTGGCAATAGTCATTGAACTTTGGCGCTAATGAATTGACTGATTTATTTTAGCACCGCATAGTCGTAGGGGCGCAAGCATCTTGGCCCCTACAGTGTGGTCTATAGCGGTTCTCGTTTGAGTTACATACAAAACGCCCTCAAGATAGCCCAAGAAAGGGCACCCCTCTCCCAATTTGGGAGAGGGGTTGGGGGTGAGGGCTGATCTCACCAGAGTATATGGGATTCAACTCAGAACCGCTATATTTACAGGAAGATGCTGTAACATTCATATTAAAAAACCAGAAATATTATGCGTAAAGACTATAACAAGCTGGTACGCGATCGCATTCCTGAAATTATCCGCAGACATGGGCGTGAATGCGAAGTCATGGAAATGTCACAATCTGAGTATTGTCAAGCATTGCGAGAGAAACTGATTGAAGAGGCGCAAGAAGCCGCAACAGCAGAACCTGAAGAACTGGTGACAGAATTGGCTGACCTGTATGAGGTCATTGATACAATTATGACGGAATACGGAATTCATCGCGACTTATTGTTGGCAGAGCAGAAACAACGACGGATTGATCGGGGTGGCTTCACCAAACGAATCCGACTGCTATGGAGTAGCCAAATACCGTAGTCAGTGCTAGTTGTGGAGGTTGGCTGGAGTGCCCAGGCATTTTTAGCTGGTTAAGATACCAGAAAAATAAAAATCTGGCAAGTTTGTGTTATACTTGTTTACATGAAAACAGACTTAGATTTTACTTCCCCCGAGCTATTTGGTTCTGTTGTGTTCAGACCCTCCTTTAATAGCTTTCAGATTATAAATCCAACACAAGCTTGGTCTTTGCTCTTCACCGGTGGTCAAGAGGATAAGGCTTTAGGCGATCAAGGTGGTTCCTTCTTTACTAACCTCTTGATCGCGATCGTTGTATCAGGAGTTCTTGGAACGCTGATCCTTCAGAGTTCCTTACTTGGTTAAATTAGGCTGAATTTTTGCCAAGTGTTCTCCCGAACTACCAATTTGGTGGTTCGGCTATTACAGCAATTGTCACCTTTATTAGACCACAGTCGTAGGGGCGCAATGCCTTGCACCCTTACAAATTGAGTACTTTTTAGTTAAGTTAATAAATTATGGCTACACAATCTGACCATCAAAAACGAATTATGGAGCATGTAGCTCGAAGTACAGGCAACTTTATTACCCCCAAACTCGACTCTTTAGAACGCAAGCAGCGGATTCTAGAACACGTCCGTTTAACCAGAGGTTAAAACAATTCGTAATTGAAGTTGACGGTCAGTATAAGCTTAAGAAGCTAACCTTCCTGTCTTCTTTATAGGTGTCAGATCTCATCAACTTATGCATGACTCTGTGTTCTCTGTGGTTAATTAAACCGCAGAGGACGCGGAGGGCGCAGAGAGAAAAAAAGAGATAGTCCCCACACCCCACACCCTTTAAAAGAATCTGCTATGCAAACTGCTACAGTGCATGTCGGGGGAGTTCGTTGGCGCATTCCAATTGTTCTCGCCGTTACAGTGTTCGTCAATTACCTGGATCGCAACAACCTCTCACTAGCCTTGCCACGTATTGCTCAGGATTTTGGCTGGACGAATCGCGAGATTGGTTCTTACGGGGAATTGCTGTTAGCCGCGTTCTTTGTGCCGTATGGATTATCAAACATGCTGCTCAGCCCATTTGCCGAACGGTTCGGTCCTAAGCGCAGTGTCATTGCAGCGATTACGGCGTTCTCACTATTTACTATTCTGAATGCAGTGCTTGGGCAGTCGTTCACTGCATTGATTGTGCTGCGCCTGTTTTTAGGCCTCGGTGAGGGTGTCCACATTCCAATGCTGAGTGCGATCACCAGTCGATGGTTTTCAGTAGGCGAGCGATCGCGTGCCAATGCGATTTGGGGTGCAGGGATCATACTTGCATCTGCAACTGCGCCACTAATAGTCGTACCGTTAATCACACTCATGGGCTGGCGTACTACATTTGCCGTACTCGGCGTAGCTGGTTTACTCCTATCAGTTCCACTCGTTTGGTTAGGAGTGCACGATGAGCCGCGCCTCGACCACGGCGTGAGTGACACTGAACTGGCATATATTAACGCTGGGCGTGAGATGTCTGATGTTGCGGTGATAAAAACTCATAGGGCAGGCTATGTGCGCGATCGGCGATTTTGGCTAGCTGTCCTTGGCGGCACACTCGATGCCTTTTGTGTCTTTGGTCTGCTCAACTGGTTACCGATCTACTTCAACCGCGCCAAAGGGATTGACTTTGAGCGCCTGGGGTGGCCACTCGCGCTAGTTTTTGCTGTTGGCATCGTAGGCATTGTCCTGATGGCTTACCTTGGTGATAAGTTTCAGATCCGGACGCAGCTTGCAAGTGTGGGTTTTCTGATTGCAGGTGTCATGGTATACATCGCATCGACTGTGAACACGTTGGAACTGTTAGTATTATTCTTTGCGATCGCTGTATTCTCCAAAAGCGCATACGCTGCCCAAGAATACGCCATTGTTCAACACCTGTTGCCTGCCGACCAAGTTGGGGCTGGCACTGGACTGTACAATGGGATTGCTGTGCTGTTTGGTGGTGTCGGTGGCTCACTGATCCCTGGGTCGCTCATTGCGACTACTGGTAGTTTCGACGCTGGGATGTTGAGCATCGTTGTGGGTGCTGTGGCTGCATCGTTGGTAATGTTTGTGTTAGCACGGATGATTAAGTATTGAAAAATAGGAGTTAGGAGTTAAAGTTTTTGAGGATTATTAGAATCAAAAAGAGGGGGAAACATCTGTGAAACCTGTCATGCTGAAAGCTTTTGCCAAAATCAACTTATATCTGGAAATAATCGGCGATCGCCCCGATGGCTACCACGAGTTGGTAATGATACTCCAAAATATCGACCTTGCAGACCAAATTGATTTACTTGCAAGTAGTCATGACGACATCCGTGTTTATTGTGACCATCCGGAAGTTCCACTAGACAAAAGTAATATTGCCTACCGTGCAGCAAAACTCATGGTGACAGAATTTCCAGACGCCTTTGTCAAGTACCCAGGTGTAGATATCACTATCCACAAGCGCATTCCTGTAGCGGCTGGGTTAGCTGGAGGTTCGACGAATGCAGCAGCAGTTTTGGTGGGAATAAACTTGCTGTGGAATCTGGGACTCACCCAGTCAGAATTAGAAGAACTGGGAGCAACTTTGGGATCAGATGTGCCGTTTTGTGTAGCGGGTGGAACAGCGATCGCCACAGGAAGAGGTGAACAACTGTCTCCCCTACCCAGTTTAGAAAATATATATATAATATTAGGTAAATATCGCAGTCTTGCAGTTTCCACTGCTTGGGCATACAAAACCTATAGACAACAATTTGGTAGTTCTTATATTAGAGATACGAACAGTTTAGCGACTCGTGCAGCAGCAGTGCATTCTGGACCAATGGTAAAAGCTATTCTGCATAAAGATGCGATGGAAATAGGTCATCTGCTTTATAATGACTTAGAACGCGTGGTGTTACCAGAGTATCCGCAAGTGTTGCAACTGCGTGAAGTGTTTGCAAATGCTGGTGTTTTGGGGACAATGATGTCTGGTTCTGGTCCTAGTGTATTTGCGTTGTGTGAATCCAAAGAGCAGGCAGAACAAGTTAAACTTGATGTAAGAAAGACGATTCCTGATAACGATTTAGAATTGTTTGTGGCTCCCATGAGTACCCACGGGATTCAGGTGATATCGTAAGTTTAGGAGTAACATACAACGAATCGCACCTAGCACAGAGGACGCAGAGAATTATGACTGACCCAAACTTAACACAACAAGCAGATATTCAAGCCCAGGTTTCACCAACTCCGTTACGCTGTTTAATAGGGTCGGTCATTTCGGGAGGACTGGGGTTTGCATTGTACTCCCTCATGATTTCCATAGCAACAACTTTTGCCGCCAAACCAATTCATTCGGATAATCCAATGGTGGTAAATATTTCTTCTGCTGTGCGTACTTTAGTTGTAGGCGTGACTGCTTTAGGAACTTGCATATTTGGATTAGTGGCGGTAGGGTTACTGGCGTTAGCAGTGCAGTTGTTGACAAAGCAAAGCCGCTTATCCTAGAAAAAATTCTTCCAAGAACGGGTAAAATTTATTTGCCAGAAACTCAAACTTTTCTCCAATACCATCGGGAGATTTTATTTGATATCCTCTGCCATTTAGCCAATTATAATTATTTGCTGGAATATAAATTAGGTGAGCCATTCCTTCTTTGTAGTATCCTGATACAGTTAGGGTAGTGATTTTTGGGAAAAATCTCACTCTAAAACTTTCCGAAAAATGTTTTTGACTTTTGAAAGTTATAGCCAAATTATCACTGCCGATTTTTGGAGATAAAGAGTGAAATTGACTTGCTGGGAAAATTAAAGCCGCGTGATCGCTGGAGATTTTTTGAGATAATAACTGAAACTGAGTTGCTGGGAAAACCAAAGCCGCAATATTAGTAGCCACAACGTAGAAATCTGGACGTACGCTGTATATAAGTTTACTTATATCTATGTGAGACATAATTTTTTCCTTTGGTTCTAGGACTTATACATTGATAGCAGTTCAGCGAAGAGAGCTTTTTTCCATTCTATTGGACAAAAGTACCTCTAAAGGAGGATTACTTTATAATTATTTAAATCCTTATAAAGTAATCCTCCTTTATAAGGATTTAAATAATTACCGATTGACAAAAATCTGATTATGTGAATCAGACTTATTTGCTATCCTTCCTTTTTTAATTAAGTGCAAGCAAAATCAACTTATGCACTAGTGAGATAGAAATGGGAAATTCGTCTTACTTATCTCAAGAAACACAGGGAGTAGGGAGTGGGGAGTGGGGAGGGGGGGAGGGGGGGAATTCGTGTTTCTGTAATGAGTAACGGGTGGCGATGCCTAAGGCATCGCTGCTTTGCGTCTACGCCGCCGGTGGGGTGTTCCTAAGAGAGTAGACATAGTCGTGAAAAAGAATCAAGAGTACCGTAAATTTACAGTCTCTTGGGTAGTAGACAACGCACAATTAATTTCTGGAGATGTCTATTGACTGAGTTGATGCATCGATGAAAGTACTGATGGCAATTTCCGTGTCTGCCTCTACAATAGTGGTGTAGCTGACTACATTACTGTAGACACTTACTTATCTAAAGATGCCATTGGATATTTGAGCAGAAAAACCCATAGAGTATTACAAACATAACTCACAAGGTAGTAGTCTGTCAATTCAACTTTGATGGGTTTGTAGTGAGGACTTTAGTCCTCGTATTTTTGAGTACTCAGGACTACTACGAACAAATCATCACAAACTAAGCTTTCGTTTGGTTGCCAGACTAGTAGTAGTCTGCCACACCAACTTTGAGGGGTAAACGATCGCGGAGAAACCCGGTTTCTCAAAGAAACCGGGTTTCTGCACCCGGCGAAGTTCCTGTGGTGAACCAGTAGTGGTGTGTTTCATTAATTTTGAGAAGTTCGTAGTAATGCTGCTCGATTTCAAGCACTAAAGTGCTTACTACGAACTTTCAATTTATTAATGAGGTTTCCCCTACACTTCTAGTTAGTTGATTATCAAAATTTCATCATATAACAGAGAAAACTGCATAAACAAACAAACCTAGACCTAATGACTCAGTGAAAGGATAAAAACCCAAAACACCTAAGAAAGTTTGGAATACAGTTGCATCCTAAGTACATTACTACAAAAATGACACACTACGAAAGCAGATCCGCTATGAGTCTGTAACCTAGAGAAAAAAATTTATATGAAAAAGCAATTTTTGAGCGTAGCGATCGCATTACCAACAATATTGTTAGGTGCATTTCCAAGCTTGGCGGATACCTTAACAAATGCCCGAGTTACAGGACATACACCACATTGTAGCAAACTTAGTAGCTGTAGCAAGAAATCTTATCCCCCAAAAGTTATATCTCAGACAACACCAACACCAGCACCAACAAGTTCGCCGGAACCTCCTTGTCCCCTACCCAGACGCTGTTGAGTGAAGAAGGGGGGTAGGGGAGTGGGGAGTGGGGAGTGGGGGGTAAGGGCATTTTGAGTTGCGTAAGGGCAATTCCCTTGGAAAATCTAAAACTTAAAATCACACCCCCACTCCCCCACTCCCCCACTCCCCCATTCCCCACTCCCCCACTCCCCCACTCCCCCACTCCCCCACACCCCCACTCCCCCACTCCCCCACTCCCCCACTCCCCCACTCCCTCATTCCCCACTCCCCACTCCCCACTCCCCACTTTCAACTAGAACAGAGTTTTTTGTCGTCTGGGCTGACCTGAGAATTGGTGTTGAGATAATCGTGCAGCCAAGAGCAAGCACCTTTGATTAACGAATCGAGTTCCAAGGTTTTGACTTCTTGAGCATCAAAATGCCAGAGTCTGACGGTGCTGTCTAAACTTCCGGAAACAAGGGTCTTGCCATCAGGGCTAAAACTGACGCTCATAACAGCATTCCCATGCTCTGGGAGGGTTCTGAGCAGCCGACCATCTAAGTGCCAAACTTTCACCGTTTTGTCTCCACTAGCAGAAGCAATCATTTGACCATCAGGAGAAAAGCTGGTACTATAGACTATATCAGTATGTCCATAGAGAGTATGGAGTAGCTGTCCGTCGCTAGTCCTCCAGAGTTTGACCGTTTTATCAGCACTGCTTGAGGCAATAATTTTGCCGTCGGGACTGAAACTGACGTTATATATCCATTGGTTATGCCCTTGGATAGTTCTTAGCAGGCCACCAGTGCGACTGCTCCAAAATTTAATGGTGTTGTCAGCACCAGCTGAGGCTATAGTCTTACCGTCAGGGCTGAAACTGACTGCATAAACTCCTGAATCATGCCCCTTGAGAGTGTGAATCAAAGTGCCATCACTACTGTGCCAAAGTTTGACAGTATTGTCACGACTCGCAGTCGCCAGGGTTTTCCCGTCGGGGCTGAAACTGACTTTACTCACTTCATCTGTATGCCCACTCAGGGTGCGGAGCAATGCACCATCACTAGTCCGCCAAAGTTTAACGGTTTTATCAGGACTAGCGGAGGCAATGATGTGACCATCAGGAGAAAAGCTGATGCCGTAGACGGCATTACTGTGACCTGATAGGGTTCTGAGCAAAGTTCCATCACTACGCCGCCAAAGTTTGATGGTAGCATCCAAACCTCCTGCTGAGGCGATCGTACTACCGTCGGGACTGAAACTCACGCCATAAACTCCACCACTATGCCCAGCCAAGATTTGCAACAGAGGGCTGTCCCGACGCTGCCAAAGTTTAATCGTTCCATCCAAACTAGCCGAAGCAATAGTTTTACTGTCGGGACTGAAACTCACGCCACTAACCCCAGCAGTATGCCCTTTAAAAGTTTCTAGTTCTATGCCATTCTCACTCCAGAGTTTGATGGTGTTGTCTTTACTGGCGGAAGCCAGCAGTCGTCCATCAGAATTGAAAGCTACAGCCCAAACGGAATCGCTATGCCCACTGAGGGTTTTCAATAAGTGACCGTCGCTGGTGTTCCACAGTTTAACAGTGTGGTCACGACCGGCTGAGGCAATAGTTTTGCCGTCGGGGCTGAAAATTATGCTGTTGATCCAATCATTATGCCCATTGAGGGTTTTCAATAAGCGACCGTCACTACTGCTCCAGAGTTTAACGGTTTTATCTTCACTACCTGAAGCGATAATTTTACCATCAGGACTGAACATCGTGCTAATGACTCCTGCTGTGTGTCCATGGAGGGTTTTGAGGAGGCGACCGTCGCTAACACTCCAGAGTTTAACAGTCTGGTCAGCATTGGCGGAGGCAATAGTTTTGCCATCAGGGCTAAAACTAGCCGCTGTTTGGCTATATACTTCAATGGTTCTAAGCAGGAAACCGTCACTGACTCTCCAAAGTTTAATGGTTTTGTCAACACTGGCGGAGGCAATGGTCTTACCATCGGGAGCAAAGCTAATACTAGAGATGGCATTGCTATGGCCACTCAAGGTTTTTAGCAAGCGACCATCACGACTCCAGAGTTTGATAGTCTTGTCTAAACCGACAGAGGCAAGCAACCGCCCATCAGGACTGAAACTCACGCTTACAACCCCAGCACTATGCCCTTGTAAACGGTTGCGTTCTTGAATTCCAGAAACTACCTGCCCCAGCTCACCTACTGTCACCGATTTGATATCTACTGGTGCGCCAATAGTCTGACGAAGCTGTATCCCTGCCTTGACACTGGCAATGAGTGCCTCAATCTGCTGATTTGATAAAAGATTAGCTTTGGATGACGAATTTAATGCGTCAATTTCTCTCATCTGTGCCTCTCGTCCTTGCCAGTAAGCTAACCCGGCAAAACTGCAAGCTGCTATTCCCAAACCACTGAGTGCAACTACAGCCCTTTGCGCTTGTCTAAGTCTTCTTTTTTCCTGAAGTTGTTGTCGTTTTCTTGCTGCTAAACAACTTTGAATGAAACTTTGCACATCAGCAGACAGTTCATCAGTCCACTTGATATAAATATCTTCTGCCTCTGCTAAGCGCACTCCCTGCAACAAAAAATCAGAGTTCTGACCACTTTGCTGCCACAGTTGGGAAGCTTGCTCAATTTGTCTTTGTTTTCGCAAGCGATCGCGATTTTCCTCTAACCATCCGCGCAAAGTTGACCAATGACGAATGAGGATTTCATGAGCAACTTCTACCGTGACGGAGGGGAATAGGGAGTGGGGAATAGGGAGTGGGGAATAGGGAGTGGGGAACTTGGGGTCCCCGCTGGGGTAATGGTGCACTGGGGAGGGGGGGGTTTTTTGTTTGGCTATGCCTCTGCTAAGAGCAAAAGCACCCTCATTTTCCTCCAAATTTACCACGACTAATTTGGCAGCGATTAAGGCATCAAGGGTTCTTTCCACTAGATGAGTGGGATATTTTTTCACTATCAACTCCGATTTCAATACCCGTCGCCGAGTATCTTCTGTACCTTCACCCAGTTGCGTCAAAGACAGAAAAATCCATTTAGCACACTCTTGGGCTTGGGGATCTAAACTTTGGTATACCGCCTGACACGATCGCTCTAATGCTCCTTTGATTCCACTGAGTTTTTTTTGATACGCCTGTAATGTTAACTCACCAGCAACACGATGTTGCCACAACTGCTCTAAAACAAACTCCAGTAAAGGTAAATCTCCCGCCGAGTGGTTCAGATCCCGTAACAGCACTTCCACCAGTTCTGGTTCTACTTTTAACCCTACTTGTTGGGCTGGGTTAAGAATTACGCGCCGATAATCATCTAAACTTAGTCGGGATGGAATCAACACACTCGACTCTTGCAAAGCCTGAGCCAGTGTTGGGACTTCTAAACAAGAGGCGATAAAGTCTGCTCGTAAACTAATAATTAATTTGAAACGGTCAGGAGCATATTTTACTGCTCCTAACACCAGTTCTAAAAAGCGTTCTCTCTCAGTGGCGTTGGCTTGGGTAAATAGTTCCTCAAACTGGTCTATAACCAGCACCACAACAGGGTAAGGAAGGCTTCTTATCCAGTAGACGAATTCTTCTAGAAGATGGGGAGTGGGGAGTGGGGAGTGGGGAGTGGGGGGGGACAAGGGGGACAAGGGGGACAAGGAAGCATTTTTCTCCCTAGTCTCCCCATTCCCCACTCCCCATTCCCCATTCCCCACTCCCCATTCCCCATTCCCCACTCCCCATTCCCCTCCTTTAAATCCCAGTCGATGGAAGATCGCTTCTAGAGGACGTGTTCCTAGGCGAAGGTTTTTGATCCACCACTGTTCGCTATTGGGAATTTGTTTGCCTAGCCGCAGTGTTGGAATTATACCTGCTTGCACAACTGACGATTTACCACTCCCAGAAGCACCGACAACAGCAAGAAATGAGGAGTGCGCCAGTTGGTGAATGAGCTGCTGGGTTAAGGTTTCTCTTCCGTAAAAATACTGAGCATCTTCTTCTGAAAAAGCACTTAAACCCATGTAAGGGCACATTCCCAGATCTAATCCGGCGCTTTGTTCTTGTTGATGTCCGTTAGTTTTTGCTCTGAGAATTTCTATAATGCCTTGTGTGCCTGATAGCCAAACTTGGAGAGGGATACCAGTATGTGCTAGAGATAGTTGTAGTTGTGCGATCGCTCCAGCTGCTGACAAGCCAGATGTAACAGAAGCTGCTGTCAAGGTATCGAGTAAGGTTTGAGCAAATCTGTCTGGTTCTTCTGTGCTCGAAGCGTAGGCAATTAAACACTGTCCTTGTTGTGAGTCAAGCTGCAAATCTTCTACCCAATGTTGTAGAGAGACGAAATTTGAGCCAATGCTTTGCTCTGGTTCCCCCTGTTCTAGCCACTGGCGTCGCGTCTCTACCCCAGGACAATCTATAATTATAATTTGCTTGGCGTTACACAGACGTAACTGTTGTTTTAACCACGACCGCTTAATCCGGATATTTTCTCCGAGTACCAAACCTTCCCAAGCTTCAGTTTCTTCGATTCGTCCCCGCAGATATAATATAATTGTTTCTGAAGCTTGCGAATGCAAATGACGAGTAATAGCTTCTTTGACATGATCGGCAGAAGCTTTTGTAGCTTGTAAATACTCCAGTTCAAAACCCCCATAACTCCCCAGAAACTTACTAATCTCTAGTGTTACCTTGCTTGGTGATAGTCCGTCTACTACTATCCCTACCCGACGATGCAACTTTTGGGCAGCTTTTTCGAGTCTTGCGCCGATAATCAATTCCCCAACTCCTTCCACAATTCGTTTAGGAGTTTGCAGAGAATATTCCCGAAAAAGCTCACTGTCTCCTTTACCTCTTTTCTGCTGATTAATTAGCCGTAATTGTTGATTTGTTTTATCTATATATTGTAAGGTTTGATGATACACATAGCGATATAAACCATCTGCGGAAATGACACCTTGGGAGTCGGCGGCTTCACCGTGTAATCCCCGCATTAAGTAATAAGTAAATACTCCGTGTCCCAGTTCTGGAAATTCCCAGGATTGTTGATTGAGGTCACAAGAAAGTAAGGCATAAAATCCTTGACTTTTAGCGGCAACTTGCTGCAACACTGTCACCAGTTGCGGTGTAGGATTCTGTAGTGGTTCTACCGTTGCTCCTCTGAGTGTCATCCCACCACTATGACAAGCATCTAGCCAAACTAACTGATTCTGTGCAGCACAATTGCCTAATAATTGCAAGAGTTCCTCTACAGCTAGACCTGTGTTAAGTAAGTTGGATTTTTGTGTATCTGCCAAACACAAAACGGCTTGATGAGAGTTTGGCTCTACCATCCCGTGTCCAGAAAAATAAAATAAAATGGTATCAGCAGGTTTAGCCGCAGTGGTTATTTGCTGGAGAGTAGCACGCACATTTGCAAAATTTGGCGATAGCGAAGCAAAATCGTGGTAAATTTTTATCTCTTTTTGTGGAAATTGTCCCGTTGCATCTCCCAAGGCTTCTGCTAACCCCTGACAATCTACTGCTGAGTAACGCAAGCTGGGTAGTTGCTCATCCTCATATTCATTTACGCCCACAAGCATCAGCCATAGCTTGGGTGCTTCCGTTTGTTTGGCTTGAGTTGAGTGACTGGTAGCAACACCGAGTGGACACATGGTTAATTAGATTAGGGGAGTGGGGAGTGGGGGAGTGGGGGAGTGGGGGAGTGGGGGAGTGGGGGTAATTTATTAAGATTTACTTTTATAGCGCGTTTTAAGGGATTGAAGTACGCATCTACCTTAGGGTGGACATTCTCTAAGCATCCAAATTTTTCACCAACACCCCTACACCCCTAGACCCTTACACCCCCGTTCATCATCAGAAACATATCCCTCACTCGCTGTAGTAAAGTTTTGGTAAGCGTCAATGCTTGACACCTTGACTTATTCTCTAGGTCGGCTTGCGTAGTTTTATGCACCCTCGAAACAACATTGTTGAAATCTTTTCGACTTTTTTGGAATTTGCTGCTGATCGTCTCCGTGGTTGGGCGACGGATGCTAGACTGCGTCGTAGTATGCAAAACCTCATCAAGCAAACCCCACAAGAAACCTCAGCAAATTTTTGGGTACTTTACTGGTATAACCACTTGGACAATCCTCGGCTTGGTAGACTGGCTAAAGAACACCTCACAGCTTATTTACAAGAACCTTGCTACTGGGCATCTCAAAAAACATTCGCTAGCTTTGCTATCAGCCAATATAGCCTATCAGACTTTTTTCAGATAGCCATCGCCCAAGTTGATAAAGTTTTCAAAGGTTTTAACCCCAAAAGCAACTTTGTCCTGAGAAACTACGCTAGCACAATCTTTAGTAGTATCATTCGCGAAACTTTGCGCCAACGTCACGAAGTTGATATTTCTACAGATTGGGGACTTTTGCGAAAAATTACTCAAAAGCGTTTGGTAGAGTCTTTGCAAGCTACAGGCTTATCAGCAGAGACTATTAGTGCTTACGTCACCGCCTGGAACTGTTTCAAGTCAATTTATGTGCCAAAGCCAGCTAGTCATACCCGCCAACTTACGCGACCAGATCATCAAACTTGGGAGGCGATCGCCATTGCTTATAACTCAGGACATCAACCCCATATCAACCCACAAATCTTGGAAACCTGGTTGGTTAATAGCGCCAAAGCCGTACGTAGATATCTTTATCCAAATTTGACTTCTCTAAATGCTCCCATTCGCTCCGAAAATTCTAGCACTTGGCTGGATAATCTACTAAAAACCGAACAAGATACCCTTATAAGCCAAATCATTACCCAAGAAGAACAACAAACTAGATTTGCTCAGCAATCTGAGATTAACACGGTGTTAGTAGCCGCAGTTGCCCAACTAGATCCGCAAGCACAAAAGATTTTGGAACTTTACTACACTCAAGGACTAACTCAGCAGCAGATTGCCAAACAACTGCAAATGCAGCAGTATACTGTCTCGCGACGACTCACAAAAACGCGGGAATCATTACTGCGGTCTTTGGCTACCTGGAGTCAAGAAAAGCTGCATATTTCTGTCACGTCAGACATATTGAACAATATCAGTGAGTTAATGGAGGAATGGCTACAAGTTTACTACAGCCAATCAGAAGAACAAATAAATTAAACATTTTACATTTTTCATTTATTATTTCTAATTCTGATCCTTCTCAAAATCTCCCCACTGCCGACGCACCACCCCCAAAGGGGAAGTCAAAAGCTAAGGTAATAAGTCAAAAGATTTTGAATTTAAGCGCAGCGAGTCATTCCCCACTCCCCACTCCCCACTCCCCACTCCCCATTCCCCACTCCCCAATCCCCACTCCCCACTCCCCATTCCCCATTCCCCATTCCCCAATTCCCCAATTCCTATGACACCTAACCCCACCATATTTACTTTTGCTTCTGCAACTGACCTGATTTTAGAAATACCAACCGAGATGCAAAGTCAAGTTTGGCAACAAAATGAAGGGTTCTCCAACCCTGCTTCTCGCTATCAAGCCTATTTAAATAAACTTTGTCTGTTGGCTGTGTTGCAGTGGCTACAAGAGGAAATGGCACC
>JADQBA010000338.1 GCA_016903675.1 Stigonema ocellatum SAG 48.90 = DSM 106950 | reverse complement strand
GTTGTTGAAGGTGACAGCTTTTCCACGTACATCATTAATGCGCTCATAGATTTCCAAGGATTGTTCCCACAAGGTGATGGCTCTTGGGATATCTCCTTGTTGGGCTATTACCTGTGCCATGTTGTTGAAGGTGACAGCTTTTCCACGTACATCATTAATGCGCTCAAGTATTTCCAAAGATTGTTCCCACAAGGTGATGGCTCTTGGGATATCTCCTTGTTGGGCTATTACCTGTGCCATATTGGTCAAGGTAACAGCTTTTTCACGTACATCATTAATGCGCTCATAGATTTCCAAGGATTGTTCCCACAAGGTGATTGCTCTTGGGATATCTCCTTGTTGGGCTATTACCTGTGCCATATTGGTCAAGGTAACAGCTTTTCCACGTACATCATTAATGCGCTCATAGATTTCCAAGGATTGTTCCCACAAGGTGATTGCTCTGGGGATATCTCCTTGTTGAGCTATTACCTGTGCCATGTTGTTGAAGGTGTCAGCTTTTGTTATTAAATCCTCCTCTGGGCAAAGGTCTAAGGCTTGCTGATAATGAATAACAGCCTCTTGCACCAAACCCAAAACTTCTTCCGCACGGGCGACTGTTCCCAAGATGCGGTAGTCTGAAAAAACTGCCAGCACTTGCTCACATAGCTCTAAAGCTTCCACAAAGCGGGAATTATTCACCCAACTCCTTGCAATCAACTCTCCAATGCTGACGGCAATTTCCTGCTCTTTTGCCAGCAATCCCAAGCGCACAATTTCCAGTCCTTCTGCTTCCGTTCGTTGCTCATTCTCCTCCCACCAAGCTTGATGGATTTTCCTAACTGCTTGCTGTCGCGTTGATTGCCATTCTTCCCCAGTCAACACTGGTTCTAACAACGGTTCTAAAATTGTCGTCACTCGGTAATTAGCTGGTTGGTTGGGGTGAGTGGTGGCAGATTCAACTAAGCTCAGGCTGGTTAACTTGCCCAAGACTGCCAATTCGTTGGCGATAGAGATTGCCCCCACAATCTCCTCTGTCACGGGCAAATTAAATACACTCAAGCGTGCCAGAAATTTTTGTTCTTCCTGTTCCAAAGCATCCAGCAGGGTTTGTGCCAAGATATTCTCGCGGAATTTCTGCTCAGTTGCCTCCAAACGATCCAGTAATTCATCTGCCGCTAGTCCTAGCTGCTGAATCACCTCTAATAGCCACTTCAGCAAGCGGGGATTACCATCAGCAATCTTGAGAATCCGCTGAGTTCTCAACTTCTGTCTAACTTCCGGATCTAAAGAAAAGCAGATTTTATCAATATCACTGCGGCTCATCTTCGCTAAAGATTCTAAGTGTAGACGGTGGGGTGGTAAGGTGTCTTCTTTTAAATAGCGACAGGTAACAATCAGCCGACTTTCTGCCCCGTTCTCTTCTAATGCCGCACAAATCGCTGCTAAAATCTCATAAGCCTGTGCCGTCAAGAGCAGTGAGCCATCTTCAATATTAGCTGTGGGGATGTTTTGCTCAAAGTCATCCAGCACCAGCAGCAAAGGTTGGTTGTGTTCTTGTTCAATCGCCTCAAAAAAGTTTTGCAACCGTCCTTTAAGAGATACCTTTGGTTCATTCAACAGTGCGGGGACATCGCCAAACCGTTCATACTTACTAGAAAGCTTATTCAGCAACCCCCCCTCATCCAGAGGGCCAATCAACACAACTCGCGCAAAATTGTCACGCTGCGTCTGTACGCGCGTACATAACCGCGCCGCCAGAGAACTTTTACCTAATCCGCCCATCCCCGCAATAAACACCCCGATTTGATCGCTGGTTTCCCGCAATGCCCTGAGACACCGTTGCAAAGGTCGTCTGCGTCCGACAAACTCAAACCGACTGGCAACTTTAACTTGATTATTTTCATCGAGAAATTCTTGCTCTGGCGCTGTAAACTTCAGCTTTTCACGATTTTTTGTTCTCAGAGGTGTCACCAGTTCTGCAATGGGGCGCGTATCCCGATACATCCGCAACAGATGCCAGTCGGTGCATTCTTGGTCAATCATCTCTTGCTGCGCCGCTTTGACTGCTTCTTCAACAGTTGCCCCCGTCGCCAAAGCTTGATAAAGTGCCTGTGCTGCTACAATACCCGTGCGGTCAAAGACCGGACGTGCCCAGCCTAAAACTATACCTGCCCCCGCTTTGACCAATGCCTGCGCCATCGAGGGTACTGTCCCCTCGTTAGGAACCTGTCCCGTATGACAGCCCGAAAGAAAAGTTACACGGGGCCAGCGTCCGCGAAAGGCTCTAGCTAAGTCATTGACGTTAGTCAGTTGTAAATTTCCCACCTCATCCTCAGTGATGAAGCAGGGGGTATTGTCTGCCAGCGTTACACCTTTTGGCAGCAAATAGCCGTAGCCTTTTTGGGTGTAAATTATCCCGTGTCCCGTGACGTGAAAGACATCAAAATAGTCTTCTGGGTATGATTTCACTAAATTGGCTAACTCTGCAACCGAGCCACTTTCCTCGACAATCAATGCCAAAGGCTGATCCTTAGTTGCTTGCAAAATGTTCGCTTCTTCCTGCTCAAACCCTAGTGGCGAAACTCTCGGATCTTCAGGAGAAGTCGCCATAAACAGCAACCGCAAAGGGCGATTTTGCACGCCAATGATTTGGGTTTGACGCTGCTGCACATAACGCACTGGTAAAACGGAAATATTTTGACGTTGCAGTAAAAACCCAATGCCATCATGCAGCAATTCCCAAGGCAAATGTGCCAACCCCAAGGCCACCCGTTCTGTTTCCGGGTTCAACCCCTGCGCTTCGCTGGTTTTAATCAAATCTAGAAGAATCGTTTGCTCATCCGCCTCATCCAGCGCCTTTCTCAGCCATCCTTCTTTACCATCCAGCCACTGATAAAGTTGCCGTCCCAACTGGGTGAGATAGGGTAAGCTGTCTATTTTTTGAGGATAGTAATTTTGCTTACACAGATCAATGAGTGCTGCCAACTCCGTTTTATCCAGGCGACGTGAGCCATAATCACAACGCAGTTCAAAAGTTTGCTGTTGACTCAGGGCGAAGGTAAAGTTTAGCGACATAGATGGCGGTGGTAGTTATCACAATATTATCATTCCTTTCCCAATAATTTGGTAATTCTAGACCCCACTTAGCAATTCCTTTGCTGCGTTGTGCAACGTCTGGATGTTCTTTACCCAGTACTTTCTCACGGATAGCCAGTGAGCGCTGATACAAAGGCTCTGCTTTTTGATAAT
>JADQBA010000444.1 GCA_016903675.1 Stigonema ocellatum SAG 48.90 = DSM 106950 | reverse complement strand
GAAGTATAAATGACATAAGCCAAGTCAGAGGAAGTGACAGCAGACAGGGGAACAGACTCGCTCTGTGAAGTTATTGGCAGCCAGTCAGTATCCAAACAAAGGAGACGTTTGTGGTAATTGAATCGCGCCTGCAAAGAGTGTTGGGTGAGTAGCACACAAAAGAGAGAATCATCTAACAT
Source organism: Stigonema ocellatum SAG 48.90 = DSM 106950 (assembly GCA_016903675.1). Classification (GTDB taxonomy): domain Bacteria; phylum Cyanobacteriota; class Cyanobacteriia; order Cyanobacteriales; family Nostocaceae; genus Stigonema; species Stigonema ocellatum. Next base: position 699 of record JADQBA010000444.1, on the reverse strand, counting down.
GTAGGCGAGGCGTTGTGGGGGATAGGTAGGGTCAAGGGGGACATAAGCACCACCCGCTTTCAAAATCCCGAATAATGCCACAACCATCTCCACAGAACGTTCCATGCAAATGCCCACCAGAGTGTTTGGTGTCACACCCAAGGATTGCAAGTGGTTCGCCAATTGGTTAGCACGGGAATTCAACTGATGGTAGGTAAGGTGGTGATGTTCCATCACCACAGCCACAGCATCAGGAGTGCGTTGGACTTGGGCTTCAAACAACTGATGAATGCATTCATCAGAGGGAAACTCTTGCTGGGTGTCATTCCACTCCACCAATAACTGATGCCGTTCAGGTGGGGTTAACAGATTTAACTGACTGATGGGTTGAAGGGGATGGGCGACAATCTCTGTGAGTAGTGTGTGGAAATGCCCCGTCATCCGGGTGATGGTTTCCGGCTCAAACAGGTCAGTATTGTATTGCCACAACCCCACCAATCCCAGTTGTGTTTCCTCCAGGGACAGGGTTAAATCAAACTTCGCCGTTGGATTGTCGATTTGCATTGGTGTCAACACCAGACCTGGCAATTCCAGTTGCCCCATGGGTGCATTTTGGAAAACAAACATCACCTGGAACAAAGGACTGTGGCTGAGATTGCGTTCTGGCTGCAAGGCTTCTACCACTTGCTCAAACGGCACATCCTGGTGAGCATAAGCATT
>JADQBA010000356.1 GCA_016903675.1 Stigonema ocellatum SAG 48.90 = DSM 106950 | reverse complement strand
TCGCGCAGTGTGGAACAAAGCGATATTCATCCTCATCGAACCCTACTCAACGGAAACCAAGTGAATCGGGTGTACTTGGATGAGTTAGGAGATATTCGCCAATTACCTCTGTGGGTGGCGCTGATGGTATTAACGACGGTGAAGGAAGACAAAGCACCAGAAGAAGCAAGATATTTGTTGGGTAGAACAAGTGTTGAAGCATCTGTGCCATCAAATCAGGTCATAATGGAGATGGTAACGACGATAATGGTGTACAAGTTTGAACAATTGAGTAGAACAGAGGTGGAGTCTATGTTAGGAATAACACTAAAAGACACGAGAGTTTACCGAGAAATTAAGGAAGAAGGACGAGAGGAAGGACGTTCGGAACAGAAAGCCGAAATGCTGAAAGTCACCGTACCCCTGTTACTAAAAATGGGGATGAGTGTGTCCCAGATTGCGCAAGAACTTAATGTTGATTTGGAAGCTGTGAAGAAAGCAGCTTTGCCGCAGTCGTGAGATTCAAAAAATCCTAGGGGCGGGGTTTTTGTGCCCCATCATCACATTAACCGAACATGATATGAGTTGACTCATCGAGGGTTCTTCCGAGGGGAGCGATCGCTTCAATTATCGCATTCCCAAAATTGCCATGGGCATACTCGAGTGCAACAAATCCAGTTCCACCAGATGGGTAGCACTGCTAAGAATTGCGCGTGACATTAATTTCACAACCTATCGCTGTTTTATGACTCCAAGGGTGGTTTCATACAAAGAACGAAAAATCCATAAGTCTTGAGTTTTCGTTTTGTATTCTGAATTCGGTTTGGTTGGTGGTATTTTACGCAATTGGCTGGAATTGTTACAAAAGTTTACTTTGATTGGGGAAAGGAGACTGCTAAAGTAAGAAGTATCGGGGGTGCAAGTATAACTTGTGACTAAAGAGTGAAAAACCTCGCAAATATTAGGATACTTCGGTGAAACGCGATTCCATTTATTATCAAATATTTAAGCGGTTTCCTGGGTTACTGTTTGAACTAGTTGATTACCATCCATCCCAGGCGCAGAATTACCGATTTGAATCTGTGGAAGTAAAAGAAACAGCTTTTCGCATCGATGGGGTTTTTTTACCTCCAGAGGGCGCAACACCCAGAATCATCTTTTTCGCAGAGGTTCAATTTCAATCATGTTGAAGCACTCTACCATCGCTTCTTTACCGAGTCAATCATGTATTTGAACCGCAGGTTCTTACTTTTGACTTTTGACTTTTGACGAACCCGAAGGGGCGTGACTGGTACTGTGTGGTGATTTTTCCATCACGTAGTTTGGAACCAAGCGACCAAAGAACTCACCGAATGTTTCTTAACAGCGACCAGGTCCAGAGAATCTATCTTGATGAGTTGGGCGATCGCAGCCAGCAATCTGTGGGGATAAACTTAATGCAGTTGACTCTAGCTTCGGATAAAGCGATGGCAGAGCAAGCAAAGCAATTGATTCAGCGGGTACAATTGGAACAAACAAGCACACTCGCAAAAAACGAGATAATAGATATAGTCACAACCATTGCCGTCTATAAGTTTTCGAGGGTTAAGTCGTCTTGAGGTCGAAGCTATGTTAGGACTAAGTTTAGAGCAAACCAGGATTTATCAGGAAGCAAAAGCAGAAGGTCTAGAACAAGGTCTAGAACAAGGTCGAGAAGAACAGAAAGCTCAAATGCTCAGAGTAACTGTCCCTCTGTTATTAAAAATGGGTATGAGTGTGGAACAAATTGCTCAAGAACTTAATGTTGATGTGGAAGCTGTGGAGAAAGCAGCTTTGCAGCAGTCTTGAGACTCAAAAAACAGTATATCAGCCACTTGGGGCAGAAACTCTTAATACACCAATTGGTCGGGCCTTGGGAATTGGTGCAGGTTCAGAAGTACGCAGCCCAATGGCGATCGCCGTGATTGGCGGCTTGATGACTTCCACCAAGCTAACTTTGGTTGTGGTTCCAGTCATCTTTACCTATGTGGATCATCTGCACAGATAATTAAGCGACGATGACTAAGGTAGTAAGCGATCGCTCTTGTATATTTCCTCTAAATGGAGAACAGAATACTGAACCGCAATTTCTTCAGGAATTTTTACAAAAGTTTACTGTAATCGGGGGAAAGACACTGCTAAAGTAAGAAATATCGAGGGTGCCAGTATCACTTGTGACTAAAAAGTGGAAAACCTCGCAAATTTTAGGATACTTCGGTGAAACGCGATTCTATATTTTATAAGCTGTTTCAACAATCCCCTTCACTGCTATTTGAACTCTTGACAAATCCACCAAAAAATGCAGATTCTTACCGCTTTGATTCAGTAGCTGTCAAAGAACCTAAATTTGAGATTGACGGGGTATTTCTCCCACCGGAAAATGAAGGTGCAGGAGTCGTCTAT
>JADQBA010000305.1 GCA_016903675.1 Stigonema ocellatum SAG 48.90 = DSM 106950 | reverse complement strand
TCTTCACCAACAGGACGGATTGAAATAGGCAGCGTAGACAGCCAATCGACTGTGAATCTTGTCCCGGTACAACTTGGTTGGACGCTGGTTTATCCTGAGGCTTCTAGTCTTGGCGACATCCAGATTTCAGGTAAATCCTTCCTGAGTACTACAGGAGTCGGGGCTGGTTCGATCGCGATCGTCGGTAAGAACATCAACTTGAACGGACAGTCAATTATAGTAGGTGATACTCTAGGCGATAGAGATGGAGGCACAACCAGAATTAGCGGTGAAAACATAGTTGTCAATGAATCCCTCATCAGCAGTAACACTTACGGTTCAGGTTCGGGAGGACAAATTGAACTGGATGCCAACAATATCACCTTTCAGAATCAAGGTAGCGTGGTCGTTCAGACACAGGGCAAAGGTGACGGAGGAACAATCAATCTGCTTGGAAAAAATTCTTTGAAGATTGACGGCGGCGAAGGCGGATCGCTTGCTAGTAGTGCACAGGGAAATAGCACAGGTAACGCCGGAGACGTCAACATTAAGGTAACAGGTCCAATAGAGCTACGTAATCTAAGTATTAATACAGATAATTTTGGTAGCAGAGGTAACGCAGGAAATATCAACATAACTGGCGATTCTTTAGTTCTGGAAAATGCGGCGGTATCTGCTAGTACCACAAACATAGGTAAAGGTGGAGAAATCAACATTCATGTTGTAGACTCTTTAAGGGTTGATTCGGTGGGAATAACAACCGATACCTCTGGTACAGGTGATGCAGGAAAAATCAACATTACTGCTAATTCTTTTCAAGTTAAAGGTGCCGGCATCAGTAGTAATACATATAGCACAGGGAAAGCTGGAGAAATCAACATTGACGCAGGTTTAATAGAAATCGGACCAAACGCTGGGTTAAATACAAACACCTCTGATAAGGGTGACGCAGGAAGAATCAATATTCATGCAAATTCTTTTCTCCTTAAATTTGGCAGTATCACTAGCAATACAGAGGAAAATAGCATAGGGAATGCTGGGGATATCACAGTTAATGTCGCAGGTCCATTGAAAATAGACAAAGCACTTATAACTACTAATACCGCTGGCACAGGTGATGCAGGAAGAATCAACATTACTGCTAATTCTTTGCAAGTTGCACGTGCGGGCATCAATAGCAGGACATCTGAAAATAGCATAGGGAAAGCTGGAGATATCACAGTTAATGTCGCAGGTCCATTGACAGTAGACGACGGAACTATAAGTACCAAAGCTGATGGCACCGGGAATGCTGGAAAAATTACTATAACTGCTGAATTTTTGAAACTCGACAATGCTAATAATGAGCCTAGCATTAGTGCAACCTCCACAAGTGGTAAGGGTGGAAATATCGATCTAGAAATAGGAAACTTACTTTTGTTGCGTCATCAGCCGTCAGATTCCATATCCACCACTGCGGGCAATGCTGGTACTGGTGGAGATGGTGGTAACATCACTATCAACGTTCCCAAAGGCTTCATCGTTGCTATCCCTAGTGAAAACAGTGACATCACCGCAAATGCTTTTACTGGCAGAGGTGGTAAAATCAAGATTAACGCATCTGGTTTGTACGGAATCTCGCCACGTCCTCAACAAACACCGTTGAGTGATATCACAGCTTCCTCCCAAAGCGGCATCAGTGGTGAGATATCAATTAATCGACCAGATGTTGAACAACATTTAGAATTGCCGAAATTGCCTAAAGTATTTGCAGATATGTCTCTTTTAAATGCAAGCTGTAGCGCCCTTGCCAACACATTTTCTGACATAGATTCTAATCCCAAAAAAAGCAAATTTATCATCACAGGACGTGGTGGTTTACCCCCCAACCCCTACGACCCCCTCAGCGGTGATGTTGTCTGGTCAGACACTCGCCTACCTAATATTAGTGAACAACAGCAGCGTAGAGAAAAACCAAAAGCCAAACCACCATCTCAAGGTAAGGTTGTAGAAATTAACCCAGCAACAGGTTGGGTGTTCAACGGTAATGGGTTCGTCACTCTCATCTCCCAAAAGGAGATTTCCAATGGTTTGCAGTCCACTCCTACGACCTGTCCTCAACAGTGAACTGGGGGTTGGCGGTAGATGCGGGCGGTTTCTTCACAATCGCGTTCCGAATTATGTTGACCTTACGTGAGGTTTTATGAATGAAAAAAAATATTTCTCCCCCTCCCCACTCCCCATTACCCCATACCCAAACCTCACTACTATGAGACTTGCCGTCGTATACCACCGTTATTACCCAGCCGTGGTCAGGGTTTTGGGGATTTGGGGCATAAATAGGTTCTGTTGGGTAGCGATTTTCTCCTAAATTGGCTTTGTTGTGTATTAGAATCTACCTCGGAGACTGTGCTGGCGATCGCGCTACAGCTTCTATCTAGTAGAGATATATCTGCAAAAACTTTAGGCAATTTCGCCAATTCTAGATGTTGCTCAAAAGCCGGTTGATTAATTGATATCTTACCATTGATGCCGCGTTGGGAAAAAGCTGTGATATCACTCAACGGTGTTAGTTGAGGACGTGGCGAGATTCCGTACAAACCAGATCTGTTAATCGTGATATTACCACCTCTGCCTGTAAAAGCATTTGCGGTGATGTCGCTGTTCTCACTGTTGATAGCAACAATGAAGCCATTGGGAACGTTGATAGTGATATTACCACCATCTCCACCAGCACCAGCAGTGCCCGCAGTGGTGGATATGGAACCCTGATGACGCAACAAAAGTAAGTTTCCTATTTCTAGATCGATATTTCCACCCTTACCACTTCTGGAGGTTGCATTAATACTACCATTGTTGATTTTCAAAGATTCAGCACTCACAGTAATTTGTCCAGCATTACCGGTGCCCTTAGCTTCGGTAGTTATTTGTCCAGCATTACGGATGCCAGTAGTTTCAGTACTTATAGTTGATTCAATTCTCAATTGACCTGCGACATTAACTGTGATATCCCCAGCATTACCTGTGCTATTTAGCTCCGTAATGCTATTGATCTCGCCATCTTTCAGGAGAAAAGAATTTGCCTTAATATTGATTGTTCCTGCGTCACCCTTACCATTCGTGTTTGTATTTAACCCACCGCCTGACCCGACTTCTATTGAACCTGCATCAATGTTGATTTCTCCAGCCTTCCCTGTGCTATTTACCTCTGTACTGCTATTGATGTCCGTACTTTCTACTTGAAAAGAATTAGCAGTAATGTTGATTTTTCCTGCATCACCTGTACCTGAGGTATCAGTTTTTATCGCTGCTTGGTCAATTGTCAATTGACCTGCAACATTAAATGTAATATCCCCAGCTTTCCCTGTGCTATTTACCCCCGTACTACTCTTGATGGTCGAACTTTCAATTTGAAAAGAATTTGCCTTAATATTGATTGTTCCTGCATCACCCTTACCATCCGTGTTTGTATTTAACCCACCGCCCGGTCCTAATACTATTGAACCTGCGTCAATGTCAATTTTTCCGGCATCACCTGTACCAGATGTATTGGTATTGATAGCTGTTTGGTCTATTGTCAATGGACCTGCGACCTTAACTGTGATATTCCCAGCCTTCCCTGTGCTATTTTCCCCCGCACTACTACTGATGGTCGCACCTTCAACTTGAAGAGAATTAGCAGTAATGTTGATTTTTCCGGCATCACCTGTACCAGAGGTATTAGTTGTTATAGGTGCTTTGTCTATTATCAATAAACCTGCAACATTAAGTGTGATATCCCCAGCCGTCCCTGTGCTATTTGCCCCTGTACTGCTATTGATGAAGCCACCTTCTTTCAGGAGAAAAGAATTTGCCGTAATATTGATTGTTCCTGCCTTACCCTTACCATTAGTGTTTGTATTTAACCCACCTCCTGATGCTAATTCTATTGAACCTGCGTCAATGTTAATTTTTCCGGCATCACCTGTACCAGATGTATCGGTATTTATAGCTGCTTTGTCTATTGTCAATGGACCTGCGACCTTAACTGTGATATCCCCAGCCTTACCTGTGCTATTTTCCCTCGCACTACTACTGATGCCCGCACCTTCAACTTGAAAAGAATTAGCAGTAATGTTAATTTTTCCGGCATCACCTGTACCTGAGGTATTGCTATTTATCGGTGGGTTGCCTTCTTGTTGGTTCATTATTGTCAATGGACCTGTGACATTAAGTGTGATATCCCCAGCCGTCCCTGTGCTATGTGTTCCTGTACTGCTATTGATGGTCGCACCTTCTTTCAGGAGAAAAGAATTTGCCGTAATATTGATTGTTCCTGCCTTACCCTTATCATTCGTGTTTGTATTTAACGAACCTCCTAGTCCCAATTCTATTGAACCTGCGTCAATGTCAATTTTTCCGGCATCACCTGTACCAGATGTATCGGTATTTATAGCTGCTTTGTCTATTGTCAATTGACCAGGAACCTTAATTGTGATGTCGCCAGCCTTCCCTGTGCTATTTTCCCCCGCACTACTACTGATGCCCGCACCTTCAACTTGAAAAGAATGAGCAGTAATGTTGATTTTTCCTGCATCACCTGTACCACCAGAGGTACCAGTATTTATTGACGCCGATTCAACCGTTAAAGGACCTGCGACATTAATGTTGATTTCTCCGCCTTTACCTATGTTTGTGGTACTACCAACTATATTCGCAGTTTTCAGAACTAAAGAATTGCCAGTTATGTTGATGTTTCCTGCGTTACCCCCTGCGTCCAAAGTTTTAGTAGTTATAGCTACATTGCGTAGCTCTATTGAACCTGTTACCTTAACGTTAACGTCTCCGGCATTACCTGTACCTGTGCTATTTCCCTGTGTACTACTAGCAAGCGCTGCGCCTTGACCTTCAACGTTTTGACCTTGAATCCGCAAAGAATTTTTTGCTAGCACATTGATTGTTCCCCCGTCACCTTTGCCCTGTGTCTGAACGACCAAGC
>JADQBA010000459.1 GCA_016903675.1 Stigonema ocellatum SAG 48.90 = DSM 106950 | reverse complement strand
CCAGTACCTTTGGCAAGGGTGATGCAGGCAATGTGATTATTGATGCACGTGGTAGAGTCTCTTTTGATGGGACTTCTAGCGATGCTTTGAGCACAGTAGAACAAACAGGAGTGGGAAAAGGCGGAGATATCCGCATCAGCGCTGAAGAACTATCTGTAACCAATGGCGCTGAACTTCAATCCCTCACCCGTGGACAAGGAGATGCAGGTAACATTGAAATCAATGCCAAAAATTCTGTTAGTGTTTCCGGAACCAGTTCAAGTAGCGGACGCTCCAGTGGGTTATTTACATCTACTACAAATTCTTCCACTGGCAGTGGTGGCGATATCACTGTAAATACCCCAGTATTGCGTGTATCAGATGGTGCGGTCTTAGATGCGCGAACTACGAATAATCGCAATGGCGGCAATATTACCTTAAATGTGAAACTTGCTGAAATTCTTAATGGTGGACAGCTTCTTTCTACATCTTCTGGCGCTGGAAATGCCGGGAAAATTACAGTAAATGCTACAGACCGAGTTACTGTGGATGGAAGGGATAGCACTTTCAATACTCGGTTAGCTAAATTTGGCCCAGATGTTGTTGACCCTGTGGATGCTTCCAGTGGCTTCTTTGTCCGTTCTCAAAGTACAGGAAGCGCAGGCGATATTGTGCTGCAACTACCGCAAATTCGTTTAGACAACTCCGCCAAGTTCATCGCTGAATCTGCATCAGGTAATGGTGGTAATATTAACCTCCAAGTTAGAGACTTACTGCTGCTACGTCATGG
>JADQBA010000300.1 GCA_016903675.1 Stigonema ocellatum SAG 48.90 = DSM 106950 | reverse complement strand
CAGGAAATCACTTCTATTCCCCAAGTTGTAGACCACATCCAATGTGGTTTAATCGAGAAAGCAAAATTGCCGATTACTTATGCTGTTCAAATTCGTGGTCAACTCCACACCATTATCTCAGAAAATGCTGGTTTGGAGTTTTTACTAGATGTGGCTGTGCCTTATGTCGAGTCAATATTCTTCCGAGGTACACCCTTTTTTGGTACGGTTTCCTACAACGCACAAGCAGGACAAATTCCTCAAAGGTTATCTGAATTTACCTATGGTGCTCTTTATGCCAACCCCTTACCAATTGGCAGTGCCGGAATTCCACCTACATTACTAATGCAAGATTTGCGTCATTTTGTACCAAATTATTTGTCTGAAGTTTATCAGCGATCGCTTCGTGGTAACGGTAATCTGCGAGTGCAAATTGCCCGCAGCTTTCAAAAATCCATGTTCTGCGTCACTACATCTGTGATCAAAGGACTCTCACCCTATCCATTGGATACTTCGGCACTCGATCAACAAAAAGCAAACCGAAGCTACTTGGAAAATTGGATGAACCGCTTTCTCTGTTCTCGTTTACCAAATGTTCAACTCTAGGTAGGTTGGTGTGGATTTTTTGTCTCACGCAAAGACGCAAAGTCGCAAAGAAGAACACTAAGAAAAGGTCTTTTGCAAGAAGTCTCTTATCTATGGTATGCTGACGGATATTAGCAGATGAATCTTCTGTTCCCAGGTTGACGTTATGCTCGGTGACAACCCGCATGTAAAGGTCATCGAGAATTTAATTGCAATATTCAACGCCACAGTGTACCGTTTACCGATTAACTATGTTGATGTACCAGCAGAAGCAATTCAAATACCAACACTTGTTAGCTTGCCACGCCTAAGTTCAAGTAACAATGTTGCTATAAGCGATCGCGATCGCATCCATTTTGATTAATCGACACCGTAATGGTGGCTTCCTACGCAGAGGGTGAGACCGCTGTTGCCTCTAAACATACCAGAGGTAGGGCGTTGCTGAATTTGGGTATGAATTGTTCAAAGTACCTGACGATCGCGTGAACCTCTGGAACCATCAATCAGCAAAGCCAGAGGCAAAACCTCATTGACCGAATTCCCCACTCCCCCCTGGGGTTAAAACCCCAGGCTATCCCCATTCCCCACTCCCCATTCCCCATTTTCATATGATTGAATTTTTCATCCAAACTACCTGGTTAATCCCCTTCTATGGCTTGGTGGGTGGCATTTTTACCCTGCCTTGGTCAATCGGAATTATTCAGCGTACAGGTCCGCTTCCTGCTGCCTACTGGAATCTGCTGATGACTTTGGGTGCTTGGATTCACGGTTTAGTTGTGTTCAGTGCCATCTGGAACCAACCGCCACAACAGCTTAGTATCAACTGGTTCCAAATGGCGGATTTAGACTTGTCCTTTGCCTTGCAAATCTCATCACTAAGTGTTGGGGCTATGGCACTAGTGACAGGTTTAAGCCTGTTGGCGCAGCTGTTCGCCTTGGGATATATGGAGAAAGACTATGCTCTTGCTCGCTTCTTCGCTCTGATGGGATTTTTTGAAGGAGCAATGAGTGGTTTAGCATTGAGTGATTCTCTGCTCCTCTCCTACTGCTTTTTAGAACTGCTGACCCTCTCGACATACCTGCTGGTAGGGTTTTGGTACGCACAACCCTTGGTGGTTAAAGCATCTCGTGATGCATTTCTTACCAAGCGAGTCGGAGATATTCTCCTACTCATGGGAGTTATAGCGCTTTCAACCTTGGTAGGCAGTACCAACTTTACAGACCTGTATCAATGGGCAAAAACCGCCAATGTACCTCCTATAGAAGCGACGCTCATATGCGTAGCATTACTGGCGGGTCCCACTGGGAAATGTGCTCAGTTTCCACTCCATCTTTGGCTAGATGAAGCCATGGAAGCTCCAGCGCCCGCTTCTGTTTTGCGGAATTCTCTGGTGGTTTCTTGCGGTGCCTATGTGTTGATTCAACTCCAGCCGATTCTAGCAATTTCACCTATAGCGAAGGAGATTTTGGTAACAATTGGTACACTGACTGCCATTGGTTCTTGTTTGGTCGCCATCGCCCAAATCGACATCAAACGTGCCCTTTCTCATTCCACCAGTGCTTACATGGGGTTGGTATTTATTGCTGTCGGCATACAATGGACAAATTTTGCTCTGATACTCATTTTGGCACATGCGATCGCCAAAGCTCTCTTATTCATGAGTATTGGTTGCGTCATCACCACTACCAATAGCCAAGATTTAACAGAGATGGGGGGACTGGGTAAAACTATGCCAATTACAGCCAGTGCTTTTGTTGTTGGCACTGCTGGATTAATCGGATTGTTTCCCTTGGGCGGATTTTGGGCAATGGAAGGGGGCATTGACCACTTTTGGCTGGATGCTCCCTGGCTAGTCGGCGTTTTGTTATTGGTTAACGGTCTGACCGCTTTTAACTTAAGTCGTGTATTTCGTCTCGTTTTCTTGGGTTCATCTCAAGTTAAAACCCGCTGTGCGCCAGAAGTCGGCTGGCAGATGGCATTACCAATGGTGGGTTTGATAGTGACGACGCTTTCTACACCTGCAATACTACAGAGTTTAAACATCCTGCCTTACTGGATGTCTTTGAATCAGATCGGGGTAATTCTGCTTGTCGTATCAAGTGTCTTGGGGTGCAGCCTCGGAAGTACGATGGTATTGCAGCGGATTTGGCTCCGACCCATGGGTAAGACTGCCAGGTTCTGGCACAACTTGCTGGCAGACGATTTTTATATAGACCAAATTTACCGCGTCAGCGTAGTTTTTGCCGTCACCCAATTCTCCAAATTCACCGATTGGTTTGATCGCTCCATCGTGGATAGATTGGTGAATTTGGTTGGTATAACCACAATTTTGGGTAGTCAGGGCTTGAAGTACAGCACGAATGGTAAATCTCAATTTTATGTCCTGACTATTTTGCTGGGAGTGAGCATTTTAACCACTTTCATCAGTTGGAAATTTTTGCAAATCAATTAATGGGGAATGGGGAATGGGGAATGGGGAATGGGGAGTGGGGAATGGGGAGTGGGGAATGGGGAATGGGGAATGGGGAATGGGGAATGGGGAATGGGGAATGAAAGTAACTCCCCACTCCCTACTCCCTACTCCCCACTCCCTACTCCCTAATCCCTACTCCCTACTCCCTACTCCCTACTCCCTACTCCCTACTCCCCACTCCCCACTCCCCACTTTCTACTTTCTAGGAGTCAAAATATGCTAAGTGCATTCGTTTGGATACCAGTAATTGCTGCTGTTATCGGATTTTGTCCTGGAGTAACACCCCGTTTTTCCAGATGGATTGCTTTAACTGTTGCTTTCAGTATGTTTATCTGGTCTATAGTCTTGGCAGGTAAATTTGAGGTACTCAATTCTGATTGGCAATTTCAAGAGTTGACTCCCTGGATTGAAACCCTGGGCATAACTTATCATCTCGGTGTTGATGGTTTATCTCTACCGTTGTTAATTCTCAATGGTTTGCTCACAACTGTCGCTGTCTATAGCACTCATCAACTTATCAATAGACCCAGATTTTACTATGGACTCATCTTACTATTGAATGCTGGGGTAGCTGGTGCTTTCCTCGCCCAAGATTTGCTGCTCTTCTTCCTGTTCTACGAAATGGAGTTGATTCCCCTCTATCTACTCATCGCTATTTGGGGTGGTCAGCGCCGGGAATATGCAGCAACAAAGTTTCTGATTTACACGGCGATTTCTGGCATTCTCTTGCTCGTTGCCTTTCTTGGTTTAGTGGGCTTCAGTGGTAGTTCTAGTTTTGCTTACGATCAAACATTATCATCTGTCTTACCTCTGAGTACTCAAATTGCCTTACTAGTGACAATTTTGCTGGCATTTGCTATCAAGATTCCTCTAGTTCCCTTCCACACCTGGTTACCAGATGCCCACGTTGAGGCTTCCACACCCGTTTCCATACTGTTGGCTGGGGTGCTGTTAAAGTTGGGAACCTATGGATTACTGCGGTTTGGCTTGGGTCTGTTTCCTGAGGCGTGGTCTGTTTTGGCTCCTTGGCTAGCTACCTGGGCGGTAGTGAGCGTTCTTTATGGAGTTTTTGCCGCGATCGCCCAAACAGACATGAAGAAGACGGTTGCCTATAGTTCCATTGGACACATGGGTTACATCCTACTAGCAGCGGCGGCTGCAACTCCCGTAAGCCTGATGGGAGCAGTTATCCAGATGGTGAGCCATGGTTTAATTTCTGGATTGCTGTTTCTTTTAGTGGGTATCATTTACGATAAAACCGGATCTCGCGATTTAAATCAACTCAAAGGTTTACTCAATCCTGAACAGGGTTTACCTATAGTTGGTAGCCTCATGGTACTGGGGGTGATGGCGAGTGCTGGTATCCCTGGTATGGCAGGTTTTGTGGCTGAATTTTTGTGTTTCCGGGGCAGCTTTTCGGTTTTTCCAGTACAGACTTGGTTGTGTATGTTCGCCACAGGTTTAACAGCCGTTTATTTTGTCATGTTGCTCAACCGCGCTTTTTTTGGAGCAATGGATGAAGCTATGGCTGACCTACCAAGTGTGAAATGGTCAGAACGCATTCCTGCTGTTATTTTGGCAGTGATAATCGTTATTTTGGGAATGCAACCAGGTTGGCTTATCGGCAGAAGCGAAGCCACAACAAACGCCATGCAAGAACCTTTGATGACTGTTGATGTCATGGTGACCAAAAAAGTCCTTTAAGGAACTATCGAGCAGAACAATTCCGTGGTCTGGGTTACAGCGTTGAAAAAAGTGTCCGTCGAAAATGTATAAGTCCCATCACACAAGACAACTACACAATGATTGCTACGCTCTCAAAGCTTCAACAATCAACCCATCCCCTGAGTGAGTACATTCACCGCTTAGAAGCAGGAGACACCTTTCTACCAGATTCAAAGGAGAATCTGGTGGAAGTCGTGGGAATTTTGCACAGCTATGCCGTGGTCTTAGATGCTTACTCACAGAATCTGCTCTACATCGCTGAAAATGCTTTTTTAGAGCCATTTCCAGTTTTCAAATATTTCAACGGCGAAGTCACACCTGTGAAGTTACTCAAGTATGGATGGCACGATCGCCTGAATTTTGAATATGCAGAATACTGCATGAAAACAATGCTGTGGCATGGGGCAGAAAGTCTTGATATCTACTTAAACTCCCCAGAATTTGTGCAAATCACCCAAAAAGCTATCAGGTATAAATTTCAAGGCAATCTGTTATTCAAGGGATTAGATTATCTGTTGAGCGCTTTTTTGCCCGAACAGATTCGCCAACTTGCTTACTACAGTGCTTTGGGTCAGTTCTGGAGAGTTATGAGTGATATTTTCCATGATTTATCTCTTAGCTACAGTCGGCAGGAAATCACTTCTATTCCCCAAGTTGTAGACCACATCCAATGTGGTTTAATCGAGAAAGCAAAATTGCCGATTACTTATGCTGTTCAAATTC
>JADQBA010000266.1 GCA_016903675.1 Stigonema ocellatum SAG 48.90 = DSM 106950 | reverse complement strand
GATCGCACCTTAGCATCCCCAATTACTTTAATACAGATAAATATGGGTTAAATTAGTGAAAACAGATACCCTTTTCTACAAACTCATTAAGGAACTGCCACAAATATTTTTTGAACTTATTGGCAAACCTGACACAAACCTAAGCGCATACGAATTTACTGCGCTAGAGATTAAACAACAATCTTTCCGTTTGGATGGTTTATTTTCTACTGTTGAAGGATTTGAAAACGAACCATTGTACTTCGTAGAATTTCAAACTTACAAAGATGAGGAATTTTACGAACGGCTTTTTGGAGAGATTTTCGTTTACTTTCGTCAATATCGACCGTCTAACTCGGATTGGTATGTCATTGTTATCTACGACAGGCGTAGCAGTGAAACTTCCTTACACTTGCGTTATCGTGCTTTATTAGACCCTCATCTCAGATGCTTTTACTTAGACGAACTTGAGGAAGTAGCAAATGATTCTCTGGGTGTAGGAATTTTGCGATTAGTTGTAAAGAGTCAGAAGCAAGCACCAGAGTTTGCCAAACAGCTTATTAACAAAGCAAGAGTTGAACTGACAGATACACTCATTCTGAAAAAAGTTCTAGAATTTATAGAGACAATCGCAGTCTACAAGTTTCCTAAATTAAGTCGAGAGGAAATAGAAGCCATGCTCAATCTAAATCTGTTAAAACAAACCCGAGTTTATCAAGAAGCTAAAGCAGAAGGAAAGGAAGAAGGAAGGGAAGAAGGAAGGGAAGAAGGAAGGAAAGAGGGAAAATTAGAGAGTAAGTTAGAAATAGTACCAAAGCTTGTGGAAAGAGGAATGAGTATTCAGGAAATAGCTGATTTACTGGACTTGGAGACTGAAACTATTAGAAAATATCTCCGAGAACAATAAGCTATTTCTCGTTGCTAACACTGAGGCTCTACCTCCTCACATTATATATGGAGGCAGCAGCCCTCCTAGAATGCGTTCCCAGCCAGAGACTGGGAACGAGATTAATATATGGAAGCAGCCAGAAACTGGAAACGAGAGTATAATTACGAATTACGAATTACGAATTACGAATTAAACAGAAGTTATGCTCAATTTAAATCCAATACCCGTGAATGAATGGAATCAGAGGACAGTAGTTCTGGTATTTCATTCTCATTACCGCCCTCAAGATAGCCCTAGACGGGCACCCCTCTCCCAATTTGGGAGAGGGGCTAGGGGTGAGGGCTTTCATTCACTGGTATTGCCTCTAAATAGAAACCACAAATAACCAAACAAAGAGTCATAAAATTGACAGTCATCTCAAAACTCATTCAGTCCTCTTTTAGAGGACTTATGCTATTAGCCTAGGACTTCAAGTCCTAGGCGGATGTGGGCGCTACCAGTCAGAAAATAATTACAAATTACGAATTAATATGAAATTACCAATTAAACTACAGGATTTGCTACAGCAGAATGAAAGCGCAATTACAGCCGCTAGTACCTTCCTCAGCCAAAAACTAGCGGTGCTAGATTGTACAGATGTGGTAACTGTTACTGCTGAAAAATTAGCTCTTTTATTCTCTGGCATACCTGAAAATTGGAATTTCGAGGAACTCGAAGAAATCATAGATTTTTCGACTATTAATCCAATCTTCCGCTACCAACTTCAACAATGGATTGACCAACGCTTGGGAGTTGCACCACAAACCCGGTTTCTTCAAGAAACCGGGTTTGTCAACCAACCTCAATTTCTCGATATTTTTAACTTCCGCAATGAAGTCATTAACGACTACCGCCGCTATATTGAAAGTTTCTTAAAAATCAGCGACCCAAAAGTGAAAGCTTTTGTTGACCAAGAGTTAGATAAAGGACAACTTTGGACTGACCCCTTAGTACAACTGAATCCTACCTATAAAAAAGGTGCTACTGTCACGGAATTAGTCAAACAGGGAGTTCTTCATAGGGAGTGCGATCGCTATTTTTCCAAAGATGGCAAACCCATGACTTTTCACTACCACCAAAAACAAGCATTTGAAATCGCACAACGCCAAGAACCCTACATCGTCACCACAGGTACAGGTTCCGGTAAAAGCCTCACCTATGTTGTCCCCATCATCAATGATTTACTCCACCACCCAGAAATTCAAGGAGTCAGGGCAATTTTGGTGTACCCCATGAATGCCTTAATTAATTCCCAAGAGGAAGCAATCAAGGAATTTCTGAGTCATGTTCCGGAGACTCACATTCGCGTTGCCAAGTACACTGGTCAAGAAGGTTTAACCAGAAAAACCGAAATTCAAAATAACCCACCCCACATTCTACTCACCAACTATGTGATGCTGGAATTAATGCTTTCCCGCACTCACGAAAATCAACTCGTAGAATCCCCCAATCTAAAATTCCTCGTCCTCGATGAACTCCACACCTATCGAGGACGCCAAGGTGCAGATGTCGCCATCCTAATTCGCAAACTCCGCCAACGGAACACAGCACATTCTCCCCACTCCCCATTATTATGCATTGGCACCAGCGCCACTATGTCCACGGAAGGTTCCCGCGAACAACGGCGTCAAGTGGTGGCGGATGTTGCTAGCAAATTATTTGGGGTGAATATTCAGCCGAGTCATGTCATCGATGAAACTCTGGAACGTTCTATCCAACGTTCTGAACCTACGGTTGAGGAACTACGTACAAGTATTATCCAGGGTTTACCCCCAGAGTCTGAACAAACGTTAGAGAACTTCAAACAGCATCCCCTTAGCCACTGGATAGAAATGAACTTCGGATTAAGAGAAGAAGTTGTTGCTGATGCTTCAGGGACTGGCAAAATTATCAATTTTCCGCCAAAATCCCCTCGTCAAAAGATGGCGATCGCCGCTGCATCTACTGGCAAATACACCACATCTTCTCAACAATCCATTACTTACGTTCGCCGTACACCCATCACCTTAGAAGAGGGTGCAACTAAACTTGCCGAACAAACCCAGCTTCCATCAGAAACCTGTCTCACAGTTCTCAAACAGATGTTTCTCTGGGGAAGCAAAACTAAGGGACTTGCTTTTCGCCTGCATCAGTTCATTTCTCAAGGGGGTAGTGTTTACACGACTATCGAAAATCGAGATCAACGTCTTCTCACCCTCGAAGGTCAGTATACAACTACCGAAAACCGTCTGTTATATCCCCTCGTTTTTTGTCGGGAATGTGGACATGATTACTACGTTGTCCGCTACGATTCTGAAAAGGAAGTCGTCTTACCCCAATTACCTACAGCTTTAGACAGTCCGGAAAATGAAGATATTCAACAAGGCTACCTTACCCTTGATGAATCAGGACTTTGGGATGAAAGGGATGAGGATAGATTACCTGATAGCTGGTTTAAGGAAACTAAAAAACAAGGGCGGGTTGCTAAAAAAGATTATGCCCGGTTTATTCCCCGTAAACTAAGAGTCCTACCCAACGGTAAAGTCACAGATTCTCTACTCCCCACAACCTGTTGGTTTATTCCTAAACCTTTTCTTACTTGTCTCAACTGTGGTGTAGTGCATGACGGACGGAAAAATGAGTTTGCCAAGCTTTCTCGTCTTAGCAGTGAAGGACGCAGTACTGCAACAACTCTACTTTCTCTTTCTACCGTCAGTCGTCTCAAGCAAGTTTTCACAGGAGATAAAGCCAATGCGGCAAAAATTCTCAGCTTTACCGATAACCGTCAAGATGCTTCATTACAAGCGGGACATTTCAACGACTTTGTGCAAACCAGTTTCTTACGCGCCGCACTTTTAGGTGCACTGCAAGACAAAGGACAACTCACCCATAGCGAGTTGGCAAGTCTTGTTGTCCAAAATATGAGACTATCTCAAAACGACTACGCAAAACAACCTGCTGAGTTTGGTAGGGGAAAACAGCGAAATGAAGAAGTGTTTCGCAAACTCATCGAATATCGTCTTTACGAAGACTTGCGGCGGGGATGGCGGATTGTTCAGCCTAATCTGGAACAGTGTGGGTTGTTGGTGATTGAGTATGATGGTTTGAAAGAAGAATGTGGTAACAATGCCCTTTGGCAAAAACACCGTCATCCGATTCTACTGCAAGCGACTCCCGAAAAACGGTTCATTGTCGCCCAAGCTTTCCTGAACCACCTGCGCCGTGAATTGGCGATGGATGCTAAACTTTTGCAACCAGACCAAAAAGACTCACTGAAAAGTGAAGTCATTCAGGCAATGAAAGAACCGTGGGTATTTGATGAAAATGAACAGTTACATCAAGCTACCTGGGCAACTCTTAATAGTGGGGGTGGCGATCGCCATCAAGTTAAGCTAACTCTTAGAAGTAAGATCGGAAAATTCTTGCGTTCTGCAAACACTTGGTCACTCCGCAGCCAACCCCTAACCGATGCAGAATTCAACAGTTTAATGACTACCTTGATAAATGCCCTATGCGATGCAGGGTATTTATTGCGGCAAAAATCTGAGGTACAGCTACGCATCGACTCCCTAGTGTGGAAAGCCAGTCGTCTGGGCGAAATTCCCCTTGACCCATTAACATCACGCCGCTTGCAGGGCGATCGTCAAGCCAGTCTTTCTGTAAACAGCTTTTTCCAAGAATTTTACCAAACCAACGCCCTAAAAATTCAAACAATGGAAGGGCGGGAACATACGGGACAGGTCAGCAACAAAGACCGCCAAGAAAGAGAAGAAAAATTCCGCCAAGGTGCATTAGCAGCGTTATTTTGTTCCCCAACAATGGAATTGGGGATAGACATTTCCGACCTCAGTGTCGTCCACCTGCGAAACGTTCCCCCCAGTCCCGCCAACTACGCCCAACGTAGCGGACGCGCTGGTAGAGGTGGACAGGAAGCCTTGGTATTTACTTACGCCTCCATCGGTAGCGGTCATGACCAGTACTTCTTCAAACGCCAAAATCAAATGGTCGCTGGGGTCGTCGCCCCACCCAAGCTGGAACTCGCAAACCAGGATTTAATTAAATCCCATGTGTATTCGATTTGGCTAGCACACACTGGGGTTTACTTGGACGATTCCATGAATAAAGTTCTAGATTTGGAACTAGAAGGTTATCCCCTTAAACAGGATATCCGTGCCTCGCTGACCCTCAGTTCAGCCAAACTAGCCGCATGTCTCCACGCCACCCAGTCCATCCTCTCTGATATTTTCTGCCAAAACGACCTGCAAAAAGCTTCTTGGTATTCTGTAAATTGGTTACAACAGACCCTCGAAAATGCATTTAATGTTTTCGACAGACAGGGGTGCGATCTGCGCTTCGCAGCAGCGCTTCGCTATCGCTGGCGCAAACTATACAGCGATGCAGTGACCCAATTAGAAGCCGCCCGCCGCATCATCGACCGTTCCGCCAGAGGCGATGTGACCCAAGAAGACCGTAAAAATGCGGAAAATCAAGCGCGAGAAGCACAACGCCAAGTTGACCTGCTGGTAGGAAATACGCAAGGGAAGAATCGTACTGAGTTTGAATTTTATCCCTATCGGTACTTTGCCGCTGAAGGATTTTTACCTGGATTTAACTTCCCCCGCCTACCAGTCCGGGCATATATTCCAGCCGGAGAAGGCGGTGAATTTATCTCCCGTCCCCGCAGTGTGGCGTTACGGGAATTTGCCCCAAGTAATATTGTTTACTATGAGGGTAGTAAATTTATGGTGGCAAAAACCAAAGTCCCCGTAAGCGGTATTGAAAACGAGTATAAAAGGGTGAGTGTTTGCTTTAACTGTGGTTATTTCCACGAAGGTGATTTCCGCGACACATGCCAAAACTGCGGTGCCCAAATCAAACCAGATAGCCGTAACAATGTCGCCAAACTTACCCGCGTGTTGCCGATGGAAACAGCCTTTACACGCCGTCGAGAACGCATCACGTGCGATGAAGAAGAACGTCTCAAGTACGGCTACAACATCACCACCCACTTCCGCTACGCATCTCAAAAGCGGGAATCAGCTATTGTCCAAAGTGCTGATGGGACGCCACTGTTCAAATTAACCTATGGTGCGACAGCTACCATCTGGCGGATAAATCGAGGATTGAAGAAGAACACAGAAGAACGAGGGTTTAAACTCGATGCCAAAACTGGTATTTGGGGTGATGCTAAAAAAGAACTCGTTGCGGAAAACTTGCACACTGAAGTGAACTTAATGGTGGATGATACTTGCAACATCTTGGTTGTGGAACCGTTAAGTGTTCCTACTGAAAACAGAGAAGCTTTTATTGCCACCCTACAATACACCCTAGAAACAGCAATTCAAGCAGTATACAAATTAGAAGCCGATGAACTCGACTCTGAAAGATTAGGAGACGGCAAATATTTACTATTCTGGGAAGCAGCAGAAGGTGGGGCGGGAGTCCTTTCCCAACTTTTAGAAAACAGTGATGCTTTTGAGAAAATTGCCGCAGCGGCTTTGGACATTTGCCATTTCCAAGAACCTAAAGACAGTTGTGTCCAAGCTTGTTACGAATGCTTACTTTCTTACCGCAATCAGTTCGACCATGCCTTAATCAACCGCCATCTGATCAAACCCTTGCTTGACGAACTAGGAAAAAGTGCAGTTCAGAGAGAGGGAATGCCCCGTGAGGAGCAGTATCAAAAGTTACTGGAACAAACAGACCCACATTCAGAGTTTGAGCAAGTGGTGTTACAGGAAATTTATCAACGGGGGTATAAACTACCAGATACTGCCCAGGAATTGATTCCAGAAGCGAATTGCAAGCCTGATTTTATTTATAGAGGAGAAAGATACGCTCTTTTTTGTGATGGTTCGGTGCATGATAGTCCTGAAAAACGCAAGCAAGACCGGATTGAGCGGGATAATCTCAAGTATAATACTGGTTATTATGTTCTGACTCTGCGATCTGACGAGGATTGGCAGGAGAAGCTGGAAATTTTGGCGAGTTTGTGAGTGAAGAAAACTCCCGAACCGTGCTTAAGATTACCGAAAGAATTTTTAGCTCACGCAAAGGCGCAAAGACGCTAAGGCAGGCAGAGCGCCGGCCAGCAGTTAATTATTCATTTTTTGGGACTTTTGCAAGAAATCTACTCCGCTTCCCCAATCAACGTAAATGCAGCCCACTGCGAAGGACTGCCATACTTTTGCTTAGTAGCCAGCATCGCCTTTCTTAACGCTGTAGCTTTGTCAAGCTGGGTAAAGGAGCGATCGCACCTTAGCATCCCCAATTACTTTAATACAGATAAATATGGGTTAAATTAGTGAAAACAGATACCCTTTTCTACAAACTCATTAAGGAACTGCCACAAATATTTTTTGAACTTATTGGCAAACCTGACACAAACCT
>JADQBA010000288.1 GCA_016903675.1 Stigonema ocellatum SAG 48.90 = DSM 106950 | reverse complement strand
AAGGGGGATTTAGTTCTATCTAAAAGTATTTGATACATCACTAAGGACTTTGAAAACAAGCTCTAAATCGTTATTATTTCGTTTAACATGATACCCCTCCATTTTTTACCTGGAAGGGATTTTATTGCTTAAATAACTTTTGAATTTTGACTTTTAACGAACCCGAACGCGAGTGCGTCTTTGCTACTGAGAAGGGGCTGACACGATGCGTTAGCAGTGGAAGATAACTAGCTACTTGGGGTTAATAATTCAGCATTCATAATTCTTTTATTGAGAGCTAGAACTCTTTTGTAGGCGAAGTAATGTATTGTAAATCTGCCGTTTTAAAGTCTCATTATTTTGTATATCTACAGTCAGCTTATTGAAGCGCTCAATGGTTAGACCATTATCTTCAACTACTTTTTGATAGCGGTTGCAGTATTTCATAGCTATATCTCGAGCCTTGCTGGGAAGACTACTTAGGCTGTTGGAATCATTACAAACAATCTTAGGAGGTTCCGCACTACCCAGAATTTTCTTAATTTCTTCAAAGGCTTGTTGACGCGCTGGCTCCATTGCTAACATAGCTCGGGCATAGCTCTGAACTTCATCATTGTTAACTGGTGCTGGAGTTTGAGTTTGAGCGTTAACTTTTGAATTAAAGACTAAAGCGGTGGAAATTAAACCTCTAGTGGCAAAATTCCCTAAAAACAAGGATGGAAAAAGTATCCATGTTAAGCTAAGTTGGAAACAAAAATTGTAAAATATCTTCATTTTCTCTCTTGAGAAACAACTACAGTGGGAATTAAGTTAATAACTTTGAATTATTTTAAGAGAGAGAAGTTCCACCAAAAGACTTTACAGCAATTCTATTTAAAATCCGAACAAGGAAGACTTGGGGGACAAGGGGGACAAGGGGGACAAGGGGGACAAGGGGGACAAGGGGGACAAGGGGACAAGGGAGAGATGTTTCTAACTCCTGCACGAATTTCTCTATCAAACGTTTGTAAGTAGGTGAGTGGAAATAAACATAACTATGTAACGAAAAGTAAACATGCCTAAAACCTTTACCAATGACTAATATCATGTCCGTCTAATTGCCCATAATAAAAACCTCTCCGCGTCCGATGCGTCCGATGCGTCCGGTGCGTCCGGTGCGTCAGTCTTTACTATGGGTATTCAACCGGACATAATATAATTCCCTTACGACAAATTTAGGCCAAATGACGACCCTAACTATAGCAATCCGTGGAGGAATTACAAACACCCGCCCCTTTGGGTTCGTCAAAAGTCACGCATTCAAAAGTCAAAAATGGTTTAAATTGTGAATTGTGAATTTTCGCGCAGCTTCCTTGTCCCCCTTGTCCCCCTTGTCCCCCTTGTCCCCCTTGTCCAGGAATATTTTATCTACTTCGGAAAACTTGACATAGCTGTATGACTTTAGTTTGAAGTGCGGTGTTCTCCGATACTCCTTGCTTGAGACTAACTTCTAGCTCCAGTAGAAGGGGTAAGGTGGTAATAAGTTGCTGCACCGCTAGGGAGTTGACTTCTTTCTGTAAATAGTAGATGCGATTAGGGTTGCCTATCTCAACAGCTTGGGCGATCGCTTGTTGATTGCGTTCACCACTTTCCATCATGATCTTTACCCATAACCATGTGCGAAATTGACCAATCAGTGTAGCAACTATCCTTAAAGGAGGCTCACCAGCAGCTAGGAGATCGGCTAAGATCGTCAAAGCTTTACCTGTGTCTCCTGTTCGGATTGCTACTGCCAATTGTAAACTATTCTGGGTTGTATTTTTTACTAACTGAGCAACTGCGTCTCCATCTAAAGGTTGGTTTAAATCTACAGCATAAAGCCTTAATTTTTCTAGCTCATTATAAAGTAGCCGTGTATCATTGCCTACCGCCTCTACCAATATATCCACACCATTAGTAGTCAATTTTACACCCACAGTTTGAGCAGCTTGCTTGACAGACTGTACCAATAATTCCGTCTTCCAGGGAGGAATGAGGGGAAATTCCTGGAATTGGGCAAATTTTTGCAAAAGTTTGGTAGATTTGAGGCGCTCGTCAGGTTTATTATTACTGGTGAGCAATAAACAGGAGTTTTCAGGAATGACAGGCAGGGTTCGCTGTAATTCTGCTAAGACGTTGTCAGGGCAGTGCTGGCAGATGGTGCTATTTATCAACCAAACCAAGCGCCCACCAGATCCAAAGGGTGGTGTCATGGCTTGATTTAACGCGCTGATCACAGCATCGGTTTCATCTTGTGCGAGTGAGTTATAGTTAAAACTTGTCCATTGAGGATCAAGGACGCGATCGCGCAGAAGCACAACCGCCTTTTCCATGGCGAAATCATCCTCACCCCAGTAAAAGTAGATAGGCATAGGAAATTTAACTAGAAAGTAAAAGGGAGTAACTTTGCTTAAAATCAAGTAAGTGAGAGCGCGAGGATATAAAAGTTGGACGACAACTATCAAACTTACTTGAATCGGGTAGCGCGGATGACTTTGCCAGAAGCCTACAAGTCCCAAATCCAGCATATCCAGGAATCTTCTAAATTTTGCCTGACCTCAGATGGAAAAAGACGCGCAATGCCTTTTCC
This sequence comes from Stigonema ocellatum SAG 48.90 = DSM 106950, assembly GCA_016903675.1. Taxonomy (GTDB): domain Bacteria; phylum Cyanobacteriota; class Cyanobacteriia; order Cyanobacteriales; family Nostocaceae; genus Stigonema; species Stigonema ocellatum. Next base: position 3,316 of record JADQBA010000288.1, on the reverse strand, counting down.
AGGCTATGCAGTAATGACCCCACCAAGTGAGGAAAAAGAGTCAGAAAACTTTGCTTTCTATACCAACTTGCAGGGTTACCAACAGGAACTTTTGCAGTTGCCTCTGGATCATGATTTAATCGTGCCTGTACCTCCTGCTAGCTTTCATCTAACGTTAGCAGACTTAATTTGGGAAAGCGCTTACCTCGACATTTGCGATAAAAATCCAGCATTTGAACAGCAGTTACACTCTTCCTTCACTGAAATCTTTGAGCAATATCAGCAATCCATGACAGACACAACTCGTCCTATTTGCTGGCAAATGCTAGGGTTGATCGTCATGCCAAGATCTGTAGGCGTTTGTTTAGTACCCCAGGATAAAGATTGCTATGAGCAGATTGTTAACCTGCGCCGAGCAATTTTTCAAAATCCCAAACTTATGGCATTGGGGATTGAACAAAATTACCACTTCACAGCCCACGTAACACTAGGCTATTTTGGAGAGGTTGCACCCGACCTAGACCGCGATCGCTTTTCTACTATGCTTGCAGACTTGAATCAGCAGTGGCTATTGAGTCCGCCAGAATTTGTCATCCGCCGCGCCGAACTGCGCAAGTTTGATGACATGACCCATTATTATCGTCAACCAGACTGGCCAATAGTGGAGTTAGGAATGGGGAGTTAGGAATGGGGAGTGGGGAATGGGGAATGGGGAATGGGGAATGGGGAGTTAGGAGTTAGGAGTTAGGAGTTAGGAGTTAGGAGTTAATTCCTAATTCCTAATTCATAATTCATAATTCATAATTCATAATTCATAATTCTTTGATATGCTAAGTAAACTGCTTCTACAAAGGTATCAGGGTTGACAGTTTCTGGGATTTTTTCTAAGTTAATAATATCTACAAGCTGTTGTGCTAGTTTTAGAGCTACTGAGGTTCTTGCTTTTGGTGTCATAACGCTACGTCTGAGCAAATATTCACGAATAACAGCAAAGTCATCAGGCAACATGGCTGACAAATCAGCTATTGGTAGCAGTTGCTCGCAGACTGACTTTGCTTGTTCTGAAGCTGTAAAAGTCGTCGATGCAGTATGTGTTTGGTTTTCAATCACAATGGTACCAGCTGCTAAATCACCTAGGCGCTTTTCGCTGCGACTAAACATGATTAAAAAAGCGCCTAGAAATAAGAATTCATCAAAGGGTCGCAATAATGCACGTAGTGTTGCATGTTGCAGACCGATAGGTCTACCATCATCGCGAACAACACGAATTTTAGCAAAGCGTTTACCAGGGGTTTGACCTTGCCATAGTGTTTCAAAAAACACAAAATAGGAAGTGTAAATACTGAAGCTAATGAGGACTGCGATCGCCAATAACCAAAAATTTACCTTAGCACGGAAAATTGGTGTCAAAACATGGGCTAATTGATTGAAAAGTTTTGTGCAAACGATGAGGAACAGTATCAAAATGGCAGCTAAAATGTGATAGTCAATGACTAATGCCCAAGCCCGATTACCGATACCAGCCAGATTGAATTCTAGTTCTACGCTTTCTGGTGTACGAAATTTTACACGGTTGAAAAGGTGCATAATACTTTATCCCATGTGGGTTTTAACTCTTTCGGGCAGAAGTCCCACACCAAATCCTATCTAGGATAGGTGTTGGGATGAATGACCGGGCAATGACGAAACCATTCCCGACTAATATCAACTATTAGGTTGATGAGGGAGTGGGATGGTTGAGGAGTTGCCAACCTAATAGCATTTTCAACGAATCAATTAACTCATCAATCACTTGAGTCATTGTATGCTTCGCGGATAGTGAAGCACCCTCTGCGAAGCTTATTCAATCTTCGTTCTTTTGTTCTAACGCTGATGTATTTATCTTTCATTTTTTTCCTCATCACTTCCTCGCCATGCTAACATAGTTATAACGAACAAAAACCTAGGAGGTGAGACAAGAATGAAGGTTAGCTATCAATATCGCATCAAGCCTAATACTGAACAAAAACTTAGACTTAACCATGTAAGAAGATTGTGCCAGTATCTTTATAACAGAATGTTGGGCGATAAATTAGATTGGTGGGAGAACAATCGTTGTCCCATAAATAGCTGTTCAATCATCTCTTGTCCACTTCCAGAATTTAGAGTTAATCCTAACTACAATACACATCAAGACTTATTACCCTTCCTCAAAGAAGATTTAATTTTGGTTGAATGGTCTGGAGAGTTGCTAGACCTTAGTAGTGTTTACTCTCAAGTTTTGCAAGACACCGTTAAAAGAGTACATTTAGCATTTGACCGTTACATCAAAGGCGACAAGAACGGTAAGCGCAGTGGTAAACCTCGATTCAAATCGGAATCAAGTTTCAAGTCATTTACTTATCCTCAAGCTTTGGATAGTTGGATTAATGGTAATCGAATTAAGCTTCCCAAAATAGGAGAAGTAGAAATAATCCTTCATCGACCAATACCAGTTGGAAATAAGGTAAGAACTTGTATTATTTCCAAAAAAGCAGATGGTTGGTATATCAGTTTATCGCTCTTATACAAATCAGTACCTGATGCTCCATCAATAGAGATTACTTCAACTGTTGAGAACTCTAGCGGTTTAGATGCGGTATTAGATGGAGACGTTTTTATTGCTACTTCTGAAGGTAAGCTACTTCCATCTGTAAAAGCGTTTCGCAAAAACCAAGACAAGTTAGCAAAAATATCTCAGAAAAAATCCGCTAAGAAAAAAGGATCTAGAAAGAGGCGTAAGCTTGCTAAGAAAGAGGCTAAACTACATCTTCATATTGCTCGTTCTCGTCTTGACCATCATTTCAAAACAAGTCATCAGCTAACAAGAACTGGCAAGAAAGTTTTCTTTGTGGAAAACTTAGACTTAAAGAACTTGACTAAACGAAATAAAGCAAAACAAGATGAAAACGGAAAGTTCGTACCTAACAAACAAGCTCAAAAAAGCGGGTTAAACAAAAGTTTTTTAGATGCAGGCTTTGGGCAGTTTGTTGATATTTTGTCTTACATAGTCGAGAAAACTGGGGGACAAGTTATCAAGGTAAAACCAAACTACACAAGCCAGATTTGTTGCAATTGTGACGCCTATGTCCCTAAAGAGTTGTCAGATAGGATTCACGATTGTAAAGCGTGTAATGTTGGCATTATAAACCGTGATATCAACGCGGCAGTCAACATCAAACGAGTAGGGTTGGGAGTTTTCCCTACTATAAAAAGCCGTCGGGGGAAATTGATGATAGAATCTTCGGGTTCTATGAGTACCCTCAAGGAAATTCGGGTGCGATTCGTTCAGCCTAAACCCGAAAGGGGAGGATGGCTG
>JADQBA010000401.1 GCA_016903675.1 Stigonema ocellatum SAG 48.90 = DSM 106950 | reverse complement strand
AAGCCATTTCTCAAAATTGCCTTTACATCGCGGCCATTCTTTTTAATACGCTAATGCTAACCCATCAGAACGAGATTCACTTGCAGCAACTAATACTCCATTATGTCTCAAAATCATTTGCCCTTTACCAAACATGATTTGCGAAGCAATTCCGGCATCATGACCTCGCTTTCTTAAGCCTGCAACAATTTCAGGAGTTACACCCCTTTCTAAGAGGATCTTATTTCCTGCTAAAAATCGCCATCTAGGTGCATCTAAAGCAGCTTGAGGATTCATTTGATAGTCAGATAAATTAACCACCATTTGTAGATGCCCTTGTGGTTGCATTGGCGCACCCATAACTCCAAAAGGACCTAGAGGTTGATTGTCTTTAGTTAGAAAACCGGGTATAATAGTGTGAAATGGACGCTTTCCTGGTGCAATTTGATTAGGATGTCCCCCTTCTAAAGTAAATCCTAATGCTCGACATTGTAAAGAAATTCCGGTATCAGGAATGAGAATACCGCTACCAAATCCTTCATAGTTAGATTGAATAAACGATACCATTAAGTCTGGATCGGCAGTACATAAATAAACAGTCCCTCCTTGAGGTATTCCTGTACTTGCAAGAGAAATTGCCGTATCTTCGATTAGTGATTGACGCTGTTTAGCATAATTTTTATCTAGGAGCTGATTAACAGAAATTTTCATAAAATCTGGATCACAGACATGAGAATAAACGTCAGCGAAAGCAAGTTTCATTGCTTCAATTTGATAGTGAAAACTTTCGACCGAATCACGAGAATAATTTTCAATTCTCAAAGACTCTAAAATATTCAGTGCCATCAATGCGGCAATTCCTTGACCATTGGGGGGAATTTCCCACACTTGTAATTGCTTGTATTGAGTTGAGATTGGGTCGATCCAGATTGGTTGCTGATTGGCTAAATCATCTGTCGTTAAATATCCTCCTGTGTTAGCAGAAAAATTAGTGATTGCTGCCGCTAATTTTCCTCGATAAAAACTTTCTCCTCCGGTGTTAGCAATTTCTCTTAACGTTTCTGCAAACCATGAGCTTCCCCATATTTCTCCTGTTCTGGGAGCGCGATTATCAGGAAAAAATACTTGTTTAAACGGTTGGAATTCTGGGGAAGTTAAAGGCAGATAAATTTTTTCTTGACGTTGCCAAGCTTGTGCGGTTATGGGAGAGACAGAGAACCCTTTTTCTGCATAACGAATTGCTGGAGTAAATAGCTGCTCAAATGGTAATTTCCCCCAGTGTTTCCATAATTGATACCAAGCAGACACCGCCCCAGGAACAGTCACAGACAACCATCCCAGTCGAGGGATTTTGTCCATTTCCAGGTAGGATTTTAAATCCAGATTTTGAGGACTTTTTCCTGAAGCATTAAGACCATGTAATTTCCCATCCCAAACAATCGCAAAAGCATCTGAACCAATCCCATTTGATGTAGGTTCAACAACAGTTAAAGCAATTGCAGTAGCAACCGCAGCATCAACCGCATTTCCTCCTGCTAAAAATATTTCTATTCCAGCTAGGGTTGCTAAATGTTGACTAGTAGCAACCGCATATTTTCTGCCTAAAATAACTCGATGTTGGGAAGGATAAGGATAATGATTGAGATTGAACTGCATAAAATTATTTTTTTAAGCCGACATCGTCA
>JADQBA010000490.1 GCA_016903675.1 Stigonema ocellatum SAG 48.90 = DSM 106950 | reverse complement strand
TGATCTAATCGGCGTCGCAAGTCTACTATCGCTTCTGCTGGTATTTGTTTTTTGGGCATCCTAAACCCTCTCCACCAATTTGTCGTGACGCGGGTGGAGATGTTTACGCTCCAACCAATCGTAGAGGGTGGAAGGGGAACTATCAATAAGTGTAAGGAACTGCAAACAAGAACGCTTCAAACCGCAACCAAGTAAAAATTGAAAACACAGTAGCTGCAAATAAGAGGGGTTTCAAAACCACATTGGGTGCAATTGAAACCACATTATTTGCAAACAACCCTCATTAACTGCAAAGAAACCACATTAGCTGCAAATAAGCTGTAATGCCTACCAGATATTGATTACAGCATTTTCGTGTTAGATACTGTCCAAAAAATACGAACTTAAAATCTGGAGACATATGTACATTTATTTATATAAAA
>JADQBA010000066.1 GCA_016903675.1 Stigonema ocellatum SAG 48.90 = DSM 106950 | reverse complement strand
CCTTCCCCCTCAATTCTTTCCTGGTGTTGATGGTGCGGTGGAACCACACTGATCCCATCCCGAACTCAGAGGTGAAACGCTGTTGCGGCGACGATAGTTGGAGGGTAGCCTCCTGTCAAAATAGCTCGATGCCAGGTTAATAATGTAAACCAGAAGCCCCCTTACGGAAACGTGAGGGGGATTTTGGTTTTGCCGATTTTTAAGGTTTTAAAACCTCACCTTGTACAAGTCAAATAATTGCCCTGATTGCCGCGCAACTACTTTAGCCCCAGCAGCTTTAATCATTTTTTCCCACTCAGCCACAGGTTCTAGAAACACCTCGGCATCCAAATAAGTTTCCAGAACTGCCCAATCTTCTGCTAAAGGCTGTTCTGGATTGAGGATGTCAAACACAAACTGTCCTCCTGGTTTCAACACCCGTTTGACCTCCATCAAGACAGCAGTCCAATACTCTAGTGGAAAATAGCAGCTAAATCCCGTGGCGATCGCCAGATCAAACTGTGCTGAAGGGTACTTTAATTGATGAGCTGCACCTAACTCAACACCTTTGAAAAGCTTTGAGTTCAACTGCGAACCACGGGAATTGAGAGTATCCCGTGCCACATTACTGATTTCTTGCCCATAAAAAAATGCTTGCCAATCTCGCCAAGGATAGATCAAAAAGCTGACACCGCAGCCAATGTCCAAACAGTGCTGGTTCTTTTGAGGTTCAGCAATTTCCCAGAAAGAAGAAACTATTCTCCCTGTCAAGATCCCAGCGATCCACTCCCGATATATTGGCATCGCCTGCACTTCTGCTGGTAGTTCAAAGGGTTGATTTTGATACTGTCGGTTAAAGCGATATGCTACTTGCGCTACCCTTGCTTGCCATTTTTCTGAGTCTGTGTAAGAAGTTAGTGAAGCAAACAGATGGCTTTCAAACGGCTTTTTAGACATTAGGTCTATACTGACTCCTTGAATACTTCAGTTAAGTTCTAGTGTATACAAAGTCTGAGAAATATGCATAAAAATAGCGTATTTGCAAGCAAGTACTATGTAATATCGTGTCCAGTTAAAGACTTATGTACATCCCGTAGGGGCGAACCGCCGTTCGCCCCTGGTAGTCTGGCAAGCAAACGAAAGCTGGGTGTGAAAGATTTTTAGAGTCGTCAAAATCTGTCCCCACTCCCCATTCCCTACCTTATCACTCTAGGTAGAAGAAAATCTCTAACAATTATTGCTGTAGGCGCTATAGCCATAAGCCAAAGTTTCTCTCCTCGAATCTGACGGCTTGATGCTGTTATTTATTTGTGTTGCAAAAGGCACTGGAATTCCTTTGATTTTCTGCGGCAGGATTGCATACTCTTGCGTCGGTTCCACAGTATATTGCGGACACTTCGCAGTTATTCCAGAAGCAGTTAACATTGCTTTGATTTCATCTGCTGAGTATTGCTTAAGATAAACTGGGTTTTGTTTAAATATGTTTAGCCTTCTGACAAAATTATGGATTATGTGGGAAGGACAAGACTTGTTGTGGAAAGAATGATTAAAAACAAAAATTCCACCTGGTTTGAGTACACGAGATATTTCAACCAAGAGGTTTCTTATTTGTGCATCTGGTATGTGCATAAATACACAGTTAGAAATTGCCAAGTCTATAGAATTATCTTCTAAAGGCAATAGTTCTGCAGAATCGCAAATAATGTTAAACTCTGCTCCTGGGAAAAAATCATATTCTTGCTTACACTTGAGTAACCGTCGCAGCAAAGGTTCAGAAATGTCAACTCCGTAATATTTCTGACATCTCAGATTTTTTTCTTTTGAAAGAAACAAAGGAATTCTCCCGTAACCACAGCCAATCTCAAGAATAGAATCAACAGATTGGTTTACAGTAAATTTACTCCAAGTACCTCCTGGCTTTCCAGTGAGAAGAGTGTAGTCTTGTTTAATTGGCGCTGTTGCTGCTGCTTCCTCAATCTTTTGGGAACCATAGTATGTTTTGCCAATTTTGTCCCATCTTTGTTTTTGTTCAGTACTATTCAACTGTTCGTAGTCTTTCGGGAAATAAATGCCATCCCGAACTTGAAAGTCATTCAGGCTGATTTTCACATTGGCTAATTGACTCATTAGATTATTCCCCATGAAGCGATCAACATGTTTTCGGTTATACTCTGAACTCAATATTAACCGCAAGTACTCTTTGTTTGGTAGTCCTTTGTGATTAAAGTATATTTTTATACAAAATGTCAACCCAAGTGTCTTCATAAGTATTTGGTTGGTAAACCAAAGATTTAGTGATAACCCAATACTGCGTAGGTTTTGCCTAAAAAATAAAAATGTGTAGGTTGGGTTGCTCTGGCAGTGTAAAAAGGGCGGTTCAGCCGCATGTCAGGAAGCTTATGCCCAGTTCAAAGAGTTGACGGGAGATCAATAGTAGTACAATTGTTTTAGTAAACTTTTTACACCTATTTCCTCCAAAAGCCCTCAGAGAAAACATCTGAGGGCTTTTTGTCGTAGCCTATTAGCGGCTTTCCTTTTTCCAATATTTTTTCTTGATGTAAGCAATCATCTATTTGCAGTAAATGCTTGATTGTTAGACTAAGCTACTTCCAAAAAATCTCTATCTGAGAACTTCACTCTTAAGAATACAGCAGGCGAAACTTTAAAGAATTCAGCAAGTTTTTGAATATGCTCGACTGTTAACTTACGTTTACCATTTAGCACATCAGAAACAATCGATTCAGTTTTAAAAATAGGAACTAAATCTTTTTGTTTTAGATTTAATTCAGAAATTAAAACCTTGAGAAGGTCTACCCCATAAATATCTGGTACTAAATCTTGTTGTGATTCATATTCATAAATCACCATTCCTAGCAGGTTGAGATAGTCTTCTTCCTCCTCTGTTAACTCTCCTTTATCAAGCATTTTATCAATAACTGCCTGAGTTTTTTCAAAATCATCCTCAGATTTTATGGGGCGTGGGGGAAAAGATGTAAGTAATTCTGTGTAGGTAGTTTTGTGTGACATTTCATCATTATGGTATATTCCAATTTTGCCAGGTAGAACTAAGATTAAAGCTTGAGCAATCCTAGTTCTACTTGCTTGATAGTACCTCTAATTAAAGGCTAGCTATCAAACCATTCGTCATTCTTCCATTTATCTTTATCGTATTCTGCATGAGTTATAAATTCACGAATATATATAGCCTTAGTCTTATAGTTAATACAGGTTATCAACCTATATTTATTACCTCCAATATCAAAAATGACGAAGTTTTTGACTGCATCTGGAGCAAAAAGGGAAGTAGTTTTAACATCATCAAAACTATTCCAGTCTTGTTCTTTTACAAGCTTTTTCCAAGCCCGTATGCCAGGTTCGGCATCGGGGTACTTTTCACAAGCTTGTTTGAGTCGTTTCTCAGTAATAATTCGCATTTTGATTTATTTAATAGTAAAAAAATGCACATATCTTTTCTCTTTGTGTCAGTTAAATCTCCCTTCTCTAAAAAGGGATTAGGATAATCTTAGCAAAATGCGAAGTTAAGGGCAAGTTTCTAGCCCATGAGGTATTGAGCCTATAGCCTTATCCCGTCTGGGTTTGATAATTTGCTACATTATGGTCAAAAAAATCGTGTTTGGTAACGAGAAATCAAGCATGAGTGAGGTCCGGAGTGCAGGTTTTTACAGCTATCTCGGTGCAATGCCTAGTAGACAATCCATTCGGGTTGGAAAGGTTGAGCGATCGCTGTAACTTCCATCGAACAAGCCAGAGAGTAGCTCTATTTACCAACAAGAAAATCTTGAAGCGATGTTGGGAAAGTTCAAAGCAGGCACAAGGTGATCCCTTTTAGGGGTTTATCGTTGGTTCGTACTGTCTGGCACGTAAGTCTTGGAATTGACATCCAAATGGAATTGTGCAAGATATGAGGTAACGCATTGCCTCAACCCAACCTACGAATATTCAAAACCTACGCAGTATTTAGTCATAACCGGGTTTGTTTGCACGAGTACTATGATAGTGGAATAAAAAACCGGAGGCTGATATGTCAGAAGTGTCACAAGGCAAACGGGTGGTAGTCGTTGGTGCAGGTTGGGCTGGGTTAGGGGCATCTTATCATTTGGCAAAACAAGGTTACGATGTGACACTTCTAGAAGCAGGTTCCTATGCTGGTGGACTAGTAGCAGGTTGGAAAACAGCAGCAGGACGTTCCGTAGAAGCAGGCATTCATGGCTTCTGGTATCCTTACAGAAATATCTTTTCCCTGATCAATGAATTAGGAATTAGTCCGTTTACCACGTGGACTCGTTCATCTCAATATTCCACAGTGGGATTGGAAGTTGAATCCCCAATTTTTCAACACTTGCCACGACTCCCCACGCCTCTGGGAACTTTTCTCTACACACAGTTTAAGCGTCTACCATTAATTGACCGTCTCAGCGCCTTACCTTTACTTTACGCCGTCATTGATTTTGATAATTCCGAGGAAGCTTGGCGACGTTATGACTTTGTAACTGCCCGAGAATTGTTCAAACAATTTGGTGTTTCTGCACGACTTTATCGTGAATCTTTTGAACCAATGTTATTGGTAGGCTTGTTTGCCTCTGGGGAACAGTGTTCGGCGGCGGCGGCTTTAGGGATGCTTTATTTTTTTATTCTGGCGCATCAACCTGATTTTGATGTAGTTTGGTGTCGGGGAACAGTGGGAGAAAAAATCTTTCGCCCTTGGTTAGAACGCATTGAAAAAGCTGGGGCGAGAGTACTAGCCAACCGCCGAGTTACCGACTTAATTGTTGACAGTCATAATCGGGCAACAGGAGTTGTCTGCGGTGATGAAGTTTTTCAGACAGATGCAGTGATTTTTGCTGTTGGTATCACTGGCATGAAAAAGATTTTATCAAGCAGCCCCAGCTTGCACAGCCGTGAGGAATTCCGGAATATTAGCAATTTGGGAGCAATTGACGTTTTGGCAACTCGGTTGTGGTTTGAACGCAAAATTAATATTCCCCGTCCTTCTAATGCTTGCTTTGGGTTTGATGCCACCACAGGATGGACTTTTTTTGATTTAAATGCACTTCATGATGAATATCAGGCTGAACCTGGGTCAGTTATTGAAGCTGATTTTTATCACGCAAATCAATTTCTTACCCTAGAAGATGAGGAAATTGTGTCGCTAGTCCAACGTTATTTAGCAATTTGTGTCCCAGGGTTTCGGGAGGCGAAGGTAATTGATAGGAGTGTGATTCGGTTACAGAAGGCCGTATCACACTTTGCTCCTGGTAGCTATCGCTATATGTTACCTGTAAAAACTAGTTTTGAAAATGTGTTCATGAGTGGTGATTGGATTGTGAATCGCCAAGGTTCATGGTCGCAAGAAAAGGCTTACGTTACTGGTTTGGAGGCTGCAAATAAAGTGATTTCCTATTTAGGAGAGGGTACACTAGCAAAGATTTTACCAGTTGAAGCAGATGAAATACATATTCAATTTGCAAAGGCGATTAACAAAACTCTGCGTCAAATCGGGAAATCTATCCTGCCTGATTTTTGGTTGCCATGATTAGCCTGATGAGTGGAGATTAGGAAAAATTTGGGGAAAATTGCCGAATCTTCCCCACGACTATATGACGGAGTGCCCGTCCTTGACCTCCTTGGCTGTAAAAAATTTTCTTCCTCACATCCTCAACTTTCCAACTCTTTACAATATGATCGCCAAGCACGACGGATGTTCCAAGCAATTAACAGCCCAAAATAGTATTAGGCTCTAGATATGGGCTTTAGAAATAGCCATGCAGCAAAGAATGTCGCAGCGGTGAATAGTTGCGTCAGATCTAAAGCAGATAGATAGCCGTCCGAAAATGAAGCGATGCTGCGATCAGTAATCCCAAATAGCCAAGATGATATACCAAATAGCCAAATCCCGTTTTTGAGATTACCCAAGAATTCCTGAGCTTCTGGTGGTTGCTGGTTATTCATTATTTTCTGCTCCATTGATGAAGAACTTGATGATTGTGAGGAATTTACTAGCAGCAGTTTTAGCTACATGTGAAATTCCGGCGTGATCATTCTTCGACTTGTTAACTTCTTTAGCTCCTGACGTCAAACTTATCTATTATTATATTAAAAAAAATTTAATATGCTTGACAGTAAAACCAAAAGGTAGTAGCCAAGTCTACAAATTAAAAGTATAGGCTGATACTAAATAACTTTCAGCAAGATAAAATACTGAACTGATCGCCTCGCCAACGTCTCCCAGGGCAGAGGGAAACTGGACGTATTACCGCAACTTAGTACAAGGCAGTACACAATGCTTTTTATTTGGAAATGCAAGATTATTGTTGGAAAATAGAATAAAACTTCATAAATCTTATCATTTTAAAGAAAATATGCACAATATTTAAATAATTATTAGTAATAAATAAAACACAATAACACGATCAATACTGAATAAAATTCAATCCACTCTGATTTTCCCAAAACAAATTTACATCAACTATCTACGACTGAATCCAAGTTTGTACGAAGCTGGCAGATGTTCTCCAAGCAACCATATAAGTAGTAAAATTACCATCATGTTACGTAAATTCAACAACAGCACGAACAGAGGCTGCATATCCTTCAAGTAGTTATAGTAACCAGGGAAGATGATCATCGTTGTGGTGAAAATAGCGATCGCTAAACCTATCTGCCCTAGGCGTAGCAACGGCGCAAACGGTAAAAGCCAGATAAGGTACTGTGGTGAGAAAACCTTGCCAAACGCTATAAACACTAACAGCGTAGCAATAATGTAACCAACGAGACTTTTAGACGAAATTATACCACTTGTTCCATACTCAAAGCGAAAGCAACTCAGACAACTGGCAATAACTCCAACAAAAGCCAGAATAAATATCAACGGCAGCCACCTCACAATGCTGTCAGCCAAAGGTGACTGGATATTCCTCGATCCGTAGTTAAAAACCGTACTTACCTTTGTCAATCCCAGTGACTGAGCTAAAAGTATTGCCCCAGAAGCAGTACTCTCTATCTGTATACCACGTAACTGATGGTACCGCAAGAACGAAAGCATCTGTCCCCCGGCAACTAGCGCGAAAGGCAGCAGCGTCAAGCAAGTAGCTCCCACAGTTCCCATAAGCAAGCGTCGCAGCCCACGATACTGCCTACTGGCAAGATAGTAAATGCTGAAAATCGGTAGAATAAAGATTGGGTAAAGCTTGGCAGCGATGCCAAAACCAAGCCATATGCCTGCTCTTGTTGGACGCCCAATTAATAGAGATAGTAACGCCATCTGTGTCAGCAGTGCTGGAAAAATATCGTAACGCCAGAGGAGTAGTGGCGAACAGCAGACCACGAGTAGTACGTAGGCAGGCATTGTCCATCTAGAGTACGACTTGGGCTGCCAGTGGGATATAATTTTCAAAAGCAGCAGCGCCATCAGGATACAAAATACTACATTTTCTAGTAGAAACAGACCTATATAACTGCGGAAGCTGAGCGCCTGACCAAAACTCACTAGACGTGGCAGAATCATTGCCAACAGAGCCAGGGGTGGGTACTCTAGGGCAAAGTCCCGATATGGCAAGTGACCCTGCATTAACTGAAGCGAATATTTGTAGTACACATCTAAGTCCTGTATCTGGCAGGAAAATCTCTTCCTCCAAATAACGAAGGTCACAAATACTAATGCCAAGCACATCAACGCTAAAAGGTAGATGAGCTTAGTACCGTAACCCTTCAGTCTTTGTTTTTGCATGGGATTAAGTACGATGTCATTTATGTTTGGAGTTATACAGGATGTAATTTACTGAACACAATAGAGCTAAGATAGATTACTCAGTAAAATTCACGACTCAGCAGTCCAAAATCATGTAAAAAATAGCATTTGTGTCCATAAAAACACTGACAAAGCTTGACAACAACCGACAGATTCTGAGAATATGAGGGGACAAGAAAAACTGGTGAAACGACGGGGAATCAAAATAGAAATAACATGATATTAGCAATTGATTTTGGCACCAGTAACACAGTCGTTGCTCGTTGGAACCCCGTAACCCAGCAGGCAGAAACACTTAACATACCTGGTTTATCAATTCAACAAAGTTTGAATCCGACCTTAATTCCCAGCTTGGTTTATGTTGAAGATGCTTCACGGGGACAAGTGATAGTCGGGCAACAAGTGCGCGATCGCGGTCTTGATTTGAAAAACAATCCGCGATTTTTCCGCAGTTTCAAACGCGGGATCGGCGCAAATATCCAAGGTTTCTTACCCGAACTAGATCAGCAGACAGTCACCTTTGAACAAGTAGGACAATGGTTCCTCACCCAAGTAATTTCCCAATTGACATCCCAGCAAGGTGGGCTAGAGTCTCTGGTGTTAACCGTACCTGTAGATAGCTTTGAAATCTATCGCCACTGGCTCTTAAAAGTTTGCCAAGCCCTCCCTGTCGAACAAGTGCGGATGCTGGATGAACCCACAGCCGCTGCTTTGGGATATGGCATGGCCGACCGAGAAATTCTCTTGGTCATAGACTTTGGTGGCGGAACCTTAGATTTGTCCCTTGTGCAGCTGGACAAAAACCTACAAGCAACCCAAAACCCCTTAGGATTTATTCTCAAGTGGGGTAATAAGTCCTTAGCCGAAGATTCTAAGCAAAAAGTAAAAACCGCTCGCGTACTAGCGAAATCTGGGCAAAATTTAGGTGGTACTGATATTGATAATTGGCTAGTTGATTACTTTGCCAAAACTCAAGGGCTGGTGGTAAGTCCCCTAACAATTAGATTGGCAGAACGGTTGAAAATTCAGCTGTCAACCCAAACTCAGGCAAGTGAAGTTTATTTCAACGATGAGACGTTTGAAAGCTATGAACTAGAAATCAACCGTGAAACCCTGGAAACTATCCTGCAAGAACACTCGTTTTTTGAGCTACTCGATGAGTCAATGATGACTCTCTTACAGCAAGCGCGACGCCAGGGAATCGAAGCTTCAGATATTAATGCAGTTTTGTTAGTCGGCGGTACTGTACAACTCCCAGTGGTACAAAAATGGGTACAGCAGTATTTTGAACCAGAAAAAATTCGTAGCGAACGTCCCTTTGAAGCTATTGCCCAAGGGGCTTTGCATCTGGCTCAAGGCATAGAACTGAAAGATTTTCTCTACCACAGCTACGGCGTCCGCTACTGGGACCGCCGCCACAATCGCCACAACTGGCATCCGATTATTAGGGCAGGACAAGCTTACCCTATGGGTCAGCCAGTGGAATTAGTGTTGGGCGCTTCTATAGAGAGTCAGCCCAGCATTGAATTGATTATGGGAGAATTGGGATCTGACACAGGCAGTACCGAAGTTTATTTTGATGGCGATCGCTTGATTACTCGCCGTCTTGATAGCGAGAAAACTTCTGTCAAACCCCTCAACGAAAAAGATGGTGCCAGAACAATTGCCCATCTGACACCCCTTGGTTATCCAGGAAGCGATCGCATCAAAGTCTTCTTTCAAATTGACTCCGAACGCTTTTTGCGAATCACCGTTGAGGACCTATTGACCGCTGAAACGTTGATGGAAAATCAACTTGTTGCACAGTTGAGTTAATAAGCCAAGTAGCAGGGGTCGTGCTAATTCGCTTATACAGACCTGTTGTTGACTACGACTTTGACCTTAACCACAACGCTGTCATCGACCCTAACGTTGACCTTGACTAAGACCCTGACTGTCTCTAAGACTTTCACTAAGACGTTAACCTTAATCACAATCTTAACTCTGAACTCACTAGTTTCAACCCTACTACCACAACAATCTTCAATACTGTTCAGAACAGGGCATTACCCACTAAAAGCCTTTGTAAAAAGAGCCCGGTAGCTAGCCGGGCAGAGGAGGTTTTAGGTTGTGCTGCATGTCAAAGCTTGACCGCATCAATGCACTTACGATACTCATGCTTCAATGGGAGTACTTGCCAAATTGCCAAAAGCTTCTCACTACCTGTGTACAATTACTGGAGTTCCTAGGGATGCCCATTGAAAAAGCCATTTAGCGTGATCGGGTGCTACATTGACACAGCCGTGGGTAATTTGTGTGCCAAATTTTCGATGCCAGTATGCTCCGTGAATAGCATAGTTACCCTGATAATACATGGCATATGGGACATTGGAAATGTCATAGTCCTCGCCCTGCATCCTGGCAACCTTATGCTTAGATTGAATGTTAAAAACACCAGTGAGAGTGGGGGTAGATTTTTTGCCAGAAGAAATCATCACTGCATAGACAGGTGTTCCACCTTCCCAAGCAGTTAACCGTTGCGTTGTGAGGTTAATTTGAATCCATCGCTGATTTGATTGTTGCAGCGCCTGCATTTGTTGTTGAATCATTTGTGATGTTGAATTCGCCCAAACCTCACTTACAGCAGCATTAACAATAATCAAACTGAGCACTGCACCCGTGAGAAGTAGTTTCAAGGGACGCACCCACTTACGAGAAATCAAACTTTTCATAGTACACCCACTTAAATGACAAAGTTTCGGGAAAGCTTTCAGCTTTTATAATTCCCAACAGTCCCCGACACAGGTGAGGCTATAGCAATCCTAATTGAGATCCGAACAAGGGGGACAAGGGGGACAAGGAAGAGGTGTTTGTAAATCAAATAGCATTGCTATATTCAAACAAAGTCCGCAAGGCAAAAACTCATAAGCCAATAGCACCCTTGATAAGATTTGCTGGTTGAGATTGACGCACCCGACTCTTCATGAGGACTCAGGACTACTACAAACAAATCATCACACCACTCCCCACTCCCCACTCCCCACTCCCCACTCCCTATTCCTAAATTAACTGTTGGAGTAGGTTTGTAGCGAGTTTCGCGATCGCCAGCCAATCTTGGGCTGCTACAAGTTGCTTGGGAAATAATTGACTACCCAAACCGACGGCTAAAGCCCCTGCTTGTAAAAATTCCTTAGCATTGTCCAAGGTGACACCCCCTGTGGGAATTAACGGAATGTGCCCCAGTGGTGCTTGTAGACTTCTTATATAGTTAGCGCCTCCCACTGCTTGCACAGGAAACACCTTCACACAACTTGCTCCACTAGCCCAAGCTGTGACGATTTCTGTAGGGGAGAGCGCTCCTGGTATAATCGGTATACCTAGAGCAACTGCTGCTTGAATCAAAGCTTCATCAACGTGGGGAGTAAAGAGAAATTGCGCCCCAGACTTGATTGCTTGTTGCATCTGCTGCAAATTGAATAGTGTACCAGTGCCAATGGTGCAGGTGGGTAATTCAGCACGTAGTTGCGCGATTAATTCCGTAGCGCCATCGCTATTCCAGGTTATTTCAATTAACCGCATTCCCCCACATGCAGCAGCCAAAGCCATTTGGCGTCCCAATGACAATTCTTGTGCACGAACCACTGCGATCGCTCGGTGTTGTTCTAACTGTGATAACCAAAATTGAGCAGACATTTTTACAAAAATTAAACAAAAACCTCACCCCAATGGTAAGGTGTTGGATTTACTAGATAAATGTTATTTTCAAACTCATAGGCAATGGCAAGTTTCAATTCAACTCAATCATATTCAATCTTTAGGAATATATATTTAGAGTTAGTCATGAATTCCTTCATTCAAAAAATAATCATAAATGGCTAATATTCATCACTTAAATTAAGTCGCCAGCAGGATGAAAACAACAAAATCAACTTTTATACTAAAAAAAGATATTCTTTAATTGATCTTGGTAATAGTATTATGCCTCTTTACAAACTTGCAGACTTTGACCCAAATTACAAAGAAACGTTTGGTGGTGAAGACGTCAAGGCTTTGAGTCTCTACACAGAAGGAGGAGAGAGAGTAGGTTCAATCGCTGACGCGCTAGTAGATGTGGAAGGTCGTTTTCGCTATTTAGTCATAGAAACCGAATTTAATTCTACAGGTAAAAAAATATTACTCCCCATTGGTCTTTCCCGCATCGATTATAACGCCAAGCGTGTCTATGTCGATGGGCTTAGCAAGCAGCAAGTGGAACGTTTGCCTGAGTATAAAGAGAGCATGACTGTTGATTACGATTATGAAGAGCAAGTACGCAGAGCTTATCGTCCTGTGTCTAGCGATGTAACTCACAATCGCGACACATACAATTATCAACAAGAACCATCCCTTTACAATTTGGATGAGCAGAAGCATGAAACCTTCAAACTGTATGAAGAACGACTAATTGCTAGCAAAAACCGCGTCAAAACAGGGGAAGTAACACTTGGGAAGCACATCGAGACAGAAACAGCACGGGTTGCAGTACCTATTGAAAAAGAGCGAGTAGTCATCGAGCGAGTTACACCAAAAGGAGCAGAAGCATTAGTAGATTCAAACGATCTGAAGTTCCAAGAAGGAGAAGTAGCACGCATAGAAGTTTACGAAGAAAAACCAGAGATTCATAAAGAAGCTTTCGTGCGTGAAGAAGTCCGAGTCAAGAAAATCGTAGAACATGAGACAGTCGAGGCACAAGACACAATCCGTCGCGAAGAGTTAGATATTAAGACTGAAGGAGATTTACCGATAAATCAAGCCGATACACGTCCTATTGACCGTGTTTAGGCAGTTTAACCAAAAATTTCCATTGGATTACTAATTAAAAATCGCACAGTTAGGGCAGATATCCATTTCTGCCCTGTCTTATGGCAATCCTAAATCATTTGTGAAAGCGGAGAAATCTGATTTCTTAAAGAAACGAGGTTTCTGAACCTTTGAATTTTCACAAATTATTTAGGACTATAGCAATCCTAAATAATTTGTGAAAACCTCTCTTTGTTTTCTTGGCGTTCTTCTCACTCGGGGAGACGCTGCGCGTAAGGGGTCTTGGCGGTAGCCTGCGTGCCCCCCGCTGCGGGTCTACGTTTAAAAAAATCATTATCACAACTTAAATAGGATTCCTATATATAGCATTCCTAAATGATTCGCTTTCCACAGAGAAACCCGGTTTCGTAGGGGCTACTTGCAAGTAGCCCCTACTGCGAAACCGGGTTTGGTGAGGACTAGTACCGCAAGGCGTTCGTCACTCATTCAAAAGTCACTCATTCAAAAGTGTTATATATCAAGGCTTTTGGCTGTTTGAAATGGTAGGTTTATTTACGCCATGCTGTACTAGTCAGTTTGGAATTCAAATAGGATTGCTATATAGGAATCCTAAATCATTCATGAAAAATTTTAAGTAGTGTAGGGTGGGCACTGCCCACCACAACCCGGATCTGGTGCAATACTGCGTAGGTTTTGCTGAAAACTTACGTTAATGTAGGTTGGGTTGAGGAACGAAACCCAACATTTATCGGCATTTGTTGGGTTTCGCAAGCGGACACCCAACCTACAATTTTTCAAAACCTACGCAGTATTGGGATCTGGTGGGCAGTGCCCACCCTACGTATACTTCAAAAATCAAATATGATTCCTCTATAAAAAATAGCAATTACATGAAAAAAGGAGTTTCAATGTGTTTTTGTCAAGAAAACCGTTGAATTGAACGCTTATGCCTAAGTCCGATAATAAAGACTCTGCCATTTATTAAAAAATCTAACCGGCAAAGATTCCATGTTATCGAAACCAAAAATATATCAATCGTGATAACTCTTTGGTAATTTAATTCAGTCGTAAGGAAGATAATTTTTATCCGCGTTTTTTTTTATTATATTTATAAAGCAATAAAAACAGTTTAAACGTTGAAGGGAAATACTATGGCACTTCATAAAATCGCAGATTTTGACCCACACTACCGCGATACTTTTCAAGGTAATGACGTTAAGGGGTTGGGTTTGTATGCAGATGGAACTGATGAAAAAATCGGCAGTGTCAGCGACGTGTTAGTGGATGATGAAGGACATTTCCGCTATTTGGTGGTTGACCTGGGCTTCTGGATTTTTGGCAAGAAAGTATTGTTACCAGTAGGTCGCTCCCGCATAGATTATGGCGCTGATCGCGTCTTTGCCGTTGGGATAACAAGAGAGCAAGCCGAAAACCTACCTGAGTTCAACGAGCGCGAGACTCTTGATCGCGACTACGAAGAGCGGGTACGTGGCGTATATCGCGGTTCCAGAGACAACACCCAACCAATAGAAGCATCAGCGCCTCTAAATGCATCAACTGGAGTAGGTGTAGCTTCAGCCCAGACTCAGCCTGGGACAACATATCAGCAGCCGACCACCGCTCCGGCTTATAACCGCGATGCCTACACTTACGAGCAAGAGCCTTCTTTGTACGGGCTAAATGACCAAGATCATCAAACCCTAAGACTCTACGAAGAACGCTTGATTGCCAGTAAAAAGCGTGAGAAAACAGGGGAAGTAAGCATTGGCAAGCGCGTTGAAACCGAGACTGCACGGGTTGCAGTTCCGGTAGAAAAAGAGCGTGTCGTTGTTGAACGCGTAACTCCACGCGACGCAGGTAAAGCTGTTGCTCCAGGGGAAGCCAATTTCCGTGAGGGCGAAGTTGCTCGCGTGGAAATCTACGAAGAAACTCCAGAAGTTCGTAAAGAAGCCTTTGTCCGTGAGGAAGTCAGAGTCACAAAAGTTGTAGACCAACAGACCGTTCAGGCTCAAGACACAATTCGCCGCGAAGAATTGGATGTCGATACTTCAGGTCTACCGGTTGAAGAACGCTAACATCAAAGTTCACGATAACTTATTAGCCTGTTATCAACTCGTTCCTACGCAGAGCGTGGGAACGCAGTTTTGGAGTATCCGCCTCTGGTACTGCATTCCCTGGCTGGAGCAAGGGAACGAGTAAATCATATCAAGTCCGTTTAATTGCTTATCATAAAAACTTCTGGTGCGTCCCCGCGTCCCCGCGTCCCGGCATCAGTCTTAATAGTTAAGTATTCAACCCGACATGATATAGGAATCATATTTGATTTTTGAAATATACGTAGGTGGGGCTATGCCCTACATATCCGGGTTGTGGTGGGCATAGCCCCACCTACACTACTTAAAATTTTTCATGAATGATTTAGGATTCCTATATAGCAATCCTAAATGAAATGCTCCTAAGAAACACAGGGATGTAGGGGTGTGAGGGTGTAGGGGTGTGAGGGAAAAATGTGTTTCTTTCATATGTTGCGATCGCATCCGAGGCGATCGTTGGAGGCTCATATCTTGCACCATCATCTTATTGCAAAAAAAGCAGCCTAAAACCCTGATTATTGTGTAGGGTGGGCACTGCCCACCAACCCTCCCACTTCTGGGCGTGCAAGATGTCAGAATACAAACACCTCCTCCAAGTCCCCCAAGTCCCCCAAGTCCTCCAAGTCCCCCTTGCTTGGATCTCAAATAGGATTGCTATATCAGGGGTTGCTCTCCCGCTCCCTGCACAAGGTGCTTATTTTTCTTATTCATAAAGAAAAAATTAAATGTTTACCAACGGCTAAAAAATGATTTCTTTAAATGCTTATAATTTAAAACAAAACGACAGAATAAGTACGTTGCTTGAAAGTTTGAGAAAGAAAGTAAACAAATTTGCTGTGGTAGATAGGAAAGGTCATATACTAGGTGAGGTTAAAGATTTAATTATTGATGTTGATCGTCAAATAAGCTTTGTTATTTCTAGAGGGGAAAATCTCGAAAAGAACCCTCATTTTCGATTAAGAACTAATCTAGTTCAAAAAATTGACTCACCGAATAAACGTATTTTAACAAACATAGATAGTTTGCCAATAGAAGATATACCTGAATATATAGAAATGGAAAAAAAAATAATCAATCCGGAAGTCAATACTGACAGCATAACGTCAAACGCAGAAGAAACTGATAACAATAGCGATATCCCCTCAGTCGTTACACAAAATCTAGAACCTGTGGAAGAAGAAATTATTCGGTTGCTAGGAGAAAGATTAGTCGTTGACCGTAGCAAGCGTAAAATTGGCGAGGTGATTGTTCGTAAAGAAATTGAAACCCGCATGATCCAGGTTCCAGTCCGGCATGAAAAACTTATTGTAGAACAAGTTAGCCCAGAACGAAAACAGCTTGCAGAAATTGATTTAGGGCACGGTGAAATTTCTGACATTGAGTTGATACAAGGGCAAAAAGTTGACTTTGCCAGTACTGACAGCGGTTTCAGTGTGAGTGGTGAATTCAGCTCGCCTAAAATTGCTAGTTTACTTTTAAATGCCATCGCCCTTGAGCGAAATCACGGATGCAAGAAGGTACGAGTAACAATTCTTCTGGAAGATGAGGAACGCCAGAAAACTTACCAGGAGTGGTTTTCGCGCACTTCCACTAGCAAAAATTATGAATTATGAATTATGAATTATGAATTAACTCCCCACTCCCCACTCCCCACTCCCCCACTCCCCACTCCCCCACTCCCGATTTTCAAGTCAGGAGGTAAGGAAGTAAGTTGGTAGTAGGGTGGGCAATATTGCCTACCCTACACAGTTCTTAGAGCTACTTCCAATGAGATTTCGACTTAAAAAAACCTTAAAGAACCAACGGCAACGAGTTCACATCAAACTCACGGATGGACAGTTCCACATTATGGGTATGAATGCGTGGCATTCCTATTTGCGTGACCCATACCATCTGCTGCTGATGATTCCCTGGACAGTTTTTCTGACGCTTATTGGTGTTTATTATATAGCGATTAATGTTCTGTACGCCTTGTTTTACATGATAGGAGGAGATTGTATTGTCAACGCCAAACCAGGCTCTTTTTTAGATTTGTTCTTCTTCAGCGTTCAAACTTTAGCAACTATTGGCTACGGTTCGATGTATCCCAAAACAGTTTACGCCAATATCATTGTCACTTTTGAAGCGATGACAGGTATGGTGCAACTTGCTGTTCTTACTGGACTAGCCTTTGCCCGTTTCTCTAAACCGACTGCGCGTGCAATTTTTAGCCGCGTTGCGGTCATTGCCCCACATGATGGAGCCCCCACCTTGATATTTCGCACCGCCAACGTGCGCCGCAACCTGATTCTAGAGGCGCAAATGCGAGTGTACCTTCTGCGCGACGAAGTTACTGTTGAAGGGCAATTTATACGTCGAATCTACGACCTCCAATTACTGAGACACCAGTCACCTAGCTTCACCTTAAGCTGGGTAGGATTGCATCCCATCAATGAAGCTAGCCCAATTTATGGGATGACGCCAGAATCCATGATTGAGACGAACACCACAATTATTGTCTCCCTGAGTGGCATTGATGAAACAGTTGCACAAGTTGTTCATGCCCGCCATACCTATGCCGCTCATGATATCCTGTGGAATCATAGGTTCGTGGATATTCTTCATCAAACACCCGATGGACACCGCTATATTGACTATAACAACTTCCACGATGTTGAAAAACTTGGATGAGGAGATGTGGGGGTGTAAGGGTGTAAGGGTGTAAGGGTGTAAGGGAAGTCAGCCCCTTCGGGTTCGTCAAAAGTCAAAAGTCACGCATTCAAAAGTAAGAACCCCATAAATAAATTTAGGGGCTTGTAATAAGGACGTAGTATTTCTTGCGCTATGCGTCTCGAAATACATTTTTTTTATTTTCCATAAATAAATTTAGGGGCTTGTACCTTTTTCTTTTTGGTCATTGTCAAAACACCGCAACAGCATCCGTGCGGTTCCCCTACCACACTGCAACCCCCACACCCCTATTGAATGACGTAATACCTAATAGCCGAATTTTAGGATATATTAGACATAATAGGGATAATTTCCCGAGCTTTTGTCTAATATGTACCTGTCACCCAAAGAAGCAAGCGAAAAATACAATATTCACCCCAAAACCCTGAGCCGATTGGCAGACAAAGGAATCATAGAACATATATTGATGCCTGGGAGTAACCATAGGCGATATAAAGTTTCTTCGATAGAGAAGCATTTACAATCACCAACACGAGGGAAAACTGTCCTATATGCCAGGGTTTCTACTCAAAGCCAAAAAGATGACCTACAGACTCAACTGATTTACCTTCAAGAGCATTACCCAGGCAACGAGTGCATTAGTGAAATCGGTTCAGGACTTAACTTCAAGCGTAAGAAATTTTTAGCTTTAATTGAGAGGGTTTTACTGAAAGAGGTTTCCCTTATAGTTGTTGCGTATCCAGATCGTTTAGTTCGGTTTGGTTTTGACTTTTTTGAATGGCTTTGTCAATTGCACGATTGCAATATAATCTCCCTTAATTCCCCAAAGCTTAGTCCTTACGACGAGCTTATGCAAGAATAGATGTCCATTATGCACTGCTTCAGTAGTAAGCTTTATTTCCTTCGTCGTTATGAAAAAAAAATAGAAAAGGATTTTCAAGCAAGCCTTGACAACCTAGACAAAAAATAATATTTTAGACATAAAGAAACTTTGTCAGTCGAACAAAGGCATGGCATTAAAACGACAAAAAGGGAAGCGCATAGAGACTAAAACCCTAAAGTCCTTATTGCATCGTGACAATATTGGCTTAAATCAAACAATGGCTGTTTACAGGGAGAGCGTAGCTTTCTATGTTCAAGTCATTAATCAACATCCTGAACATGTTGATCTTTCTCAAGCTGAAATGAGGCAAGCTTATGAGCAATTGACTTTAGGTGATAGCACTTTATATCCATTTTTGTATTCAGACATGCCTAGAGATTTGAGATGGGATGTAATCTCAACAGCATGCGGTCACTACAAAGCTTGGAGATCCAGTTACGAAAACTGGAAGAAAAAAGAAGAAAAGCGAATTGCTCAATCTTTGAGGAAAAAGAAAAAACACCATCCTCACAAACCTCCAGTTTTACCAACTGAACTCTACGATAACCCAACCTATTACAAAACAAGCATGTTTAAAGAAGATACTGGTAATTCAGTTATTCTGAAAATCAGAAAAGATAATGCTTGGGCTTGGGTTAAATTTAATTATTCTTCCTACTCTTTTGATAGTGCATGGGTAAAAGGTTGCCCCACCATTGTTTTTAAGAAAGATGGAACATGCTGGATAAATTGGACTTTAGAAAGATATCACATTGCAACAGGAGGCTTGAAAGCTTTACAAGATGAGCGAATTTGCTCAGTAGATATAGACTTGGATGGCAATGTAATTAGCACTCTTTCTATTTTAGAACCCGACGTAAACGGAGAAGTAAAAGAGGTATCGAGAACTTTTATAAAAGGACATGCTTCTCACGTCAGACGTAGGAAGAGGGAACTAGGGAAGATTGCTAAAAAGATGACGGCTACAGCGACAATAGCTAAAGGGTTTGCAAGTTCGCGATGGGAGAAAATAAGTAACAGAGAAAAAAGCGAAGGCTACAGAATATCATCAGAAATTGTTAAGTTTGCAAATAAACATCATTGCAAAGTGATAGTTTTTGAATATTTAAATAACCTTCGTCCTCAAAAAGGAAAGTATTCAGCTAGAAGCAATACTAAGCGTGCTTATTGGCTAAAATCAAAAGTTTTTTCGTATGTTAAACACATTGCCCGAACAAAGTTTAATATTTTAACGAGTCGGGTTTCTCCCAGAGATACATCTAAATATTCAGCAATTGATGGAGAGTTAATGATGAGAACATCAGATGCCCAAATAGCTGAATTAATTGCAACAAATCCAAGGTCATGGCTAAACTTTTCAAATACAGAAGGCTATCACCCAGGTACATTAGCTGTTGGAAAGAGCGGTTATACAATCCACTCAGGATTAAACGCTGCTAGAAACATCGGAATGAAGTTCTACCAGCGATACAAAACTGAAAAGCTTAAGTTCGTAAGGCTTGAGTTGGCACATTAGCTATACGCTATTGGGTCAGTCCCATGTGTAGAGGGGCGATAATCGCTTACCCCTTTAGGTAGCTGCCACCATTGAGGTGAGCCATTTTTAATAGAAGAGTGGTTTTCTAGTAAAACAATGCTCTAACTACCTGTACAGAGGCGATGCGAAAATGTAAAGAATGGTGGATGTCCAATATATTCCAACTTTCTACTACACTATTCAGCAGTTTCATCAGATGGTGGTTGCACTGCCTTAACAACAACCCGACCATTTTCCACCACAGTACAGCTTTTAGGCGTGCTTTTGTTATTGTTGACTGGTAGATCCTCATCAGATTGCTTTTGATGATACATATTTTGCTCCTGTTGTTGATTGAGGACAGCCGCACAACAGGCGCAGGAGGTAAACGACATATGAGGTACTCTGATCTGATATATTTATTATCGCTCCATTTAATTGCTTTCGGCGCAAAAATTTGCTTAATGTAACGAAGGCTGATCCGTTTTATTGTAAATAGGGGTGTGGGGGTGTAGGGGTGTACTAAGAGTGCCCTCGGTTTGCAGCGTCCCTGTATCCTTTTCTTGTTCCCCTACACCCTCACACCCTCACACCCTCACACCCCTACACCCCTACACCCCTTCTGTAATCAAACCAAGGGCAACAGAATTTCAAACTCTGTACCTCTGCCTGGTTGTGAACGGAAATTTAATTTGCCGCCATGTCTTGCAGTTATAATTCTATAGCTTACTGCTAAGCTGGTTTCTTTAGCAGTCGGTTTCCCGGCAGAAAAAGACTCAAGAATTTCTTGTTGCAAATTCTGAGACATTTCCTGACCATTGTCAGTAATGCGAATGGAAACCCAGCGAGATAACAGTGCTTCTGTTTTGGTAGCTTCTTGTGAAATGACTGTTGTCGTAATCTCAATTCGCGGTTTGTGAGAGGTTTGTATAGACTCTAGATTTAATTGATTTCGCACTTTTTCATTGAGTAAGGCATCTACAGATTGACTTAAAATATTCATAAATACTTGATACAATTCCCCTATAAAGCAATAAACGGGAGGGAGATGGCCGTAGTTCTTAACGATTTCAATCTCTCCTCGGAGGCGGCTATTTATTAACAAAATAATATTATCTAGGCAAGCTTGTAAATCGGCTGGTTTCGGATAAACTTCATGGATATGGCAAAAGTTTTGTAAACCAACAACGAGTTTTTTTAACCTCTCAGCACCATTGCGAATACTACCAAGTGTTTTTATTAAATCTTGTTCTAGAAAATCAAATTCAATGTCTTGTTTGAGATTGTTGATTTCACAAGAGGCATCACCTAACTCTTGAGTATAAGCTGCTACGAGCTTAATTAAGTCTTGGCTGTAGTTGGAAACATGAGTTAGGTTCCCCCAAATAAAATTTACGGGATCTAAAATTTCGTGTGCCACTCCGTCCACCAAACGTCCCAGACTTGCCATCTTATCATTCTGAATCAAGTGGGCTTGGCTGCGTTCATACAGTACCTGAGTTTGTATTCCCCGAATTTGCCAAGAAACTATATTCAATTCTTGTATATCTAATAACTTGTATGTATCAAGTGCTGTTTGTACTACCACTGGTTCTGCCAAAAGTTCAGGCGATCGCCTTAATGTCAGTTGCATCGCGCTCATTATCGGCGTAGTATCGGCAAGCAGCAAAATTGCAGTGCGAACATAGCTGTAGAGGACACCTAGCGGTTGGTGAAAAAACAACTCTTGTCCATGGGGACGAATTAACAATTCCGACAGTCGCCGTCGCGAAATCATCCCGATGTACTTACCCTCTTCCACCAAGATTGCTCCTGGTAGCAGTGGGTATTTTTCAAAAAATTTAGCAACTTCTACCCCAGTACAGCTAATTTCTACCCTAAAGTTGTACAGTGGCAGATCTTGGAGGGTTGACTCTATACCAAGATCGCGACCGCTACCAACAGACAAAAATGGCGGTGATATTTCCGAACTGAATTCTTGTGGCACTGAAAACCTTGAATTGTATAAAGACAGACATTAAGTTGAAAATCATTAACCAATAAATTACCATTTTCAGCGTCTGCTAGTCTCTGTTCATGGGGGAGTGGGGGAGTGGGGGAGTGGGGGAGTGGGGGAAGAAAAAGAGTTATTGAGTTATTGAGCAATAATTTGTTCTCCCCCTCCTCCCCTCCCCCCCTCCCCCTGCAAGCCTACACGAGCAAATTCATTGTTTAGCTAGATGCTTAAGCTTGGAATCGGAACCATTTCCTCAGTCTGACAATCTAGGAATACAATTCATCATTAGCAGATGCACTCGTACAAAAATAGCTATTTATGGCTAATGGCTTTGTAGCACACAACATGCACTCCTTGGTCTGCTCTGGGTTCGCCGTGGCGCACCCGTTGGGTAAAACAGAGAAGCTGCTGACTATTTGTATAAATGCTCAGTCAACATACTTATTTGTGTTCACCATTTCGCTAGAATGACTGGGCATAACTTTAAAACATAGCACCCATGATTGACTGCGACACCCATGAATCAGTTGAATAATGGTTTCACCCTATTTCTTAGTCTCCTAGTCGAGGCGATGCCTTTTTTGTTGCTGGGGGTTTTGTTCTCCAGTGTGCTGCTATTTTTTGTCGATGAGCGCAAACTGGTGGAAAAAATGCCGAAAAACCCGCTGCTTGGCGCTTTAGTCGGTAGCTTGGTAGGCTTTTTGTTTCCTGTTTGTCAGTGTGGCAATGTGCCAGTAGCGCGGCGGTTGCTGATGCAGGGAGTACCCACACCAGTGGCAATTGGTTTTTTACTAGCAGCCCCGACAATTAACCCCATCGTGATTTGGGCAACTTGGACGGCATTTCGCGATCAGCCAGAAATAGTGGTGTTACGAGTGGTGTTTTCCCTATTGATTGCAACTATTGTCGCTTTTGTATTCAGTTTTCAAAAGGACTTGACTCCCATATTGCAACCAGCGATCGCTCGTTATCTGAAATTTAACTCACCCTCTAATCCTGAACCCAAACGTCTGAAGAGAAATTACCAGGTACAAGAGGAAGCAACCATACCCACTTTGTTACAATCAGGCACTTATTTGCTGGGAGGACAAGCAGGTCAAACCCTGCGGATGGACGTAAATGCCTTGGAAGCACCGACTATGACAACGACAAGCCCCAGTAAACAGCTAAGAGACAAATTGCGACTTTTA
Organism: Stigonema ocellatum SAG 48.90 = DSM 106950; assembly: GCA_016903675.1. GTDB lineage: Bacteria > Cyanobacteriota > Cyanobacteriia > Cyanobacteriales > Nostocaceae > Stigonema > Stigonema ocellatum. The sequence continues at coordinate 24,902 of JADQBA010000066.1, read as the reverse complement.
GTGGATAATACTGTGCAGGAATTGCGGGAATTGGGGGCGGTGCTGGTTATAGGAAGTGCAATTGCGGCTGCTATTCAAGTACTTGTACCCCGCGAACTTATTCTCAGTCTCGGTTCTGGTCCCATCAGCTCAATCGCTGCAATGCTGATATTATCAGCAGTGGTGTCAATTTGTTCGACGGTTGATTCATTCTTTGCCCTGTCTTTTGCTTCCACCTTTACCAGTGGTTCCTTGTTGGCTTTTCTGGTATTTGGACCAATGATAGACTTTAAAGGTGTTGGCTTAATGTTATCTATTTTCAAACCCAGGGCAGTGATATACTTATTTGCTTTAGCAGCACAATTGACATTTTTATTCACCCTTTTCCTAAACTTACACGTCATTTAAACTTTGTTAGTTGTTGGTTATTCTCGTAACCACTAACAACCAACAACTAACTACTAATGTTGACTATTGACCAATGGCTTCAATCCAAAATCTAAAAACTAAAATCCACAATCGATTCATGCCTTGGCTAGATGTGTTAGCAATTACAGCCTGGGGCATTTTAATCCTAAAATACTGGTTGACTGGTAAGTTGAACTTGTTGATTCACCCGGATTACTTTTGGTTAGCAATTTTGGGTGCCATGGGCTTGTTAATTGTCGGTTTATTGAAAGCAGGACAACTTTTGCAGCGGCGTCGCCGTGAGGTGACTCCCACAGCCCAACATATTACCTTATTTCCTCCTGGTTGGGGCAGTGTCTTGCTATTGACAGCGGCGATTTTGGGATTAATTATTACACCCCGTGTCTTTGCTAGTCAAACAGCACTCTCAAGGGGTGTGACTGATTTAGTAGGAGCGACACGCACCCAACCCCAAGCATTTCACGCTTCCTCGCGTCCCGAAAAGCGATCGCTTATAGATTGGGTACGGACACTTAATGTCTATCCAGAACCTGATGCATATACAGGACAAAAAGTCAAGGTGCAAGGATTTGTCATCCACCCGCCAGAATTAGGAAAAGAATATCTGTTTCTAGCGCGATTTGTCATAACTTGTTGTGCCGCAGATGCCTATCCAGCAGGATTACCTGTGAAAATAAAAGAACGGGACGATCATTACCCAGCTGATACCTGGCTGGAAGTAGAAGGACAAATGGTGACAGAAAATCTCTCAGGTAAACGCCAACTTACCATTGCTGCTACATCCCTGAAAACAATTCCCCAACCAAAAAATCCCTATAGTTATTAGTTAGGAGTTAGGAGTTAGGAGTTAGGAGTTAGGAGTTATGGGAATTTTTGAGAACGAACAACTAACACCTAACACCTATGTGTAGGTAGGGCTAAAGCCCACCAGATCCGGGTTGTGTAGGGCATAGCCCCACCTACGTATATTTCATAACTCAAATATGATTCCTATAAAACTAAAAATGACTACTAATAAAGCTTTTTTCCAACCCCTAGATCGTGTGGCGATCGCACTCATGCTCATCCTCAGTCTGCTGATTGGGCTGTTAATATTACTTGGTGATGCAGTTAAGCCTAGCGTTCGGGATTTTAGCTGGCAAAACCAACAAATTGGAGCAGACGATACATCCTTCAGCGTCAAGTTCAGTCGTCCAATGGACAGAAAAAGCGTAGAGGATAACTTAAAAATCGACCCGCCTCTAGCAGGTAAAATAAGTTGGGCAGGGCGGCGGATGGTTTATACACTTCTAACACCACCACCCTACGGAACGAATTATCAAGTGCAGTTGCAGAAAGCTCAGGATCAATTTTCCAAAAAAGAAGGAAAACCCAGACTAATACAACCATTTACAGGTAGTTTCCACACACGCGATCGCGTCATCCTTTATATAGGAGCCGACAAAGAAAATTTAGGACAGTTAATTCTCTACAACTTGACCCAAGAGCAAAAAAAAGTACTTACCCCAAAAGACTTGGTGATTTTAGACTTTAAGCCATTTCCCAATGGGGAGAAAATTTTAGTTTCTGCTCGCACAAACGAAAATCAAGATTTACTGTCGGCTCAGTTGTACACAGTGACAACAGGCATTTCTGCCCAATCAGGAAAACAAGCAGAACCAGTAGGTAGAGTTGACCTAATTTTAGATAATAAAGAATATCAAAACCTGAAATTTGACTTATCGCCTGATGGGCAAACTATTGTAATTCAGCGCGGTAACAAAGCTAACCCTGGCGACTTTGGGCTATGGTTTATGCCAGCAAGCCCCAGTACTTCTGGAGAAAAAATCACTCCTAAACGGCTGCAAAGTCAACCAGGGGGAGATTTTACGATCACTCCAGATAGTAAAGCCGTAGCAGTTGCCCAAGGGCAAGGAGCAGCGATTTTACCCTTACAAACAGATGCCAACAAACCCTTGGATTTTCTGCCGCAGTTTGGCTTAGTACAAGCTTTCTCCAAAGACGGTTCGCAAGCAATAATGGTAAAATTTAATACAGACTATACACGAGATTTATTTTTGGTGACTAACCAAGGCTTGCAGAAACAACTGCTACGCACCACAGGCTCAATTATCAGCTGCCAGTTTGATACTGCCTCACCTACCCTTTACTGCTTGCTAACACAGTTACTACCTGGGGAACAATATCAGGAACAGCCATACTTAGTAGCCATTGACCTAAAAACCTGGCAGCAAAAACCACTACTAGTGCTACCCCCGCGAGAACGGAACGTGCAAATGAGTTTATCGCCTGACGGTTTAGGGTTGTTATTTGACCAAGTCGTGGCACAAACAAATCCCACAGCATCATCACCTGCAAACACTTTGACAACCGATGATGGACAGCCCATTGCCACCAGTAGCCTGTGGTTAATGCCCCTGTTGCCCATCACCGACCCAGCAGCGGCTGCTGACATCAAACCAGAACAACTTCCCCTATCTGGATTTCATCCCCGTTGGTTGCCGTGAAGGGCAGCCCCTACGGGGAAGTCAAAAGTCAAAAGTCAAAAGTCAAAAGTAAGAACCCCATAAATAAATTTAAGAGCTTCTGTAGTAAGGACGTAGTATTTCTTGCGGAGCGTTCAGAAATACATTTTTTTTCCATAAATAAATTTAGTTGCTCTGCATCCCTTTTTTCACTTTTGACTTTTGACTTTTGACTTTTGAATTTTCGCGAAGCGAGTGGTCACTCTTGCATCTCTAGAGTATATTTTGATAAGACAGCACTTACATAGTCAAAGCTGTTTACTTTGAAGCTGGTGGGTGAAGAGTAATGAATGAAGCTGACACCCCAAATAATGGGGCTGGTGTTGAACCCCTGGAATCTGTAAATTCGCCACAACTAGAGGAGGCGAATTGTCCTTTTGACTCAGTTTTACCTAATGAAAATATAACAATTGCGAAATTACCACTACTGGCGCCAGCAGAAAACGTAGAGTGCGAAACTGAAGTTCCTGAGGAAAATACTCCTCAGGAAGATTGGGTTGCAGAGCCTGATAGCGAACAACAGGTAATAATTGACTCTGAATTTAAAAAGCTGCTGGCGTTGAATGAAGAATTGCGTTCTGCCAACAACGACTTGTATAACCAAGTGGAGAATCTCACAGTAGCCTTAACTGAGAAGGAATTAGCTTTGCAGTGGCAGAAAAAGCGCGGCTGTGTCACAGAGTCGATGCTTAATCAACAAACAGCTGAGCTATCCGCAGCCCAAGAGCAGATACAATCCTTATACCAACAATTAGAAACCGCTGTGCAAACTGTTCAACACCAGGAAATGTTCATTGAAAAGCACAAAGCACAGCTAGAAATTAACCAACAACGCCTTGCGCAGTTAGAGAGGGAATGCGCTCTGATTCAATCTAACTACCAGGAACAGTCTCATCAGCTATTGCAATCAGAAAATACTTGTCGTGAGTTACGTACCAGGCTTATGCGACAACAACGCCAGACCCTGCAATTTAAAGCAGCCCTGGAAAAATGTCTAGAAACACCCTTACCCAACAATGATTTCTCTAATGGTACGGCAAATAGCCCAAACAACACAGGCAATAAGCAACCAAAATATTGTAAGCGAGCAAACTCTTTATCGTCCAACACCCAACCAATTCGACCTTGGTCAGCACAACCGGAATCCTTGACAGATGATGTGGATAATTTCAGGGAGGAATCTTCAGCATCACCTTTGCACCCACCCGAAGATCGCCCCACACCCATGAAATCATTTATTTGGGATACCTCAGACCGAGAAGAGATATCAACACCAACACAACCAGCTAACACGCCAGAAATTATTCATGATTACCCGACTACATTGGAAGGAGTTTCACCTTTAGGATCGTCAAATCTAGAAGAACAATTGGATAGCGTGATCCAATTGTTTTTCACCTCCGAAGAAACTGCATCTGCATCACCACAGGCTCCAACACAAAAATATGTGGAGAGTGAACACACCGATGAGCCTCTGTGGGAAACTTTTGCAACGCCAGTGGCAGATGATACGAAATTAGAAAATACCACCATCACTCTCATTGAAGAGAAAGACTCCGAAAGTGAAGACTACTGGTCAGAACCATCACAATTACCACCCCTAGAAGGGTCTTTCAGCGACAACTCAGCTAACGCCAACTCGCCCTCACCGCTAATCTATCCCCAGCGTCCACCTCAAGGGCGAAAGTCTTTGAGATCTGTTGATCTACCCAATTTTCGCCCTAAAAAGCCAAAATAATTCGTAAATTATTGCGACTTTAGTCGTTTAGCACTGGCTTTTGGATTCTAGTTTCTGGGGGAATTGCTACCGCTTGTTGTTGGGAAGGTATTTTACCAGTGATCAGCGCATAATTAATAGTTAACAGTCGCAACCATAATGCTGGATAGCGGGGTTCTAACCAAGGCTGTATCTGGCCCAGGAAGCGTGGAAACCATCCGTTTAGCAACCAGCCTGCAAGGGAATGACGACTAAAGTCAAAGTAGTTCCACAGCCACCGCAGCAAATCCCTTGCACCAGCAAGTTCCCAAATCCATAGCAGCAATAACGGGTTTTTGCGAGCGGCTTTCAGTGCTAGACGATTAAAGGTTAACCAATCGAATCGATCTTTGATAAAGTTATCCGCCACTTGAGGGGGTTCGTCTACCAATAGCCCAAAAAAGTTATTGAGCATGGAATTGATTCGCTCAGGTGGGATAAATTTCTCAGTGGGAACCATCATACCTTTGGAAAACATCCAAGTGACGGCAACGTTACTTTGGAAGGCGCGAATTTTGTTTAAATGCCGGAAACTGAGCAGGTCATGTTTGAGGGCGGTATGCAAGAGAGTTGTTAGGCGTTCTAGGTTGCGAACTAGGGAACCAAAACCAGTGAAAACCAAGGGAGACTGAAGTGATGCTGCATCACCGAGGGATATCAAACGGTCAAAGGCAATGGTGCGATCGCTACTACCTACACTAAAATGCCCAGGAATATAGCCAAATGTCGGTTTTTTCCACACCAGCTTGTCGGGATCACACCGCCGATACTCTGGCAAAATCGCAAAAAAGTCTTCGTACATCTCTAACAAGGAACCGGGGTTTTTGGGATTAACTTCGTGGTAATGAAACAAATAAATCGTCAGTTCTTCATTTGCTCCTGGAAACAATTCCCAAATCAACTGTCGTCCCCGCGAGATATCCCCGTGACTATTGAGAACATCCCCATACTGGGAATCCCACACTCCAGGCTCAAATCCACTGGCAATGACTGCTCCCACCGTTGGGCAAACACTGTCGAAGGCACGACCGCCATTCAACTGCCATGCGATTGGTGAGGCGGTTCCCATGGCATCCACTAGGAGTCGCCCACTGGCTTGTTTCTCAGTTTGGCTGGGCAAATGCTTGACTGTAATGATATTTTGTGTATTATAGATATCTGATCTTATAAACTCTGTCTCATCCCAAATTTTCCCGCCTGCTCTCAGTAGCTTTTGTCCACACAGTTGCAGGAGTTTTTCGGAATCTAAACCCAAATTCAGCACTTTAGGGGTGTGCAAAATCGGCGCTTTTAAATGGCTAGGGACATTAGCATCAAAAAATTTATTAAATCCGTCTTTGTACTCCCGTGCAATAATCGATTCCACCTCAGCAGTCGTGAGCAAACCCAAGTTAACCAGGCTTTCAATCTCATCGCGGGAAATATTCCACTCTCGGTTCATCCGTCCAAAAGGCAATCGCTCCACCAACAGTACTCTATATCCTAGTTTTGCCATTACAGCTGCATGGATGACGCCGAGTGCACCGCCTATGTAAATGAGGTCGTAGGTGGGAGTGGGGGAGGTGGGGGAGGTGGGGGAGGTGGGGGAGATGGGGGAGATGGGGGAGGGTGGGGAAGAAATTACTCCCTTTGGTCTGTCTACTTCTCCACTGTGGCAAAACACCACCTGACGGGGTTGCTGGGGATTACGGACACCTTCACGCCATCGTTGTTCCCACCAGTAGACGCGCTCGAGATCGTATTCCCCGTTAGGCATTTTCTGAAAATATTTGACGGTTAGGGGGTAATGGGAAGCAAGGGCCTCAAAAATTGACTGCTCGGTTAAATCAATGGTAGGTGGTTCGGGGTAATGATGGGGAAAGTGGCAACGGATTCCAGCAGTGAGGCGTTTAAGAATTTGCTGCTCCCAAAAATTGGGTTTATCTCCCCAACGGAAGGCTTTGAGATAGGTGGTTCGCTGTACCGACCAGATAAAGATCGAAATTTCATTTTCTAGCTTTTCCGAAATATCCCCTTTATCCGTTGTATTGTTGAGTACTCTTAGACGAAACCCTGAGGGAGTGAGAAATTTCTCCCCAATTCCTGGTTCAAAATCTACTTGTAACCACTTGCGTACAGCGGCAACGTCCGATGTTGGTATTTCTATGTACAATATTTCTTTCATTTTTCTGAATTCTCCAATAAATTTACGCATTAAGACAGATTTCACAGGGGCAGAAAGTAAGCTAAACTCCGCCCTATCACTTGTGGGAATACTCAGTAAAAAAGTTTAAGAGTTTGTCAAATTTATCGTTCATTCTGTGTTTCTATAAACGCACGCCATGAATTATCCCATCCCAGACAGCCCTCAAGAAATCGTTGCTTTAAGACAAAAGCCTATTGATGAAGAACTGGTTGCTGCTGCGATCGCAGGAGTCATTAAAATTGTCCGCGCTCAGGGTCAATCATTGGAAGAATTAACAGCACAAGTTCTAGCAGATGACAGCCTGCTAGATAAGCAACAACGACGGTGGCTCAGCCAAGTGGTTGCTCAAGCCTGGGAAAGCTTCTCTTAGAACAGTTTAGTAGTTAGTGGTTAGTGGTTACCAAAACAATCAACAACCAACATACAGTCAGGTTTTGACCCAAATTGCCAATCACCTTTGTGGTGTGGGAGTGTGAATGATTTTCTGGGATTGGCAACTGGGATTAAAAATTCGTAATTTTTAATCCAATTATGCCTACGATCAAAGCCAGTTGCGACCCTCGGGGTCTTTTTGGTCAAATAGGCTAAATGATTTATTATAATATAGATATAATTTTATTTATTAGAAACAAATTGTTACAATAGAATCAAACGCCTTTGTAGTCATCTTAAATGCCCCTGGTACTGGCGCTCTTAAAAACAATAAAGTGTAATCGCGGAGCTAATCGGCGGCAAATATTGCTGCTACATAGTGTTGACCTCTACAATAGCGGTGCTAAGGTAATAAACTGTTGGAGAATTGCGTAACGTGGTACTTGTGCAGTTCAATGATTTGGCGAATAAGAGTGCCAAACTGGCGCAACACAGTGTGGCGGTTACACCAACCACCCCTAGACACGAATTGGGTAGAGTGTACGCACCAAGCATTAGCTACCTCCCTATTCTCCTACAAGAAACCTACGTTAAGCGTGTCAAACTAAGGTTTTATGCTATCAGAGAGTTTAAAAATTCTCCACATTTAGAAGGTTGTCTTTAAGTTTGGATACTACAAGGTTAAAAAGGAGAAAAAAAATGGGCAGATGGACACCACTGATTCTTATGGCTGGAGGCTTAGCGATTTTGCTAGGTACATTGCTGGGCATCAGCTTTCCTATGGGCGGACAACAAAATACTGCCCAAGTTCCCCAAGCAGGGAGCAAAAAATCTGAAGTCCTGCCAGCTAATATTAATGTTAATAGCACTGCTAGTGGGAATGCTCCTACTACTACCACTACCAATAAAAACAATGTTGCCCAGAATAGCAACACAAACTCCAACACCAATGACTCAGGAACTAACTCCACACCTACTGATAGTAACCAAGATACAAGCAAAACAAATGATGCTTCTCAGAACAAGGGACCAGTTCAAGCCTTGTGGTAATGGTTGGGAGTTATTAGCTAGGAGTGAGGAGTTAGGCGTTATAAGCTACTAATGACTAATGACGTTTTAATTATTGGTGGCGGCGTTATTGGCTTAGCGATCGCCATCGAACTAAAAATGCGCGGGGCAACTGTCACCGTCGTAAGCCGTAGCTTCCGTGCCGCAGCAACCCATGCCGCAGCAGGAATGTTAGCACCAAATGCCGAAAAAATTCCAGAAGGGGCTATGTACGACTTGTGTCGGCGGTCCCTGTTGTTATATCACGATTGGACTCACAAATTAGAAGAATTTACAGGCTTAAACACTGGTTTCTGGCCTTGCGGCATCTTAGCCCCAGTCTATGAAGAGGCGCGATCGAGAGAGATGGGGGGAGAGAGGGAGAGTCATTCTTCTTTTCCCCCCATCCTCCATCCCCCCCATCCCCCCCATCCTCCCCTCCCCCCCTCCTCCTCTCCTGCCTACTGGTTAGATCGAGAAGCTATTCATCAACATCAGCCAGGTTTGGGAACAGAAGTAGCAGGTGGTTGGTGGTATCCTGAAGATGCACAAGTAGACAATCGCACACTCGCACAAGCACTGTTGACAGCGGCCCAATCCCTAGGCGTTGAACTCCAAGAAGGGATTACAGTAGTAGGGATTGGACAGCAGCACTTACAGGTGATTGGCGTACAAACAAACGCTGGAGAAATTCGCGCCGAACATTATGTTTTAGCAGCAGGTGCTTGGTCGAATCAATTGCTACCGCTTCCCTTGCGTCCGATCAAAGGGCAAATACTGAGTGTGGGAGTGCCAGAATCTGAGCCGGAATTGCCGTTAGCACGGGTTTTGTATGGGCAGGATATTTACATCGTACCGAGACGATCTCGGCAAATTATTATTGGGGCGACTAGGGAAGATGTGGGTTTTACTCCCCACAACACACCCTTGGGCATTCAAACCTTACTAGAAAGAGCTATTCGGCTATATCCTCAATTACAACATTATCCTATCGAGGAATTGTGGTGGGGATTTCGTCCTGCCACCCCTGATGAATTACCCATCCTTGGCATCAGCCCCTGCAAAAACTTAACATTTGCTACTGGTCATTACCGCAATGGTATTCTCTTAGCACCCATAACAGCAAAATTAATTGCTGATTTGATTTGGGAGCAAAAGTCAGACCCGCTCCTCACACAATTTAACTATTCGCGCTTTCAGACAAAGTCATCTACCGCCACCCTAATGCTCACCCTCAACCGAACTCCCCCCCAGCCCCCCTCGGACACTCCCCCACTCCCCCAGGACGACTCCCCACTCATTATTGCTGGTAAAACCTTTACTAACCGCTTAATGACAGGAACAGGCAAGTATCGTAGCATTGAGGAAATGCAGCAAAGCGTCGCCGCTAGCGGTTGTCAAATTGTCACTGTGGCTGTGAGGCGGGTACAAACCAAAGCCGCAGGACACGAAGGTTTAGCAGGAGCACTGGATTGGACAAAAATTTGGATGTTGCCTAATACTGCTGGTTGTCAAACCGCAGAAGAGGCAATTCGGGTGGCACGTTTGGGGCGGGAAATGGCGAAACTTTTGGGACAAGAAGATAACAACTTTGTTAAGTTAGAAGTCATTCCTGACCCTAAGTATCTACTACCAGACCCCATTGGTACCCTGGAAGCAGCAGAAAAACTGGTGAAAGAAGGTTTTGCTGTGTTGCCCTACATCAACGCTGACCCCATGTTAGCAAAGCGTTTGGAAGAAGCAGGCTGTGCTACGGTCATGCCTTTGGCTGCACCAATTGGTTCTGGGCAGGGGTTGCAAACAACAGCCAATATTGAGATCATTATTGAAAATGCTAGTGTGCCCGTGGTGGTAGATGCCGGTATTAGATCCCCATCTGAGGCAGCGCAAGCAATGGAGATGGGAGCCGATGCTTTATTAATTAACAGCGCGATCGCCCTAGCACAAAACCCGGAAGCTATGGCGAAGGCTATGAATCTCGCAACACTCGCCGGTCGTCTGGCATATCTTGCTGGGAGAATGCCTATCAAAACCTACGCCAGTGCTAGTTCACCTCTAAGTGGGATGATTACTAATTAGGGAGAATTGTTGATGGTTGGGAGTTGGTGGTTGGTTGGTAAGACAACCGACTGAGAATTGTTGATGGTTGGGAGTTGGTAGTTGTTTGGTAAGACAACCAACTGAGAATTGTTGATGGTTGGGAGTTGGTAGTTGTTTGGTAAGACAACCAACCAACAATTCCCCAATCAACAATCAACTATTAACAAACTCGCTTTTTATGTTAAACCAGAAGTAAATCAGCAGAATGAGGAGATCAATTCATGCCGTATACAACCGAAGATGGGGGTCGTCTGAATAATTATGCTAACGAACCAAAAGTTTATGGAGCAGAACCTCCAACAGAGGGGCAAAAGCGAAATTATATTATTCAGGGAATCGTCGCGGCAATTTTAGTGAGTAGTTTGATATTCGTCGCCTTCTCTGTTTCCAGTGTTCACTAAATTCTCCCGCCATTCCCGCCGCTACTGATTCAGAGTAGCGAATGAGGTTAGTTCGTCAGAAAATCTTTGAATAGATTAACTTTTATCTTCTTTCAGGTTCCCGATTGTCAGGGAGCCTTGTTTTTTATTTGTTAAAATCGCATCAATTAATAAGTATAATTATCTACTCTCTAATCCTTTGGGTTTGAAAGACTCGATTTATCCTGAGCAAAGGGACGAATACCTGAAAATCGTAGTCATAGTTACGATTATATGATATTTGTGCCCTTTAAAGGTATGTACACTGAGTTTTGGCTGTTTGGCCACCATGAGCGTGAATGATACTGCACACTCCCATAATTTTGCTTGGAATAGGCGAGTCTATCAGCGCCTGAAACTTGCTCTGAGTCTTGGTCTGCGGCGACAAATCTTTGTGGCGGTATGTGATGATTTAAATCTGAGAAATCAGGTTGCGGCTCGTTTGCATTCTACTTTGGCTTATCCAGTTGGCCAAGTGCTGTATCAGCCATCAGATGCACAGGAAGCCAGCACACCAGCTTATCCGCGATTGGTTACTTTGCGGTTGAATTTAAGTGATCCTAATCCGATAGCTCAGATAAATCAATGGTTGGCTGATTATCCACCGCCAATTGTTGGAGGATCCAATGACACCCCTGGGCGATCGCTGCCAAAACCAGCATTTCAGATTGTGGGTGTTGAGCAGCTTACCAGGCAACCAGTCGCAGTACAACGTTTATTTTTACAGAATCTGCGTTCAACTGAGGAGAATCTGTCAAACATTCAATCCAGTCGTTTCCTCGAATCCAGCCTGCTATTGTGGATACCACGTCCTTGGTTATATGCTATCCAGCAATCAGCACCACAGTTTTGGCGTTACCGTACTGGTGTTTTTGTATTTGCCGGAGAACCTACACCAACCACTAGGGGTCAAACGGCGGCGGGACGCTTTTCCGGTTCAACAGTCTTTGATTTACAGAACCTTGAACAATCCATTGTGGAAGAATCAGTCCAAAACGAAGATTTTGATTTACACACAGATACACCAGTGAATAGTGGAGATCAACCGCCGGAAAGTTCTTTATCAAAATCGGAATTACAGGAAGAATCCATCATCAGCAGAAGTACTAACAATACCCCATCAGATCAGAGTTGGTCTCACATTAGCAACGAGTTAACAGAGTTAGTACTGGCAACAATTAACACCACAATCGCTGAAAATCGGGAGCAGAACTCGCAAGTGCAGCAAATTCTGCGGGAGATAGAGGAATTACACTCCAACCAAGCCAGACCAGAAGCACTAGCAGCCGCTTATCATCGCTTGGGCACTTTATACCGCCTTCGCATTGAGCAAGGAAATTCAACCTTAGAAAACCTGATGGTAGCAATTCTAGCTTACCAGGAGGCAATCACTTACGATGATACCTCACCCCAAGTGCCGGATATCTTGAATGACTTGGGTACACTCTACTGGATGCTGTATCGCACACCACCCAATTCTGAAGAGGGACAATCTTACATAGAACAGGGAATTGAATTTTATAAGTTAGCTTTAAAGCTGATTTCACCGCAGACACATCCTGAAACTTACGCTCGTGTGCAAAATAATCTGGGGACAGCTTACGGTGATTTAGCTCGTTTTTCTAGCGCTGCGGAAAACTGGCAACAAGCTGTGTTAGCTTACAGAGCAGCACTCCGCTTTCGTACAGCCTCCATGGAGCCATTGAAGTATGCTGCTTGCCAGAACAATTTGGGTACCGCTTACTGGCATTTGGCACAACACAATCAACCTGTGGAGCATTTAAAGCAAGCGATCGCAGCCTACGACGAGGCATTAGCTCACTACACCCCAGAACAGGAACCAGTTAAGTATGGCATGATTCAAAACAACATTGGCACTGCTTACTGGAATATAGCACAATACGAGCAGCCAGAGGATAATTTGCGGTTAGCTGTTGATGCTTATGGGGAAGCATTAAAGTATCGCACTCCTCTGAATGCTCCCGCCGCTTGCGCCGCCACACAGAATAATCTTGGCACTGCTTACTCCCATTTAGCAAACCTATCACAAATAACCAAGGAAGAGAGACAGAAGTTATTAGAAATGTGCATTATCGCCTACGAAGAAGCACTGGCTCTTGCTCACTCACTTATCGGTGTATCTTTGAGTTTTGATGTGGCAGCAACTCATAATAACTTTGCACTAGCCCATTATCAAATGGTAACAGATCCTTATTTCAATGGGGACAAAGCAACCCGTTCTCAACATCTAGAAGCAGCATTAGACAACCACTTACAAGCTTTAAGTCGGTTGATTAAACCATCTGAGCCTTATCAAATAACTATTAATTATATAGTGAAAACCATTCGCGCTTTTCACAATGAATTAGGAATACAGGGTCAAAACCTCGCTTTATCGAAACTTCCTGGTCAATTGCTACCTGAAATTCTGCCAAAGTTGTGATTTGTAATTTGCGCTTGTGTTGGTTGTTGATCGTTTCTCTGGTTGCTTGGACAATGTTTGTTGGTTTTCGCGCCATCGCGTCATAGCATCATTCATTTTTGAAAAAACTGTACATAACAAAAAATGGGGCGTTGCTGATTAAAAGTATGAATGAGTCTCACGCACTCGTAGCAAAGGCGCAAAGGCAAGGCTCTCAGTGCGCCTTTACGCGCGTGTAAATTCATACCGTGTTCAGCAACGCCCAAAAAACGGTGTGAGCTACGCTACGGACAATTCAAAAGCCCCAATATCTCCTTTACCAGTTTTAGGACGAGACAAACCGCGCTGGTCAGTTGTCGGGTCAGTATCCAGCACTTTTGGATCAGCAGCACCAATTGCTGGACTGTTGGGGAGCAGCGCTATTGTCTGTGTGGAACCATAGAAGTCTAAGGGAGCTAGGAGCGGATCAATCGGCTGGTCACTTGTACCAATTATGTCTCCTGTAGCTTGACCAAATCCGGTGCTACCGGTGGCGTTGCCAATCAAATTGTACCCACCGCTGATGAAGCCGCCAATTGAATTGAAGCCACCGCTGACGAATGTACCTGCTACATCGGGGTTGACACTGCTCTGATTAATTGGGAGGTTTTGAGCAATAATCGTGTTCCTTACGCTGACAGAACGACTATTAGTAATATTATCATTGTATAGTCCAGAGCCATTGGTAGCTTGATTGAGAGTTAGGGTACTGAAGACCAGCCTCAGGTCTCCAGTTCTACTGTTATAGATGCCGCCACCGTTACCGTTGGAGATGCCGCTCGTTGAGTTACTGCTGATGGTGCTGTTACTCAACGTCAATGTGCTACCATTAGCAGTCAGGATGCCACCGCCGGAAGCACCTGAATTGTTACCGTTAATCCTGCTATTGCTCACCGTTACGGTGCCACCTTGAACGGAGAGACCGCCACCCTCAAAAGTAGCGACGTTATTCCTGATTATGCTGTTGCTCACTATAAGAGTGGCAAAATTCGTGATCCCGCCTCCAAAACGTGCTGTGTTACCGCTAATCCTGCTGTTGCTCACCTTTACGCTGCCCTGTTGAACACCGATACCACCGCTTTCAAAACCTGCGGTGTTATTATTAATGACACTGTTGTTGATATCAGCAGTGCCTAAGTTACGGATGCCACCATCGCTATTAGTTGCCGAGTTAGTGCTGATGGTGGTGTTGGTCAGAACAAGGGTAGCTCGAGTAGTGTTCTCAATGCCGCCGCTTATATCTGCCTGATTAGCCCTGATGGTGCTGTCGCTCACCGTCAGCTTGCCATTGTTATATAAGCCGCCACCTATGTTTGCCGCGTTAGCGCTGATGGTGCTGTTGCTCACCGTTAAATCACCACTGTTATAGATGCCGCCGTACAAGCTTGCCTGATTAGCGCTGATGGTGCTGTTGCTCACCGTTAAACCACCACTGTTATAAATGCCGGCACCATCGCCACCCGCGATCGCAACCTTGGTGGCGGAGTTATTGCGAACAGTGCTGCTGTCTAGGGTGAGGGTACCAGAGTTCTTAATTCCTCCACCGTTATCACCTGTCACTTTACCATTGGCAATAATTAATCCAGACAGATTCACTGTTGCCCCTGCCTCAATCTCAAACACCCGTGAGGAGTTGTTACCGCTCACTGTCAGCAAACTCTCACCCGTCAAGGAGTCTTTTGGAGCCATAATGTCCAAGCTGTGGGTGATGTCTAGTTCTCCTAGGGTTAAGTTAATGGTTTGGGGCTTAGAAAACAAGGACTGGTCAAACACTATCAAGTCTGATCCCTCCTCAGCGTTTGCCTGGTTGACGGCATCCCGTAAGGTGGTCACGCCAGCGATCTTGTTTGCTACATCGTCAATACTGTTGACTACAATTGTGGCACTGGGATTTACCTGTAAGGGGGAAGCATTTAGCATGTTATCTGCATTATTGCCCAACACTGGTGTTGAAGATAATGGAGAGTTTGTAGTGCTAGAAATTGTCTGTTCCATATTCTCTATTCACTTAATTTTAGTTTAAGCAAAAAAGTTGTTGATAATTGCACCCGTAACTCTATACAGATTATACTGCTGATGTGACAACCGAATACACAAGTCATATCATCTCCGGTTGAATACTCATCATTAGGGCTGACACGGGGAGTGGGAGACACACTCCTTCGCGGAGAGATTTTTATGATGAGCAATTAAACTGACTTGATGTCAAATTACGCGGAAAAAGAATTCTAACCGTCAAGACGAGCCGTGGAACCGATATAAACAATGTACTCGGCATTACAGGATCAAAGTAGAAAGCCCACGAGTCTGAGAGTTGAGTGGGGACAAGGTTCAGACGTCCTTCTCCCAAGGGGAGACGCTGCGCGAACAGGCGTGGGATGAATACGACAAGCCGCGAGAAGCAGTCTTTATCTGGTTTTTTGGTTAGCGATGTACTTCTTGATTGTTTCGGATGATACATCTCCAGCCGTACCACAAAAATAACTTCTAGTCCACAAGGATGGCAGTTTTAATAAGTGTGGAAATTGTTGTCTTAGGACCCTAGAAGTGAATCCTTTTAACCGAAACATTATTTGATCTGGGGCTAGAGTTGGTGGGCAACTTAAAAATAAATGTACATGGTCTTCCATAATTTCGAGAGCTAAAATTTCACAATCTAGTTCTTTGCTTTTTTCGTATAGTAGCTCTTCAAGACGAATCGCCACATTTCCTGTTAATATTTTCTTCCTGCGTTTTGGTATCCAAACAAAGTGGTAATTTATTAATGTGACCGATGTTGTTTTGTGACCGAACCTGATTGTCATATGTAAAGTTTCTATAAAAATTGGTTGATATCTTGTATATATCAACAATAACATGTTATATTATAAGTATCGAGAATAAAGGGAGAGAAAAAGTGCAAGTTCGATGGAATTTTAAATTGTTGCCTAACCAGACTCAGGAGGCAACTCTTGAAGATTGGTTGGTTACATTAAGAAAACATCGTAACTACGCTTTGAGAGAACGCACAACAGGTTTTGAAAGCAATAACAAAGACAGCGAATCTACAATCATTTATACCTACGGGTCATATTGTGACCTAGAGTCAAGAATCGAATTTGGTTCTTGCTGTCCCCTTACTTGTCCAGTCCTTAAACATGGTGTTATTCCTCAAAATTTAGGGTTGGCCACTAAAGAGACTAAGGTTAAAGACAAGGACACCAAAAAAGTTGTTGAGACTGTTGTTAAGTGGGATTCAGCTTCTGGGATTCAGATGAAGACGACCACACAACTTAGAAACTCACTCTGCAACTTTTCAATAATCAATTCTGCTGTTTTGCAAACCAATATAGCCAGACTTGATACGGCGTTCTCAAATTTCTATAAACGACGGATTGGCTACCCTAATTTCATTAGACGCTTAGATTCTTTTGAATACAAGCCAGGGCATGTGCTACTCCGCCACATTAGAAAGAATTACGCAACAGCATATCTGCCAGGAATTGGGGATGTCAAGTTTCATAAGAGCCGTGACCTAACTCTAATTCAAGACTTAAGAACCTGCACGATTACGCGAAAGGGCGTCCGTTGGTATATCAGCATGTTGGTTGCCATTGCTGATGTATTACCAGACGTTAAACCACTAGATTTGTGCAAGTCAGTTGTCGGCATTGATGTAGGAATCAACAAGCTTATTGCTCTTTCTGACGGTAGCTTTCAAGAAAATAAAAGAATTTCAACAAACAAGAGAACAGCACGCCGGATGGCAATGCGTCAACGCGGCATCAGTCGGAAACAGAAAGGTTCTAAAAATAAGATTAAAGCCATTAAGAAATTACGATTACAACAACATAAATTAGCGCAACATAGAGACGGCTATAACTGGCAAGTTGCCAAGGTCGTAGTTGACACGGCTGATGTTGTTGCTAAAGAAGATTTGAATATCAAAAATATGGTCAAACGTGCGAAACCTAAGCACGATGGTAAAGGTGGATACAAGCGCAATAATGCCGCCCAAAAGACAGGCTTAAACAAAGTAATTTTAGATGCAAGTTGGGGCGATATTTTCGACAAGATTGCATGGTTGGCGTTGAAAGCAGGAAAACCTGTTGTCGAAGTGTCCGCCAGACACACATCACAAGAATGCCTAAAATGCGGACATGTTGACAAGAAGAACCGCTTGGGTGAGAAATTCCTGTGTACTGCCTGTAACCATCTTGATCATGCAGACACAAAAGCGTCTCGGACGATTGGTAAAAGAGTGGGATTGGTCTTCCTAAAAAATAAAAAGACCCTACCTGCGGACTGCGGGAAAGTCACGCCCAGTAGTCATCAATCCGATTGGGTTGAGACGCTTGTTCCATGCCTCTCTTAATCATCGCCATGTGCGAGAAACTCCGACAGTTGGATATTTAAGAGATATGGCAGAACCTCTTAAAGAATCCCATCGCCTTTAGGCATGGGAGTGTCAATGAAACTTGAAGCATTTATTTTTGCATTGAGGCGATGCCGACCCTAAAGCTAGCAAGAAAAAAGGGATAGGCAAGTTGCCCATCCTTTCTTAATAATTATTAATTGCTAAGTGTCTATTCCTATTAGCCATTGCCTATGACCAACACTTTTAGGGAATGCGAGTAATAGACAAGGGTAGCTTAGTTAGGGTTCAAGTTCCAGAACTCCAAGAATTTGTGTAATCAATTTGGTCTTGGGTCAGGGTATCGATCGCAATTCCCATTGCCTGTAACTTCAACCGTGCAATTTCTTGATCCACTTCAGTTGGAATGGAGTGGATACCCGGTTCTAGCTTGCCTTTATTCTTCACCAGATATTCGCAACCCATAGCCTGATTGGCGAAGCTCATATCCATGACCGCACTGGGATGTCCTTCTGCTGCTGTTAGGTTAATCAAGCGTCCTTCACCCAGAACGATGACTGATTTACCATTTTGCAGGAGATACTCTTGGGTAAAAGGACGTACTGTCTTTACATCCTTAGCTTTAGCGCCTAAAGCTTTGAGGTCAATTTCGATATCAAAGTGACCAGAGTTACAAACAATGGCACCATCTTTCATCACATCGAAATGCTCAGCACGAATAACGTGCTTGTTACCTGTGACGGTGACAAACAAATCGCCCACACGCGCAGCTTCTGCCATGGGTAGTACTCGGAAACCATCCATTACCGCTTCAATTGCTTTGATGGGGTCAATTTCGGTGACAATGACATTAGCACCGAGTCCACCTGCCCGCATGGCTGTGCCTTTACCGCACCAGCCGTAACCTGCGACAACTAGGGTTTTACCAGCAAGTAAGACATTTGTAGCGCGGATAATGCCATCTAGGGTTGATTGCCCTGTGCCGTAGCGGTTATCGAAGAAGTGTTTGGTGTCGGCGTCGTTGACATTGATGGCGGGGAAGGTGAGAACGCCATCTTTGAGCATGCTTCGTAGTCGTACAATGCCCGTTGTGGTTTCTTCTGTGGTGCCTATGAGGTCAGCTAGTTGGTGTTGGCGTTGCTGAACCAGGGTAGCAACCACGTCACAACCGTCGTCAATGATAATGTTGGGACGGTGATCTAGGGCGATTTGCACGTGGCGGTTGTAAGTTTCGTTATCTTCACCTTTGATAGCAAAGACTGGTATGTCGTAATCGGCGACGAGACACGCGGCTACGTCATCTTGTGTTGATAGGGGGTTACTGGCAATCAGTACGGCGTCGGCACCACCCGCTTTGAGTGCAATTGCTAAGTTTGCTGTTTCTGTTGTCACATGGCAGCAAGCTACAAGGCGAATATTGGCAAAGGGTTTTTCTTGGGCAAAGCGATCGCGGATCTGCCGTAAAACGGGCATCTCACGTCCAGCCCATTCAATGCGCTGTCTTCCCAAGGCAGCTAGAGCGAGGTCTTTAACCTCGTGCTTTAATCGGGGAGAAGTTGCGGTCATTAAATAGTTCCTCAAAAAAGTAAATATGGTACGTAAATCTTTACGCACTTTACTAGATTAGTCCACAAGCTGCAAACTGAAAAGGGTTTTTCTCACAAAGTTTGTCAAAACTTCTTTCTCAAGATAGAGTGACACTGAAAATTCCATGACTTATTGCCTAAAACTCTTGAAAAAACCCTACTTTTGAGAGGTACATTTGCTCTGATTGTTTTTGGAGGATGGCTTTAGCTTACTCGGTAACATATTGTTACTCAATAGCTGATGTCCCTGAAGGAGGTGTTTTAGTGCGCTCTCAATTTTTGGCGATCGCCGGTTCAATTGCTATATCAGTATGGTTTGTGCCAAAAGCTGATGCCCAGTTCCCCTTTTTACATAACCTGCTACCTTCCACCAGTTCGAGCAATGACTCAGAGAGTAAAATTGTTTCTAACTGGATTTATTTGGATGGTCGCCGTTTGTTTCAAATAGCTGGACCAAAGGCGAATCTTACAGAGCGAACGGAAAATATTCAAGAAAAACTGCTGCAAATTAGCCAAGACTACTTTACATCCCCCTCAAAAGAAGTTAAGGTGGACAGCCGGACATTAAATGGATTACCAGTCATTTATGTCAACGACCAATACCTGATGACCATCAATTCCCAGGATGCGAAACTTCGACAAGTAGATGATCCTTCTGATGCGGCAAATCAAATCGTCCAAACTTTGGAGGAACGCCTAAAACTGGCGTTGCTGGAGCGACAGACTACTAGTTTAACCCGCCAAGGTGCAATTGCTGCCGGAACTGGGCTAACCATGATTATCATGAGTTGGGGGCTTTATGGGTGGCAGCGCCGTTCAAAAGAACACTCAGTACAGCCCCTGCAACCGATATCATTAGATACGCCGCTAACTACACAGCTGAAGCGACAGCAACATACAAATCTCAAAGAAGTCAAGCGGCGACTGTTTCAGCTAGGTCAAGCAGGGATTTGGGGAGGGGGGATATTAATTATACTGGGTCTGTTTCCTTACACGCGATCGCTACAGTTAGGGATTTTCTTAGGTTTGGAAATTCCTTTACAAGTGGGTGTTGTAGCATTGGGCACTTATGTATCTATCCGTTTCAGCTATGCCCTCATTGATCGCTTCACCACCGCTATAGTTAGCAGTGGTGCTTTATTGATTTCTGAAACTTCTGAACGTCTACAACTGCGAGTTTCTACAATTTCTTGGGTTTCCAAAGGTATTATTACCATTGCCTGGGTGGTAGTTGGCTTCCTGCTAGCACTGATGTCGTTAGGTATAAATATCTTTCCCTTGCTAGCTGGTGCCAGTTTAATTGGTGTTGCCGTGTCCCTCGCTTCGCAAAGTTTAATTAAAGATGCCATTAACGGTTTTCTGATCATTGTAGAAGACCAGTACGCCCTTGGCGATGTCATTAGCGTGGGAAACGTAGAAGGCTTGGTAGAAAATCTCAATCTCCGGATTACTCAGCTGCGAGATTCGGAAGGGCGCTTGATTACCATTCCCAACAGCGAAATTAAAATTGTTGCCAATCTTTCCAGCCGGTGGTCACGCGCTGACTTAAATATCCCAGTTGCCTACAACACTAACGTTGACGAGGCTCTCAAGGTAATTAAAGCTGTAGGCTTGGAAATGGAGCAAGATCCACTGTGGGAGCAACAAATTCTGGAAACACCAGAAGTTCTGGGGGTAGATAGTTTTGGGGAACGGGGTTTGATCCTTCGTGTGTGGATTAAAACACAACCCCTCAAGCAATGGGATGTAGCACGGGAGTATCGCCATCGCCTAAAAGTCGCTCTTGACAAAGCGGGAATTTCCATTCCTGTGCTTCAACAAGGGATTTGGATCAATGATTTTGAACTTCTGAAATCTCACGTTGACGGCAAAGGTTAATTATATCGTGTCCGGTTAACAGCTGATCATTTTTTTTAATTGATCGCGGATGCCCCTCTACACGCCCTACATATTCTATACTTGAGACGCGAAAGCTTTGTCAGTTGATGTTTTGAGTGCGTGGATGCCTTTTTGTGACTTTACCGATAATTTTTCCTTTGCTGGAACTATAATATTTCCCCGAAAAGGCTGAAATCCTGATTCTTTCGTTGCTTTTTCACCCTGAATTCTAGACGCAAGGAAGGATAACTTTTCCTTGAGTCCAAAATGGAACTTAGGCGCTTCCGTGAGTCCTTTTAATTTGTACTTGAAAAGCCTAATAAAAAGGTGATTTAATCAGAGTATTAAAAAGTACAATCCTTTCTCTGCCTATGTTTGGGGGTCTGGAACCATAATATTTCCGTTTGGCATTAGAAGGATATCGTTTCCGTGACGTCCAAGTTATGGGTAAAGTCACATCAAGCTTATCCTAGGGTGTGAAGTATCGGAGAAAAGGTTGTTAGTATACTTGCTGTCCTAAAAAGTTTCCGGGAGGACTGTAACGGCAAACGAGCCGATAGTTGCCATCAGAACCGTCAACACCAGCACATCCTACTTGCGTGGTATTTCTCCAGACGACTTGAGTATAATGACCGACATCAGCCCAGTTTCCGGTATTGCTAACGTTGGGGAACACTCCTTTGATGAAATGCTGTTTTTCACTGCCAAAACTATCAATCATTTGTGTAAAAGAGTAAGCACGTGAAGTACCCATCCAAATGTTTTCTCCTTCCCCCTTTGCTCCACTATGCTCAAATAAGTGGTTGGCAGAGAGGTAGTTTGCCCACTCTTGAGCTTGAGACGCCAACTCGTCAGACCACTCAATGGGTGGAACGCCGACTTCTGCTCTGTATTTGTTATGAGCTGCTACAATCTCTTGTGCCATCGAATTTGCCATTGTTTATCTCCTGCGTTAAGTTGGGTTTATTCAGAAGCTAAAGCTTGTCTGCTTACCTTCTAACTTTTAGTAGTAGCGATGCGTAGCGGCTGGTTGCAGCTTTGTTGCTGTCAGACCTAATTATGAGTAGTTGCGCCCCGTTTCACAAGTTATGTACCATTAGGGAATAATGAGTACCATCCCAACTTGAATTTGATTAGGGTCAGGTCCAATCACGGCTTGATTTGCATCGTAGATTTTTCTCCAGGATTGTTCACTACCATCCCCATAAAATTTTTGGGCGATCGCAGACAGAGAATCACCAGGTTGCACAGTATAGGTTCGACTATCAACTGACCCACCATTTAAAACCGCCATGACCGACTTCACACCTAAATTGATAGCTTCGTTGATGGTATCAACAAAAATATCAATCTTGTTACCTATAATTGCTGTGCCTGTATCTAGCGCTGAGGCTTGAACCTGCCTTCCATCCCATAGTATTAAGGTAAAGTTGGTTTTTAGGGCTATAACATTTGGATCTACAGCACACTGTAGAAGTCCTCGACCACTAAGCGCTTCACTTAATGTAGATCCAAAGATGCCAGTTGCAGGTGGATTTCCTTGAGTTTCTTCTCTGCTGTAAAATGTAGCTTGTAGATTCAGTTGCGTAGACATAATTTTCTCTCACTCAGATTAGGCTTGAAAGAAGGTTTAATACATTTTCTTTCTTGCTGATTATTCATAAATGTAAGGAAACCTAACTTATGCACAAATTGGATAATCAACTATGCAAAGACTGCAAGCCACAAAGAAGTATCATTGGCAACTTTACGAGTATATTCATTGCGACCATTAAAATCACCAGTATTATATTTTCCTGCCGCCGATTCATAGTCACCTCTTTCAATATAGGGAATCATCCCATTTAGCTTAAAAAAAGCAGCTTGAGCGATTAGAGATTTGTTGGGGTCAAACATATATTCAGGATGACCGACAAAATCAATTCCTGTGGCATCACCTACCGCTTTGTAATTATCCTTCCAGGTTATTTGAGCTAAACCTGCACCTGGATAGCCAGTATGTGCGGCAGCATCAGTTGTGTTTACGGCATTCTTGTTCCAGCTTGATTCGTGAGAAATTGTTGCACAAGCATAAGCGAAAACATTGGGATTATTAATGCCTTGATCCACAAAAGCTTTCACAAGCATAGGCACATAAGGAGTAGCTGCCTGTTTCC
This sequence comes from Stigonema ocellatum SAG 48.90 = DSM 106950, assembly GCA_016903675.1. Taxonomy (GTDB): domain Bacteria; phylum Cyanobacteriota; class Cyanobacteriia; order Cyanobacteriales; family Nostocaceae; genus Stigonema; species Stigonema ocellatum. The sequence goes on along the minus strand of JADQBA010000066.1, from coordinate 1,655 downwards.
ATTCAGTAGGAATTTTGTCTAAATTTTGTGGATTTTTAACAACGGTACTAGACGGAATTTGAAGCTGCTGACCTATTTGTAGATTGTTCGGATCTATTCCTGGGTTCGCATCTCGAATGAGAGTCCACTGATTGCCATCGCCGTAAAATCTTTCAGCGATTTTAAAAAGCGTATCTCCAGATTGTACTGTGTAAGTAGTCATTAAATTTCCTCTTAGTCCTGTTTTTGTTCAAGAAATGGTTTAGGTTGAGCGCTAACTCTTTGGTATTGACCCGATATTCGGATACAGAAGAGCGAAAATGCCATAAACATAGAAGGTTAGCTTGGTTTAACCTTCTGTATTCTTAGTAGATGTAAACCAAATCAACTTATGCAGGGCGCAAACCATCTTATTTTATGAGGTACTAATACATCTCGTTATGAGGCTAGAGTTGCCATGCCTTCACGAGTCGGGTAAGCGAAGCCAGACGCCACCTTGAAGTGCTTCGGCACTTTGCGCTTAACATTAGCTTGTCACAAGTGTAATCAAGATAAGGGTAACAAATCTGTAGATGAATTTTTAAGTAAGAAACCAAGCCAGTTAGCTAAAATTAAAAAGCATCAAAAGACATCATTATCAGATGCAGCTAGTGTTAATTCAACTAGAAAAGCTATTTTTGAAATGGCTGAAAAATTTGAATTGCCACTAAAATATGGTGATGGAGCATCAACCAAAATGGTTAGAATTCAGTCAAATTTACCTAAAGAACATTGGATTGATTCAGCGTGTGTTGCTACAGATGAAGTTGTAAAAACAAATATTATCCAACCTCTTAGAGTGACTGCAAAAGGACATGGAAACCGTCAATCAAGACGTACAAATAATAGCGGATTTCCGGTAGTATCAGTGAAAATTGGAAAAGATGGTAAGAAAAAGGTTAGTTATATCGAACCAAAACAGGAGTACAAACATTGTACTGCTGGTGACTACGTAAAAGTACTGTTAACTGCTGATAGTAAATCTAAAAAGAAAAACTCTTCAGGTAAATATGACATTAACGTAAAAGCTGGTGTTTATCAAAGTCGAATCAAGACACCAACCAAAACAGGTGCAGAAGTGGTAATCAACGATAAGCGAGTCAGCGTAAAGCTTACAGCTATTACGTTTATTCACCGTAATGATGGATATGCTTATCGGTTTACACCGATTAATACCGAGTTACTCCAAGATTCCGTTATCTAGTAATACGACGCTGTTGGCGAAATATATCTTAATACTCTAAACCCTTATTTTACGTAAGTTGGGTGGAATGAAATAGAACCCAACGTTTTAAAATCATTGATTTTCCGAGCCTCTTGTCGTTATACCCATGCGGATTGCCGCGACTAGAACCATAATATTGCCGCGACAAAGGCTGTCATGCTCATTCTTAGGTGTTTGCGATCGCAACCCTAATTAAACAATTGGAACCATAATCTTGCCGAAACCCAAAAAATGGAATCATAAGCTTGCCAAAAAAAGGAGGTCACTTGATTTGATTTTTCGGGATCTGTTCTCAATCGATTTTAATGAAATATAGAACCTTTAAGCATTCTAGATATTAGAAGTATAACGTTGCCAATTGACTTTGGCAACGTTATACTTCCATTTTGGCAATATTATCGTTCCACTGACA
>JADQBA010000294.1 GCA_016903675.1 Stigonema ocellatum SAG 48.90 = DSM 106950 | reverse complement strand
TTGTGGAGTGAGTCCACCTTTGTTTTTAAAAGGTGGTACGCGCGCGAAAGCAACGGCAAGCTAACAAACGATTTGAAAGAGTGAAAGAGGGCGCGTATTTTCTTTCCCTGTTTTGTTAGGGGATCATTCAGGAAGATGCTGGCCAGCTTTACCGCTTGCCGAACAACCACTCTCGTAAGCTGGCCGGTCGGCGTTCAATGGCATCTCGAATCGATTGTAATTCGGTTGCCTGGCTAGCCTGCAATTCGGTCTTTAACTTTTCTACCAAATCACCGACCAGGTCTTCTGGACGAGCGGGCGGTTGATTACCTTTTTTGAGTACGTTTACTGCGGCTTCCCGAAGTTCGGTGTTGAAAAACTGACCTAACGTTTTGCCGCTTCGTTCGGCGGCCTTCTCGATGGTTAACCGGGTATCGGTTTCAATCCCTCGAATGGTCCATCGGGCAGGCTCCAGGGTGTCACGGTTCGGCCTTCCTGTTTTTAGAGGTGTCGGACTTTCTGGAGTTTCTGTCTGCCCTGCTTTTTGGGGGTTCGGGTTGTGATCTGGCTCGTTTGTGGTCATGTCTGCCTTTTTGTCTGCCACATAATTACGCAAACGAGGGGCCTTTTACAACCTGTCGGACATTTACGAGTTTTTGTCCGACTTTACATAATCACACTTATGCAACAAAATCGACCCTATACTCATGACGTTAAAACGACTTCTTTTCAACGCTTTTTGTATACTCAGTTTCCTTCCTGCGTATAGTCAAAACAAGATTATGCACCGGTTCGGATTTACAGGCGGATTAAGCGCATCACAGATTGCTACGCCATCCATAAAAAACGCGACTGGACTACTATGGGACTATAACATAGGAATTTCAGTGGAGCAGAGATTGTCGCCCAAATTTGCCTTGGCTTATGAACTGAAGTACGCGCGCCAGGGAGGTAGAGCTAAAGCCATTGGATTACTAGGAAATGATGTCAGTGTTACTGAACTCAACTATCTATTATTACCCATAACTGGCCAGTTTAAACCTAAAGGGGAGCCTGTATTCATTGAGTTAGGCGGTCAGATAGGCTATTTTCTATCGGGCCGCAATTATTTTGCTTCTCATAAAGATCAAGCATTAGCTGTGCAAAATATGACAAAGTTGGATGCAGGTTTAATTGGTGGTTTAGGATACCAACTTAGTAAACACTTTGTCATTGATGCTCGGTATTATCATGGCATGAAAACAATACGTGAAGATACTAGGGTGCCTGATCCTATAACCGGAGTCCCAATCCTGATAAGATTTGTTCCTCAGTACAATCGAGTTTGGTCTTTGAACCTGAGATATTATCTCTAAAAAGTACTTTTCAATGTTCAGTTAAAAACTGTGACTCTGTTTCATTTCTATCTTTAATCTCTTTACATAATCGTAGTTATGCAACAGGTCTAGGAATAGTACTAACTCACTGTGGGGCAGTAAGTTGTACTTTATCTAGACCTACTGCATAACTAGACTTATGTAATGAGATTAGTTAAAGACTGATAAGTTAGAAGTGCCAATTTAATTGAGTCTGCACACCCAGGGTATAGTTGGTATAATTGCTAAATTGTAATACAGAAGTATTACTTGGTCTCTTAAAGGAGTAACTAGCCGTGGGCTGCAATAAGAGTGATAAGGCCGAACTGAATCGGTAGTTTAAGCCAATACCAACTAGGCCGCTTGTCTTGGACCCACCAGCAAGCTTTGCAGCCTTAGCCCAAAGAGCACCAATTGAAAAATAGGGGGATAAACGACCCTCAGTTAGCTGGTAGTTCACTAAAACGGGTACTTGCCAGCCCTCTTGGGTGTAGGGAATACGATCCCCTTGATCGCTCAATACAATCAAATTAGCTTTTCCCCGGTAATAGAGTGCTCCTACCGATGCATCCCATTTAGGGGCAAACTGGTAATGTGCGCTCAACCCAAACGATGAAGTTTGATTGTGCTCATCTACGTTGATTCGACTAGTCGGGCCAACTAATGACACGTCGACCTGATAGGAATAAGCATTGTCATTGAACCAATACGTAGGAGCAACTGAGACCCGGCTTTGAGCGGATAAGTAGGCATTAGATGCACCGAATACTGCTAGAAAAAGTAGTAAAGATTTCATACGATGTGAGTCAAAAGTTAAGATATGTGTGTTGTACAAACCTGTTATATAGGTAAACGTTATGTTAACCCCTAAGGCCATTTTCAACGGGCCTTTACTCATACTGAGCAGATTCAATCTACAGATATTTCATTAACATAATACCGGCCTTTCTTCTCCCCTTTCCAACGTACAACCTGACCTGTTTTCAGGGCTCTTGTAGGACGGCTGAACTTAGAATATTCCCTTAACATAAGATTTCTTATACAACAACCCTCGGAAAAGTACAATTAACAGCGGGGCAAAAAAGGGGTGGTGACATCGTATGTCACCACTTTAAAAAGGGGGCTGTTTCCACTAAAAAACCAGCGGGTTCCAGGCTCTTAACTAAATTTATAGTTCGCCCCCTTCTGCCCTTTTTACTTTTTGGTGTTTTTGTTTTTTTCTGCTTCTTCTTTCCCCTGTGTTACCTCTTGTTGCGTCAGCCCTTTGTTGGATTTCGCGTCAGCTCCCTAAATGCCGTTTTTTTTGACAACACAATCTTTGTGTATTTGTAAAACTTTGTTCTATTTGTTATCCTATATATATAGCGAAAAAACAGGTTTGATAAGCGAAAAAACAGGTTTGATAAGCGAAAAAACAGGTTTGATAAGCGAAAAAACAGGTTTGATAAGTTGAAAAAACAGGTTTGATAAGCGAAAAAACAGGTTAATTTAACATACTGTGAATTAATTTTGTTTTTTAGCGTTATAAAACGTAGAAATCCTCAAATTGAGTGAATTAGCGATGAATCAAGCTATAGAAGTACGTCAGCATAACGCTATCACCAATGCGCGTTACGAGTACTCAGAGATGCAATTGGATATCTTTCTGTATCTACTGGCCAAATTGCGAAAAGACAAAACTGATGGAGTTTATGAAGTGTCAGTTATTGAAATGGGGAAACTGACAGGCAAGAAGTATAATTACCAGCAACTGCGGCTGGCCACTGAGGGCATGGGGAGCCGCATGTTTGAAGTCTCAACACCCAAGAGTTATATACAACTGTGGATGTTCCAACGTATTGAGTATGTGCATGGTACGGGGATTATTGAAGTTGAGTTTACTAATCCAATCAAGCCATATCTATTCGATTTAAAGGATAATTTTACCTCCTTCCAACTCTATGCAGCTCTGCGTCTAAGTAGCAAGTATGCTAAGCGAATTTATACCCTATGCAGCCAATGGAAGGACAAAGGCCAGACCCAAACCTTTAGCTTGGACGAATTCAAAAAGATGCTGTCCTTACTTGATGACAAGGGTAATGAGCAGTATAGACAGATTGGGCAACTGAAGCAGTTTGTACTTGATGAGTCAGTCAAGCAAATAAACCAGCACACTGATTTACAGATCAATTACACCCTCGAAAAGAAGGGCCGCAGCTTCAAAAATATCACCTTCATCGTTAAGGCTCAACCCCTGGCTGTAATCCTGCCAGTGGACAACGGAGCCGTTAAAATGGGAGCCGCCCCGGTAGGTGTGTCAGACGCCCAATATCAAAACGTCCGGCTCCTACTGGAGAAGTGGAATATCAAACGGGCTGATGTGGTCAACCAGATTATGAACTCGGCGGATCTAATTCAGGAGGTCAACAAGTTTGCCTACGAGCTGCAGACGGGCAAGGTCAAAGTCGAAAAGAACGTGGCTGGTTACCTGCTCACTCGACTAGGATTGAAACAGCCAAAGGGGAAAGAAAAAGAAGCCTGACCCTGTAGGGAGCCTACCGGCCTTGCCCCTGTTTCCGCCCTTGACTCAGACCTACATCATGGCCCAGCTTTTTCAATGAATCCCGTTCAGTGGCCAACTGGTAGTCGGTCATTTTGTCAAAGCGTTCGAGTTGTTGCCGGGCGTAGGTAGCCCCTTCCGGACCGTGGATCTCCCTGAACTGACTAATGGTGGTTTCCCGTTGCTGGGCGGTGGTGTTAGCCAACATCTGCCGCACCTTTGTTGAATCCCCTTTACAAATCAGAAAGTAACTGGCCATCAAGCCATCTACCGTCACTTGATAGAGCTTCTCCCGTTCAGCTCGTTCCCGCTGGGCTTGGAACTGCGCTAATTGCTCAACCAAACGACCGGTAGTAAAGTCGGCTCCTAGCTCATGGCCCCAGATTCGCCCCTGCCCATCATCGAAACCAGCCCCATTGTAGCCTTTACCTTGATAGATTTCTGGCTCATCCTTGTAGAAGTTCATTTTGATGCCTTTTCCGGCCAAATCAGCCCGTAACTCCTCGATGGTGGTACATTTCCCTAGACTTCGGCTAATCGTCCTTTTGAAGGCTTTTTGACGCTCCTCCAGGATGTTCTCTAACTTCCCATGCACGTTTAGCCGGTAGCCCAACTGCTCCAGGGCTTGCTCGGCTTGGCTCTGGCGAGTTTGCCCCTTCTGGATTAAGGCGTTGGTGACTGGGTTTTGTAGCTCGACCAGTTGACCACTGCGGGCTCTCTTGACATTCTCATTGCTTTGCTGAATTTGCGCTGATACAGCATTCAGGGCTTGATTCACTTCATGACGAGCATAATCATGCAAGTAGATCCGATCGATCACCCGAGGGGCGGCTACCGACTTGACGTAATAGTCTTTCTCAATCGGTGCCAAAGCCAGGTGAACCGCCTGAGCTTGGGCCGTTGTCTCCTTCATCACGGAATAGAACTGGCTCACCTCCGTGTGTTTCGCTTTGCTACCCTCAATACCCCGACTTAAGCCCAACTCTTTGACATGATCGGCAAAGCGGCTTTGCAATTTGCTCAGCGTGATCCGGTCGCCCCCCAACCAGTCCCGCGCACACAGCCGGTTTTCGGTTCGCTCCACTTTGACCTTACGGCCCACCTTGACGGTCTTACTGCGGATGGGGGTCACAATGGCATGCAGATGGGGGCTTGTCTCGTCATGGTGAGCGACGGCATGCACCACGTTGGCCGCTCCGTATTCCTGGCGCAGGAAGTCCATGGCTTTCGCTTGGAACGCCTTCCAGTTAGGGTCATTTGGGTGATTCGTTTTGAAATGTTCGGGGCTGGCCGAGATGAATACGTCGATGGCTACCACAGCCCCTTTACGGGGTTCGATCTGCATCTCATCAAACCGTACTTTAACATCCGCAGCCGGATCACTGGTGCCGGCCAATCGCTGATTCAGGTTCACCTTCTCGGGGTCCGCATTCAGGGTTTGGCGCTGGCGTTCGACGTGCGAACCGTGGCCACTGACATTACCCATCGTCTTTAATTTAGCCACTCGCAGGATAGCGTATGCCATAGATAACAGGGGAAAGGTTAGGTTGTCGGGTGCGCTCTGCGAGACGAACAAAGCAAGGGAATCTCAGCGTGAATCGACCGTAGGGAGAGACTAAGCTGAGTTCACTTGTGGAGTGAGTCCACCTTTGTTTTTAAAAGGTGGTACGCGCGCGAAAGCAACGGCAAGCTAACAAACGATTTGAAAGAGTGAAAGAGGGCGCGTATTTTCTTTCCCTGTTTTGTTAGGGGATCATTCAGGAAGATGCTG
>JADQBA010000260.1 GCA_016903675.1 Stigonema ocellatum SAG 48.90 = DSM 106950 | reverse complement strand
TTGTAATGCTCTTGTAGGAGGCTCTGCCTCCTGTCAAATCGTCCGGCAGAGCCTCCTTGATCACATTCTGTGGCAGAGCCTGGGAACGAGGTAGGGCAAGACTTTTAGCTTAATGAGCCGGCTTTGCACATGATGGTCAATATGTAAAGTGCGTAAGTCCTATATTTATGTCCCAATACGCTTGGTGGGTAAGTGCTGAGGTCTTAGAAACCGGGTTTCTGGAGTGGTGCTTAACTGAAATGTATTGATTTAGGGACTTCGGGAAGGTGGTGAAGCAATCCCAAGCCGCAAGTTAACTGCTACCCAGAGGGAAGCCCCCTCCGGGTAGCAATTGGGCTGAAGCCAGCAACGCTAGTGCTGACCGTTGTGGGTTATTTTTGATAAACTTGTCGCAGTTCTTCTATAGAATTGACTGTCTTGATACTGGTAAGGATTGCCTCTAATAAATCCATGTCCTCTATCTGAGCAATTTCTGGTAATATTGTTAACCCATCGCTACCAAATTTCAATTCCAACATACCTTTAATACCCGATAGCAGTCCTTGCTGAAGTCCTTGCTGAAGTCCTTGCTGAAGTCCTTGCTGAAGTCCTTGCTGAAGTCCTTGCTGAAGTCCTTTTTGAAGACCAATTCTCTCTCCACTGGTAACATACGGCATTTTTTTCGCCTCCTCATATTGAGTTACTTCTTGCCAAAAGCTACGTTCTAATTCTTCAGGTAATCTCATTACCCAATCGATAAATCGAAACAGGTTGATGATGTCTTCTCGCTGATAGCCTTTTTCATAAAGTCGTTTGGTTAAATCCAGCTTCCACCGTTTGCGTCCTTCCTCATCAAGGCGTGTTTCCTTTGCCTTTAAATGAGCCATAACTACTGTAGCAAAGGGGTTAGAACTGTCTTCTAATTCTGCCCATCTTTGTCTGTAGTCAAGCAATTTCACCACTGGAAACTTAAATTTGACTTCACAACCCCAGAGTTCATCACTATACTGATCTGGTCTCCATGTCGGGCGATCATCACCTAAAATAGCTAAGCTAGCTATAGACAAATTGTAACGGTCAAACAGGCGATAGTGGTACACATATATCCGCTTGGCAAAGTTCGTTTCTTCAAAACTTTGGATTTCCAGATGAATTAATACCCACGATTGTTCACCACTACGTCGCCAGACTTGAACGAGTTTGTCTACAAATCTTTGCCCTAGTTCCGCATCCCGAACCACTTGCTGTAACTCTTTGTCCAGAAAAGTATAGTCTCGGTTCCAGTCTATTTGGGCACTGGCTACAGGAAAGAAAAATTCCATACATTCCTGAAAGTAGGTTTCTATGGTTTCTTTCCAAGGGCTGTCATACTCGTCTGGCGGCATTGACATGATTGGTATCAGTTTACTCAGTGTTCAAGGTCTGATTATGCCAAAGTTTTGACGGCGAGTTGGCGCTTTTGGGGAAAATTTCAGATTACTCCTTGGACGCCAGAAGATTACCTATATAACGAACCGCCAAGACGCCAAGGACGCCAAGAATAAGATCGGTAATCTTGTAGCGATTCGGGAGTAATAGACCACAGTCGTAGGGGCGCAAGGCTTTGCGCCGCCCCTACATGTTCATTCATGTGAAAACGGTTGTAAGGTAGTGTCGCCTATATTTAAGTAATTTCACTGAATTTAAGAAAATTTTTCAAAAAAAATGTATAAAATTATCCGGGTATTTATCATGATTTCTGAAAGATCAGATTCAGTATAATGCAATAAATAAGTCAAATATAACACTAAATATGGCATCAACAAATACTGGGTTACAAGGGATGAAAACCCAAGCTAAAACTCGTCTCCTTCTTGCTTTGTGGGATTTGGGAGGAGCAAAACAGGAAGTCAAGAAAAGTGACCTCAGTAAGCGAATTTTATACAAGGGTACAAAAGTAGCAGATTATCGTAGCATCTTTGAGGAATTGGAGAAAAAAGGAGCGATCGCTATCTCCAAAAAAGGCTACTCTCTGTTGTCTCCCAATGGGCTAGAGGTACTCGAAGACAATTTGAAGAGTCCTGAGTTTAGGTTTGAAGGGACTATTGTCGGTACTTGGACGGCAAATGCCCTGTTGAAATGGATTGGCGAAATGAATGGGAAGGTGAATGGTACATATATACCAGTTAATGGGGTGAGGAGTGCGATCGCCTCTGGTGTTGGCGAAGCGATCGCATCTTACGATGAGTTCGAGAAAGTTGTGTTGAAGGTCTACGACCAGCTTAACCGTGACTATAACCTCAATGATTTGGTGCCAATTTATCGGATGAGAAGAGAAGTAGGCGATCGTGTTACTCGTTCCGAATTTAATGAATGGCTGCTGGATATGCAAGCTAACGACATTTTTCAGCTGATGGCAGGAGAAATGCGAGACATCACCCCAGATAAACGTGAGGACTCAATGACCATCCCCGGAGGTGGATTGCGCTACTACGCCAAGCTTTTAAATTCCTAAATTTTTCTGAATCCTTATGTAGTTCCTTACCTTAGACTGAAGCACTATGGACAGTTTATCTGTTTCGCCAATAAAAGCCATCAACACCGCTATCCAAAGTTACAATCCATTTATCAACGCTGGCATCCTTAAGGATGTCTGGGGAAAGGGATTCCCCGATGTGCCAACCCTAAATGCCCACGCTTCTGATGCAGTTTTTCAGGCTATGGAACTGGTGCGTACCAGTCAATCTAGTCAAGAGAAGGTAACATCAATAGCCATAACTGCTGCATACGGAGTGGGTAAAACTCACATCCTCAGTCGCATTCGCCATCGGCTTAAAGCCAATGGAAGTGCTTTCTTCGTCTATGCAGGAGTAAATAACTATACAGATTTAAACCTGGTTAAATACCAATTCCAGCAAACTTTAGCAGATAGTCTCAGCAACAGTGGTAATCAAGGGGTGATGCAGTGGCAGGAAGTAGCGGCAGCAATGGCAAACGAAGGCTTCAAAGCCATTAATGCGGATACTCCCAGTCTTTCTCCCCAGGTACTGGTTGAACGATTTGACAAAGTATGTGCTGGTTGGTCAGCTAAGAACAGAAATTTGATGGACAGGTTGACCAAGGAAGTTCTCAAAACAAAACCAAATGCAGATCCCTATATTGTTCGGGCGATTTTGTGGACGCTTTCAGAAACTCAGACATCTTTTGCCATCAAATGGTTGTCTGGCGATGCACTAGCCAACTCTAATGCTGAGGCTTTAGGATTACCAAATCCTAGTAAAACCAATCAAGATAGAGAAGCTGAAGCCTTGAGGACTGTTCAGCAAATACTGAATTTGGTGAGTTACTATAACCCCATCGTCATTTGTTTTGACGAAATAGATGTAGAAAACAACTGTAATACTGACGGTTTGACAACTCCACAGGTAATTGCTGATTTAGTTAAGCGTTTACATGATACTCTCGAACACTCAGAACTCGGTCGAGGGGTTGTTATTCTCACAGTTATGATGCCTGATACATGGACGAAGAAAGTAGATTTGATGCCAGGTGGTATACCAGATAGAGTTTCAAAATATACCCAACGCAAACCAATAGATTTAAAAAATATTGGTGGCGATTCTATGGTAGAACTAGTTACCCTTTGGCTGAAAGAGTTTTACGAGGCAAAGAACTTAACCCCTCCTAATCCTCTTTACCCATTTGAAGAAATTGAACTGAGAAAATACGGTCAAAACGGACTAACTGTAAGGGAAGCTTTGAAATGGTGTGTAGAAAACTTTAAGGTTGATGAGGAGATTCTACCGAAAGACCCATTTGAGCGATTTGAGCTTGCTTTGAAGAAGGAAAGTGAGGTAGACCGGGGAAACTATCTAGAGGATAATTCATTGATTGCTGATGCTTTGCGTTTTGGCTTTCAGAGCTTGAAAGGTCAGATATTAGATGGAGAAACTTCCACTGGTGAAAAACTAGAACAAGTCACCATCGAAGATGTTGCTGAAATTGAACCTAAGCACAAGAATCAGGGTTGGATAAACTTCAAAGTTGTTGGCAAAGCAAAAGACCAGGGGTTCAAAATTGGCGTTTCAGTTCTCCAATATTCACATGGAAGAGCAGTAGGTGCAGGGATGTGGCGGTTAATTGAATATAAAACATTCGATATAACACGAGGCTGTTTAGTTCGTTCTAAAACTCAAGAAAAAAAGATTCTTAATAATTGGGATTCTTACTGGTATCTTAAGAAGCTTGTAGAAGAGTTAGGTGGAGAACATGTGGATCTGAAACCAGAGGAAATCAGACCAATTATTGACCTATATTCTGTTTATCAGAAGTGCAACCACTATCAGCTCAACGAGGAGCAAGTTATGCATTTTTCACATTGGCACACTCGCGAAAATCCTTTAATAATACAAATCTTGAGTGTTCCTTCTGGTAAGATTGATAAAGAAACTATTGAGGGAGAAGAATTAATCAACGACTTTCTTAACCCCTCCAGCACGGAATATACACATAACTCAGACGATCTGAGTGAGTTGTTTAATTAAGTATGACTCAATCAGTTTTGCTTCAAACAGCCCTGTGTTTACCTGCTCCCGATGTTGAAGCCTTAATCCAAGGGCGAATGATTGCTGCAATGCCCAGGAATTTCATTAATCCGGGGCAGCAATTTGCTTTATATCCAGCTAATGTCTCGATTAATTTACTAGCCCTTGAACAGTACTACCACTCAGGTTTTTTACCCCTTGCCCAAACGGTTTTTGCGAAATTAAGTTCTGAAACAGTTTTGATTAAAGCTTGGGCTAGGTGCGAAGGATGCACCATGCATGTTCCTGAATCATTTGAGGCTTTGTCACAGTTAACCGTTTGGACAAAAGAAGCATTACAGCAAGGACTTGAGCAACGACCTCATCTTTTTCAGGCTTACGTGCGCGTCTATTTGTTGGCTGAACCTTTGGAGATGAGGGTGCAAACCCAAAGTCGTCAGTTTATACCTTTGCCAAATTCGTTAGCAGTTTCTGACGCAAATCCAGTGTTAAACGATCGCATCTTTGCCATCCGCAAACACCAACTAGAAACACGCCAACCACCACTGCATCCAGAATTGGAAAACTTGCAGAGTGCGATCGCTTCCCTTTCCATCACCAACTCAGCGGTTCAAGCATTAGATTGGGATATCAAAGTATTTTTAGGTTGGACGACCGAGAAACTTATCCAGCAAACCAATCCAGATTTAGCTTGGATCAATGATATTGCAGCCTTGGGAAATCGTAGCCAAGAACAAGATGATGGCAAAAGCAATTATCAAGCAGGGACAGACTTTGAAATTATAGTCCGTAAGAGCCTGGAGTTTTTAGGATTTACAATTGATTATTTCCACAAAGGCGGTGCTGGTGGTGTAGATGTATTCTGCTCAAAACCCTATCCCCTCGTTGGGGAATGCAAAGCAGGTAAAACAATTCCTAACACCACCGCAGTACAATTACTAAATTTAGGAACTCTACGTCTAAAAAGCCAAGAATTATTTAAGCAAGCAACTAAATTAATTATTGGTTCCGGTGAACCAACCACTCAACTGAAAGATGCTGCAACAATACAAGGTATGGCAATCATTAACCCAGAAACTCTAGAGCAACTGGTAAAACTACAACATAACTATCGTGGTTCAGTAGACTTATTTAAGCTCAAAGAACATCTGAAACCTGGTCATTGTGATGAAGAAGTTGAAAAATATATTCAACAGGTTGTCACAGGAATTAAATTGCGCTCTCACGTCGTCCAACTTGTGAAAAAACATCAAGAAAACACAGGGGATAAAAACGTTGAGGTTGCAACCCTTTATGGAGCCTACTGTTACTCAAACCCACCTCAGACCTTAAGTCGAGAACAAATGCACGAGATTCTGATTGAACTTTCATCACCCTTAACAGGCTACTTGGGACGAATGAAAGGCAGTGATTGGAAGAGCGATCGCTTTTACTTTCTACGTGATTTGCCTTTAGTTGGGAGATAATTGACTCAGGTCACGGATAGGAACCTGCATATGCACATGAATAACTTTCGTCGTTTCATTGTTCTGGTTGGATTGACTTTCACCCTAATGCTGGGGATGTTCACAGCTCCTGTATTTGCTCAATCGGTGTCTCAACAGACTCCTAGTGGGGTGAGTGGGGGACCAGGTCCAGTTGTGACGGTTTTTGTCTACAACTTCCCGAACGAAGATATTACATATACAGAGTCGCAGGTTAGTGCGATTCCAAGTTCTTTTGACTACCAAGGTCAGCACTTTGAGGGGAACCAAATTAGAGTCGTGAAGACGGAGTTTGGCAAAGCAGCAAGTGTCAGTCTCAACAGTCTCGACAAAATTGATGTTGTCACAAAATTTACACTTCTTTTACCTAATGACGCGGTTAAGAATGGTGACAACATCAAAGCTGTGGGAATTACAGTCAACCGTGTCATTCCTAGACCAACAGGAACGACCTCTTACGAGATACTCAATGGCACAGTAAAATTCAAATTTTAAAAGTAACGGCAACAAACAAAAAGGTAACGGTAGCTAAAAATCGGCTACATCTCGCTAAAAGATGGAACTTTCATTCCATCTTTTAGCACCCCCCATCGGGGTCAAACTTCAGCAGAGCAATCATCCACTCTGCTGAGGTTGACAATTTAAAATTTTTCATGAATGATTTAGGATTCCTATATATAGGACTCCTCCGCAGATTTTTGAAATATACGTAGGGTGGGCACTGCCCACCATATCCGGGTTATGGTGGGCAGTGCCCACCCTACACTACTTAAAATTTTTCATGAACATTTAGGATTCCTAGATATACTTAAGAGCAATACCCGTGAATGAATGGAATCAGAGGACAGTAGTCCTGGTATTTCATTCTCATTACCGCCCTCAAGATAGCCCATTACGGGCACCCCTCTCCCAATTTGGGAGAGGGGCTAGGGGTGAGGGCTTTCATTCACGGGTATTATACTTAAGAATATACAAACAATTTAAATGATTTTTTTCTACGTTCAAGATTCTTTAAATCATCCAAATCGAGAAACAATTATAGATTAATTGGGGGTATATATGAGCGCACAGACTCCCATTATAATGAAACTCTAACCGAAAAAATTGCCTTTGTCAACCCCCAACAGCAAAAACTTGAGAGCTTTCATCCCGTTTTGGGAGGTTTGCTTCACTCTTCCCCAAGAGCAAAAAGAGCGATCGCTCTTTTCCAACGAGATTTAACTCTCCGCAGATAAACGCAGATAAATCTGTAATTTATGCACATCAAAACCGACAAAAGTCATTCGCTGCAAAAGTTATGATTTAATTAAGTTTGTCAACAGAAATTTTTAAGGGTCGGGAAGGGTGTAATGTCCAATAAAAGTATCCACAAGCCTTGGTTATTGGGAATTTTCGTTGTCGGAGTAAGCGCTTTGTTTGGGGATAGTGCGCAGGCTCAGATTACACCTGATAGGACATTACCTAATAATTCTATTGTGACCCCCAATGGTAGCACCTTAAATATTACAGGTGGGACTCAAGCGGGGGCAAATTTGTTTCACAGC
>JADQBA010000346.1 GCA_016903675.1 Stigonema ocellatum SAG 48.90 = DSM 106950 | reverse complement strand
TGGGTAGGGTCGAGGTGTGCATTACTGCATCACCCCTCCCATTCGGAACCGTGCTTGCACCTTTCAGCGCACACGGCTACTCAGTGTGTTGTCCATTTGTCAAGTCGGGCTTCCTGACAGCACGACCAATGAAATTAGGGATATCGTGCACCCATTCCCAATCAAACTTTTCCCAGAATTGGAACAGTTTTTCTAGAAATTTTGAGTGGTTCTTCCTATTGATTTCTTTTAGGTCGAGTGCGGTCTTTTCGTCGTGACAATGCCGATGTAATAATTGCAGATTTTGGTATTCATCCTTGCCGCGTAGCGCTCTGGGGATGATGTGGTCTACTTCAATTACATCCCAATCGTGGAAGCTTAACCCACACCAAGGACATTTACCCAATTGTAGCTTAAGCAACTTAGCCTTACGATTAGGCATTTGGGGGTGTTTCCCTAGTCTTGCACTCCAGTAAATTAGGTCGCCATCGTAGGGGCTTTTATCGCCTTTAACTTTCACATAGTCAGTGCTACTGCTGCCAACATCCTTATGTGTTAGTAACCGAAGGGGGTTCGCATTCCCTTCTTTGGTTGCGAATACCCAATTGTTATCACCTGTGGAAGTCCAGTATTTGATGTGACCATCATTTATGTTTCCACAACGGCGTTTTGCCCATCGTCGAAGTTTCAGGTATGTGAGGTAATCTTGTTTTGACAGTTCCCCGACAGTTTGGGCGTCGGAGTTTGAGTAAAAGGAAGCCCATCCCCGGATTACGGGGTTAAGGTCACTAATTAGCGCCGCTTGGGGCGATGCCATGTGCCTTGTAATGATTCTTCCGATTTCCTCAAGATGAACCTTACTCGCCTTCGCGGATGGGGTGATGAGGGTGTTAAAACCTAGTATTTCACCTTTAGCACTTATACTGCTCCGGTATTTCCCGGCGGGGTATTGTTGAATATGATGACCAAGAAAGTCAAACCCCGCCTTACCATCCTCACTTAGTTCAGGTTTGAATGTGTGAGTTAGTCGGGTTTTTTCAGGTTTTAATTCAAGTCCAATGCCAGCTAACCATTCCGAGATTATTTCTCGGCATCTTTGGACAACGGTTTTATTTTCATGGAGAATCACAAAATCATCCGCATAGCGGATTATATTCGGGGGTTTAAAGTGTGTCCCCTTCTTGTGAAACCAGGTTTCCCGCATTGTATGATTCATGTCTGGGAATTCCTGTTTTATCCGTGTTTCAATACCGTGGAGGGCAATATTCGCCAAAAGTGGTGAAATAACTCCTCCCTGTGGTGTTCCCTCAGATGTAGCAGTGAATGCCCCAGAATCTACCACACCAGATTTAAGCCAAGATTTTATTTGTTGCCTGACTTTTCCTTTGATGTTAAGCTTTTGGAGCAATACTTCGTGGTTGATGCGGTCAAAACATTTGGCTATATCCGCGTCTAACACGTATTTAGCCTTGCCTTGGATACAGAGTTTAATCTGTTTTATCGCATCGTGGCATGATCTTCCTGGTCGGAAACCATAGGAATTTGGTTCAAAGACCGCCTCCCATTCTGGTTCAAGCGCAGCTTTTACTACGGCTTGTAGTGCGCGGTCGTACATAGTGGGTATACCAAGGGGGCGTTTCTCTTCGCGCCCTGGCTTTGGTATCCATACCCGACGTGTGGGTTTGGATTTGCCAGTTAGCTTAAGTTCCCCAACCAATTCTATACGCGCTTCTGGGGATAGGGCTTTAACCCCGTCCACACCTGCCGTTTTCTTGCCTTGGTTTTCAACTGTGACCCGTCGTACCGCTAGTACTTTGTTAGACCAAGACCTCATCAGGGTCTTCTGAAGTTTGCGGCATTGCTTGACATCACCACTAAAGGAAGCAGCATAGATGCGCTTTTGCAACCGGAATACGTATCTTTCGGCTTTGCGCCAATTGATTTGTCTCCATCCCTCAGTATTCATGGTTGAATCCGAATTAGGCTTTAGCATTGCTACTAGCTCCTAGATGCGTTCCCACACTGCGGCTCACGTCTGCTTATCCTGGTAGTTACGCCATCCCTTTTTAGGCATTACCCGTTAATTCGGGTTAGGCATTAGCTTCTTGAACCATCCTTTCCTTTCGTTGCTTATGGCTTGACGCCTACCCGTTACCTTAATCGGGAGCAGTACGAGAGGGTTACTTCGTTCCCACTGTTCATAATTGAGTCTTTAGGGCGTGTCTCTCCACCGGGGTTCTAAGAGGTGCGCTATCTCGGTACCATAATCCTGATAGTCTTTATTACCCTTGCCGGATGTTTCCAACCCAAGAGATGTGAGCTTATTTCCCTTGGCCACTGGTAACGATGGTTCAGACGACACTTCGTTTGCTCTACCCATGGACTCTTGCTCGCGGCTTGCGCTTTCAGCTATTACCGCCTCAACCGCTTTCACTCCCGCTTCTGCATCTGGGCTGTCAGTCCAGACATAGGGGAAACTCCTCTTCTACCTCACGGTAGAGGGCGCTGTGTGCTTTTAATCCCGCACCGGGACAGTAGGACTTGGTGTATTCTGGATTAGGTTATAATTCAAGTCGGTAAGGCTTGAGTGTTTCCCCGTTCCTCTAGCTTTCTTAGCTTTTGCTCGGCTAGATGGCTCACCTACATGAATAGTGAGTTGTCATTAGATGAGGATTAAAGTGCGAACTCTACCCAAGGTGGGTTACTCATCTAAAGCCAGTCATCCTTGAGTATTTCTACTCATTTCAACTGAACGAATCGCACA
>JADQBA010000330.1 GCA_016903675.1 Stigonema ocellatum SAG 48.90 = DSM 106950 | reverse complement strand
GTGAAAGATTAATTGCCTAAAGATGAGCTCGCGTCTGATTAGCTAGTTGGTGGGGTAAGAGCCTACCAAGGCGACGATCAGTAGCTGGTCTGAGAGGACGATCAGCCACACTGGAACTGAGACACGGTCCAGACTCCTACGGGAGGCAGCAGTGGGGAATTTTCCGCAATGGGCGAAAGCCTGACGGAGCAATACCGCGTGAGGGAGGAAGGCTCTTGGGTTGTAAACCTCTTTTCTCAGGGAAGAATAATGACGGTACCTGAGGAATAAGCATCGGCTAACTCCGTGCCAGCAGCCGCGGTAATACGGAGGATGCAAGCGTTATCCGGAATGATTGGGCGTAAAGCGTCCGCAGGTGGCAGTGTAAGTCTGCTGTTAAAGAGTCTGGCTCAACCAGATAAGGGCAGTGGAAACTACACAGCTAGAGTACGTTCGGGGCAGAGGGAATTCCTGGTGTAGCGGTGAAATGCGTAGAGATCAGGAAGAACACCGGTGGCGAAAGCGCTCTGCTAGGCCGTAACTGACACTGAGGGACGAAAGCTAGGGGAGCGAATGGGATTAGATACCCCAGTAGTCCTAGCCGTAAACGATGGATACTAGGTGTTGCTTGTATCGACCCGAGCAGTACCGTAGCTAACGCGTTAAGTATCCCGCCTGGGGAGTACGCACGCAAGTGTGAAACTCAAAGGAATTGACGGGGGCCCGCACAAGCGGTGGAGTATGTGGTTTAATTCGATGCAACGCGAAGAACCTTACCAGGGCTTGACATGTCGCGAATCTCAGGGAAACTTGAGAGTGCCTTCGGGAGCGCGAACACAGGTGGTGCATGGCTGTCGTCAGCTCGTGTCGTGAGATGTTGGGTTAAGTCCCGCAACGAGCGCAACCCTCGTTCTTAGTTGCCATCATTAAGTTGGGCACTCTAAGGAGACTGCCGGTGACAAACCGGAGGAAGGTGGGGATGACGTCAAGTCAGCATGCCCCTTACGTCCTGGGCTACACACGTACTACAATGCTACGGACAGAGGGCAGCGAGCTAGCGATGGCAAGCTAATCCCGTAAACCGTAGCTCAGTTCAGATCGCAGGCTGCAACTCGCCTGCGTGAAGGTGGAATCGCTAGTAATTGCAGGTCAGCATACTGCAGTGAATTCGTTCCCGGGCCTTGTACACACCGCCCGTCACACCATGGGAGTTGGGTTTACCCGAAGGCAGTGCGCTAACCGCAAGGGGGCAGCTGACCACGGTAGGCTCAGCGACTGGGGTGAAGTCGTAACAAGGTAGCCGTAGGGGAACCTGCGGCTGGATCACCTCCTTTCTAAGGTAGAACCCTTAAACGAGCTTGCTCGCTTCTCGGTTCTTCATTGGAACAATAGGGGCTTCTCAGGCCCCACCTTGCGGAACTCTGCCGTCTTCGTTTCTCTTTCCTTGCGGACTTTGATGCCGGGCTAGTGCCTGGCGTCTACGGGTGTCGAACTTCGGGCTTGTAGCTCAGTTGGTTAGAGCGCGCGCTTGATAAGCGTGAGGTCGGAAGTTCAAGTCTTCCCAGGCCCACCATTGTCGCATCCCAAGTTCTGGCGTCCTAAGGGGCCATAGCTCAGCTGGGAGAGCGCGTGCTTTGCAAGCATGAGGTCGTCGGTTCGATCCCGTCTGGCTCCACCAGGACATCTGAGGCTTCTCGAAAGAGGATGCGCGGTGTCTTTTTGGTATGCCGATCCGCAAGGTTTGATCAGTTTCGTCGATGGACCACCGGGTTCATTGGCAAGTTGTCCGACATCGTGAAGAGGTGATTTGACCGGCTCGTGCCGTTCCCGCAAGGGATCTGCAGAGGCGTGCTACAGAGTGACTGTGCCTGACCGCCAGTCCTGGTCAAATCATGAAGCAAGCTGGTCTTATTCCGTCGATGCCCCATAGCCACGTACCCACGTGGCAACCTCTGCCGAGGGGTGGGCATCGATCATGAGAGCGATCAAGTGTCGTAAGGGCGTTCGGTGGATGCCTTGGCACTGAGAGGCGATGAAAGACGTGGTACGCTGCGATAAGCCTTGGGGAGCTGCGAACAAGCTTTGATCCGAGGATTTCTGAATGGGGAAACCCACCTCCGACAATTAGAACTCAGAGCCCGCGCGGCAATGCGCGGTCTTCGGCTTCTAATTGTCATAGCGAGGTACAAGGCCCTGAATAAAATAGGGGTTTTGAGCAAACCCGGGGAACTGAAACATCTAAGTACCCGGAGGAAAGGACATCAACAGAGACTCCGTTAGTAGTGGCGAGCGAACGCGGACCAGGCCAGTGGCATACGAGAAACAAGCCGAACCGGTTGGAAAGCCGGGCCTCAGTGGGTGATAGCCCCGTAGGCGTAAAATATCGTATGTCCTCGAGTAGGGCGGGGCACGTGAAACCCTGTCTGAACGTGGGGGGACCACCCTCCAAGCCTAAGTACTCCTCAGTGACCGATAGCGAACAAGTACCGTGAGGGAAAGGTGAAAAGCACCCCGACAAGGGGAGTGAAATAGTTCCTGAAACCGGACGCTTACAAACAGGCGAGGCCCGCAAGGGTGACGCCGTACCTTTTGTATTATGGGCCAGCGACTTAGCGTGACGAGCAAGCTTAAGCCGATAGGCGAAGGCGCAGCGAAAGCGAGTCTGAATAGGGCATTCAGTTCGTCGCGTTAGACCCGAAACCTAGTGATCTAGCCATGTGCAGGCTGAAGATGGGGTAACACCCATTGGAGGGCCGAACCGGTGTCTGTTGAAAAAGACTCGGATGACGTGTGGTTAGGGGTGAAAGGCCAATCAAACTAGGAGATAGCTGGTTCTCCGCGAAAACTATTTAGGTAGTGCCTCGAGCGAATACCCTGGGGGGTAGAGCACTGGATGGGCTAGGGGGTCCTACAGACCTACCAAACCTAACCAAACTCCGAATACCCAGGAGTACTACTCGGGAGACAGACGGCGGGTGCTAACGTCCGTCGTCGAGAGGGAAACAACCCGGACCTACAGCTAAGGCCCCTAATTCGTGGCTAAGTGGGAAAGGATGTGAGGATCCCAAAACAACCAGGAGGTTGGCTTAGAAGCAGCCATCCTTTAAAGAAAGCGTAACAGCTCACTGGTCTAAATAAGGGTCTTTGCGCCGAAGATGTAACGGGGCTCAAGCCACGAGCCGAAGCTTAGGGCGCAGCAATGCGCGGTAGCGGAGCGTTCCATAAGCCTGTGAAGGGCGACCCGTGAGGGCGCCTGGAGGTATTGGAAGTGAGAATGCTGGCATAAGTAACGACAAACAGTGTGAGAGACACTGTCGCCGTAAGTCCAAGGGTTCCTGCGTAAAGTTAATCTGCGCAGGGTTAGCCGGTCCCTAAGGCGAGGCCGAGAGGCGTAGTCGATGGGAACCACGTTAATATTCGGCGCAAAGACCCTTATTTAGACCAGTGAGCTGTTACGCTTTCTTTAAAGGATGGCTGCTTCTAAGACAACCTCCTGGTTGTTTTGGGATCCTCACATCCTTTCCCACTTAGCCACGAATTAGGGGCCGAAGCTGTAGGTACCGGTTCTTTCCCTCTCGACGAAGGAGCTTAGGACCCGCCGACGGTCTCCCGAGTAGTACGCCTGGCTATTCGGTGTTTGGTTAGGTTTGG
>JADQBA010000347.1 GCA_016903675.1 Stigonema ocellatum SAG 48.90 = DSM 106950 | reverse complement strand
TGTGAATATCTGTTTCCTGAAAACCAAAGCCATATTTCAGGAGATGGCGCTGCAACTCCACATCACTGATACATCCCTGTAAAGGATTTGATTTATATTCATTAATCCCGACAAGTAAGGCAACTTTGCGTGAAGTACTTTTTGCCAAAACTTTTCCGTAGCTTTCAGCCTGTTGTAGAAAGTTATACTGGCTTAGCCCTAAGGTTGCTAAAGTAGAGCCTGCAAAATGAAAAAATCTCCGCCGAGAAATGAGACGCATAATTACTCCCGATTTGGCGTTGCTGAATCAAGATATGAATTGTGAAAATCACGCTGATCGTAGAGACGCGATTAATCGCGTCTCTACTAGGGTTTGGTAGAATGAGAAATCTGTAACTAAACGTAATTCATTACTAAATTCAGCAACGCCCCCGATTTTGACAGTTACGCGCTTGTTGCGTGGATTGGTATCACCTCATTGCCATTCACCTTGCAGCGTAAAAGCCCCCCAGTAATAGGGACCTTTCCCAGATTTCCACATCTCTAACTGTGCAGCGCGGATTGCGGCTACGGGATTTTGATGTTGTTGCAACATTTTTTGGTAAAAGTTCTGCATGAGAGTCGCTGTCGTCGAATCATTCACACTCCATAAAGTGACAAGGACACGCTTTGCCCCTGCATACATAAAGCCTCTTGTCAACCCTATCAAACCTTCACCCTGGACATTTTGCCCCAATCCGGTTTTGCAGGCACTCATGGTAACTAGTTCAACAGGTAATCTGAGGTTATAAATTTTGTTGAGATTCAGGTTGCCGTCAATATTGTCACCTTTTTCATCGAACTGAGAAAACACCAATTTTGATAATTGCGGATTCTTTTCTGAGATGCAGCCATGAGTTGCAAAATGGACTACCTGATACTGAGATAAATTTGGTTGGATAGCAGTGGTCACAGATGCAGCAAAACCGAGGGCAGAAAAGCGTTGTGTGGCAGAAGGCACAAGGGATAGAATGGAGTTGGCTTCTTTTTCAGTATTCTCAAGACGGTTCAAGTTAAGACATTCATCATCACCTCTCGATTCATCGTGACGGGGCTTTGGAGTGTTTTTCAGACGGCGATCGTCGGAACTAAAGACAGGATCGGCTAGAATGGCGATGGTTTTGGGAGCAAGTTTGCGTCCTATAAATTTATTGCGCAATATTCCAATGCTAGAAGCAGAAGGGAGAGTGAGAATTTCGTGTTGTACAAGTAAGGGAGTTGGGGAAGATGTGGAGATAGGAACATTTCCTTGAGTGCTGAGTGTTGAATTTTGATTACCGTTCAGCGGCTGAGTGTCTTGAGGTATTGGCAACACAGCAAATGGAATCGTCTGCAAAGCGCCGTCACCAACAAAGAGTAAGCGTTTTTGCTTAAGCTTACTTGCTACAGGCGCGAGTATCATTTGGCTCAATTTCATTCCTGCTTCTGGGATAGCCGCAGAATCTTTTTTATCTAGCAGTTCTTTTTCAAAAGTCTTGGCTACAGTTTTAATATCAGCACCTTTGGGAAGTTCGTAGGTGGTAATACTCGTCTTGCTGACTAGCCAGAGGAAACTGCGTTCTTTGCCAAGGGAATATTCTAAAAGTAGGGTATTGTCATCGAGTACTTGTTGCTGAATTTGTGGCAGAGTGAGGACAAGCTTGTCAAATTTATTTCCTTGAGTGAGGGTGGCGTATTCAGGACTTTGGACTCGAATTTCTGCTTGTACATCGTCTAGCTGAGAATTAAGGGATTCAATACGTTGTTTGATATTGTCTAATTGCTTATTTGTATACTGACCTTGAAGCAGTTTCACCCTCTGAAATTCTGCTGCACTGAATTGTTGTTGCAGGCTGCGTTCATTTTCGACTAACTTGGAATCGACACCCTGATGAATGTTAACATTAGCTTCAGCAAGCAGTTCCAAGAGATTGCGTGCCCGTGCGCGTTCATTGATGTGCAGTGCAATAGCATCATATCCTTTGGATGGTTGCTGTTTGTGCAACTGCATGAGTATGTCAATGTAGAGCTGATAGTAACCCTGTACGGAGGCAAAGTAAGAGGTACGCAGTTGTTGGTTAACAACTTTGGTACGTAAACCTTCGATAATTTTGATAGCAGCTTCGATTTGTTGAAGAGATTGTTCTAAGTTGCCTCGGTTGCGTTCTAGCAAAGCTAGATTACCAAGTGTAGTGGCTTCCCCTGATTTGTCGCCCACTGCACGGTGTAGAAGTAAAGCCTGATTGTAGTACTCAAGTGCCTTCTGCTTTTGTCCTAAATCTGAGTAGACTAAGCCAAGATTATTGAGGGTAGTGGCTTCAAGTGACCTGTAGCCCACTGCACGTAATAGAGGTAAAGCCTGATTGTAGTACTCAAGTGCCTTCTGCTTTTGTCCTAAATCTGAGTAGACTAAGCCAAGATTATTGAGGGTAGTGGCTTCCCCTGATGTGTCGCCCACTGCACGGTCTAGAGGTAATTCCTGATTGAAGTTCTCAAGTGCCTTCTTCTTTTCTCATAAACAATTGTATACACTTCCAAGATTATTGAGTGTATTGGCTTCAAGTTAACTGTCGCCCACTGCACGTTCTAGGGGTAAAGCATGATTGAAGTACTCAAGTGCCTTCTGCTTTTCTCCTAAACTATTGTAGACACTGCCAAGATTATTGAGGGTAGTGGCTTCAAGTGACCTGTCGCCCACTGCACGTTCTAGGGGTAAA
>JADQBA010000108.1 GCA_016903675.1 Stigonema ocellatum SAG 48.90 = DSM 106950 | reverse complement strand
AGGGTATAAAAGATTTCCCTGTTTAATTGTCGAAGTTTTATCTAACTCTACTGAAGCCTTTGATCGGGGGGACAAATTCGCCGATTACCAAACTTTAGAAAGCCTCAAAGAGTACGTTTTAATTAACACCAAACGTCAGCGCGTCGAATGTTTCCGCCGTAATGATGAAGGGCTGTGGGTTTTGCAATCTTACACAGCAGAACATAAATCATTTCCATTATACAGTATTAATTTTGAAGTCACAATAGCCGAGCTTTACGAAGATGTCGTTTACTAGCAACAATTCTCAAAAAATGGATGAATCAAGTTATACTGCAAACGGTTAAAAACTCTATCTATGGGAACCCTATTTTCAGATTAGCGCTCTTTTATTACTCTGGTGCTAATTAAATTTGAAACCCCTATTTTCAGATTAGTCCCACTCAACGAGGACTTTGTTCGTTTAGCCGCACCTGTGTCGGGGTATCATGAGATTATTCTCGAACCTGAGTCATAGAAGATTTTTTCATCGACACCACTCGTCAAATTGCTGAAACCCTATATTTTTCGTTGAGTGGTGTCGATAACTTACTGGGTAAGGGTTTGAGGTATGTGTTTTGCTCAATTTTTGGAAAAATGTACTATACTTTTACCAGTGGTGTCGATATTGTGGCTGAAACCCTGACTGGGTAACGGCTGCTAGATGAACTCCCAACCGTATGGGTTAAATCGGACTAGTTGGAAACACGGTAAACTAGATGTACATCCATTTAAAACATCCCAACCGTATGGGTTAAATCGGACTAGTTGGAAACGTTTTCACCTGCATCTGCCACTTGAGTTGCTCTATCTCCCAACCGTATGGGTTAAATCGGACTAGTTGGAAACTGTCTTAGAACACCCCGCAGCCTCTTGCTTGAGTATACCCTACCGATTGGGTTAAATCGGACTAGTTGGAAACACTTCATGATTGTAGACTATAGGTTTTGCGGTTCTTTCTGCCCTACCGATTGGGTTAAATCGGACTAGTTGGAAACTCACCAGCACTCATCTTCTGTTGCGCAGCTAAGGCTGCCCTACCGATTGGGTTAAATCGGACTAGTTGGAAACGTACTTCTCAACAGGCTGTAATCAACTGATTTCTTGAATGACCCTACCGATTGGGTTAAATCGGACTAGTTGGAAACTTTTGAAGATTGCATCAGGAGCTACTAAATAAGCCTCCCCAACCGTATGGGTTAAATCGGACTAGTTGGAAACTGCTTCTTTGGTTGTGTTTTTCTGGGCTTTGTTCTTCCCTACCGATTGGGTTAAATCGGACTAGTTGGAAACCAGGGTATAACCTCCTGAGATACTGAACTTTATCCCAACCGTATGGGTTAAATCGGACTAGTTGGAAACTTTTTAAATTCGTCAAGTGGATAACTTGATTTTTTCCCCTACCGATTGGGTTAAATCGGACTAGTTGGAAACCGCCAAAAAATTTATTAGACATGAGATACTCCAAAAAACTCCCTACCGATTGGGTTAAATCGGACTAGTTGGAAACCTTCGACAACGCTTCCATCGTTGCACTGCTTTTTCCCCAACCGTATGGGTTAAATCGGACTAGTTGGAAACTTTTTGTTACTATTTTGCTCTTCCTGTTGGGAAGAGCTTCCCAACCGTATGGGTTAAATCGGACTAGTTGGAAACTTGTAGCGATCGCAACGTTAGCTGAAGTAATAGCAAACCCAACCGTATGGGTTAAATCGGACTAGTTGGAAACCGGCTGCGTTAGCAGGTGCAAAATAAGAAACAGCAACAGCCCAACCGTATGGGTTAAATCGGACTAGTTGGAAACTCTTGCTTGACGGATTTTGCTGCTGACTGTTGTACAGCGATTCGACCCAACCGTATGGGTTAAATCGGACTAGTTGGAAACCTCCAAGAGCCTTGGCAGCAGCAGCCGCAGCAGTTAAAACCCAACCGTATGGGTTAAATCGGACTAGTTGGAAACTCAAGGTCTACGTAAAGTAGCCATGAACGAGTGTTCCCAACCGTATGGGTTAAATCGGACTAGTTGGAAACTTTTTCTTGGCGATACGTGCTCGAACCGGAAACACACCCCCCAACCGTATGGGTTAAATCGGACTAGTTGGAAACTTTCTTGTTGGAGTATGTACTCCAACAATTCCACAGGCCCAACCGTATGGGTTAAATCGGACTAGTTGGAAACCCTAAGTTTTTGCAGTCGCCAGCAGACATACGTTGCTCCCAACCGTATGGGTTAAATCGGACTAGTTGGAAACTAAAAGAAGAGCTTCTTTAAGTTTTGCAGGATCACCCCAACCGTATGGGTTAAATCGGACTAGAGGCACGAAACCCAATAAATAAAGGCTTCCGCAACTAAAATAGAGGTATCATTCAATAGCGAGGTAATTATGGGTAATGAAGTTGAACAACTTGAACACTGGCGAGAAGTCGCACCGGAAAAGCAACAAAAAGTTTTAGATCAAAGAAGCGATCGCCCACACAGAATCCAACAACGAGATCCGTGTCATTTCAATGCGTAGAGGTACTAAACGTGAACAATTTATCTTCTGACAAAATCTCTCAAACTGATTGGGAGCGAATTCATGCAATGCAAGATGAAGACATCGATTTGGAGGATATTCCTGAAGCGACGGTCGAGCAGATGGCGCAGGCAGTCTTAAGAGTTGGGGGAGTTCCTGTTGAGCGAGGCAAGCAACAGGTGAACATGATGCTTGATGCCAATATTTTTGAATATTTCAAACGCATTGCTTGTGAGCAAGACTACCAAACTTTAATTAATGCAGCTTTGTCAGACTATATTCGTCAAAATCCATGTACCACCCAATCCACCTGATTTCTAAATAATAATTAATCAGTGGGATGAACAATTTAGCTGTGTGATCCCGCTATTATTGGTTCTACCTGACCTAAAGCTTAATGAATCCGTCACGAATTCATTATTCTCCCAAACATCACCATTTACGCTTCAGACCATCTATTGAGAAAAATTTGTATTAATTCGCCAATCCCAGCCTGACCACAAGGTTTACTGTGTCTACTTTTGAGCCTCGTTTTTACGTCGAACTCAGAATGTCAGCAACTCACTCTCAGGATAATGATAACTCGGAGCTTCATTCACTTCGTAAGGGCGTATTGCAATACGCCCCTACCGCGATATTGTTTGTTCGTCATACCCGTGAATGAATAGAATCAGAGGGCAGTTAGATAAGGCCAGTTCAATGTCATGACCACCCTCACCCCGCCCTAGACGGGCACCCCTCTCCCAATTTGGGAGAGGGGTAGGGGTGAGGGCTTTCATCTTTTTGCTTCAGGCTTGAACATCATGTAGGGCAGAATCAAGGAAGCGATCCATCCAGTTTTCTAAATAGGATTGATTTGCGCGTTGTTGGTCTAGGTCAGCCGTATCTAAAGGATAGGGCGCTAGTCCCCGAATGACGGCTGTGGTCACGCAAAACATCGATTTTTGGAAACTTTGGCAAATTTTGACCAGCAAATCATCTTCTCCCCGGAGTTTATGGCAATAAATATCGCGCAGGTATTCAGGCAAAAAGTGGCGCATATCTTGCATCAGTAAGGTGGGAGGAATTCCACCACCACCCACAGGCAAAGGATCGGCATAAAGCGCCCCATAATTAAATCGGCTCTGGTCTGGGGAAATCTGATAAGCTTGAGCATTGTACGAGGTGGTACCAAAAAAGGGCGTCCCTCTAAAGAAAATGGACTCCACGTAGGGCACACCAGCATCTGGCAGAAATGTTAAACCAACAGATTCAGGAATAATTTCATAAACTTCGCCCTCAATGGTGACTGCATAGGTAATGGGTTGGTTAGCTGCTGCCACTAAACCCATCTGAATATGCTCTACAACTTGAGGTATAGACTGTATCTTCCCGTGGTCATAATAATCTGATAGAGTCAGGAAGATTTCACTCATCACCTGCCAAAATTGACCGAGAGTGCTATAGTAAGCCTGTTGTCTAATCTGTTCTGGCAAAAACTCTGGAAACACACGATGCAATCCTTGCATCAGCCAATTATTCTTAATTTTGGTCTGGATTGCCTTCTGTGCCGCGTCAGTAAATTCCGGAGAATCTAAGTAAGTCTCTAGACCTCCACCTCCATGCCAGAGCATGGTTTTCATACAGTACTCAGCGTATTCAAAATTAATCCGGTCATGCCACCAATGGCGCAGCAACTTCTTGAGAGAAACCTCTCCATTAAAGTACTTGAAGAAGGGAAAAAGTACTAAAAATTGATGCTCAGCAATGTAGATGAGATTCTGATAGTAAGCCTCCAGCACGATACCGTAGCTCTTAAGAATTCCCACCACCTCGATCAAATTGTCCTTGGTGTCGGGAAGCAAAGCATCTCCGGTCTTCAGCCGCTCAATATAGGCTTTCAGGGGATGGGTTGAAACTTTCAAGTAGGTTTTGACCATAATAGGAGTAAGGAGTGAGGAGTTAGGAGTTAGGAGTGAGGAGTTAGGAGTGAGGAGTTTTTTTGGCGTTGCTGAATTGAAGTATGAAATGAAAAAATGGGCTATTTAAAAACTTTTTCTCTTTGCGCCTTTGCGACTTTACGCGCGTGTAAATTCATACCTTGATTCAACAACGCCGTTTTTTTAATTCATAGGGGGCTGCTTGTGGGGTGATCCTGAGAAACGGTGTGAGAAGGGCTAGCAACTGCGGAAATATGAGCGTTTGGCAATCGAGTTGCCATCAGGGCCTCTGTTGTCGTCTCGCTGTAGCGCACCATCCAGCTAGGCTGTAACCCCAGAAGGACGATCAAGATAGACAAAATTATCGCTGGTGCGCGATCGGCCCACTGCACTGGTGGCAAGTTGACAAACTGTTCTCCAAGCCGTCCGAAAAAGGCACGGTTAACCAACAGCAAGAAGTAAACTGCTGTTAAGCCGGTGCCGATCATGCACAGCAGAGTTTGTATTGGAAAAACAGGGAAACTGCCTCGGAAGACTAAAAATTCAGAAATAAAACCCACCATCCCAGGGATGCCGGAACTAGCCATTACACCCAAAACCATCAAGCTACCAATCAGGGGTAGACCGCGTTGGGGGTTCAAGAGTCCACGCAGGACGTCTAGATCGCGGCTCCCGGTCTTTTGGTAAACGACGCCCACTAGCAGAAACAGCAGGGCTGACATCAGACCGTGGCTGATCATTTGTAGGACGGAGGCCACAAGGCTTAGGGGTGTCGCGGCTGCTGCTGCCAAAAGCACATAGCCCATGTGAGCAATGGAGCTATAGGCTACCATTTTTTTCATGTCTTTTTGGGCGATCGCCGTCAAAGCCCCATAAAGAGCACTCACTGCTGCCCAAGTAGCTAACCAGGGAGCGAAGACCGCCCAAGCTTCTGGAAATAGACCCAAACAAAACCGCAGTAGACCATAGGTTCCCAATTTCAGTAGCACACCCGCTAGCAGTACTGAAACGGGAGACGAGGCTTCAACGTGGGCATCCGGTAACCAAGTATGGAAAGGAACTAGGGGAATTTTGATGCCAAATCCCACCAACAGCGCCCCTAACAGCAACAATTGCTGTCCCAAGGGTAGCGCTTGAGCTACCAGTGGCTCATAGTCGAAGTTAGAGGAGCCACTAGAGAAAGTTAGACCTAGGAATGCTGACAGAATAAGAATGCCAGAAACAGCGGTATATATAAGAAACTTTGTTGCCGCATAGCCGCGCTGAGGACCACCCCAGATGGCAATCAATAAATACAGGGGAATGAGTTCTAGTTCATAGAAGAGGAAAAATAGCAATAAATTTTGTGACAGGAAGGCTCCCACAACTCCAGCATTGAGTAGGAGGAGCATGGTGTAGTACAGTCGAGGACGTTGGACAGACGGCTCACTGCTGACGATCGCAATCCAGGTGAGAAAACTATTTAAAGCCACTAAAGGCAAAGACAAACCATCTAGGCCGAGTTTATAGGTCAAACCTAAGGTTTCAATCCAAGGAATATTCTCTTGGAACTGTAGCCCTGGATTGTTTGGCTCAAATTGACTAAGGACAACAACTGTCCAAATGAGTGATGTACTCGTCACAACTATTGCCACCAGCCTAGACTGACTAGGCGTCAAGGGGCGAGGCCAGAATGCGGTGATAGCTGCACCTAATATTGGTATCCAAATCAAAGGACTAAGCATTAGGGGAGTGGGGGAGTGGGGGAGTGGGGGAGTGGGGGAGTGGGGAGTGGGGGGCAGAAGTCATAAACCGATCCAACTTCTCCTAGTTATTAGTAAACCAAAGAAACTGACACCCAGGAAAATCGTCAGCAAATAACTCTGGGTTCGACCAGAGATGCTGTACTTGAGCTGCTGACCGCTGAAAATAGAGGCTAAGCCAACAAAGTTAACTACCCCATCCACCACATAGCGGTCAAACCAAGCGCTAAATCGAGACATCACTGAAACGCCAAAAACGACGCTCAGGCGATAAACTCGGTCAATGTAAAAGTCATAACTCAGTAAGTCTTGTAGGAATCTCCAGGGTCGTAGCACCGATCTCGACCATGCCTTGTGCAGATAGATAGTAGATCCAATACCACAGCCGACCAAGCTTGATAAAACCAGCAGCACCACGGACATTTTGTTGATATACTCCCAGCTTGGTATTATGGACAAGCTATTCATCATCACTGGGATTAGGAAGGTCAAGACTATTAAACTGACCATGGGCACAGCCATGAGCCACGGAACCTCTGGTGTTCGCTTGGTCTTAGGCTGAGGTTCACCCAAGAAAACGAGACGAAACACGCGGGTTAAGTTCAATGCCGTCAGGGTGTTGACCAATAGCAACACGGACACAAGAGCGGGGTGGGTACCCCAAAGGTCATTGAATCCTAGTTGCAGTGCCCAAAAGCCTCCTAGTGGTGGTAGCCCAATCAAGCTAGCTGAACCGACCAAAAAGGCTGTGGTTGTTGCTGGCATCCGCGACCAGAGTCCCCCTGATTCCGTTAGGTTTTGGTTGTTTGTTGTGACAATCACTGAACCTACGCTCATGAATAAAAGTGCTTTGGCAATGGCATGGGTAAATAGCAAAAGCAGGGCAAAATCGGTCCATTGGGTGCCAACTGCCATAAACACCAATCCCAAGTAAGCACTCGTTGAATGGGACAAGGCTCGCTTGATGTCAATTTGGGCGATCGCCACAAGAGTTGCTCCTATAGCCGTCACCGTACCAATAACTACCAAGGTAGTCAGGGCCACGGGGGAAAGGGTTAAAATCGGCTGGAGCTTAATCAGCACATAGGCACCGCAAGCCACCACCACGGAATTTCGTAAGATTGAGGCTGGGTTAGGTCCTTCCATAGCCTCATCTAACCAAAGATGGAGTGGGAATTGAGCGCATTTACCCGTAGGACCAGCAATCAAAGCTAAACCCAACAGTGTTGCCACTGTATTCGGCAATGTTGCTGTTTCCGTCCACTCATAAAGGTCAGGAAAATTCAAGCTTCCTGCAATGGTTGACAACGCCACAACTCCCATAAGGAGTAAAATGTCTCCTACTCGCTTCGTCAAAAAGGCGTCACGTGCTGCCGTCACCACCAGCGGCTGCGCATACCAAAATCCCACTAGCAAATAAGTTGACAAAGTGAGCATTTCCAGCAGAGCATAGGTGAGCAGCAAAGAGTCACTGATGACAAGTCCACTCATCGCTCCCTCAAAAAATCCCATGAGAGCGAAGAAACGGGCCAATGCCCAATCTTTCTCCAAATATCCTAGGGCAAAAAGTTGTGCCAGCAGACTTAAACTAGTCACTAATTCCATCGCCCCCATGGTGACTGGTGAGATATCCAGAACAAAGGTGAGGTCTAAATCTGCCACTCTTAGCCAGTGGAATACTAACTGTTGAGAATCTTGGCCCCAAATCGTTCTGAAGACAATTGTGCCATGAAGAAACGCCAAGACAGTCATCAGCAAGTTAAAGTAAGCTGCTGGACGAGGCCCAGTGCTGCGGATGATGCCAGTAGACCACGGTAGGGTTAAAATAGCGCCAACTAAGCCATAACAGGGCACCCACCAACTCGTTTGTAACAGGAACTCAGTCATTGAAATTACCAGAGGAGGTTGAGAAAGTGATTTGTCACAAGAATGTTGTCAAATGGTGTATGGTTCCGAGCAGACGGGAACACCCGCATCCCCTAAAAAAGAGTATAAAATAGCCCTCAATAGGTCGGGGGCTAGCGCCGCTGCGCGTTCGTCAAAAGTCACTCATTCAAAAGTCAAAAAAAACTAACTTTCATTTTGGGCTTTCTGGCTGCTTTGGATGGTAGCTTTGGATTCCTGTAAAACTGACATAATCTGATTAAAGAGCAATCAATATTTTTTGTTAATTACTTTTGTTATACCGTTGTCTGTGTGAACATGCACGCTCCTGCTTAAGCGAACTCAGCAGTTATTCCCCCCTGGTCGGGAGGATTACAGGGGGGGGTAAGATCAGGTGTAATCTTTAGAGCGAACTGGAATTCCCTTTATTTCAGCTTAATCCCTATGTCCCTGAAAAAAACATTCTGAGCTAGCAAAATAACTAATTGAACCGCTAACCTTTGCTTATAGGCAATTTTGTTGCATCATAAAATGTTACAGTTTAAGTCTGTCACAACCATCTGTGTCACTATAGATAAGTCTATTTAATCACAAAAATAAAAACTATTGTGGTAACTTATATTGTCAAAGGGGGATCGGTCGTCCTATTCTTATATTTAAGATACACAAAAGGTTTGATGAAGCTAAACAATGGCTACCCCCGTCAGAATTCTCATGATGGGCCTTACGGCTAAAGTTATCGTCAAAGACTTGTGCAATGATTGTAGGGGATAATATGCCTATCGCTGTTGGAATGATTGAGACTAAGGGCTTTCCTGCTGTCGTGGAAGCTGCTGATGCCATGGTAAAAGCAGCCAGAGTTACCCTCGTGGGCTACGAGAAAATCGGCAGTGG
This sequence comes from Stigonema ocellatum SAG 48.90 = DSM 106950, assembly GCA_016903675.1. Taxonomy (GTDB): domain Bacteria; phylum Cyanobacteriota; class Cyanobacteriia; order Cyanobacteriales; family Nostocaceae; genus Stigonema; species Stigonema ocellatum. The sequence goes on along the minus strand of JADQBA010000108.1, from coordinate 21,395 downwards.
TCGAGTGACTGTGATTGTTCGCGGAGATGTTTCGGAGGTGCAAGCCTCGGTAGCAGCTGGCGTTGAATCTGTCAAGCGTGTGAACGGCGGTGAAGTTTTGTCCACCCACATTATAGCCCGTCCTCACGAAAACCTGGAGTTCGTCCTGCCCATTCGTTACACTGAAGCCGTTACACAGTTTCGTGTCTAACTGGGTCAACTGAATATTCATCAATATTCATCAAAAATTCTTCACTTTGTACATTCACAAACTTTATTAAGAATTAGAAATCATGGCAATTGCTGTTGGAATGATCGAAACCTTAGGCTTTCCTGCTGTCGTGGAAGCTGCTGATGCGATGGTTAAAGCCGCCCGAGTCACCCTCGTAGGCTACGAAAAAATTGGTAGCGGTCGCGTGACTGTAATTGTTCGTGGAGATGTTTCGGAAGTGCAAGCCTCAGTGTCGGCGGGAGTTGAATCCGTCAAGCGCGTGAATGGCGGACAGGTCTTATCGACCCATATTATTGCACGTCCCCACGAAAACCTCGAATACGTTCTGCCCATTCGTTACACCGAAGATGTTGAACAATTCCGAGATAGCGTTAGCGGCATTCGCCCTCTCGGTAGACCGTAGAATCCGATGCAAATTGCTAAAGTTTGCGGCACGGTTGTCAGTACTCACAAAGAGCCTAGTCTCAGAGGTGTCAAACTTCTGCTGTTGCAGTTTCTAGATGAAAAAGGACAGCCTCTACCAAGATATGAGGTGGCAGCCGATAGTGTGGGGGCAGGACTAGACGAGTGGGTGCTGGTTACTCGTGGCAGTGCGGCTCGTCAAAGCCCAGGGAGTGAAATGCGTCCTGTTGACGCGTTGGTAGTCGGGATTATTGACACTGTCAGCGTTGACAATCGCCCCCTTTACAGCAAGAAAGACGAATATCAGTCCCCGCTAAATCGCTAACCATAGGGAATGGGGAATGGGGAATGGGGAATGGGGAATGGGGAATGGGGAATGGGGACTGGTGACTGGGGACTGGTGACTGGTGACTGGGGAATGGGGACTGGTGACTGGTGACTGGGGACTGGTGACTGGTGACTGGGGAATATTCTCATCATCATTCCCTAATCCCCAATCCCTAATCCCCAATCCCCAATCCCCAATCCCCAATCCCTAATCCCCAATCCCCAATCCCTAATCCCCAATCCCTAGTCCCCAATCCCTAGTCCCCAGTCACCGAATTATACAATCTACATCGTGTTTTCAGTTAGGAGGCATTCACTAATGGCAGTCCGTAGTTATGCGGCTCCGCCAACCCCTTGGTCAAAAAACTTGGCGGAACCAATAATTGATCGCACGGCTTATATCCACTCTTTCTCCAATATCATTGGGGATGTTCGCATTGGTGCGAATGTTATGATTTCTCCGGGAACTTCCATCCGGGCGGATGAAGGCAGTCCTTTCCACATTGGCGAAGGCACCAATGTTCAAGATGGGGTTGTGATTCACGGTCTAGAGCAAGGTGAGGTCCTAGGAGATGACAACAATTCATACTCTGTCTGGATCGGAAATAATGCCTCTATTACCCACATGGCATTAATTCATGGACCAGCTTATGTTGGAGATAACTGTTTTATCGGCTTTCGCTCCACGGTATTTAACGCTCGGGTGGGTAACGGTTGCATTGTGATGATGCATACTCTGATCCAGGATGTAGAAATTCCTGCCGGAAAGTACATCCCTTCGGGATCTGTGATTACCAACCAGCAGCAAGCTGATCGCCTGCCTGATGTGCAGGCAACTGACAGTCAATTTGCTAGCCATGTGCTGGGAATAAATCATGCTTTGCGTTCAGGCTATCAGTGTGTCGAGAATGTCGCCTGTATTACTCCTGTCCGTAATGAACTTAATAAATCCTTCGAGGCAAAACAATCTAACGGTAGTATGAGTCGTTTCAATAGTCAAGAGCAAAGTACCCACTTGAGTTCAGAGGCAGTCGAGCAGGTACGTCAGTTATTATCCCAAGGATACCAAATTGGTACAGAACATGCGGATCAGCGTCGGTTCCAGACAAGTTCTTGGCAAAGTTGTACTCCCATCCAAGCAAAGCAACAGCCAGAAGCAATCGCAGCTCTAGAAGATTGTCTAGCTGAACACACTGGAGAATACGTGCGTCTATTTGGCATTGACCCCAAGGCCAAGCGCAGGGTTCTGGAGACAATTATCCAACGGCCTAACAGTCAGCCCTCTTTGAAAACCACCACTTCTTATACCACTTCAACCACGGCTTCTGCAACTCCCTCGCTCAGCAGATCCAATGGTTCAGTGCCAAGTGGGAAACTGAGTCCAGAGTTCATAGAACATGTGCGCCAGTTGGTGTCCCAGGGTTACCACATCGGTACAGAGCATGCTGATAAGCGTCGGTTCCAGACGAGTTCTTGGCAAAGTTGTACTCCCATTGTTGCTAAGCGGGAATCGGAAGCGATCGCAGCGCTAGAAGATTGTCTCGCTGAACACACTGGAGAATACGTGCGTCTATTTGGCATTGACCCCAAAGCCAAGCGCAGGGTTATGGAGACAATTATCCAACGACCTAACGGTCAGTCCTCTAACACAACCACGAATAATAGCACGGCTTCTGCAACTCCCTCTAGCAGTTCCAGTTATTATGTGCCAACTCCCTCTAGCGACAGATCTACTACTTCAGTGGACAGTGGCAAACTCAGTCCAGAGGCCGTAGAGCAGGTGCGTCAGTTGCTGTCACAAGGTTACCAAATCGGTACAGAACACGCGGATCAGCGTCGGTTCCGCACAAGCTCTTGGCAAAGTGGTACTCCCATTGAAGGCAAGCGGGAATCGGATGTGATCGCTGCCCTGAAAGATTGTCTCACTGAATACACCGGAGAATACGTGCGTCTATTTGGTATTGACCCGAATGCCAAGCGCAGGGTTCTGGAGACAATTATCCAACGACCAGGTAAATAAATAGCCCATCTTTTAAATTATATCAAGTCTGGTTAATTAGTTGTCAGCAACCCCGCTCACCTATAGACGGGGCTTCTCCCAAGGGGAGACGCAAGGAACGCGAACGAGCCTAGCTCAAAGTCCTAGTTTTTAGAAGAACTACGCTGACCCGCTGACTTGGAGACGACTCCCGTATAAATCCAAGTAATCGTTGCAGGCAAGTGTAGGGGCGTATTGCAATACGCCCTCGGACTTCTCTGTGCGGTCTTAACGATCAGTCTTTAACAGGACTTGATATTATCCCTGTCTGTACTTAGAGGTTCTCATTCCGATGTATTTGCCGCCACTGCAACCCATGAACCATTCCCATTTTTGCGTAAGTGGCAATGTGACTATTCATCCGGGTGCTGTCATCGCGCCCGGAGTTCTACTCCAAGCAGATCCAGAAAGTCGGGTTATAATTGCTGCGGGAGCGTGTATTGGTATGGGAGCAATTCTGCATGCCCACCAAGGAACCATTGAAGTGGAGGAAGGAGCAAATATTGGAGCGGGAGTTCTGATCGTCGGTAAGGGTAAGATTGGAGCTAATGCCTGCATCGGTTCGGCAACGACTATTTTGAATAGCTCCATCGGGTGGGGAGAAGTTGTGGCACCTGCTTCTGTAATCGGAGATACAAGTCGTCAAAATGCAGAACCCAAAGCAGAAGAGGTTGCAACCACTCCAGCCTCTGAGTCCTCCTCAAATCCCCCAGCACCAGATCAGCCAGCACCAGATTTATTGGAGGTTTCTGTCACTAAAGTCTATGGGCAAGCTAAGCTGAATAGACTGTTATCAACGCTGTTACCTCATAGACAATCCTTAAACGCTCCACTCCAAAATGAACAGTCTTCCTCCAACAGTAGTTAAGTCAGAAACCACCAGATTCTAGTAGAGGTCTAAGATGGAGGAACGCAAGCGGATCGAAAACTTGAAAGAGGGGGCGCTGGGTTTAGTATCCACTCGCAGTTTTCCGGCTATTGTCGGTACTGCTGATATGATGCTGAAGTCGGCAGACGTGACCTTAGTCGGGTATGAAAAAATTGGTAGTGGTCATTGTACAGCCATTGTGCGAGGTGGAATTTCAGATGTCCGTCTAGCGGTGGAAGCGGGAGCGGACACTGCCGAACAATTTGGTCAATTGATTTCAAGTTTAGTCATTGCCCGACCCTTAGCCAACCTGGAAGCAGTCCTTCCCATCAGCAGTCGCTTAGCTCAGCTTACTCAAGGGAACGGCTCTAGTCGCTTGAGTAATCAAGCGATCGGTCTGCTTGAAACTCGGGGTTTTCCTGCCATGGTCGCTGCTGCCGACGTTATGCTTAAATCAGCAGAGGTTCAGTTTGCAGCCTATGAAACCATTGGTGCGGGTTTGTGTACCGCTATTATCCGAGGTTCCGTGGCAGATGTGGCCGTAGCTGTGGAAGCAGGAATGCTGGAAGCTGAAAGGGTTGGGGAGTTGAACGCTGTTATGGTGATTCCTCGACCCTTGGACGATTTGGAGCAAACTCTACCCATCGCCAATTGTTGGATAGACAAACCCGAACCTCTACGATTACCCATGACAATCAAGGAGACGGAAAAACAACTGGTAGAACTGCCAGATTTAAAACAGCTACCAGTTAACGTTGAGGAGCGCAACTAGCACGGGGACTAATTTACCCCATCAATATCACCGTGTCAATCACGTGGATGACACCGTTATCTGCCTCGATGTCGGGGGCGATAACTGTGGCATTTTTTATTTCAAAACCATCACTAGTATCAACTCTGATAGCTGAGCCTTCTACTGAAGTTAGGGAGGTGTATTTGGCAATATCAGCCGCAGTTAACTTCCCAGGAACAACATGATACTTCAGTATCCTGGCTAACTGGGGAATATTTTGTACCAAAGTTTGCACTGTTCCCGGCGGTAACTTGGCAAAGGCATCATCATTAGGTGCAAACACAGTAAAAGGACCAGGGCTTTTGAGCGTCTCCACCAAACCAGCAACCTGGACAGCCGTCACCAGCGTTTGGAAACAACCTGCGCCAACTGCAATATCAACAATATCCGCCATGTATTATACCTCAATATCTATTGAATGGGGAGTGGGGAGTGGGGAGTGGGGAATGGGGAGTGGGGAATGGGGAGTGGGGAATGGGGAATGGGGATTAGGGAGTGGGGATTGGGGAGTGGGGATTGGGGATTAGGGATTAGGGATTGGGGATTAGGGAATGATGATGAGAATATTCCCCAGTCACCAGTCCCCAGTCCCCAGTCCCCAGTCACCAGTCACCAGTCACCAGTCCCCACTCCCCCACTCCCCACTCCCTATTCCCCACTCCCCACTCCCTTATCTGTATTCTTGCCGCTGAACATCGCGCAGGCGAGCTTCAGGACGGGTGAATCTGTCTATCTGGGCTTCAAAGAAAGCACGATTAGCTTGTCGGTGCTTTGGGTTAGTGTCATCTAAAGGATAGAGAAGGGCGGTACGCAATGCTTGAATCACCGCAGAAGTGACAACGTACATGGAGCGCTGGAAACTGATACCTAGTTGAATCAGCATATCATCTTGCCCTCGGCAGTGATGGTGGTAGTAATCCACTAGATATTCGGGCAGAAAGTGGAGCATATCCTGCATCAGCAGTGTTGGGGGAACACCTGCGGTACCTACCGGGAACACATCGGCGTAGAGAATTCCGTAGTGGAAGTCTTTCTGGTCTTCAGGAACTTGCTTAGCCTGAGCATTATAGGATTTTGTTCCCCGGAACGGAGCGGTGCGATAAAACACCGCTTCCACATAAGGTAGTGCTGCTTCGTACAGCCACATGAAGCCGCAAGATTTCGGAATAATTTCGTAGACTTCACCGCGAATATGGACGTGGTGGTAAATTGGACGTCCCGCCATAGCAAAGATGGCGTTCACGAGAAAGTTCATCGCCTCTGGCACGCTTTTGATGTCTCCCGAATCATAGCGATCGCTCATTTCAAAGAAAACAGGAGCCATCACTTCCCAAAATAAACCCAAGTTACTGTAGTAAGACAACTGCCGCACCTGTTCGATGAACATCTCTGGAAACAGCCGATAAAGTCCCAACATCACCGGATTACCCTGAAAGTAAGCCTTAATCGCTCTGTCTGCATTCGCCTTATATTCATCAGTGTCTAGGTAGGGGTCAAACTTCCCCCCCATTCCTCTATGCCACAGCATAGCCCGCATACAGGCTTCAGCAAACTCCATGTTAACTCGGTCATGCCACAAATGGTGCAACAACTTGGGCATTTTAAAGGTTTCTCCCGAATCCATAAACTCTAAGAGTTCAGGATGGGCAGTAGCTGCCCCTGATTGCCAAATCCGCAGTTCGGCATCATCTCCAGCGTAATGGTTATGCAGGTCTAGATATTCTTTTGGTAAAAAGTATTTAAAAAAGGGAACCGGGTTCAAAAAGACACGCTCAGCAATATAGAGCAAGTCACGCCAGTAAAAATCCATCGGCACGGCATAGGCTTTGTAAATGCCGATGATTTGCATTAAATTTTCCGGGGTATCCGGTAGCATTGCACCACCCGCTTCCAATCGATGAATCACTGGGGCAAATTCATGATTAGAAGGAGGTAATTGAGTTAATGGAAGGAGAGTTGTTGTCATGAGAGTTGATAGTTGTTGGTTGATAGTTGTTGGGTGTTAGGAGTTAGTAGTTCCTTGGTTGTGAGTCATTCTTCCCCTGCTCAAGAAAGCTCCCCTGCTTTTTCTTCGCGCTCTTCGCGCCTTCGCGGTTCAAAAAGATTTTTTATACCACGAAGACGCGAAGAACACGAAGAATATCTTTGCCCTACTCCCCTGCATTATTGAGGAGAGCAACTTCAGGAGTAACGGCTTTATCTAGAGGGGGAATAGCACTAACCATTGCGGTAGTGGTCGGTTCACTCCAGCGCACTAGCCAATTGGGTTGTACTCCCAAGAAAAAGATCAAGGCTGCCAAAATGAGAGATGGAATTTTCTCAAACCACTCGACTTTGGGATAGTACGCCAATTGGTTGTCCAATTTGCCAAAACATGTGCGATTAAGTAGGATGACGAAGTAGACTGCGGTTAGACCAGTGGTAACAACACACAACAGTGTAGGTATGGGAAAGGTGGAGTAACTGCCCTGAAAGACGATAAATTCGGCGACAAATCCTGTCATACCAGGAATACCAGCGCTTGCCATACCGCCTACGATGAGTAAGAAACTTGTGAGGGGTAAACCGCGTACAGGACTCATTAAGCCATTGAGTTTGTCCAACTCGCGGGTGCCTACCTTGCTTTCTACAATTCCCAGCAAATCGAAGAGGATGGCGAGGATGATGCCGTGGCTGACCATTTGAGAAACCGCGCCAACGAGTGCTAAGGGAGTGCTGGCGGCTGCTGCTAATAATACATAACCCATGTGACCGATGGAACTGTACGCCACCATACGCTTAATATCTTTTTGGGCGATCGCGATGACAGCTCCATACACAGCACTAACGGCTCCCCAAGTTGCTAGAGTTGGTGCGAGAACACTCCAAGCCTGGGGAAACATTCCCATCCCAAACCGTAAAAGACCATAAGTTCCCAACTTTGCCAGCACTCCACCTAAAAGAATGGCAACGGGTGCTGAAGCTTCTACATAAGCATCCGGTAACCAAGTATGCAAAGGAACTAGAGGAATTTTGATACCAAAGCCTAGCACGATACCGACAAGGAGGATGATTTGCAGTGTTGTTGACAGGGTTTGGGTAGGCAATGTATCGTAATTAAAACTGGTGGAGCCAGTGAGCCACACTATACCGAAGAACGTTGCTAAAATCAACGCTCCTGAAACAGCAGTGTAGAGCAAAAACTTGATACTGGCGTAGGCTCGCTTTTCACCACCCCAAATCAAAATCAGCAGATAGAAAGGTATGAGTTCTAGCTCGTAGAACAGGAAGAATAGGAGTAAATTCTCTGTCAAGAACGCTCCAGCAACACCACCGCTGATTAATAAGATGAGGGAGTAGAAAAGTCGGGGGCGTTCTGTGTCTTTGCTACTGCTATAAATAGCAATCCAGGTGAGGAGACTATTTAACGCTACCATCAGTACCGAGAGACCATCAACCCCCAATCGATAGCTCAAGCCGAGGGTTTCATTCCAAGGTAAATACTCCTGTAACTGCATCCCTGGAGTGCTGATATCAAATTTCAGTAGGATGAAAAGATTCCACAGAAGAGTCAGCCCAGCAACTGTGAGAGATGCCACACGAGTGCCATTTGCAGAGATTTTACCAGGCCAGAAACCAATAAGAGCGGCACCTAAAATCGGTAGCCAAATTAGGGTACTAAGCATTTTTTTAGTTACTGTTCTAAAAAATTAAATTCAAAACCACATATCCCCAGTATTGCCAAGTCATGACTGCTCCGAAGATACCAACTCCAAGTAATACGGTGAATGCATAAAACTGGGTTTTTCCAGTGGTGCTGTACTTAAGACCTTCTCCACCACCAATGATGGCTAAGCCAATCATGTTAACAATGCCATCGACTACTAAACGATCAACGGTGTCGGCAAGTTTTGAAATGAGGTCAACGCTCAAAACTATGCTGAGCCGATAGAGTTTAGGAGTGTAAAAGTCATAAGCTAGCAAGTCTTGCAAAGCTTTCACAGGGAGGCGAATAGGTTTGGGAATTATATCGCTCAGATAAATTATGCTACTGATACTGCAACCGAAAATACTCGACCAAATCAGTAGGAGGGCTATATCTTTGTTGAGGTTTGCCCAACTGGGTAGGAGTGATAAGCTTTGTAAAACTAAGGGCAAATGGAGAGTAAAGCTGAGCAATACGATCATGGGCAGAGCCATTTGCCAACTCACTTCAGGCGATCGCTGGCTCATCTGTTTGGGTTTGCCACCAAAGATTAAGCTAAACTCTCTGGTCATGCTAAAAGCGGTCAAAGCGTTGACAGCAATCACCACTACCACAAGCCAAGGCTGCGTTTCCCACAACCCCGAAGCCAATTTCAGTAACGCCCAAAAGCCGCCCAAGGGTGGAAAAGCGATTAACCCTAAAATTCCGACTAAGTAAGCTATTCCTGATACCGGACGGCGAGACCAAAGTCCGCCAAGTTGGCTGACGTCTTGGGTGATGCTGTTCCACACAATTGCTCCAGTACTCATCACCAAGAGTGCGGATGCTAAAGCGTGGGTGAGCGCTAGTAACAGTGCTGCTTCACCTTGCTGTGTTCCTACGGCGATGAACACCAAACCCATATAGGCACTAACGGAATAAGATAAGCAGCGTTTGATGTCAATTTGGGCGATCGCAATCAACGAAGCGCCTACTGCTGTGAGAGTACCGATCGCTACCAAAGCCGACAAAACCAAAGGAGAGAGGGCTAAAACTGGTTGCAGCTTAACCAGCACCCAAGCACCTGTTGCTACCACCACAGAGTTCCGCAAGATGGTACTGGGGATTGGTCCCTCCATCGCTTCGTCCAACCACAAATGTAGAGGGAACTGGGCACACTTGCCCATAGGACCAGCAATTAAAGCTAAACCCACTAGGGTAGCTATTTTTGGGTCCACGTTCGCTGTTTGCGCCCACTGAGACAGCTCAGTAAAGTTCCAAGTACCTGCCAGAGGCCAAAGGGCAAGTACCCCCATCAACAGTACTAAGTCTCCCACCCGCTTGGTTAAAAACGCATCTCTAGCCCCCGTAACCACTAAGGGTTGAGAAAACCACAGTCCCACCAGCAGGTAAGTACCTAGAGTGAGGATTTCCAAAATCAGATAGCTAAAGAACAAAGAATTGCACAGGACTAAGGCACACATCCCAGCCTCGAATAGTCCCAGCAAGGAGTAGAAGCGTGCCCAGCCCCAGTCCATCTCCATGTATCCTACTGCGTAAATCTGAGCTAACAGATTCAACCCGGTCACCAAAACCATTGCGGCGATATTTACCGAGGATATTTCCAGGTCTAAATTGATATTTAAACCAGCCGTACTCAGCCAGGTAAAAGATACTTGTTGCGGTGGCTGGTTCCAATTGGCTTGCAGGGCAAATACGCTATGAGTAAAAGCTAAGCAGGTCATCAACAAGTTTACGTACCCTGCGGGTCTTGGTCCAGTGCGACGGATGACAGCAGGAGACCAAGGTACAGCTAAAAGCCCACCAATTAAGGGATAGCAAGGTATCAACCAGATGCTCTGTAGGAGAAGCTGGTTCATTATCATTACCTCTAAATAATTTTCTGTTTTTTTGTGTTATTAACTGATTGTACTTCTTAGTGTCTATAGTGAAAAGTCAATTATTTAGATAATTATGATAGATAAAATCTATGGCTTTTGTTTGACATGGGAAAGGGAGGAAGTTCGATATATAGGGCTTTTCAATTCAGTGAGGTACATGGAAGAGTTAAGAAACCGCAGATGAACGCAGATGAACGCAGATAAATTTGTACTTCATTCGGATGAAAAACGCTATAATTTGAATCACAATGCTAAAATTGAATAGTATTATCATGTGTCGTCACAGAAGTCAAGATCATGACTCGCCGTCGTATTTTGCAAGAGGGGCAATCCTACATATTTCGCTCCTATTTTGAGATGCCTTATGAGGCAGACGAAATATTGGCGGAGTTGGGCTATGCAATGCTTAAAACTCATCTTGAGTTACCGCGAACCAATCGCCAGTTAGAACGTTTGGCAGAGTTACGACAGCGAATTGATGAATCTTTACCGCTTGTAAGTTTGAGCAGTGAGACAGCGCGACGTGAAACGCTTGTAGCACCTGCATTGCTGGAAGTTGCTCGGTATTGTCAATGCCAAATACGAATTGAGTACCCGTTGTCAGTAAATAACTGGCTAAAGGGCAATTTAGATTACTTTCTCAAAGGTAATCCAGGTTTGCTGGTGGTTGAAGCAAAAAATGATGACTTAACACGAGGGTTTACACAGCTGGCGGTGGGGTTAATTGCCATAGCCGAAGTTGAAGAAGGCGATTTGTTTTATGGATCTGTGACAATTGGTGATGCTTGGCGCTTTGGTCGGTTAGAAAAAACAAAGCAACAAATTCTTCAGGATGTTTCGCTATATCGAATTCCCGATGATTTGGAAGATTTAATGAAGATTTTGGTGGGGATTTTGGAATGAAGTCTTTTCTATGATAATGGCTATGACACAAGCTGCTCCTAAACTCCTGACATTCGATGATTTTATCGCTCGGTATGGAGATAACGAGCGTTATGAATTGATTGACGGGGAACTTATTGAAATGGAACCCACTGGACCCCACGAAGAGGTAGCTGCTTTTGTCCTGCGAAAAGTGAATAGTAATATGAGTCACATCTGCGGAATGTGGGTTTCAAGGTGCAAGTCGTAAGACTTGGATTTCCTTCGTGTTCTTCTCCCAAGGGGAGACGCTGACGCTCCTTCGTCGCTACCGCTTCGCTAACGCGAACGCGTCTTCGTGGTTCAAAAATATTTTTAAACCGCGTTCGCGTAGCGTCTCCCCTTGGGAGAAGACACGAAGAACACGAAGATCAAATAAAAACTCCTAATTAACGCCACTCACCCAAAAACGTAAACGCTGCCCAATAATTCGGATCACGCCATTCTTCTTGCTGCCACATCTTTAATTGTGCAGCACGCAGGGCTACATTGGGAGACTTGCCATTGAGCAACATTTCCTTGTAAAATTCTTGCATCAGTATAGATGTGCCTTTATCGCTTACCTGCCACAACGACACCACCAGCCGTTCTCCTCCTGCATACATTAGTCCTCTTGTCAACCCTACCAAGCCTTCACCTTGGATATTTTTTCCCAAACCCGTTTCGCAAGCGCTCAAAACGATTAAGTCGGCGGGGTAGTCGAGGTTAAATAGTTCATTCAACCGCAGGTAGCCTTGGATTTCTTTACCCTGTCGATTAACCAGAGAGAGAACGATACCAGAAAGTTCCGGGTTTTCATCGTTGACAAAACCATGGGTAGCAAAGTGTAAAATGCGGAACTGATTCAGCGCACTGGATGTCGCCCAAGTGTAGTTAGCATCAAAATCAAAGGCTTGTAAACGATTGGATGAGGGAACAAGTTTCAAAAGTGATTCAGCTTCAGCACGAGTACCGTCAAGGCGATTCCAAGCAGAACGATTGAGAAGATTGGCGGAACGAGCAAGAGCAGAACGTTCGAGTTCTAAGTTTGGGGCGAGTTGAGAACTTTCAGGTTTACCCGTCACTCGCTCATCTTTTGGATCGAAGACTGGATCAGCCAGAATAGCTAAGGTTTTGGGTGCTTTCTTCCTTTGAGCAATTTGTTGACGTTGAATAGCGATGATAGAAGCCGATGTCAGATTGATGATTTCATGCTCAACCAACAGCGGTTCGTAGTTAGAATCCAACGATGGCGATACGTCGTTTTTCACGACATATATCCCACCACGCCTACCATTCCTTCCCCCCCTCCCCCCTTCTCCCCCTCCCCCCTTCCCCCCAAGTTCCGCCAGTGCTGAAAAAATGGGGTATTTGAAAACTCTTTCTCTTTGCGCCTTTGCGACTTTACGCGCGTGTAAATTCATACCGTGATTCAGCAACGCCCAATTTTGAAACCATCCAGCGTAACTTTGAAACCGTGATCACTGAAATCCGAGACATGCAGTAGTCCTGGTATTTCATCCTCATGACTGCCCTCAAGATAGCCCTAGACGGGCACCCCTCTCCCAATTTGGGAGAGGGGTAGGGGTGAGGGTTTTCATTCACGGGTATTGGAGCTAAATTGGAATTTGAATGATAAACTCTGTTCCCTCGAACGGTACGGAAGTACAGCTAAGCTTTCCGCTATGCTTTTGTTCTACAATTTGACGGGAGATACATAAACCCAAAGCATTCCTATTTTCTAGTAGCTTCGAGGTGAATAAATAGCCAAATATCCGCTCTTTAAGTTCTTCTGACAGACCAATGCCATTATCTTTGATGCGAATCATAACAGCGTTCTCAGCCTCTAAAAAAGAAGTACTAATTCTAATTTGATAATTATGCATTTTCTTCTCAGTAATAGCGTTCTTTCGACTAGCCTCGTTGATCGCATCTATTGCATTGGTGATAATATTGATAAATACGTGATAGAGTTGTACAGGGTAGCACATAACTAAGGGTAAATCCCCGTATTCTTTAATCACCTCAATAGCAGAGCGTGTGTTATTTTCAAGCAATTGCGATCGCAAAATCATCAAAATATTATCAATCCCTTGAGCAATATTCACGACTGATTTAGTTGGACTGTCACCACGGGAGAAAGCGCATAAGCTAGCACTAAGGTCGTACATGCGATCGGTGCCTACTTTCATGGAGGCAATCATTTTAGGTAAATCTTCTAACAGATACTCTAAATCAATATCTTTAGCGTTTTGCTGAATTTCTGGGAAGAAATTTGGAAATTTATTTTGATAGACATGCAAATGCTTAATGAGGCTGGTAACACCATTTTCGACTTCGACAAGATTGCCACCAATGAAGCAAAGTGGATCGCTAATTGCGTGAGCAATACCATCTACTACCTTTCTAATGGCGAAGATATTTTTGCTCTGAATCAGTTCAAGTTCCGCTTGCTTCATCAAGAAATTGTATTCTTTACTTTTCCGGCTTTCATCTAAAGTACGAGTTATGGTAACTTCTAAATCTTGAAAATCTATCGGTTTATTAAGAAGATCAAAAGCACCTAGATTCATTGCCTGTCTAATATTTTTCATGTCGCCATAGGCTGTAATGACAACTGTTCTGATATCTTGATGAGTATCGCGCACCTTATTGAGCAAGGTTAGCCCATCCATTTCTGGCATATTGATATCACTCAGTATCATATCTATGCCTGGATAAGCTTGTATTTTTTCTAACGCTTCTCTGCCGTTCTGAGCGAAAATAAACTCATATTCTTGTTGACGAATTTTTTTTCTAAATTGCTGATTAATTAAGCGTTCTATGAGAAATTCGTCATCAACAACTAAAATTTTTGCTATCATATTTTTTCAATCTTTGGTGTAATTTATTAATTATGCTACTTGATTCCAGCTTTTGGCAATATAATAGTAAATTCCGTATATTCTCCAAGTTCAGTTTGCAATTTCATTTCTCCTAGATGCTGCCCAACTATAATGTCATGAGTCAGGGATAAGCCCAGTCCTGTTCCTTCTCCTGTGGGTTTGGTGGTAAAGAAAGGATTGAATATTTTATCGAGTGTATCAGCAGAGATACCTTGACCATTATCTCGAATAGTAATGACGAATGAGTCTCTATGATTTTGAGTACTCACTGTGAGGGTTGGCATGAATTTTTCACCAACTGTCTTCGTCTTCTGATAAGCTGCATAGCAAGCATTGTCAATAATATTAATTAAGGCACGACTTAGATTGTGATAGACAACCGCTACTTCTGGTAAAGAGCTATCGTAATTAGTTTCAACGGTAATATTAAAGCCCTCGTACTTATTCCGCAGACTATGATAGGCTAATTGAGTGGCTTCATTAACTAGAGCATTGATGTCAGCGAGTTGTGGTTGACTATCATTATCAGACCGAGACAGAAGCAACATATTGTGAATGATACTGTCAGCCCTTTGACCTTGCTGTTTGATGTCTGTGACATTGGTCACGAGGTCACAGACAATTTCTGTGATGTAGTCAACTGTGTCTGCTTTTAAGCTATCGCATTGATTTTCAATCTCTTCTCGTAATTCCTGTGCTAAGTCAGCACACAGGGCGGCAAAATTATTAATAAAGTTCAGGGGATTCCTAATTTCATGAGCAACTCCGGCGGTAAGTAACCCCAGTGAGGCGAGTTTTTCTTGAGCAACAATTTGCTTTTGGGCGGCTTTTAATTCCTGAGTTCTTTCTTCAACTTTTATCTCTAGGTTGTGGGAGTAGTCTTCTAATTGTTCGTAAAGTAAGGCATTTTCTAGGGAAATTGCGGCTTGGGAACAGAGCAGGCGTAATATTTCGAGGCGATCGCTTGTAAATACCCCTGTGCATTGATTATTCTCTAAATAGAGAATAGCCAACAATTTTCCTTGGTTGATAATGGGGGTACATAAGACACTTTTAGGTTGTTGGTGGATGATGTAGGGGTCAGCGGCGAAAGCAGTCTCGTTCGTTGCATCATCAATCACCAAAGTTTCCTGGGTGCGAAACACGTAGTTAATAACGTTGACAGGAAGTTCATCAGAACTGAAGAGTGGATGTTCGCACAAGTGACACTCAACAGCGCTCACACATTGAATAGCAATCTCCAAATCTTCTGACTTGTGCAAAATGAGAAAGCCTCGCTCAGATCCTGCATTCTCTATGACGACTTGCATCAGCTTAGAAAGTAACTTATCAAGCTGAATTTCGCTAGAGAGAGTGTGGGAAGCTTTGATAACACTTGCCAAATCTAGCGCTAGAATTTTTGTACTGCTAGAATTGGAAGTTTCGATAGTGCTATGTATCGATGATAGAAATCTGTCACCAGAACTGGAGATTGTCTTGTTAGGACTGGCGTGAACGTTTTCCTGCTGCAAGATAGGGATGAGCAATTGCGGATAGAGCTTTTCTAAATCCTCAACTTTTGCCTTAGCTCCCCAGTGCGCGTAGCCGTAGTACGCATCTATCATGTAAATTTGAGCAATTTTTTCTTTGCCCCATTCCAGGTAGAATTTAGCTGCAAGCTCATTGGCAAGTGCTTCTTCATGGATGTATTTGTTTTCTTTAGCTTTGAGAATAGCGCAGTCATAAAGTTCAATTGCTTTTAGCATCTGTTTGGTGACACGGGCTTTTTCTGCTTGCACAAGAAGGCACTTATGTAAAATATTTTCAGGACAATTCTCAGCCCAGAATTGCAAGCGTTTTTCCAGCCTTGTCAGTTGACGAAGATGCTCTTGGCGTTCTGCTTCAGAAGCTGACGGGTAAAGCGCTAAGCGCATGAGAGCAACATAGAAAAATGTTGAAGGGACTTTACTATGACTAGGAACAAAGTTTTCAACTATATCTAATTTATCAATGAATTGCAACCAAGAAGATTGCTGCTCAAAAAGATACAAGTGTCGAATTTTCACATAATAAAACGAAGCTAAATAGTACGGTGATTCAGCATATTTTGTCAAATACTCAAATTCACTAAAATCCTCGTCATCAAAAGTACCTTGATGATGAGTTAAGCCTTGTAAATTGCGAATAGGTTGTATGATGCCAGCATACAAAATCTCTATAATATCTTGATTTTTAACTTGTTGTAGAAAATTGAGATAGGCTTGGCAAAGCTGATACAGTTCAGCTAAATTTTGACCGCGAGTCAGTCTATCAGAACAACTTTGAATAATCATGTAGCCGATGCTCACCCAATCTCCAGACTCAAGACCAAATTTATAGGCGTTTTCATAGTAGATTTCGGATAGCTTTATGGGTCGATTCCAATTGTGAACATCAGCAGCAAATACGAAATTTGTTTTACACTTCACGTCGCTGTTCTCAAACTGATCGCAGAGTTTAACAGCCATTTCTCCAAAGCGATATCCCGTCTTATAGTCATCAAGCAGACCACCAGCAGCGAGACCATAGCCAACATAACCGAAGGGAGAGACTTCGCTGTTTCCGTACTCCAATGAGAGGGTAGTCATCTTGACGAAGGCGAAATTGCTTAAGGTTTGGTTTCCACTGAGATAACCTGAATAGCACATTACCTGTAATAATCTCAGCATGGCTAATGTATTAGGATTCGTCATCTTAGAAGCACAAAGCAAATCTTCAACCTCGTGGTTTATCAAATAAGTATCAACCACTTTAAGTTCTGCATCCAAAAAGATTTGTAAAGCCTCTGGTTCTAAAGGCACATTTAAACCTAGTAATGCCAAACCTGTTCTCTGAATTCTAATAGCCTCAGTATATTGTCCTTGATGTTGATATTGAGTCATCTGTATGACATAAATTCCAACTTGATCGAGAACTGTTTCTGCATGAGCTAAAGCCTCAACATAAAGTACCTCAGCTTGTTCAAAATTACCTAAAAAATATTCTGTTTCTGAACGTTCTTTGTAAAGTTCATAAGTTAACATATAAGCAGTTTGCCAAGATGTCGTAGGCAGTAACTCAATACCAACCGCGAAATAGTCTTTAGCAGCCTGATAAGCTGTGGACAATTTTGCTTTCTGACCTGCTTTTAAATTTAATTGAGCTAGGTTGAGCTTTTCATCGTCCGTTGAAATTAGAGTTCGACTAATATTAAAGTGATTAACAATCCCAAAAATATTCTCTACATTTTCTCCTTCGGGAGTATTCTTTAACAGCAGTTGTCCAATCTTGAGGTGAGTAGCCTGTTTTCTATCTTCTGGAATGAGAGAGTATGCTGCTTGTTGTACACGGTCATGAAGAAACTTGTAAAGAGCTAATGGCTCATTGCTAATGGCTAATTGTTGATGGGAATTAGCTATTAGGGATTGGCTATTAGTCGGTTCACCTTGGAAGAACTTGTAAACTTGAGTTGTCGGGATGACCAATCCTTCTTGTAAAGCTTTCCATAAAATAACAGCGGTTTCTTCTTTTGATTTTTCATAGACAATTGCGAGGGTGCTTAAGTCAAATTGGTTCCCAATGCAGGCTGCAAGCTTCAGTACTGATTGAGTGGATTTAGGCAACTTTTGTAATTGCAACGCCATAAACTCCACCACATCATCACACAGAGCTAATGCTTTCACCTTTGCAATGTCACATTGCCAATAACCTGGATCAATGTTAAAGCTAATCAGTCCATCCTCATGAAGAGCCTTGAGGAATTGATTTGTAAAGAATGGATTACCTTTAGTTTTGTGATGGACAAGTTCGGTGAGAGGCTCTGCTAGTTTTGGGGTACAATTGAGAGTATCAGCAATCAATTGGTTTAAATGGGATGGATTGAGAGGAGGGAGGGCGATGGTATTAACTGTTGCACCAGAAGAGCAAATTTCCTCTAATGTCAACATCAAAGGATGTGCTGCAAAGACTTCATTATCCCGATAAGCGCCAATCAGCAACAGATAGAGCGTATCTGTTTTGCTCATTAGCAATTGCATCAACTTTAAAGATGCAGAATCAGCCCATTGCAAGTCATCGACAAAAATCACTAAGGGATGCTCTTTAGTGGTAAAGATTTGGATGAATTTCTGAAACAGCAGATTAAATCGGTTTTGGGCTGCGCTTCCTATAAGTTCGGAAACAGGCGGTTGTTTGCCAATAATGTGTTCCAGTTCGGGAATAACTTCAATAATGACTTGAGCATTTTCTCCCAACGCTTTGAAGATTTTAGTTTTCCACTGCTCAAGTTCAGTATCGCTTTCAGATAACAGTTGTCCCATCAAATCACGAAAGGCTTGCACAAATGCCAAAAAAGGAATGTTGCGCTGAAATTGATCAAATTTGCCCTTGATGAAGTAACCTCGTTGTCTAACAATAGGTTTATGAACCTCATTGACGACAGCAGTTTTACCTATTCCCGAGAACCCTGTTACTAACACCATTTCGCCGACTCCCGTCCAACTGACTCGGTCAAAGGCTTGTAGTAGCGCTGCGACTTCGGTTTCTCGACCATAGAGTCGTTCGGGAATTTGGAAGTGTTCTGAAATATCCCGTTGTCCTAATTGAAAAGTGGAAATTTCTCCTGATATTTGCCATTGGTGCAGACAAGTTTCTAGGTCATGTTTGAGACCAAGAGCACTCTGGTAGCGGTCTTCCGCATTTTTTGCCATCAGTTTGCTGATGATTTCAGATAAAATCGGTGGAATGTTAGGATTCAGACTATGGACTTGTAGCGGAAGCTTTGCTAAGTGAGAGTACACTAACTCCATCGGGTCATCAGACTGAAAGGGGAGTTGTCCTGTGAGGATTTCATAGAAAGTCACGCCTAAGGAATAGAAGTCTGTACGATAGTCTATTCCTCTATTCATCCGTCCAGTTTGTTCAGGAGACAGGTATAGTAGAGTCCCCTCAAGGACGTTAGGACTACTGATGCTTAAAGTTTCTCGGGGGAGTAGGGAGGCGATGCCGAAGTCGATGAGCTTGACCTCTTGGGTGGTAGGGTTAATTAGGATATTGGCGGGTTTGATATCTTTATGAATTACCCGGTTGCAATATAGTCCCTGTAGGGTGGAGGCGATTTGAATAGCGATGTGGAGAAATTCTTGAAAAGACGCGCCTGGGTGTAGAGACGTTGCATGTAAAGTCTCTACATTATTGGTTACGTAATCCTTCAGGGATATACCACCAAAGTCTTCCATCACTAAAGCATAGCCATTGCGGTAGGTTTCTAAGCTGTAGGGTTTGACAATTCCAGGTATGTCAAGATTTTTGGCGATGGTATACTGATTACGAAATTGAACCAGATCGTTGAAGGTAGGGTACTCGTTCCGCATCAGCTTGAGGATGACGGGCTTTTGGTCAGATTCTCTGAAGCCTCGATAAACCTGGGTTCTGGTACTTGTGTAGATTTGTTCAAGTATGCTGTACCCTGAACCGTGAAACATCGTCTCAATCATGGTCATTGACGCTATCCTTTTAGCCTAAAGTATCTTCTGAGACTAGTGTTCCCAATTTGTGTGGCGTTGATCTCATATCTCGCATAAAACCTTTATTAGCACTTTCAAGAAACACGGGAAGGAGGAGGGGGGGAGTGGGCGAGTTAGGGAATTCGTGTTTGTTTCATTCATAGGGGGTGGTGCGCCGCCCGCTTTTGCGCTTTCTTGAAACACATTTTCAAACCTTTATATAGCAAGGATTTCGAGACATTGTGTTTCTGACCTATGTAACGGGAGCGATTGCCCAAGGGGCAGTGCGCTTCACGCGATGTCTGACGACAAGCCGCTAAGAGCGTCTACGCCGCAAGTTTTGGACTTACATCTTGCAGCATTCTCAATAAGACCAGAAAAACCGGGTTTAACCGAATAATTCGTAATTCGTAATTCGTAATTAAAAATTCCTGAATTATGAATTAATTAATAATTAATTCCTATAGGAATCATAAATGATTTATGAAAAATTTTAAGTACTGTAGGGTGGGCACTGCCCACCAAAAGCCGCATATGGTGGGCAGTGCCCACCCTACGTATATTTCAAAAATCAAATAGGATTGCTATATATAGCAATCCGTGGAGGAAATACAAACACCTCCTCAAAGTCCGCCAAGTCCTCCTTGTTTGGATCTCAAATAGGATTGCTATAGCAATCCGTGGAGGATTTATAAACACCTCTCACAAGTCCTCAAAGTCCCCCAAGTCCTCCTTGTCTCCTCTGTTCAGATCTCAAATAGGATTGCTATATCACCAAGAAACTTCCGTCAAACTCAAAAAGTCATCGGCGAAGTTGAAAGAATAATTCATAATTTGTACTTCACTAAATTGAGAAATAACTATAGCAGTCCTACATGATTTGTGAGATAAAGAAACCCGGTCTCTGGGAGATACCGGGTTTCGTCGGCTCAGTATTTTCTCATAAATCTACGGAGGATTGCTATATAAAAAAAGTTTATCACCATCAGTAAAGAAAAATATTTTATTTAATATTGGCTGCAAATTAATCGAATTTATGTTTTCATGAAATGAATGCAAGTGTTCCCATTTACATTTTCTTAAAAGTCAACAATAAAGATAGCTATCTTTATTATTGGCAGCTTCATAGCATAGGGAATACCAAGATTTAACCAGGGAAATACCAAGATTTGACCAGTAACTCTTGAAACCTTACCTATGACTGTAGATTTATTTCACACGAATTTTGACCAAAGTGTTCATCACAATTTGCCAGGTCTTGATGGACAAACAGGATCATTTGTTCCGCCATCACAATATGGTCTGGATGGAGGTTCGGCTTTCTCTCAAGGTGCCGATCTTTCCGGTCGCGCTAGTAGTGATAACGTGGCTAACTTCAATAACGAAGAGCCATTACAGAGAATTGATGAACCTCAATTTTCAGACTCTACCAGTAACTTGGACGACTTAACAGGCTGGAACCATCAGCAGGTTGTTGACGCTGTGAGCGTGTCTACCCCATCTGGATCTACGACTCCTGGAACAACATCTACTACCCCTGGAACAACGAACGATTCTTTTATACAGAGAGTTGTAGATCTGACGAATCAGCAACGTCAGCAAGCAGGTTTACAACCATTGCAGTTAAATGACAAGTTGGAGCATGCAGCCAATGCTCACAGTCAAGACATGGCACTGAATCACTATTTCAGCCACAATAGCTTAGATGGTTCTCCTGCAAGCGATCGCGCTAAAAACGAAGGCTATCAGTATTCGACTTTTGGGGAAAACATTGCCGCCGGACAGGCTACACCCGAAGACGTTGTTCAAGCATGGCTCAACAGTCCAGGACATCGCGCCAACATTCTTAACCCCAATTATCATGACATCGGGGTTGGTTACTACTATCTGGCAAATGACAACGGC
>JADQBA010000421.1 GCA_016903675.1 Stigonema ocellatum SAG 48.90 = DSM 106950 | reverse complement strand
ATTAAGGCTTTGAGCGGATTTTTCCTGTGATAAAGATTGTTATCATAGGAATTAACCGATTTTAAGGTAGTGGTTCAATTCCAGCTACAGCAAGCCTTTTGGGCTTAGCGTACGTTTTTGTTCCATTGCTACTCCCTGGCGAATAACGTACCTTGGCAGGGCTTGTGGATAGGGCTGACGCAAAACCCCATCTCCTCTCGTGGAAGATGGGGCAGGCGGGGTAGGCGATCGGCTTAGGGGTGTGGGTGTGGTTGGCTTGGTAGTTACTCTGATTGCCCATACCCTCAATGGACATAGCGTAAATTATCCATATGTCAAGGGTTTAGTTACAATTTGTTAGATAAAATTTTTACCAAATGCTTGTCGAAAGTAGTAATGTACTAGAAAATCACCTTTGAAAGTTATTTCCAGTGAGTTTTTAAAAAATCTAAATTTATTTTAGCCACAACTTAATATATGGTTATAGTTTAGAGACTTACGTCTATTCCTATCGCGACTATAAACCCATTTTAGTACGTTCTTATCGGTATTGATTAAGATATGATTTACTTATGACTCTCGAAAATGCTGTACAACATATTTACAGATCATACCATGAGAGCTTTTTTCTGTCCGACTTCCTTATGAAATATCTTTTTAAGTAAGTCGGCGTAAATAAACACAACTATCTGTTAAGGCTGTTAGTTGTTAGTTGTTAGTTGTTAGTTGGCTTCTAGCCTCTTAACAGAACTTAATATAGTTTTGTTTTATTGTGCCTACCTACTTAGTTCTTTAATAACATACGATGATGAAATCGCTTTCTATGTCCCCCGAAGAATTGAAGTTATCTGAGATTCTCGCTCATGCTTCCAGCTATACTTACAAACCAATTGATAATGATGTCTTGTATTTGATAGAAAAAGAGACGGGAATTTATGATGCTAAACCCTTTGATTTCAATACTAATATTCCTTCATTGATGATATCGGGTTTATCAGGGTATTATGAAAATTATCTAGTTATAGCAACATAAATTCGATGACAGCAAGTATCTATTGATGCCACGCGCACTATTAAAACCTTTTTAAAGCTTGAAAGCTTTGTAGTGTAAGTGTCGGTGGAACGATAATATTGCCAAAACTGGAACCATAACATTGCCGCGACAGAGGCTATGATGCTCATTCTTTCTGTGACTTAAAGGATAATTTTGCCGCGACGGCAGGCTTTCACTTTATTTATACCCCGGCAAACTTATACTTAATTTAAGTAGTTCGTCTATTTTAAATTTAAGTTCCACCTTTACTCCGTAAGACTTTTTCGTTTGACTCA
>JADQBA010000057.1 GCA_016903675.1 Stigonema ocellatum SAG 48.90 = DSM 106950 | reverse complement strand
TGGTTGGGTATTCACACCCCCCACCGGGTTATTGCCATCTGCATCTTTGGCAATCAACGACACTTGGTTCAACGGAAAACCCGCATTTCGCAGTTCGGTGATTGCTGCTTCTGCATCTCGACCGTGAGGGAAGACTCCAATCGCCCGTCTGGGAGTTTGCACAGACGCTGGGCTGATTGTAGTTGGATCGTACATTTCCCACTGTTGAATTCCACGCCGAGAGAGAATTACAGCAGCATGATTGATCTCATCTTCTGTACCGCTGGCGATCAGCACATAATCCCCTTGATGGACTCGCTCATTGTAGAAGCGAGCTCTCGCATCGGGTAGACCCAATCTCATGGCGTCAAAGCGATCGCTTTCAGTTACGCCTATAAAGAGTTCCCCTTGCAAGGAGTCCCGATGAATCAAGGAAATTTGGCTCAAGGGGAAGCCAGCAGATCGCAAATCATTAATTGCAGCCTCGGCATCATTTCTAGTTTGGAAATAACCGATAGCGTGTTTGGTAAAACCAACACCCCCATTAGGGACGGCGGGAATTGGAGTCACTGAGGTGATAAAATCTGTACTTTTGGTATTCGGTTGATCGTAGACGGCAAAGTCTTCAATTCCCCGACGTTCCAGAATTGCTCGTGCTCTGGCAATTTCTGAATCCGTGCCATCTATAATAACTAAATAGTGTCCGCGCTCTACTCGAGAGTTGTAGGCTCTAGCTTCCTCTTCGGGGATTCCCAAACCAATCAATCCCCCAACCAAACTACCAGCCACTGCACCAATACCAGCCCCAGCTAAAGTTGTAGCAAGGGCAGTTGCCGTTGCGCCTGCAAGCATGATTGGACCTATTCCGGGGATTGCTAAAGCACCAAGACCGACTAATAAGCCAGTCAAGCCGCCTAAAGTACCACCAGAAAGTGCTCCCACTGTAGCACCTTCATCAGCTTTATTGCCAACCCGTTCCCGTACTTCAGCACCAGCAATATCATCTGTGCTGTCTGAGTTCTGTGCAATTACAGACGCTCTATCCATGGGAAAGCCTGAATCTCTTAATTCATGTAGTGCGCCTTCAACATCCCCACGACTAGAAAATACGCCAATACCACGTCTATTTGTGTTTATACCTACAACCATTGTTAATTCCTCCAAGCAAAATTAATTATTAGCAACTTTACTTATTAGCAAATTAATTTACGTCGCTTACTTTAATTATTCATTTATTTAGCAAATTTCCATCAATCTCTTGGAGGAAATTTTTATCTATCGGAAGTCATATAGCCATCCTATTTAAGAGCCGAACAAGGAGGACAAGGGGGACAAGCCGCTACGCGGAAATTCAAAAGTCAAAAGTCAAAAGTCAAAAGTGTTTTGAATTTTGACTTTTGACTTTTGACTTCCCCCTTGGGGAGGGGGTGTTTGTAATTCCTCCACGTGCTATAGATAAAAAGATGAAAACAAGAATATTGTTAACTTAAATTAAAATAATTAGGCGTTGCAAAATTTAGTAATAAATTATGTTTAGATTTGTATTTTTTTAACACTTGTAGAGACGCGATTAATCGCGTCTCTACAAAATAAATCGTGATTTTCACAATTCATAATTCATAGTAGGGGTGCTAATCTCAGTTATGCCAACCTTGACGGAGCTAATTTGAATGGCACTCTCCTGGACGGTGCTAACCTCAGTGGCATAACTATCAATACTTGTCGGTTAAGGATAGTTGAGGTGCCAGAAACCCGGTTTCGTAAGAGTTACCGGGTTTCTAATTTTCGCTCTTTCCGAGCAGTATTGGCATAACTAAGTAGATCGTTAAGAAAAACCGAACTATATGAATGCAAGTAAGGGCTCGTAGTTGCGCAGAGAGCGCTCTAGATATGAGCGCTCTCTGCGCAACTACAAACCTTTAATTATTCACGCCGACCTACTTATGCCACAAAGCGTAAATCCTCAGTAGTTAAAGAGCAAAAAAGCTATACTAGTGACAAATATCACTCACGTACCAGAGCAAGGTCACTTTCCCTGAGTCGGTTGATATCTTATCCTAAGATAAAAATGAGTGATATTTATTACTTAGCAGTTGAAGGGAAATTATCATGCTTGAAAAACTATTGCTGGCGGCTACCCTGACGTTGACCCTCAGCATATTTGCAGAACAAAGTTGGTCTTCGCCAACCAAGACAACTAGCGAAATGAACAGGCAAAACCAGCTTGTTTCAACTCTGATTCAACGGCATAACTGATGTATGAAGCTTTAAAGCTATCTGTGCTATGGTGAGAAATCGGGTATAAGATACTGCAATACTGCCTATGAAAAGCCATATTCTAGCCACAACCGCATTTTTAACCACAATTAGCCTGAGCCACATTGCCCAAGCAGCAAATCCAGAACAAATAAGACAGTTACTGGCAAATAAACAATGTCAAAACTGTGACTTAAGCGGCGCTGGTTTGGTGATGGCTGATTTATCTGGTGCAAACTTGAGGGGTGCTAATCTCGCAGGTGCTAACCTCAGCCGTGGAAACTTAAGCGGCGCGGATTTGAGGGGCGCAAACTTGAGCGGCACGGTTTTATTTGGTGTTAACCTTAGCGGTGCTAAACTCGGTGGGGCAATCTTGTTAGGTACTGACTTGAGAAATACCTATCTAGTTAATGCAGAATTGACTGGTGTGAATATCAATGACGCTAACTTACAAGGAGCAGTTGGCATACCATTGCAAGTTGCCAAACCAGAAGAATTCTATGCGTGGGGTGTAGCAGAAGCCCAAAAAGGTCACCAACAGCAAGCGATAGACTATTTCAATCAAGCGATCGCTACCAAAACCGACTATGCAGGCGCTTACTTGGCTCGAGGTGTTGCTCGTTACCAATCATTTGACCGACAAGGTGCACTCAAAGATACCCTGGTTGCGGTCAAACTTTTTAAATCTCAAAATGATACTGCTGGACTGCAAACAGCACAGGCTTTTATTCAAGAACTGCAAACACCCCTCGATCCCACAAAAATAAGTGCTGGTAAACCCAGTCTTATGGATCTTGTGGGAAGTCTTGGCTCAGTCTTGCTTCAGTTTTTCCCTTTTTAAAGGAGTGGGGAGTGGGGGAGAATAACAAATGACCAATCACAAATGACAAATGACTATTTCTCGCCAATTGTGGTCAGCAAATCAAGACTTAGCACAAGCTTGTTTAGAGCATCCCTTTGTCCAAGGTATTGCCGAGGGTACTCTTGAGCAGCAAAAATTTGCTTACTATGTGGGGCAAGATGCTTTTTTCTTGGAAGCTTTTGCCCGTGCGTACAGTATCGCTGCGGCTAAAGCACCAGACTTCTCAGGATTTACTATGTTTCACAGCCTAGCTGGTGGGGTGTTGGCAGAACTGCGGCTGCATGAAGGCTATGCTGTCAAGTGGGGAGTTAATTTGCGCTCCGTGGAACCAGGCGTCGCTACTCGTCGCTATACTGACTTCTTGTTAGCAACTGCTTGGGGTGGTGATGTGGGTTTGACTGCTGCGGCTATGTCTCCCTGTATGCGTCTGTATGCTTTTTTGGGAGAACAGTTGGCTCAGAATGGCATTCCTAATCATCAGTATGCAGAATGGATTCAGACTTACAGCAGCGCAGATTTTGCTCCCTTGGCGCAAACATTAGAAGGTTTGGTGGAACGTTACGCCATTGCAACAGGGTTGTTACACTCAACCTATCGCTATGCAATGTTGTGTGAGCTAGACTTTTTCCAGGCTACATGGGCAGCGACTATTTGACCCCTTCTTTACTACCAAAAGTGTCGGCAAAGGTACAGGATTAGGGCTATCCATTAGTTATAGCAATCCTAATTGAGATCCGAACAAAGGGGACAAGGAAGACTTGGGGGACAAGGGAGAGGTGTTTATAAATCTGCGGAGGATTGGTATATCAAATTACTGTCGAAAGGCATCAAGGCAGACTGGAATGTCATTCCACCCTTGGTCAGGGCACAGAATTTATGATCGTGATTCCCCAGCGACAAACAAAGAGAATATAGCAATCCTATTTAAGATCCGAACAAGGGGGACTTGGGGGACAAGGCGGACTTGGGATAGGTGTTTGTAACTCAAATAGGATTGCTATATAATCGGTAATGGGCTATACCATATTGGGAAGATGGGAGGGTTTGTTGATCTAAAACTGGTGTCTAAAGGAGTTCCTAGCAACTAAGAAGACTGGTTTGTCATAGGTTCAACAAAACTAATATTGCGAAATATTTTAAAACTAAATAGAAATTATCATCTATATTTAAATAAGTATGGAATCAATAAAATATCTCTATAAGAAGTATAGAGGGATATATGTTACTGTTCCAATTAGTTCAAATCAAGCCAAAGAGTAGCTGACTAGCGCAATTATGCCTCATGAATAAATTTATTTATCACAGGTTTATGAGCGAAAAGTCAGCACGTTGCAATAGTCAGGCAAATCTAGGAGCCGCAATGGTAGAGTCGTAATATAGTTATGTTTATTTGTATACATTTATTTAGTGTAAATTATAACTCGCAGATACGGACAAATAAAAAATTTAGTTAAAGTCACAGATTTTCACAAAAATTATCACTACTAAGTACAAGCCAATTGAAAACACAATGTCGCCAATATTTGAACAAGAACTAAAACTTGCACCTGCTATGACTTTAGGGCCAACCAATGAGCAAATTAAGGCAGAAATTGAAGCGAAATTTGGTTTTGTCCCACCGTTCTTTGCACCAGCAGAAAAGACTCCACAAGTGCTGGAAAATCTATGGCAACAGACACTGTCTGCGTATGTGAATAATCCCCTGCCTACCCTGTTCAAGGAAAAACTTTCCGCCTACCTCTCGCGCTTTTGTGCCGTTCCTTACTGCATGATCTGTCACAGTTGTACCCTACGTCCCCTTGGGATGAGTGCACAGCAGGTGTTGGAGTTACTTGAATCTCCACCTCCAGCAGCCACAGACATTGATCAACACCTCAAAGTACTAGCAGAATTGCCTAATTCCTTGAAGGTTTGGCCAGAGTCAAACTCGAAACTGGAAACCAGTCTTCTCTATTGTGCAATATTCATTGCCTTGGCATCAGAGGGAGCCGAACATTGTCGTCACCAGATGCGCCGGATTTTGGCACCTATGAACTACCAGCACCTCATCGCGTTGATCGCTTACGTGAAGACGTGTCATGTGTGGATGGAAGCCCACCCGGAAGTGGCGTATGAAACAGATCGGCGAGTTATTGCTCATTTGCCTTTTTTACTGGAGGAAGAGCCTGGTTTAGCTGACTTTTTCAACCACTACCAACACAGGATCAGCCGTGAATCCCAGAGTCAAGCGGCACAACTGGCTGAGTTGGTCGCACACCAGCGTCAGGAGGACGCTTGGCGACAGCAAGCCGAACGAGAGCGACTAGTGGCAGAGATAGCTCAGCGCATTCGTCAGTCTCTTAACCTAGAGGAGATTCTGAACACTACAGTGTCTGAAGTGCGGCAGTTTCTTCAGACTGAGCGGGTGTTTATTTACCGCTTTCAATCAGATTGGAGCGGCTTTGTGGCATTAGAATCCGTAGCACCGGGCTGTTCTGCTTTGTTAGGAACAAAAATTACAGATTCCTTTTTTGTAGACGCTGCTGGTCGTGAACTCTACAAACAAGGTCGAATCCAAGCTATCGAGGATATTTACACAGCAGGTTTATCTAAATGTCATGTTGATTTACTGGCTCGGCTTGAAGTCAGGAGCAACTTAGTAATCCCGATTGTGCAAGGGGAGCAGTTATGGGGATTGCTAGTAGCTAACCACTGTTCAGAACCAAGACAGTGGCAGCAGTTGGAAATCGATTTGCTCAAGCACTTGGCAACCCATGTAGCGATCGCCGTTCAACAATCCACACTCTTCGAGCAGGTTCAAACCGAACTCATGGAGCGTCAGAAGTCGGAGCAGAAAATTCGCGAACAAGCTGCCCTACTAGATGTCGCCACTGACGCGATTATGGTGCAATCTCTAGACAACCAAATCCGATTCTGGAACAAAAGTGCTGAGGTTCTCTATGGCTGGAAGGCTGCTGATGTCCTTGGCAAAAATGTTTATAAGCTTCTTTTCACAGAAACTTCGCCTCAACTTCAACAAGCTCAGCAGTATGTGGTAGAGCATGGCTCATGGCAAGGTGAATTGCATCAAGTTACAAAAGATGGCTTGGTAATCATCGTTGCCAGCCGCTGGACACTAGTACTGGATAATGCAGGATCACCCCAATCAATACTGATTGTCAACACCGACATTACACAGAAAAGACAACTCGAAGCCCAGTTTCTCCGCGCCCAGCGCCTAGAGAGCATCGGCACCCTCGCAGGTGGCATTGCCCACGACTTAAACAACGTGTTGACGCCAATTATTATGGCGTCTCAACTCCTGCTGCGTACTCAACTCAGCGCCAAGAAGCGGCAGCCGTTGCTGACGACAATCGAAGCCAGCGCTAAACGCGGGGCAGCTTTGGTCAAGCAAGTTCTCTCATTTGCACGTGGGATGGAAGGTAAGCGCACAATTCTGCAAGTTAGTCACCTGCTGTGGGAGATTCGCCACATTGTCAAAGAGACATTCCCCAAATCCATTGAAGTTGACGTGGATCTATGGCCAGACCTTTGGGTTCTTTCTGGAGATGCCACACAACTGCATCAGGTTCTGATGAACCTGATAGTGAATGCTCGTGATGCAATGCCCAATGGTGGTACCCTCAAGCTCTGTGCTGAGAATCTTTTCATTGATGATAACTATGCGCGGATGAATCTTGAGGCAACTGTTGGTCCCTACTGTGTGATTACAGTCTCAGATACGGGAACTGGCATGACATCTGAAACCTTGTCAAGAATTTTTGAGCCTTTTTTCACAACCAAAGAGCAAGGCAAGGGTACAGGGCTTGGTCTTTCAACAGTCCTAGGTATTATAAAAAGCCATGGGGGTTTTGTAACTGTAGAAAGTAAGGTGGGAGAAGGCACCCAATTTCAGGTGTTCTTGCCAGCGGTGTTGGGAACTCAAACGCCATCCGTTTCAGACACAAAACTGCTAAAAGGACAGGGAGAATTGATTCTCGTGGTGGATGACGAAGCGGCTATCTGTGAGGTAACCAAGACATCGTTGGTTTCATGTAATTACAAAGTACTTGCAGCCAGTGATGGGCTTGAGGCGATCGCACTCTATGTGCAGCATAAAGATGAAATCAGTGCTGTATTGATGGATACAATGATGCCTCACATGAGCGGTATAACTGCCATTCAAATTATACAACAAATTAATCCGCTTGTCAAGATTATTGCCGTCAGCGGACTTGCAGATAACTCTCAAGTCAGTTCAGCTATGGGTACAGATGTTCAAGCATTTTTGTCTAAGCCCTACACGCTACAAGAATTACTGAAAACCTTACACACAGTATTGGAAACAAGTTGTAATTCGTAATTCTTAAAAGGGAACAGAGTACGGGGAATGGGCAACAGGGAAATCCCCATAATTAACCCTCTTTTATAACTCTGACAAGAGAATAATCTCATGAAACACCGACGACAAACCCCGACACAGGTGCGGCTATACAAACAAAGTCCTCGTTGAGTGGGACTAACCTGAGAATAGGGTTTCAACTTTAATCTTGCCAGAGTAATAAAAGAGCGTTAAAAGATGCTGTTGGCGAATGAATGAGGGGTTCTCAGTTGAATCCCATACACTCTTGAGTGAGATCGACCCTCACCCCCAGCCCCTCTCCCAAATTGGGAGAGGGGTGCCCGCCAGGGCGGGGTGAGGGTCGGGTACATGTTTTTAGAAAAATCTTGGCGAAAATACCTAATCCTTATACTAACCTTAACCTTGGCATTTTAGAATACAGGCGATCGCCTCTTGTGGGTAACTGCCACATTCTCAAGAACATCGTTTTACCAGTATGAAAATCCCTCGTTTAGCGTTATTCATAAGTTTGGGCTTCCTGAGCTTACTTCTGTTGGCCATGCCCTTATCTGCCCAAGAGAACCAAACTCCGCCAGGAACAGGCAACACACCTGCCATTAGTACAAACCAAACCACGCCAGGAGCAGGCAATGCTGATGCCATTAAAATCGCTCTGAACTCCCCCCTGGTACAGTCAGCCCAAGAATTTCTGGTGAAACAAACTAAGCAAATTCAAACTGCTAGTCTCAGAGACGCCACACTGGATGCAATTAATAACCGTAAAACCTGCATTGCCCATAGAGTCGGGGTCACTGATAGCCAGAAGCAAGTTATCTTGCAGCAGTTGCTGGATGCTGGCTTAGTAGATACCGCTGACGATAGTACCTTTCCAGGTGGGCTGATCAATGGTGTTTTCCCACCAGTGCTCAACGA
This sequence comes from Stigonema ocellatum SAG 48.90 = DSM 106950, assembly GCA_016903675.1. Classification (GTDB taxonomy): domain Bacteria; phylum Cyanobacteriota; class Cyanobacteriia; order Cyanobacteriales; family Nostocaceae; genus Stigonema; species Stigonema ocellatum. The sequence goes on along the minus strand of JADQBA010000057.1, from coordinate 45,813 downwards.
TGGCACTGACTGTCCCCAACTTCCCCAACCATTTTTTTCAGCTCCCGGAGGCAGTAATAACAGTCACCACGCCTACCCAGGCGGGCTGCCGGTGCATGAATCATTTAATAACCTCAGTGGGTTGAGCCTTGCCACTAACTATCGACTCATCTACGGTCAAAGTCGCAGCGATGGGCTACCAATTATCAACCCGTCTTATCGCAAAAAGAATTCAGACATCTACATCAGCGACGATCTGCTAAGCGCTGCTCCCATTTGGCATGACTGGGCTAAGCCCATCGTCTTCCAGTGGAAGGCTGATGGCACTGAGTTCCAAGAATTGAACTTTGGTGGTAACGGCAAAACTGACAACTATGGTGCAACAGGTGACTCCAAGACTGGTGGTCATCACATCATCGGTTTGGCAGAGACAATCAAGCGACGTTTGCCTCCTGAATTCGTTATTACTCAGGCTTCTGCCCACTCTGCTCCAACTCTGGGTAATGAGTACAAGGTGGTTAACTGGTTGCGTGCTGCTGCAATCTTAGCTCAGATTGACCCCGTAGAGCAAGGGTACTTGTTCGTAGATAGCCAAAACCGTCTGCGTCTACCTCCCGTCCGCCAGCTTGGCAACGGTCTCTCACTCACAGAGGCTAATCAAACTAACCTGCTAGCTGAGTACGCCCTGCATAACCTCTCGGATGCGGACTTTATCCTGACAATTCCGGCGGTTACCATCGATCAGCAACTTCTGAGTGCGATCGCTCCCCAGTTTGGCTACGATCCTACAGACACAACAACCTACATCACAAAATTTCGCAACCCTGTGCTAAGTTACCTGTCTGCCGAACGGTTACTAATTATATACGGCAACAAAGGACTTGATGGCGTGATTGCTGAAGTCAGTAAGCTCAGTCAGAAAAAGATTATCTAATCTTGAGTAAAACTACCCACACTGTACTGCCTAAGCTGTCAGTGTGACTAGTAGTCTGGCCGACCATCATTCTTCTGTGATTATTTGTTTGTAGTGAGGACTTTAGTCCTCATGTTCTTGAGTACTTTAGTCCTCACTACGAACTCTTCAAAGTTGACTTGCTAAACTACTAGATCATTACTATTTACGAATTAGCTCAACTACTGGTCCTCAATGACTTCATGACTATACTTCATATGGACTTCACCTACAAGCAGATTTGCAATAAAGCCAATAAATAAAACTCCTACCATGATGTACATGGTTACCGTATAGGCTTCAGTCGCACTGGAAAATATCCAGCCGAGAGTCGGTAGGTTCCAATCTGTCGGTGCTGATTGGGTTATACCAATAAGTTTCGTCATTGGCAGGTTAAACACGCTGAAGCCATACACTTGTCCGATGGAAAGGTGTATTGCCAATGCCGCAGGAGGAATAAGCCAACGGTTAAATCCAGGTTGTGCAACGGTTCGTGCTTTGTCTAAAAAAGAGCTCGTAAATAATGCCATTTGCACCGCTGTTGAGCTAGGTTATGAGAAATTTTGTTATGAATTTATATGTAAAGTCAAGCTTATAATTATGCCTCAGCGCTTTGTCGATTTACAATATGCGAACACATATTGTTAACTTTTATTAAGTAAAATATCAAATCCTTAATTTATACTTAAGTAGACCGGCACAGAAAAACCGAACTATATTAATTTATGTATTGGCTTGTAGTTGCGCTTCAGCGCTCATACCTAGGGCGCTGAAGCGCAACTACAAACCTTTATTTATTTGTGCCGACTTACTTATTTGAGCAAACTGTTTATCAAGTGCGGCAGAATAAAAACATGGCTTGATGGCAACTGTTTAGGCTCTATATAAATAATACCAAAATTTTACAACATCATTTTGATAGAAAAAAAGGAACAGACAAGATAGTTATGGTGAAGGATATTAGAGCAGATTCCGAACTGAATACCGACAAACAGAAGCCAACCATGGGTGGGGGAATGCCGATAGTTGGCTATTGGGCAGAAAAAACCTTAACCCCTGAAGGTCTGTTACTGTGGAAAACATTGTTTCACAAAAGTGCCTGTCTTTCCTGTGCTTGGGGAACAGGAGGACAGAAGGGAGGATTCAGAAACGAGGACGGCGAAACCTTGCAACGTTGTGCTAAAAGCGTTGAGGCGATCGCATCCGAATTACTTGAACCAGTACCAGTTCACTTTTTTGCCAAGCATAGTTTGAATTACCTCAAGAAACTGACCTCTCAAGAAGCTGACAAATTGGGTCGTCTGAGTTTCCCAGTCATTCTTAGGAAAGGAAAATCATACTATGAAAGAATCTCATGGTCAGAAATTTATCAAATTGCTGAAGCTTCATTCAGCAAAAAATCCGAACGAATAGCTTCTTACAGTTCAGGTCGTTCCTCCAATGAAGCAGCCTACTTACTACAATTGATGATGCGTGCATTGGGTTCCAATAACCTGGCTGATTGTTCCGATTTGTGCCATGCAGCCTCCACCGTCGGTCTTAAGGAGATGTTTGGTTCTGGAACTTCAATGGTAAGCTTGGAAGATTTGAAAAAATCTGATTGTGTTGTGCTCATAGGTTCTAATGCTCCTGCTAATCATCCGCGCCTGATGAACGAGTTGATCAAGCTGCGCGAAAGGGGAGGCAAAGTGATCGTCGTCAACCCGTTAGTGGAAATCGGGTTAGTAAAATTTGCATCTCCCGCCTATCCCATCAAGTCTTTGCTCACAGGTTCTGATATTTCTTCCCTGTACCTCCAACCTATACCTGGAAGTGATGTAGCGCTGTTTATTGGTATTCAAAAGTCCTTAATAGAACAGCACATGGTTCAATACTCCTACCTTCAAAAGCATACTCAGGGATGGGTTGAGGTGATTGAACAGGCTCAAGCTACCTCATGGGAAAAGATTACGCAAACTTGTGGTATTTCTAAGGATCTCATTGAGCAGGCAGCTGTGGCGATCGCTTCGTCTGATAGAGTTGTGTTTGCTTGGGCTATGGGCGTTACCCAGCACGAAAATGGAGTGGACAATATTTTCAGCATCGCCAACACAGCATTGTTAACTGGCAACGCTGGTAAAGTTGGATCTGGAACCATGCCGATTCGAGGACATTCCAATGTTCAAGGCTTTGGTTCCATGGGGGTGACAATTAGGCTAAAAGAAGAGATACGGTTAGCCCTTGAAAAAATTCTAGAGCGTCCTCTGAGCCGTGTACCAGGTTACGATACCCGCGCACTCATCGAAGCGGCTGATGAGGATAAAATCGATACGCTCATTTGTCTGGGTGGAAACCTTTATGGTGCTAATCCAAACTCAGCCCAGGCTAGCTCAGCTCTTAAGAAGATTGATACTATATTTTACATCTCGACGAAACCGAACTTGGGGCATTTTCACGGTCTTGCTAAACGAAACACCATCATTATTCCCGTATTTGCAAGGTTTGAAAATCCTCATAAGACCACCACGGAGTCCGGCAACAATTTTGTGAGGCTCAATGACGAAGGGGAGACGCACCTTCGTGATGAGGATGTAGACCTGATTTCTGAGATAGAGTTCCTCACAGAAATTGCCCATCGCATTCATGGTGACTCTCCGGTCAACTGGCGTAAACTCCAGGACACAAAGTATATCCGGCAACTCATCGCTCAAACCATCCCCGGTTTTGAAAAGATGGCAACAATTGACGAGACAAAAGAGGAGTTTACTATTGGTGGTCGGATCTTTCACAAGCCAGAGTTCGCGACTAAGTCTGGCAAGGCTTCTATGTTTGTCACTCCGTTGCCTGATCTGACGCTTCCTTCAATACGGGACTTCGATGTGCCTGAATATACCAAGGGAGTTATCCTAGCTCTGGGAACTGGGCGCAGCTATTCTCAGCATAACACGGTAGTCTACAAGGCAGAAGACAAGTTCAGAGGGATGCCACACCGGAACTGCATACTGATGAACAAATCTGACGCGGAAAGTGCTGGTCTAAGTGAGCATCAACGTGTCACTGTCCAAGGGAATGCGGGGAAGATGGAAAATGTCGAAGTCATCTATGGTTCAATTAGGGAAGGTGCTGCGTTGATGTTCTATCCCGAAGTCAATGCGATTATCCACACTAAGGTCGATAGCCGTTGCGGCACTCCTGCCTTCAAGCGTGTGCCAATTCTAGTTTACAAATAATATCGCTTGATCAGAATTCGTAATTAAAAATGGGTTTAATACCCCCACGTCTACAGGTGGTTATTTTTCAGTCGGGGTTTAAATCCCCGACTGAAAAATAATTACGAATTATGAATTACGAACTACGAATTTTCAATGACTACTCCTTGACATACTTATCAATGACCAGGGCTAAGTCTGGCACTGCCTCTTCCACGTGTTTCTTGGCTGAACTGCGGAGTTTTTCATATGTTCCTCGCACAATTGCGCGCTTCGAGAGCTTAATCCTCGCGTCGGTGATACCGAGTAGCGCGTCCGCTGCCTCGGAGCGACTGGAGACGAGGTGTTCAACTGGATCTCCTTTCTCCACACCCTCACTCCAGAGGGGATCAAGTGCCGTGAAGCACTCTGGTAGAAGCTGCTCGACGACTTCGGGGATGTACCCTGGCTTAATTCCCTTGAGGGCAGCAAAGGCGGTTTTCAAGGCCATGCCGCTTATGCCTGACTTGGAAGCAAGTTGCTTATCTATCATATTGCAGCAGTCATCCACAACCATAGCCTTTTTGTTGGGGTTCAAAAGTCCGTCGCTAAGTCCCATTTAACTCCTCCTGAGTTTTAAATTTCCTGATTTATCTTCAATTAATTTTCCTAGGTAAGGGAATCTTTAGTTCATGTTGGTAGGTTAAAGATTTGACAAAGAATGGATAGCCTGATGATTAGCTACAATAACAGACTCCCCACGCTGGGCGGTGTTAAGGGATTAGCCCAACTGCGTTCCGGGAGTGGGCTTCAAGTCACGACCGCAATTCACCACTGTTATCAGATTATGCTGTTAGTCGTCCAAGTATGTACGACAACGAGGAGTTATAGTTGGCTTTTCTTGTAGATACAAATGTATTGCTGCGTAGCGTGGAACCCTCTCACCCAATGTACCCAGATGCAAGTAACGCCATCAATACCCTGCTAAGACGGGGAGAACGTTTATGCATAGTACCGCAAAACTTGATTGAATTTTGGAACGTTTACACTCGTCCAACCCAGAGAAACGGCTTGGGACATACCCCAGCAGAAGCAGAAGCAGAAATTAACCGCTTAAAGACAATTTTTCCCTTATTACTGGATACTGATGTAAATAAAAGTAACAAAATTGACGTTAAACAGTCTTGCTGTCTTGACGGTTATTTTATTAAGGATTATATTTTGATAAGTGTGTTCAAAAGGAGAACAATCTTGAGTAGTACTTCTTCTGCTAATCCATCCAATCCTGATTCCAATTTTGGTAAAGGAATTACAGAATTAGGCGCTGCGGGGACTCTTGCAACACTAGCCGCACAGGTTAGTGCTGCGAGTATTGGTCAAGTAGTCGTAGCGACTTTTGGTGCAACTACTCTAACTGTCTCATTACCTGGGGTTGTAGCTGTCTTTGCATGTGGCTATTTGGGTCTATCTGTGGGCAAAAAAATCGTCAATGCAATTGACAGGGCTTGAGTATTGGTATTGAACCAATAGGCCAATAAGATACATCCCTTTTCTCCAGGTTTTCTGGAGGGAGTTTTGTTATTGATCGTGCGTAAAACGCCCTCCCCTTGTGGGATCTCGGCTCAGTTATAAGTAGATAGGCACGAAAAAACCAAACTATGTAAAGATAAGTAAATACGGAAAATGCATCTACCGAGTTAAAGATAACTCGGCAATTGAATTAGCTTCCGTATTCCCCGCGAGTGCATCCAACAAATCGATACAAGCATCGCTGCATGATTGAAAACAGTTGTAAAGTTTTTGTCTAAAATCCTGAAATCGCGCTATGAATGGCAGGGCTATTTCATTTTACACTCAATGCCAGGAACTCAAGTTCAAGCGAGAGAGCTACTGTCCGTTGAAACGGACGCTCATTCCTGAAAGTTCTAGTCGGCGGTATGCCGACTTCAGCTATTAGCCTAGGAATAAATTCCTAGGCGTGTGGGTTACGAGATTAGAATGAAATAGCCCTGCTATGAATGGATTGTTATTATTTTTCTGCATAGCCATCAGTATTTACCCAAAGACACGTTGTCGTTGATATTACTATGCGTTGGATATCTGGTGGCTATCTTTTTTTCTGTCGGTGCTAAATTAGCCCATGAATTACGCTAATTTACCAGTTTCGTCTAAAACACCATAAATAATATCACTACAAAGCATGGTTGCTTATATTACTTTGCCTACAGAGTTTCTGACTAGTAAGTTCAGCAGATTTGATAGAAGAGGCGGAAAGCTATAAACAAGATTAATCATTCGTTCTGTTCGCGTAAACTATAGGCGAACAGAACTTTTTTGTCCAAAGTCCAAAATTACTGGGAGGCGTTTACATTTCTGGGTGAGTGGTGCTAAACGTCCTATGGCTATTTCATCAGCTACGATACAGAAAGTCAGCTTACCTTAAAACCTAACTATGCTGAGAGAAAACCTTAAGAAAGAAATAGACAACCTCAACTCTGAGCAGCTCAAGAAAATCGCTGATTTTATCGCCTCTATTAAGTTTCAGTCTAGACAGGTTGCATCATCTGTTCCAATTTGGCAGAAGTTAACACCAGCAGAACGGGCTAAGGAGTTTCGAGAATGGGTTTCGCAACTCCCTAAAAGCGGTGTGAGTTTACCTGATGAAGCCCTTAGCCGCGACAGCATTTACGAGGAATGACAAAATACCTACTTGATACTAATGTTGTTTTGCGCTTCAGCAATCCCTCAGATATGCAGCATCGTCTTGCAACAGATGCGGTATCTTTTTTACTGGGAGAGGGAAATGAATGTTGGCTTACAGCCCAAGTTCTTGTTGAATTTTGGGCTGTTGCTACTCGTCCTCTTGAAGTCAATGGCTTGGGGTGGACTATAGGACAAACTCGAAGCACAATAGATAAACTGTGCGAGCGCTTCCCCAAGCTAGAGGAATCTTCACAAATTTTTCCCAACTGGTTGGATTTAGTCACCACTAGCAAAGTAATGGGTAAACGGACTCATGATGCTCGTATTGTTGCAGTTATGCTCACTCATGAGATTACACATCTTCTGACTTTTAATCCCAGCGATTTTGCAGTCACGTCAAGCATTACGATTGTACGTCCACAAGAATTAATAGTATTGGAAGCTGATTGAAAATTAAATCCCCGCTGTGCGTGGCGATCTGTTACCGAGAAAGATTTGGTTCAACAACCGCCGGGAAACTCTCAAAATTTCGCCGCACCCAATCCATCCCGACTTCGTTATTGAGCTTGATGTGTTGAGGCGTATTGGCATAGAGTTTGCCCAAAATATCAGTATCCTGCTCAACAACGATGGACGCCAGCCGCAGAAGATTCCGTTTGAGTACATGGGCGATAAGCACATGAGCAATAGGATGATGCGCTTTCCCAAACATCAGAACATAGGTACGCGTGTGGGTTTCCGATTCTGGGACGAACAGATGACACTCTCTGATTGTGAATATCGGACTTTCAGCATGGACAATGACTAGGGATGGGAAGCAGTTTTCCAAATGCGCCTGAATCACCTGTGGTAGTACTAAGAAGGCTGGGTTCTTGACAATTTCCCTGAGGGAGGGTTTGACCCTAGGCATATCAAAATAGGCATGGGAGTAAAATCCTTTGTCGATAAACTGCTTAAAATGCACGTCTTCAATCTCAAACAGCGGACGATGGGTGCCATTTTGGTGGTTGTAGTCATGCATGTTCAGCAGCATGGTGAGGAGATCGGTCTTGACGCTGCGATCGCCCGTAAACCCAATCATTTGGTACTCCGCAGCAATTTCATTCAGAACAGTTGGTATAGAAATCTTCGGCTCATATCCACCAGAAATAGCCGGGGAGCATGTTCATAAACGCTGATGGAGCCAATTAGATGGTTATTTAGTACTATAAATAACATTAAATTAATGTTTGAATGAGCGCAAGATAATGAGAAATTACTGAGGTAAACTGACAAGCAAGGTAATGCAAATATTACCAGAGCGGGTTGAGGGTCTGGGCAGTACTCACAATGGAACACTGGGAATTTCTGATACAGAAACAGGGCGATCGCACTTGGCGTACCCTGAAATCGCCAATTGTGGAAATTATGGAAGGTAGGTATAGAGTTGTGGCTCGCTCTAACCGCGCCAATTTAGATGTGGACGTGCGGGTAACTCACTCCTCAGATGTGGGACTTCCACCAAAGCGGCGAATTCACAAGCGATCGCGTCGCACTAACTTAGAAGGCTTGATGGTAGTAATTCCTTTTACCTACCTCAACCCTGGAATTTGGGAGTTGCGATGCTCCGGTGACTTGATGTCAGTTCTTCTTGGTATATCCTGGCAATATAGCGTCCATGTGCGAGTTTTGCCCATGTTAGCTTTAGGGGAAATTGTAGAGCAAGGGAAGCCATTCGACGAAATCTCCCCCACATCCCTCACCCTAAGAACTTCCCCAGCCTCCTCTGCTTTAAATTCGCTCCATCTGGCAAAACAAGATGATGAAGCAATTATTAATGAGCCTGTCAGCCCAGTGTGGCTCAAAGCCGAGACAGCAGAACAAATTTTAAAAGACCTGATTGAATTAGCTTTACCACGTTCTGAATCTCTGCTCTTAGATGAAACAACGGTTGAAAATTCTCTACCAGCTATTCCAGAGTTACCACTACTGCTGATCCTAGAACAAGAAACCTACGTTGCTCGTTGGGGAGAAACTCTCACTATTAATGGACAGGTGGATCTAAAACCAACGACCAGTCCAGTTCTAGATGAGACATTAGATTCTGGAAGAGTCTGTGCTGGAGAACTACGAATAGAACTATGTTCTCCTCAAGGGTCGGAAGTATTAACCCAGGTGCGACAACCCCTAAGAGCAAAATTACTACCATTGACCATTAAATGCTCACTAGAGATTCCCAGTGATTGGGAATCCAAGGTGATTTTGGCAGATATCAGGTTGTATGGCGCACTTGCAGCTGCTGAAGAAGTAAGACTGTTAGCTCACCAGTCCTTCACCATTACAGCAGATGTGACACAATTGCTGGCAATCAGCACTGCTGCAAATAAAATTGGGTATTCTGTTACTTCCACAGCGCCAGAGCCGCCTGTACCAATAAAATTGGAACTTTTCAATCTCGTAAAGACCCCAAAAAAAACTCAGCCTCTCCAACTCCATCCATCCCCGAACAAAATCCTACCGCCGCAAATTGCTCCAAGAGAACCGGATAAAACAGCAGCTTCACTTCAACTACCGAACCTGACACAGGACAAGACCAAGACAATTAGTACTGCGATCGTTGTTTCTCAACCCCCAATACAGGTGCATAATTTAGTGAAACGTCACGCAGTTTCACTTCAACTACCGAACCTTCCTCCCCCCACAGTCAAGACGACGAGTACTGAGACGGTTGTTTTTCAACCCTCTATCCAGGTGCATGATTTAGAGAACCATGACATCGCAATGAGTCCAGTAACAACCATAAGTACTACTTTTCCATATTTGAGACGGATCAAGCCAATTCGTAAGAAAAGTGCATTCAATTGGCAATTGGGGACTAGGTCAGGTGTGGTGGGGGATTCAACAGAATACCAAGGCGTGGAACAAAGAGTTCGTCCGGTTCTCCAATTACCAACCATCAGTCCGACGCCACTTGCTTCTCCTCAGCAAAGCCAGACGCCCGTCGCTCATGATGAAGATGCACATGAATTAGTGACCCCCATCGATGTACAGTCTCAGGATAACTTGTCTACGGCGGGAGTCATTGAGTCTATTTCTGAATTAATAAACGTAGGGAATGCCCAATTATCTCCTTTAATTAAAAAGTGGATGCGTAGCCAAGGACACTCTTTGCCTGAACCTATTAATGTTTCTGAGCAAAACCAAGACGATGAAAACAATCTGATTAAGAGCCAGGAAACACTGTCTTTTGAACTCAAATCCCCACCCCGTCACGCGGATGTTGCTCTAGAAGTCATAGATGTAACGGTTGAAGAGGGGACTAGGGACAGGGGACAGGGGATTGGTGACTGGGGACTTGGGACTGGGGATTGGGATTCAAACCCCAACCAAATCGTAACGCTTGAAACAGATGATACAACGGTTATCACGGATTTAACGGATGTCATAACAGCTTTAACTGATTTAGCAGATGAGTTATTCTTAAGTCCTACAGATGAATCATCCGTTACAGATGTTACCACAAATACTCCCAGTTATACCAAGATAGCACGGACTCGGTTGGCAGAAGAGATTGTAGTGTATGATACATATAGTGAAGTCGAAGCTGGTGCTTTCAAGCACCCCTTTCAACAGCACGAACAATCAGTGTCAGAAGTATGGGAAATAACAGAACCCTTGCTCATTCCACAATTGCATCTACCAAATGGCGAATTGGTCTCAGGACAGTCTATTAGGGTATTTGTACAGCTACCTGACCGACGTCCTCAAGTTGCTGTGAGGATATGGGTTGAAGATTGTCAAACTCGTTGGTTGCTGGATGGTCCTCGTTTGTTAACAAATTTGCTACCCAACTCTTTGGGAGGGTTGGAAGTTATGACTCACATCAACGTTCCTTTTGGCTGTTTGGAAATTCGCGTGGAGGCGATCGCTGTAGATATGGCAACTCAACAGGAAAGCCACAAAGTCTCTATCCAAAGAACCGTCATTCCTCCTGACCTACCAAATTTACCCATAGATGAACTCCTTCTAAGGATATAAAAAGATTATGGAAGAAACACCTCCATTCCCCACTCCCTCTTCCCCCACTCCCCACTCCCTACTCCCCACTCCCTGTGTTTCTTGAGAGAGCGCTGTGTTAAAAATATGAAATAATTCAAAAAATCAGGCTGAATTTGCAGTAAGCTCAGGTTGAATTGTCCTGTAGTTTAATAGGAATCCTAACTATGGCAGCTTCATTTTTGCCTTCCGTCTTCGTACCCCTGACTGGTCTAGTTTTTTCCGCTGTAGTATTCGCGTTTTCTTTTTTATACATTGAAAGCAATGATATCGGCTGAAGCTATAGCAATCCGTGCAGGAGTTGTGAAAGTCCAGAAACCCGGTTTCTTAAAGAAACCGGGTTTCTCAAGCATGGAATTTTCACTCTTGTAATAGGAATGCTATAATTGTTAATTGCTAATAGCTAATGGGAAAAATTGACTATTAGCAATTAACCGCCCTTCTCAATGAGAAGGGCGGTTTTTTAAGCTTACGATTGTCTTGAGATCAAGCTAGCATTAGATTAGATGGAAGAGCCGAGTCCGGCATAAGCTCCATAAAAGAAAATGCCCAACACGGTTATCAAAACTAGCCCTACGATCGTGGCTACGATCCACAGGGGAATTCTTCCACTTCCTGACACAGTTTTTTATCCTCCCTTAATCAAAATAGATAACGATTTATCAGAATTCGTAATTACTAATTCGTAATTCGTAATTAAAAATAGGTTTAATACCCCCACGTCTACAGGTGGCCATTTTTCAGTCGGGCTTTAAACCCCCGTGTGAAAAATAATTACGAATTATGAATTACGAACTACGAATTTTTATAGCGGTGATTCCAGTTAGTTAAAGAAGTAACTGGAAAACAAAATCCCCAACACAAAAACTAGTAGTAGTCCGAGGAATAGCGAAGTCCGGTTTAGTTCAACCGGCTGATTATTGGGGTTTGGGCTTCTATCCATGATTTTCTCCTAGCGTTGAATGAATTGCATTGCGGCGATCGCGCCCAAGAAGAAAACGGTTGGCACACCTAGAGTATGAACTGCCAGCCATCTAACTGTAAAAATCGGATAAGAAACGGGTTGATTGATGTTATTGTTGCTAGTCATGATTTAAAACTATTTTTCGTTAACAAATTGATCAACTTGTTGTTTTGCTTCAAAACGGTTTTTCACAATTGGCAATTCCTGCCTTGTAGGTGTGAAATACTCGTTGGGGCGAGGTGTGCCAAACACATCATACGCCAAACCGGTGCTGACAAATAACCAACCCGCAATAAATAACGCTGGAATGGTGATGCTGTGAATTACCCAGTAACGAACACTGGTCACAATGTCCGAAAATGGCCGTTCTCCAGTAGTACCTGACATTTACAACCCTCCCTTAACAATGATTGTTATTGAGCTTATTATCCTACAAACTTTAGAAAGAGTTACAAGTTGCAACTTTTTTCTCAGAAATAGGCATTAATACTTAGAAATGAGGGGGAGGGGAGGAGGGGTGTAGGAGAGGAGGGGGGGAGGGGAGGAGGGGAGGAGGGGGGGAGGGGAGGCAGGGGGGCAAAAGAGTTACTGACTTACTGACTTACTGAGTTATTGAGTTATCATTCACTCTCCTCCCCTCCCCCTCTCCTCCCCTCCCCCTCTCCTCCCCTCCCCCCCTCCCCCCCTCCTCTCCTACACCCCTTGATATTTCAGCACAACGCCGTGATCGCCGAGGATAAACCCCTTTTCTGGAGATAAGAAAACAATCTTGTAAAGATTAGCGGGAACTCCTTCAACATCACGGTCTTTTTCCCAAGTTTTGCCACCATCTAGACTCCGTAGCAAATTAGAGCTACCACCACTTACCCAAATTTCATCGGGTGTGCGGTAAGCCAAATCAAGCAAACCCCAACTTGTAGCAAGTTCTGGATATTGAGCTTTCTGCCACTCGTCAGGCTTAGCAGGATCGGAAAACTGTATCTGACCCCCCCGTGCTAGCATCCAAATCTGCCCATTATCAGTAAATCCCATATTTTCTACTCGCCGGGAACTATTCCGGTTATGGGGTAACCAAGCATTTTGCCCAGGCTGCCAAGTCGAGTAAAAGTTACCCTTGGCAGAAACAGCAACATATTTACCATCAGCAGAACGATCTAGGTTACGAACCACGCCGACGGCTTCTTCTACCTGCGCTTTCCAGTTTTGACCACCGTCTGTTGTCTGGTATATTGCTCCCACATTGGTAGCCATCTCAGCTGTGTTCTGTCCTAGTGCTACGACACTAATGGGATTACCGGGTAGCTTTGTACTCATAGGAAGACGTGACCAGGAGTGACCTTCATCGGTGCTGTGCAACAGCAGAGCCGGCTCTCCCACTATCCACCCTTCTTGACCTGCAAAACTTACTGAGTTAAAGCGATACCTTTGGTCATCCAACTCTAATTTGATTGGTTGCCAAGTTTCTCCACCGTCTTTAGTTTCCAAAAGAGCGGCACTAGTGCCCACCAAAAAGCCATGTTCGGGGTGCTCAGTAAAGGCAATGTCCAACAGGTTAACATTTGTTGGCACCTTAATGACTTCCCAAGGATTGAGAGCCATAGTAGGGACTTTACTACAACCCACGCACATGAGGACAGCCACAAACACGGCAAATATCCTTTGCCAAATTCTCACGCTTAAACGCATTAGTTTTTCATTTGTGAATTGTTGTATACTATAATGCTAACTTTCAAGAAACACTCTTGAGTGGGGAGTAGGGAGTAGGGAGTGGGGAGTGGGGGAAGAGGGGGAATGGGACTGTTTCTTTCATTCATAGGGGGTGGTGCGCCGCCCGTGGGGTGCGCTCCACCAAATACAGGGGTGTGAGGGTGTAGGGGTGTAGGGGGATTCATGAGGGTGTTTTTTTCATTCATAGCGGGTGGTGCGCCGCCTGTGGGCTGCTCCGCGCCTCCGCGCCTCCGCGCCTCCGCGCCTCCTGCCTCCCAAGTGCGTCTTATTGTAAGCCGTAGAGACTCATAAAGAACAAGAAGGCAAGAACTAAGCCACCAAAAATCAGGATATTCTTCTGTGCTGGCGTCATATTGTTGACACCTAAACCATAATTGAGATTTTCTTTGAAGCCAGAAGCCTCGCCTACAGGACCAATGTTCGTGAAAGCTTTTGCCTTGGCACTGCAAACAGGACAGTTCCAAGTTGGCGGCAGTTCCTCGAAGGGTGTTCCTGGGGTAATGTCATGCTTGTCGTCCCCTTTATCGGGTTCGTAAACATAACCGCAGACACGGCACTCATAGCGGTCTAATGCAGTCGTCTCAACAGCTTGTTCGCTCATAGCTCTTAGGGTCAGTGAGGGGCGAATCCTTAAATATACGTTAAAAATTATGACATAATTGTAAGTTGTTTCTATAGTAAGCAAAAACTAATCAAATTATCTCCTGCTCTATTTTCTAGGACTCAAAAAAAGCAAACGGATATAATGTAAAAGAAGTTAACAAAGTTAATTCCACACAAGAGCGGTAGATATTCATTGTGTTTGTCCTCAGCGGTTACGAGTACCTTCTAGGCTTCCTGCTCATATGCAGCCTAGTGCCTGCCCTAGCTCTCTCAGCGTCCAAGCTCCTGCGACCTAGTGGTCGCAGTCCAGAACGGCGCACCACCTATGAATCTGGCATGGAACCCATTGGTGGTGCCTGGATACAATTCAACATCCGCTACTACATGTTTGCGCTAATCTTCGTCGTCTTTGATGTAGAGACAGTGTTCTTGTATCCTTGGGCTGTTGCCTTCCACAGTCTTGGACTGTTGGCATTTATTGAAGCACTAATTTTTATTGCAATTCTTGTAGTTGCCCTAGTCTACGCATGGCGTAAAGGAGCTTTGGAATGGTCTTAGATGCTAACGTAGAGGCGCAGAAAGAGCGCATCCTCAACCCAATTCAGCGTCCTACAGTAACCCAAGATTTGTCAGAAAACGTCATCCTCACCACAGTGGATGACCTCTACAACTGGGCGCGGCTTTCTAGCTTATGGCCCTTGCTGTTTGGCACTGCTTGCTGCTTCATTGAGTTTGCAGCTTTGATTGGTTCCCGATTTGACTTTGACCGCTTTGGTTTGATACCCCGTTCTAGCCCTCGCCAAGCGGACTTAATTATTACGGCAGGGACGATCACCATGAAGATGGCACCCCAACTCGTGCGTCTTTATGAACAAATGCCAGAACCGAAGTACGTCATCGCTATGGGCGCTTGCACCATTACTGGTGGTATGTTCAGCGTGGATTCTCCCACTGCTGTGCGTGGAGTCGATAAACTGATTCCAGTGGACGTGTACTTGCCTGGTTGTCCGCCGCGTCCAGAGGCGATTATCGATGCCATCATCAAGCTGCGGAAGAAGATAGCCAATGATTCGATGCAAGAGCGGGGTATGATTAAGCAAACCCACCGCTACTACAGCACGACTCACAGCATGAAGCCAGTAGAGCAAATCCTCACTGGTAAGTATATGCAGTCAGAAACTCGCGTCGCACCGCCAAAGGAATTGGTAGAAGCGATCGGCATGCCAATACCACCAGGTCTGTTGACACAGGCACAAAAGGAGGAAACCCCCCGTGGCTGAAGAATCAAAACCAGTCCCAGCAGCAGAACAGTCTCTGGTAAAAGCCGGTACAGTTTCCCAGTGGCTGACGGAAAATGACTTTGCCCATGAATCTTTGGAACCAGACCATAACGGTGTAGAGATCCTGAAGGTGGAGCCTGATTTTCTACTCCCCATTGCCACAGCACTGTATGCCTATGGGTTTAATTATCTCCAGTGTCAATGTGGTATTGACTTGGGACCAGGACAGCAATTGGTCAGCATGTATCACTTGATTAAAGTCAGTGATAATGTCGTGAGCCCAGAAGAAGTACGCTTGAAGGTTTTCTTACCACGGGAAAACCCCAGAGTGCCTTCTGTGTACTGGATATGGAAGACAGCAGACTGGCAAGAGCGTGAGTCTTACGACATGTTGGGCATTGTCTACGAAGGACATCCGAATTTGAAGCGGCTGTTGATGCCGGAAGATTGGATAGGTTGGCCCTTGCGTAAGGATTACATCTCGCCTGATTTCTACGAGTTGCAGGACGCTTATTAGAGCGAAGAAGGCACTTGGGGACTGGGACCAGTCCCCAATCCCTTGTTCAGTGTTGATGTGTTTTTGTGAATGCGTAATTCCTATTAGGACTGAACACGCCAGCGTTCGTTTGCCCACTTTGCGTCAAAGACTCTAACATAGGCTGCACGATTTTGGTTGGGAAAGCTTGAGCTTGCACTGCTTGGTTCTGATTCTGACAGACAGCATCCTGTAAAAGTCGGTCAGGCGTTACTGAGGCGTTGAGTGGATTATTCGCCAAAATCTTTCCCTGCCTGTTAGCTTGTGCTACCCACAAAGCTTGAAATGCACCACTAGAACAATCTCCTACGGTATATACACGGGATATGGCAACATTGCTAGTGGGGGAGATAGTTTGGGTCCAAAAGCTAGCAAAATTCCCCTGCCTTGCTATGGTTCCTCGGTCAATTGAGAGTGTATTGTTGCTGGAGTCATGGACAACTGTTTGCCATTGTTCCTTGGGTACAGGGATGGGTAAAGGGGTTTGATCGGCGGATGCTGATTTACAATATGCGATCGCCGACACAGCTAAGCAACTGGCAGCCACACGCTTGATAAATGTTTTCATCATATATATATATATCACTCGTTTTCTTTAAGCTTCGTCCCATGGAATTGGCAGTCGCCTCAGCAAGGATGACGAATTTTTAGCCCCATTTATAAAGGGATGGCGATCGCTTTGGTAGTAATTGCGTATTTACATGTCAAAAATAATACAAGATAATTCCGTTCAGTTAAGATAACTCAATAAGATCTAAACATGGAGCTTATAACCTGCGACTTTTTGGCAGTGTGGCTAGGGGTGAGGAAACAGAAGCAAGTGATATTGATTTTTTAATTGATTACGATTTAGAAAAAATTTCGGCTTGGTTTCCAGGGGGGTTGATTTTCGATTTAGAAACTTTGTTAAATCCGAAAGTTGATGTAGTAACAACTCAATCTTTACATTATTTAATTCGGGATAAAGTTTTTAATGAGGCTGTCCCTCTATGAAAGATAGTCGAGTTTATTTGATTCATATAGGACTATTATTTTATTTTTGAAATATACGTAGGGTGGGCATTGCCCACCACATCCCGGTTTTGGTGGGCAATGCCCTACCTACAGATACTTAGATTTTTTCAAAATTCAAATATGATTCCTATATTCGAGATTGTATCAGCAGAATAAAGCAATACACAGTTGAAGGTAAAGAAGCTTTTTTTCAGGATATTAAAACCCAAGATGCGGTTTTAAGGAATCTTCATGTAATGTGTTAATCACGGATTTTAGCTACATTTTTATTTCAACTTTGTCTGAATCCAAAAGTTTTGCGGCCTCTTGCAAAAGCAACTTTTGCTCCTTTTGAATTTCCTCTAGCCTGTTTGAAATTGCTACCAGTCGTTGCTGCTTATCTTTGTGAATTGGTTGAGAAGTAGCTGGTGGTAAAGCAAGTATTTTAGCAGGTTTTTGAGGGAAAATAAATCGTTGAATCGCCAAGTTACTCCCTTTATTCAATAATGAAAAACTAAATTGAATAACAGCTTGAATTAATTTAAAAGGAACTTGCAGCACCGACAAAGTAGCTGACTCAATGAAACGACCTATTACTCTAATAATGCTCCAGAATATAGCCAGAGCAAAAAGCAAAATCACCAAACTGATAATTGGGTGATTACATGCCCAACCTAAGATTTTGACTAGTTGAAAAATTACCGGGTGTTCAGTCAACCAATCATTGACAGAAGAAATCATTGCTGTTTTAACAGCTACCGTTGTTGTCGTCTTGATTTGTTCAGCAGTTTGCAAAGTCCCTTCTACAGAAGCTTTAGCTTGTCCTAGGGTTGTGGTGACAGTATCGATCGCCTGATCAGTTGCTGATCGTGCTCTTTCCTTCAAAGACTCTCCAACTTGCTGGGCTGATTCAGTAAGAGAGTTAACTTTTTGGTTCATTAAATCTTTCGCCTGCTGAAAACGTTGAAAAACTCCCTCAGGCAAATTGATGTTTTGCAGATGATAATGTAAGTGCAGCATGACCAGAGAAAAAAACCTCGATTTTTAAGTTTGATAAAAAGGAATGGACAGAATTGGCACAAGAAGATACTTTAATTATGGTCAATATACATTTAGGAATAACTATTGCTCAATATTACTCAAAATCTTCCTTACGGCAAAACTCAGTCTAAAGGCAGATCCATATAAAGGAGTATGTCAGATTAAATAAGGGAAGCCGTGTACACTACGGATAATCTTCATGAAAAGCGATGCCACTGGTAAGTTTGTTAGTAATGAACTGCATGGAGGAACTGTTCAGGTCAGCAGTCCGGGAGAGAATTTAGGGGCAACATTCACCGTCCGGCTACCGCTAAACTTCGTTGCGAAGGAGCAGCCTTCTCATGACAGTCCTTCAGAAAGTATGACAAACTTAACAGGTATTCAGATATTGGTTGTGGATGATGATGCAGATATGCGGGAGTTAGCAGCATTCATCCTGACGGAATTTGGCGCACAAGTGACGACAATCGCCTCAGCAGTAGAGGCATTGACCTTTTTAAATCAGTCTATCCCCGATGTGCTATTGTGTGACGTTGCTATGCCAGGAATGGATGGCTATTCCCTGATTCAGCAAATTAGAAAGTGGACTCCCCAAAAGGGAGGGGGTATTCCGGCGATCGCGATCACTGCTTATGCGGGAGAAATCAACCAGCAACAAGCCTTTGCTGCCGGATTTCAAATGCATATCTCAAAGCCTTTTGAACCGGAAGAGTTAGTGGAGGCAATTGGACAATTGCTTCACCCCATCGGACAGGGCAAATCATTCAAGTATCAATCGGAATCAACGCCACATACTTGTTAAGAAAGTTCCTAGGCTACATCGTAAATTGTGTAGAAAGATAATTACGAATTACGAATTATTCTGTTAAGGGTGGAAGTAAAAGGCGGTTGCTAAAACAGCATAGGTGATGAGTAACAAAACTCCTTCTAGCCAGTTGGTGCGACCATCATTGCTAATTGAGTTGGTACTTACCACAGCCATTGCAACTGCCACAATTTCAAAAGGATTGAAGCTGAGATTCATTGGTTGACCTATAAACCAACCAGCTAGAACTAAAACTGGAGCTACGAACAAGGCAATTTGTAAACTAGAGCCGATCGCCACAGCAACGGCTAACTCCATCTTATTCTTAACAGCAAAAGTGACACAGGTGATGAACTCTACGACTCCGCCAAAAATGGGAACAAAAATTACACCTGTAAACAGGCTAGTCAAACCTAGGTTAGAAATAGCTTTTTCTAGACTATCAACAAGAATTTCAGATACAAATACAAGCACTACAGTACAGATTAGCAGTATACCCATCTGTCGCCATAAATTAACTTTTGGTTGATTATTTTCAGTAGCTTCGCTCTCGACTTCCTCTACTAAATACATATGTTTATGAGTTTTCATCGAGAATAAGAGCATCAAAAAGTAGAATGTAAGTAACAATATGGCTGCTATGTAGGAAAAATTGTTTATAGTTGAGATTGGCAAGCCATTAGAAGTGAATCGTATGGCAGTAGGTGTTAGCAGAACAATGACTGCCAGAGTTAAGGAAGAAGCATTAATGCGAGCTACATTGGGTGGAAAACTTTGTTCACTGTAACGCAAGCCACCCAAGAGAATAGCGAACCCCAAGGCAAGGAGCAGATTTGCAATGATCGAGCCTGTTAAGCTGGCTTTAACGACATCAACCAGACCAGCACGAAGGGCGACAATTGCAATGATCATCTCAGTGGCGTTGCCAAAGGTAGCATTGAGTAAGCCGCCTAACGCTGGTCCGATAACATTTGCGATCGCCTCAGTGGAGTTAGCTATCAATGCTGCTAAGGGAATAATTGCTAGACCAGAAGTTATGAAAATAATCAAGGAATTTAAATGCAGCGATTGTGCAATTATTGAAATTGGCACAAAAACTAGCATCGATAACAGAATTATATTTTTCTTTGTCATCTTTGTTCTATATGCTGATTTACAGCTATCTTTGGGTAAATGAACCACGTTTTTTTGTCTCACGCAAAGGCGCAAAGGCGCAAAGAAGAACGCAAGAGTATGGTCTAATTAACTGAAAACGGCTGTAACTTGCCCGACACGCTCGTAGTTGCGCTAAGAGCGCTAAAGCGCAACTACAAACAAACTCTTTTAAAACAAGTCCAAATCTGTCACTGCACCAAGACTACTGGAAGATACTAATTTGGCGTATTTTGCCAGCACACCCGTAGTGTAACGGGGTGGACGTGGTTGCCAATTGGCACGACGATGGGCTAACTCTTCATCCGATATGTGGAGTTGCAACAACCGAGCGTGAGCATCAATTGTAATGGTATCACCTTCTTCTACCAGAGCGATCGCACCTCCAACTGCTGCTTCTGGCGCAACGTGACCAACCACCATCCCGTAAGTACCGCCTGAGAACCGTCCATCGGTGATAAATCCTACAGAATCACCCAAACCAGCACCGATAATAGCAGAGGTGGGAGCTAGCATTTCCCGCATACCGGGACCACCTTTAGGTCCTTCGTAGCGGATGATGATGACATCTCCTGAGTGGATTTTATGAGCCAAAATCGCGTCCAAGCAGGATTCCTCAGATTCAAAAACTCGTGCTGGACCAGTCATTTTGGGCGTTTTGACTCCGGTAATTTTTGCTACAGCGCCTTCTGCTGCTAAATTACCTTTCATAATCGCTAAGTGTCCTTGGGAATATATTGGGTTGTTCCAAGGACGGATAATATCTTGGTCTGCGGGTGGTGACTCTGGTACATCTGCCAAGACTTCAGCGATGGTTTGACCTGTGATGGTCAGGCAGTCGCCGTGGAGTAAATTGTTTACAAGTAGTATTTTCATCACTTGGGGAATGCCACCTGCTTTGTGTAGGTCTGTAGCTACGTACCTACCGCTTGGTTTTAAATCGCACAATACAGGAACATGGGCACGGATGGTTTCAAAGTCGTCTAGGGAAAGTTCTACACCAGCGGCGTGGGCGATCGCCAGGAAATGCAACACTGCATTGGTAGAACCACCCACTGCCATAACTACCGCAATGGCATTTTCTATGGATTTACGGGTGATTATCTGGCAGGGTAAAATTTGACGACGAATTGCTTCTACTAAGACAATTGCAGATTTTTCTGTACTGTCAGCTTTTTCAGCATCTTCCGCTGCCATTGTAGAAGAATAGGGCAAACTCATGCCCATAGCTTCAATGGCGCTAGACATGGTATTTGCCGTAAACATTCCACCACAAGAACCAGCACCTGGACAAGCGTGACGCTCGACTTCTAGCAGTTCATTGTCATCAATTTTACCTGCACTATACTGACCCACAGCTTCAAAAGAACTGACAACCGTGAGGTCACGTCCTTGGTATTTTCCTGGTTTGATTGTACCACCGTAAACAAAGATGGCAGGGATGTTCATGCGAGCGATGGCAATCATCGCCCCTGGCATATTCTTATCACAACCGCCAATAGCAAGAACCCCGTCCATACTTTGCCCATTGCAGACGGTTTCAATGGAGTCAGCAATCACTTCCCTTGACACCAGGGAATATTTCATCCCTTCAGTTCCCATACTTATACCATCGCTGATGGTAATTGTGCCGAACATTTGCGGCATCGCCCCGGCGTTTTTGATCCCAATTTCTGCCCTTTGGGCTAGGATGTTGATTCCTACGTTACAGGGGGTGATGGTACTATAACCGTTGGCAATGCCAACAATGGCTTTGGCGAAATCTTCATTTTGAAAACCAACAGCACGCAGCATTGCTCGATTAGGCGATCGCTGCACTCCTTGTGTCACAATTTGACTTCTAAAATTCTCTGACATTTTGATTTCCTTGTCCCCATCTCTTTGTTCTGTGTAATTATTTCAAAATATCATCAAAATGATCAGCGAAAAAATGGGGCGACCTTCCTCGTCACTGAATCAATTATTCAACTAACCAGCCAGGTAGGGTCGAGGTGTACATTACTGTAGCACCCCTCCCATCCGAAACCGTGCATGCACCCTTTCAGCGCACACGGCTACGAGCGTGCGTTATCCATTTGTCAATACGGACTTCCTGACATGCATGACCTATGAAATTAGGAATATCGTTAATCCATTCCCAGTCAAACTTTTCCCAAAATTGGGAGAGTTTTTCGAGGAATTTTGAGTGGTCTTTCCAATTCAATTCTTTTAAGTCAAGTGCGGTCTTTTCGTCGTGACAATGCCGATGTAGTAGTTGCAGGTTTTTGTAGTCATCCTTACCTCCAATGGCTCTGGGGATGATGTGGTCTACTTCTAGAACATCCCAGTCAAGGAAGCTTAATCCACACCAAGGACATTTACCTTTCTGTTGCTTAAGCAACTTAGCCTTACGATTAGGCATTTGGTGGATGTGTCCCTAGTCTTGAACTCCAGTATATTAGGTCGCCATCGTAGGGGCTTTTCTCGCCTTTAACTTTCACATAGTCAGTGCTACTGCATTTAACATCGCTATGTGATAGTAACCGAAGGGGGTTCGCTTCCCCTTTTTTGGTCGCGAATACCCAGTTATCGCCATCTATGGAAATCCAGTATTTGATGTGACCATCATTAATGTTTCCACAGCGGCGTTTTGCCCATCGTCGAAGTTTTAGGTAAATGAGGTTGTCTTGTTTTGATAATTCTCCGACGGTTTTAGCGTCAGATTTTGAGTAAAAAGAAGACCATCCCCTTATTACAGGATTAAGGTCTTTAATTAATGCCTCTTGGGGCGAAGACCTATGTTTTTCGATGATTCTTCCGACGCACTCAGTGTGAACCTTACTTGCCTTCGCGGATGGGGTGATGAGGGTATTAAAACCTAGTATTGCACCGTTAGTGCCATTACTGCTACGATACTTTCCGGCAGGGTGTTGCTCTCGGCATCTTTGGACGACGGCTTTTTGTTCGTGTAATACGATGAAATCGTCTGCATAGCGTATGAAGCTAAGTCACAACTTACGTGAGTCCGAACCTTTCGTGAAGAATGCAAGCACTCAGCATTTTCATCAAAATTACATCAATGGAAGTACGTTGGCTTTCACTCATTGTTGGTAATTGGTCAAGCAAGTTAATTACTGCTCCATGGTTATAGAAAGGTACAGAAGACATCAAAGAACTCCGCAGAGTATCTTGGACAAGTTGCTGTAGGGCTTCATTTGGCTTGAAAGTTGAAGGTGGAGCTAGAAATGGATGCTTTTGGCGGTTATACATCGTATCAGTTATAAACGGCTTTGCTGCTTCTCTTAGTACATATTTTTCAGTCAATCCACGAATCTTGAGTGCAACGGGCATATTGCAAACTAATTCCACAACTTTGTGATCCAAAAAAGGAAGCCGCCCTTCAATGGAATGTGCCATTTCAACACCATCGCCTAACATTCGTAAAAGGTAATTAGGTAAGATGGTTTTAGACCATAAATAAAGAGATTGGTGTACACGCTCCCTTCCCTTTAATTGTTCTTGTACATCTATTTGATTAAAAAATACACGATAAACATCCCTGTGTAGAAATTGTGCAATAAAGTCCGGTGAATATAAAGGCACCGACTTGAGATATCCCTCAGCCGAAGCGTGCATCCAAGCAGGGGCAAAGCCTAACAAACGCTGAACACTATTTAAAGCTTGATTTGAGCTATTTTCAGCTAATAAAAGTCCTACTGAAACTTTATTCTTTAACTTCAGTTCTTCTAACAGAAGTTTTACTGTCTGCTCATCTTGTCCTTGTTGATTGTGGAGCAACATATCTTGGCGGAAATGAACATAGCCTCCAAAGATTTCATCCGAACCTTCACCTGTAAGTACAACTTTATAACCTGCATCTCGTGCAGATCGACTTAACAGATATTTTGCAGTTGTGTTGGCGTTAATACATAGCATTTCACAATGCCAAATGGAATCGGCAAAATGTTCAGCTAAGTCGGATTGGCGAATAGGAATAATCTGTAAATTAGCACCAGTATGTGCTGCCATTTCACGAGCAAGTGGTTCTTCGTTATAAGCTTCATGGTCAAAAGCAAGGGTAAATGCCTTCAGGGGAGAAGAACTATGATGTGCTGCCATCCCTAAAACCGTAGACGAATCAAGACCACCACTGAGATAACAGCCAACTGGCACATCAGCCCTCAAACGCAATTGGATAGCTTCATCTAATGTATGGCGAAGTTGTTCAATGTAATCCTCTGCTTTGTACTGGGGTAAGGAATCATTAATCAGTGGATAATCAAAATCCCAATAACGATGCAGTCGCATTCCAGAGCGAGAAGCCAACAGAAAATAGCCTGGTGGCACTTGATAAACATTGGCAAACATAGTGCGGTCTTGAGCTAAGATGCCGCACTCAGATTGCCAAAAAGATTCATGATCCCAAGAAGCTGGGACACCCGCAGCAAATAAAGCTTTGACTTCAGACGCTATATAAAGAGTATTTTCATAAATACTGTAATACAGAGGCTTGATGCCAAAACGATCTCGTGCTGCAAACAGTACATCATTACGTTCATCCCAAATGACAAAAGCAAACTCACCCCTGAGATGATGTAGGCACTGTGTGCCAAACTCGCTGTATAGATGCAGGGCTATCTCAGTATCAGAGTTGGTTTTTAGCTGATATCCCCATTGTTTCAAATCACGCTGGATACGCTCGAAGTCATAAAACTCTCCATTGGCAATGATATGTAGAGTTTCATCTTGGTTGGCAATCGGTTGATCTCCGTTTTGAAGGTCAATAATACTAAGTCGTGTATGTCCTAATGCAACACGTCTATCTGGAGAAATCCAAAATTTTTGTCCATCTGGGCCTCGATGATTCAAGCAATTAATACTTTGTCTCAAAGATGATTCGGAAATTGGTTCCTGTTTTGAAAACAAGGTCACTATGCCACACATAAAATACCACCATTATTTGAGAAAAATTTAGATTAAAAGGGGATTTTATTTACTAGGTTTTTATCTATTTTGAGAATTAATATTTGTTGATAAAAAATCTTAAAATAGCCAAAAGTATTCAATAAAAATCACTTCGATAACCCTTACTGATCACAGTATATATCAAATAAGGTTGTAATAATGCTGATATTGGGAGCAATGCTCCAAAGTGAGGTGCTTAAAATTAGGGTACGCTCATCACGTATTTCGGGCTGCGATCTGCGCTTCGCTATCGCAACGAAAAATTGGTTTTTATTGAGAATTAGCCCATTTAATTGAGAATTAAAACCCGATCTAACAAAATCGCACTGCTCCCAGTTTGCTTTGACAAGTCTATTCTCTCCTTTATTAGCCCTATTGAAGGTCAGGATGTGGGTTAAGCCGTGTACCAACATCGCTGCGACCAGTCTTCCGTCATGGACGTTGACTCCCCTAACTGCGTAGGTCCTCGTTGTCGTACATACTTGGACGGCTAACAGCATAATCTGATAACAGTGGTGAATTGCGGTCGTGACTTGAAGCCCACTCCCGAAACGCTTGTGCTAATTCTTCTGGAGTGGCACTCTCGTACAAAGGACGTTCCCCTTGTGGTTGGACTAACCGCTCAAGCATTGCATCCAGGTGTGGTTTAATTTCGTCTGGACTTTTTGTGGTAATCCGCGCCAAAACCTGGGTAATTGTCTCTATGTCTTCTTTATGGGCTGACTCAAAACTGCGAAGCAGTTCTTTGGAAAGGTTATTCATAGCGATAACGCCACCACGCAACAAAAACTTTATTTTTAGATTACTGCATATCTGAGGGATTGCAGAAGTCTATTTCTTTCTTAAGGTTTTCTCTCAGCGCAGATAAATGGTAACTCACGAACACGCTGCTCTAACAACGGCTCAATTCCTCCTAGGCGACGATAAATCATCGGATTCAATCGCCAGGAACCCTTATTCTCTCATTACCCCACTGAACGGTACAATATATGTGGAGGTGGTAACTTATGACCCAAACACAAACTGAACCAAAAATATATACCTTTGATGAGTTTATCGAATGGTATCCAGAAAACTCAGTCGTAAGGTACGAATTGCATGATGGAGTAATTGTTGAGATGCCTAAACCTAGAGGGAAGCATTCAAAATTAACAGGCTTTCTCATTGAAGAATTACTTATAACCATTAGAGAGATCGGTAAGCGCGGTATTTGGACAATACCCAGAGAATCGATTGTTAAACCGGGACGCGACAAGTCGGGTTACGAACCGGACATCATTGTTTTGAATGAAGAAAGTATCGGTACTGAGACACGGTGGGAAACTGAATCAATTATTCAAAATGCTACTTCGGTCAAATTAATAGTGGAGGTTGTTAGCACCAACTGGCGGGATGATTATTACGATAAACTTCGTGATTATGAAGAAATGGGCATCTCTGAATACTGGATTGTTGAGGACACTGCGTTGGTGAGGCAGTCCGCAGAAAGGGGGTTTCCCCCATGAGGAACTGCCGAAAGGGTTCCCCGGCTTGAAGCAAGTGTCCGTTGATTATGCTGCTTTGGGTGGACGTGATTTTATCGGCTATCCCAAACAACCCACTATCTTTATATGCGAGCTAATCGATGGGGAATATGTAAAAACAATGTTTCGAGGAAATGACTTAATTAAATCCCCTACCTTGCCACAATTAAACCTCACTGCTCAACAGGTTTTTGATTCTGTTTTGTAATTGGAGAACTCACTTATTGTCCCATTTGTCAATGCGTAAGTCCTGAACTTCAACATACAAGAGTTTTGGACTATATCCAGAATAAAAGCTTTGGAGGTTGCAACCAAAAACAAGGGTGTCAACCAAGGTGTCAACCTCTTTAATCTGACCCCCTTAAGACAGATGCAGCTTGGTTGATCTCCTGGTAAAGTCTGAAAACTATTGTAGCTGACTCATGGACGCAAACGCACAGCAGAACCTGCAACCCACGCCGCCTTTTGACGAGAAAAACACCCAGACTCCTAAGATTGGAGGGGGCTTACCGGTGATTAAATATTGGGCAGAGCATACGCTCTCGCCAGAGGGACCTAAACTGTGGAAAACGTTGTTGCATAAAAGCGCTTGCCTATCTTGTTCTTGGGGAACGGGCGGACAAAAAGGCGGCTTTACTAACGAGTTCGGGGAAAAACTTCAGCGATGTATGAAGAGCGTTGAGGCAATTTCCGCCGAAATTAAACCCGCCATTCCCGCGAACATCTTTGAGCAGCACAACATTACTGAACTTCAGCAACTTACGTCAATGGAGTGCGATCGCTTAGGAAGACTCAGCTTTCCGATGATTCTACGAGAAGGCAAATCTCATTACGAACGCATTTGTTGGGAAGAGGTTTATGAGATTGCCGAAGCGGCTTTTCGCAAACAGCCAGAGCGAGTGGCATCCTACAGTTCTGGTCGAGCTTCCAATGAAGCGGCTTACGTGTTGCAGCTAATGATCCGAGCGCTGGGTTCTAATAACTTGGCAGACTGCTCTGACTTGTGCCACGCTCCCTCAACCACGGGTCTACAACAGATGTTGGGGACACAAACTTCAGTCGTGAGTTTGGAAAGCTTGAAGAAAGCAGATTGTGTTGTGCTGACGGGTTCCAACCCTTCCTATAACCAACCTCGCTTGATGAACGAGTTGATCCAACTGCGCGAACATGGCGGCAAGGTGATAGTGATTAATCCCATGATGGAAATTGGGTTAGTCAAATTTGGTTCGCCTGCGTATCCCATTAAGTCTTTGTTGCCTGGTTCTGATATTTCTTCCCTGTACCTGCAACCGATTCCTGGTAGCGATGTCGCATTATTTACCGGGATTCAGAAGTCCTTAATTGAACAAGGGCTAGTGGCAACAGAATACCTGCAAGCGCACACCTGGGGTTGGGAAGCAGTGCTTGAACACGCACTCTCGACCGCCTGGGAAACCATTACTGCCATCTGTGGCGTTTCCCAAGCTGAAATTGAAGCCGCAGCTAAGATCATCGGCACCTCTAAAGGAGTTGTTTTTGCTTGGGCAATGGGAATTACCCAGCATACGAACAGCGTAGACAACGTTTACGCGATCGCCAATACTGCCTTGATCACGGGCAATATTGGCAGATTCGGGGCAGGTGTGATGCCTGTGCGGGGACATTCCAACGTGCAGGGCTTTGGCTCAATGGGTGTGACTGTGAAGCTGAAGCAAGAAATTCAGCGGGCGCTCGAAACGTTGTTGGGTCGCCCTCTGAGTCGCATTCAGGGATATCACACGCGAGATTTGATCGAAGCGGCAGATGCTGGAAAGGTGGATAGCCTGATTTGTGTAGGCGGTAATTTGTATGGGGCGAATCCTGACTCGACGCAGGCAAAACGCGCTTTAGGCAACATTGAAACGATCATTTATCTCGCGACCAAACCCAACTTGGGGCATTTTAGCGGGTTGGCAAAGCAGAACACGATCGTCATCCCTGTGCTCAATCGTTTTGAGCAGCCCTATAAAATCACTACTGAATCGGGCAACAACTTTATCCGGTTGAGCGATGAGGGACAAACCCATTTGAAAGGCGACTTGGTTCCAGAAGTGCAGTTCCTCACGGAACTGGCTCACCGTCTGCATGGTGAATCTCCAGTCAACTGGCGCGAACTGCAAAACCCCAAGTATGTGCGGCAACTAATCGCGCAAACTATTCCCGGATTTGAGAAAATGGCAACCATCGATGAAACAAAAGAGGAATTCACCATTGGTGGGCGAATTTTAACAGAGCCGCACTTCCCTACACCGACTGGTAAAGCGTCGATGTTTGTCACGCCACTGCCCGACACCACACTGCCAGATGCTAAAGACTTTGGAGTGTCTGAATCCACTCAGGGCGTGGTGGTCGCGCTCATGACAGGACGCAGCTACTCGCAGCATAACACAGTGGTTTACAAAATTGACGACCAGTATCGCGGCATCCCTCACCGCAACTGCATTTTGATGAACCGGGCTGACGCAGAGGGCGCAGGTTTACAAGAGCATCAGCGCGTCACCGTTCAGGCAGATGCAGGCAAACTGGAGAACGTCGAGGTGATTTACGGTTCAGTGCGTCAGGGAGCGGCATTGATGTTTTATCCTGAAGTGAACGCAATCCTCAAGGCGCGGACTGAAACGCGATCCGGGACGCCTGCTTACAAGCGAGTGCCTGCTTTTGTCTATTTAGAAAAAACGAAGGGATGAAAGCGATTTCATTACTACATTGTTGAATTTTTCCTCCTAAAAATTGAGTACCTTTGACGCTCATTTCATGTGCTAGCTAAATCTGCCGTAGCTGCTGATAATTTTTGAGGAAACTGACTTTTCTTCTCTAAGTAGAAGGCACAAATAGCCCAAATAAGGAGTCATAAAATTGACAGTAATTTCAAAACTCATTCAGTCCTCTAAAAGAGGACTTATGCTATTAGCATGGGACTTTAAGTCCCATGCGGATATGGGCGCCGCGTGCGGATTAAGAGGTGGAGTAAATTCTATGGCTTGGCAGTTAGGCATAGAGGAATTAGAAATTATTGCTCCAAGTGGAAGTAAAACAATAATAGTAAAACCACCAAAAACAAGGAGATAGTAATGTTTGTCTTAGACATGACAACCGAAAAATGGATGGGAAATAAAAATGAAGGTGATTTGATTGAAAACCCAAACTGGAGCCAAATAGAAACAGCCATTCGTGAATTAAATGGTGAAAGCAAAAGTTTAGTGACATTAGGTGCTAATGAAGATACTTATATGAGTATTGGGGGTGGGGCAAAGAAATATATTGTAACGGCTACTTTTGATAATTTGAATTTTTACATCTTAATTGACTCTCCTAAATCTGAGCAAATAGAAACATTAGTTGTTGGTGGTCAGAAGGGAAATTATCCAGCAAATCAATGTGTGGATTTATTACACTGTCTGCTTGCTGCAAGAACATTTACAGAATCGGGAAAACTTGATGCATTGCTGATTTGGGAAGAGGATAAGTCATTAGCTGTTGCGTAATCGTGCGATTGGTTGAAGAAAGCAGATGGCACTTGTGCTCGTAGTAGGGGGTGTGCAACATTACTCACTTGACTTCTGTCACTTCACCTAAACGGGTGAAGCGGATTTCAATGCGTCGTCGTGTGGAATCTTCTTGGCGAGGGATGAGTGGTGATGCAAACTCGCCATTAGGTAATATGAGCTGTGCAGCAGAATAGGCGCGAAATTTCAGTCCTTGTAGTCTACCTTCTTTTGTTTGGATGTAACGCAGCACTCTCACTAATGCTAGCGATCGCATCAATCCCAAGTCAGCATTAGAGCCTGCTTTTAGATTTTGGACTGGAAGATTACCACTAGCTATGTTTTCTAAATTCTGGTCTAGATTGCTCATTCCACTACCATTAACCTGACCATCCGTATGACCAATAATTTCTACGGTATTTATGTTATATTTTTTTGTATGGCGTTCTATTTCTGGAACTATTTTCGTCCAAATATAGCGGTACATTGGCTGTGGTAGTTCAGCACTGCCGGAAGCAAAGCGGTAAGCACCTTCATCTTTAATCAAAATAATTGGCGGTGTGTCTGTTAATTGCTTGACTGATTTTAGTTTTCGTTGTAAAAAAGTAACCTGCTGTTCTAGTTCATTAGTCTTATTTGCCTTGACTTGTAAATCTTCAATATTACTTAGCGGTTGCTGCAAGTTTTTTTGTGAAATGGCAGATTTTACTATCACTATGAACAAAAATAACAGAAGTATCATGAAGGCATTGGACATTAAATCCGTGAAAGCAGACCAAATGTTTAGGTCTTCATGGGAATCAGTATGCCGAGAGCGACGATTCATCATTTGCTCGCGCCTCTCATTTGATAAATCTCCTGCTTAATTTCAGCGATTTCATTACTACATTGTTGAATTTTACCTCCTAAAAATTGAGTACCTTTGACGCTCATTTCAGTTTCTTGTTTAATACCTGCTAATAAGTTATCGCCTACGTTTTTGTATTCTCCCGTTAATGTTACATTGTTTTCTCTAAGTAAACCCATTAAATCTAACTTTAATATGTTAATTATATTGTTTAACTGATTTGTATATCCTTCAAAATTAGCAATTCCAGTGTTATTGCCAATTTTGTCAGTTATGTTTGATAAAGAGCGATCGCCTAAAGATTCTATTGCCAACGTCACCTGTTCCGTAAAGCTTTTCACATTTTCCAACAACTGTGTTAGAGCAACTTCTACCCCGTTAAAGCTATCGGCTTTATTCACAATTCTTGTCTCTAATTGATCTAGCCTTGTAACCGCTTTTCTAAAACTGGTAGCACCTTCCTTAAGTTGGGGAATCATCTCTCCAAAAGAGTGGTTGTTATATTGATGCAACTCTAATGCTTGCACAGATGTTTGATTAACATTCTTTATTTCTTCTCCCAATTTAATTAATTCTTGACTGCAACGCTGAACTTCACTCACTGCGGTTGCGATAAATTGTCCTGTCTCGGCTAAACTAGCAGCAGACTGGGAGAATTTCTCTTGTGTGCTAGCTAAATCTGCCGTAGCTGCTGATAATTTTTGAGGAAACTGACTTCTCTCAAATGTTTCACCTGCTTGTATAAATATCTTAGATGTTGTCTTTAGTTCTGCGATCGCATTCTCAAATTCAGTAGCAGCATTGGATATAGTACCAGCCGCTTCAAAAAATCTCTCGTAAACTTGCTTAGCTAAATCAGCAGCTTCTTTATTTCCTTGAGCAATTTGTCTCGCTACATCACCTAGAGATTTCTCCACCACATCCCGCACAGTATCACCAAATCTAGTTAAAAATTCATCTTGCTGGCATACCATTCTATTAACTATTCTATCAAGACGAGCATCACCCTTTACTTCCGTCTGATAAACATTATCTAGATAATCTTCTAGAGAACTTATAAGTCTGTACTTTGTTAAACTAGTATTGACAAAAAAGTTGACTACTGTTAAAAAAGCGCTAAATAATAATCCAGTCAAACTAGCGACGAAGGCAATACTCATGCCTTGTAGTGGTTTCTCTAATTCAGCCACTAAACTGCTAACATTGCTAGTAGTACTTTGATTGATTGTTTGACTGAGTACTGATAAATTAAGTGTGATACCGGAAAAAGTACCTAGTAAGCCAAAGGCTAGCAGTAAGTTAGGTAAAATGCGGCAAAAATAATCAATTTGGTCATTGGAAAATAACCATATCTTTTCTAAACTGTAAACTTGGTCTATTAATGCTGCTGTGTTTACCTGCTCTAAACTTTTACAAGCCTCTTCAAATCTTTTTTCTAATTCTTCTACAATCCTAGGCTTTTGTCCACTGGGCTGCTTTTTAATTAACCTTCTTACCCGTTCTTGCAAAAATACCAGATGTTGATAAAGAGCCAAGCGTAAAAAAATAGCGGCTACAGATGGTATAACGACTAATACAAAAGTTAGGACAATTAAGTATACAGGTACTGGTGGCATTAGAACAATGGTGATTTGAGAATATATGTGAAATTAGGTAAGCTTTAGCCATACCTACAAATCTGATTACAAGGCAATACAGTTCAGGGTAAGTGCTGAGGGGTTAGAAACCCGGTTTCTTGAAGAAACCGGGTTTCTGGGCTGGTTCTTAACTGAACTGTATTGGATTACAAGGGGTATTTATTCAAGATTTCCCTGCGGAGATATTCGTACTCGTCTTGAGTTATAACGCCAACAGCCAAATTCTGTTGTAGCCGCTCAAATTCTAAGCGACGTTTTTCTAAGGTGCCATGAGAATCTACGTGAGAAACTATAACTATCTCCCCAGGAACAGCTTGCTGATTTCGTGTATGGGTCGATGGCGGAATTCGCTGTTGAGAAGTTGCAAATTGCGCATCCATCTTTCTCCAAAAGCGATTGATAATTCCCTCTTTTGCTATGGGGTCGTTGTTCCCAGGAGGTAGGTATACTGCTAGTTTGTGGGGATGATTGGGACTGTCTTCTGGTAAGTTTTTAACATGTTCGACAAATTGTCGCAGTTTGGGTAAGTAGTAATTTTGCCAAAGTTCGGGTTGGCTTGCGATTTTGGCGATCGCATCATCTAAAAGTTGCTTCAAAGTTTCAGTCATACCACGCTTGTTGGCAAGTTCCTCCAAAGCTTGACTCCACTCTAGACTAAGACAAGCTGTGTCATAACTGCCTTGCAATGCATCATAATATTGAAATTCCAACTTATGATTTTCCCAGTTTTTCTCTAGCAACCCAAACGCTACACAAGGATAGAAAACATCTTCCAAATTCTCTATTGTTCTTGCATCAGGAGGGATGAGGTCAGGAAAAGAAGTACGATAGTCGTTGTGGAGAAAAGATGTAGGAGAATTCTGTTCTCGGATGTAGGGGTTTCTCATCTTTTCTAGATTACCAATGAGTCTGAGGGGAAACCCAGCGTACTCATTCACGATTAAAATTTCGTCGTCAGCTTGAGTTTGTCTGAGGACATTTGAGGAAATTCCCAAGTCCTGACCCAGCAAAGCTTTAAATTGTTGTACTTCTAACTCATCAGTGTCCTTAAAACCTATTAATTTACTACTTTTACCCTGGTCATCGCAGAAGTAAGGATCACCCAAATTAAGACGCAGCAGGGGTTCAGCTTCTTGTAAGATTTGTGCCAAGCGAGTTGAACGCGCTGTCAGGGAATAGTTTTGCATGAAGCGCTTGATCACAGAATTGACAATATTCATACCGCGAGAAGCAAATAAGCTGTCAACTTTGAGATCAATTTCTTTTTGCAGCTGGTGTGACGTGGTAAGTTCTCGGTCTATAAAACTTACCAAAGACTGTCCTCGTCCAGTTGGTTCTGTAATTTCGGAACTGACTAGCACCAACTGGCGGCGAAAGTCATCGAGTGGTAAGATAGTTTGGTAACAGCGGTCAATATCTTCATTATTAATGATTGCCTCACCACTCATCTCATCAAAATTAAGTTGTTTGAGGTCTTTTTCCTGCTTCTCATAAGCGCTTTTCAAATTCTCTACGCTTGCACTAAAAGCAGCGACTTGAGTCGATCTCCCTTGAACGTGCTTTTGTAAAGCATCGACAATTTGTATCGCCTCCTGCAAAACTGCCAACTGAAAGTTATGTTTGATCAGGTCATAAACTTCCCG
The DNA here is from genome assembly GCA_016903675.1 of Stigonema ocellatum SAG 48.90 = DSM 106950. Lineage (GTDB taxonomy): Bacteria > Cyanobacteriota > Cyanobacteriia > Cyanobacteriales > Nostocaceae > Stigonema > Stigonema ocellatum. The sequence goes on along the minus strand of JADQBA010000057.1, from coordinate 11,779 downwards.
TAGCACCTTTTTTGCTTCGGTTTGTACTGGGCTATTCTTATTGCCAACAAAGGGAATACTAGCTTTCTGTTCAATGTCCTGAATTATTTGTTCAGCATCCCGCCATTTTTTATCTAAATCTTCCAAGGGGCGCATTCCACCAAAATTGGCAATTTCCTCTTGGAGGTTGCGTTGATAGTTATGCAGTTCATGTTCCAAAGCATCTAGCCAATCACGGGTACTTTTAATCGCGAAATTAGGTTCGCTGGGAGTGAGTAACCGCGTGATAAAATCGTCAATATTTGTCTGGAGTTCTTTGGTGATGTTTGGACAAATCTGTTGCAGTCTTGTCAGCCAAATGCCTCTGCTACTTTCAGTTTCGCCTGGTTGGGTTTTACGGAATTGCTCTCGAAACTCCCGTGGCAACTGTTGGCAGATTGCGTTGCGATCGTCGCGATTTTTACATTCAGAAATTGACCTATCTAATTTATTTCTCCAAGCGTTGATTGTATTAACAAAATTCTTATTCGAGTCTTGTACAGCCTCGGCTAGTCTAGTAGTTAAACCCTCTTTTTTCGCTAGGTCGCTGTGCCAACGATACTGAATTAAGAATTTTTCAAGTAAACTAGAAGGGTCGGGACTTTGACCTTGCCCATTTAACCAGAATGTTACCAGACCCAAACTAACGCGATTTAAGGCAATTTGGACAATGGTATCACGGGGGAAATAAATCGCCGCTAGTCCAAATGTTAAATAGCGCTGTCCATTGGGACGGGGGTGCTTATCCCACTGAATCATGTGTTGCAGAAAATTGTCCCTGTTACCTTTAACCACTGGTGCTAATTCACCAGAAAAGTCCAAAGCAATCTTATGTGCAATAACGTTACACAGCTTACCTTGTGCCAGTATTTCGTATTCACCTCCTGTCTGACTAGAAACCAAATAGGTGTAGTCAAAAGGCGGTCGCTGTTCCTGTATATACACCAAGTTTTGAATATCATAACAGGCTTCAAATTTTGTGCCGGGAGTGCTGTAATAATTTAATTCTTTGAGAGCAGCGTAAGTATTAGCACTCATATTCGGGGTGTTACCATACAATTCTGGACTGATAACTAAATAGCCAACAATTTGAGCACCTTGACCGCCATAAAGATGCCTGAGACTATAAGCAACATCTAAAAACATCCCGCTTCCCGTACCACCACAAAGAGAACCCACGACAAAAATATTTAGTCCAGGTTCAACTCTTAAACCAGATTTCAGCAATAGTTGTTCATGTCCTCGTGTGCGCTTTTCTGCACTTTCAACTGCTGTTTTAATTTTTTGGTAATTATGGAAAAAAGCCAGTCTTCCTACAGGTCTAATGCCTTTTGCACCTTCTTCCACTGCTTTAATATTTCGCAGTAATTGTGGGGGAAACCAAATACCAATATGGTCGTAGGGACCGTGGCGTTCATAAGCTGAACGTCGCTCTAATCCTTGCACGAACATGGTAACTTCAGGAGAGGACATTGTAGCGCAGACTTTTTCTGCTTCCCGAAAACTGAGGTCAACACCATGATAGGTACTCCCTGTCCGAATACCAGCGACTTGCGTTGCTGCTTTATCTGTGTCTATGTGGACGAAACTAACAATTGGTAGTTGGGTTAAATTATCGTGACTATCTACAATTAACCGCCGAATTCGCATTAAAACATCTCGACCTGTACCGCCTAATCCTATACAAATTGTGCGATTAATTCCGCGATATTGAAGTTCATTTCCAGTGGTGTTAGTCATAATATAATTCCTTAAATGCTATTTTTTGACTTGAATAGCTATTTCGTATTCGCGGTTGCGAGGATCTGGACAATTGATCCTAAACCGAGAATTAGCTATAGCAGTGCGAGACGTAATTATTCGACCGTTATAATAAATGGGTGCTGAATTGGTAGGTACTAAGTAAATTTTCTCTCCTTTTCGTTCTAGGTAGGCTCTGACTTCTGCTCCTAGACAGTTAATAGAATCTACACAACTAGCATCATGTTCACCATGACCAATGGCAATTCGTTTATTATTTGGTAATCTGCATCTTTGGTCTTCTTCACTATCTTCTGCTTCAAAGTCCACTATCAATTCCCACTTTTTTTGTATGTGAAAGAATTTGATGAAACCAAAAACAAAAGCTACGAATATGAACAGGGAAATTAATCCAGGTAACCATAACTGCTTAATTAAATAAGGATTGACTAAACAGGTTTGTTGACCGCCGGGTGCTGGGGTACAAAATTCCTGGGCTGTAGGCGCTACATCAACTACAGTGAGGTTATATACTTGGTTGTTGTTGGTTTTAATTGGTAGCGATCGCCTATGCAATGGCAAAGCTTGAATCCAAGCCTGTCGCTGTTGACTTTCTGGAGAGTTTGCGATGCGAAAAGGACTATCAGCAGGAGTTTCTATCCATACTTTTGAAGTAATTCCTGATTGAGTAAATAAGGGTGCATCAGTAATCCAAATAATTGACTGGGGCTTGATTGGTTGATTTTTTAGGAGCCGATTTTGGTTGATCTGAGCAATAGCTTGATAAATACTTAACTCGGCTCTTTGAATATCTGTACCGTAGCGGCTTGGATCAGATGTAAAAGCTATCTTTTGTAAGATTTTGTCAATATTTTGTTGACTTTTACTGGTAAATATGATAGGTGTTCCCAATGGATTTACACCCAGTGCCACTTCCCCTAAAACTACATCTTTGGCAAAAGGAACAACGTAAACTAAATCTCCTGATTTGAGGCTATCTGCTACTATCTGATGTAAGCGGATACGACCCTCATCATTGAGTCCGACGCTTTCCGTCATATCAATTGCTAAAACAACATCCCGTCCCTTGTGTAAAAAGGACACTATCTCTAAGCCTGTTGTTTGTGAAGGGGTAAGTAATTGTCCAGGAGTAACTTTTACAGAAGTATCATTCAAGACAGTTCAGCTAAAAAAGTTTGAGACTCTATTCTATCCACATGCTTGACTGATACTCTTCAGGAAATCTACGTAACAATATATTTTATATACAGATTAACTAGTAAATTTACTTAATATAGAAATCCTAAATGATTCGAGAAGGTCGAAACCCGGTTTCTTGAACAATACCTTCGTTAAAAGAAATTTTGCTTGGGTTGCCTACTGAACCCGTCCCAATACTTGTCGGTTAACGATAGTTGAGGTGCCAGAAACCCGGTTTCGCAGGAGTTACCGGGTTTCTTATTTTTGCAAAACCTACGCAGTATTGGAAACCGTCCTGCTGTTTCTGATACAGCATAGCCTCTTTTAGCTTCCCTACTGCCAATGTCCTAATTTCCTTAATGAGGTTCTCAATCATTAAAGATATCGCAGTTGAGGAAGTAGTTTGAACTGGAGATAAAGAGTATTATATTATAGTATTGCTGCACCTTAAAAATCAGTAAAAACCGATTGTGGCCAAGAGGTAGGGTGTGAGGGGGAAGAAGAGACACCTTGTGCAGGGGGATTCTTTCTCCCTTGCAAGAAAGCGAAACTGCACAAGGTGTCTCTATTTATGGGGTTCCCCACCAACTCCCGACCCCCTACCTTGATTTGAATTCTTCAGTCTGAAAATGAAATGACCCGCTTTATACATGACAAGTTTGCTAAGGATTATCTGGAAGAATTACTCAAAAATTACGGAGAGGTCAAACCCTCAGAAAAAGTTTCAGGGGAAATTAAAGAAATCGATATTTTATTCATTCCAGCTCAACCACAAACTTCTGCTTTAGAAATCTTAGGTCTGCTTGGCAGATTTGCCAAATTTCCGATGCTATTAGAAGTATTCCGCAATGCAGCTTCTGCGGATGAAATCTGCGACTGTCTGATCAAATTATTAGAAGCAAAGGCGAGAATACGACGCAAAGCGAAGGTAAATAACACTACACTTCAAGAGGAGAACATACCCAAATTATGGGTTCTGACCCCCACTGCATCTACAACCATATTATCTAGCTTTAACGTGAATCAAAAAGCCGGATGGTTGTCAGGAGTGTACTTCCTAGGAGATGCATTGCGGGCAGCAATTGTCGTCATACATCAGCTACCGTCAACACCAGAGACATTGTGGTTAAGACTGTTGGGTAGGGGAACGGTGCAACAGAGGGCTATTATGGAATTGGAAGCACTGCCATCTGATAATCCGTTTGGTGAAAGGGACGCTAGAATTAGTTTACAACCTGCGAGAAAACTTGAGAATCAATCAAGAATTAGATGAAGATGATCGGGAGTTAATTATGCGATTAGAACCACTTTATCAACGAAATAGGGAACAAGCCAAGCTTGAAGGACGACTTGAAGGACAACGCGAAGGACGACTTGAAGGACGACTTGAAGGAGAGCAAAGTCTAGTGATACGTCTTCTAAATCGCCGCCTTGGTGAAATTGATGCATCATTAACTCAGCAAGTTAGAAGATTATCGATAGCACAACTCGAAACATTGGGAGAAGCATTATTAGACTTTTCTGGGATGGCTGATTTACAAGCATGGTTAAATCAACTTGAAGAATAGAAAGGCTCAGAGTCCCGTTGGCACTAAAGGTATCCTATTGACTTTTGACTTTTGACTTTTGACGAACCCGTTCGCGTAAGCGTTGCGGTAGCGACGCTCGTAGCGTCAGCGTCTCCCCTTGGGAGAAGGGGCTGACTTCCCCGTAGGGGCTGACTGTGTACCAGCCAGCTGTTACGGAAGACCCTAATTAGGAGTGTCACCAAGACAAGGTGAGGGCAGAGGCTCCTTGATTGAAAACATATCAACCTGACCAGCAATGCTTGATTAATGACCCCACGCTTTTACCTCGCCCTTACAATGTGACCAATTCTGTTGAGGGCGATCGCATCCAGCTACAAGTCCGTCAGTAACACTATCAGCACAATAAAGTTCTCCGCTGCTACCAGTACACATATCGCTCCAGAGAAGCTATGGCTTGGTTGTAATCCAAAATAGTATTGACTCGATCACCCTCAGCTTGAGTCAGGGATTCTTCTTTGTTAATTACGTCAGTTTGGGTAACCACACCAGCCTGAAACCGCAGCCTTGCTAAACGTAAAGACTCTCGGGCCTGTGCTAAATTAGTAGTAGAAGTTTGAATATTCAGCAAACTAGCTTGTATATTCAGGTAGGCTGATTCTACGTCTAATCTTATCTGGTTACGCTGCTTATTCTGTTCACTTTTGTTCCGTACAGCTAACACTATACTTTCTTCCAGCGTGTGGTTCCAAAGACCTGATATTTGTACAGGGTCTGCTGCACTGATATCAACCGACTGTGGCAAATCTAACTGAGTTGCGAGTTGAAGACGGGCAGTTCGCTGATTTGAGAAAGCATTAGTTAACTTTTGTTGGGCATTTCCTAAATTTACCTGAGTATTCAAGACATCGAAACGGGTACCAACCCCAGATCTTTCTAAGGCTAGTGTATCCCGCAAAGCAGCTTGGTAGTTCAACACAGAAGCTTGATAAATGCGTACTTGTTCATCTGCTCGTTGCATATTATAGTATTGGAGGGTCAGCTGAAGACGAGTTTCAGCAGTCAGCAGATGATGATTGCGACTTGCTTCCTCAAGAACCTGTTTTAAAGTCAGAGGGTGAATCTGACGTTTGTCTTGTGGATTTGGAATGGTCGGTTTGAGATTGCTATCAGTAGTATTAGTAGGCGAAGGACTATTAGCATTTTCTTTTAAACAATTACGATTAGATATCCTTCCATCAGGCATTATGGTTTGACACAACCAAGCAGTATCTAACTCAGCACCCTTGAGGTTAGCACCCTTGAGGTTGGCACTTTTGAGGTTAGCAACTCCAAGTTGGGCATCCCTGAGGTTAGCACCACTAAGATTGGCATTGCTGAGGTTAGTACTTCGGAGGTCAGCATTGCTAAGATCAGCATCAGTGAAGTCGGCACTATGGAGATCTGCTTGAATGAGGTTGGCATTGCTAAGCTTGATGTTACTCAGGCTAGCACCAGCTTTTACTAATCTTTCGAGTGCCTGAGTTTTTAATTGCATATCCTTAGAATTATAAAAATCCTGCCAAAGTCCTCTTATCTTTATTTGGTCTAACGCAAAAAATCCCAAAAATCCTGCTAGGCTAAGGGGAACTATTAAATTAAAGCCTACAAATTTAAGACGATTGACCCGTTGTACTTGGGTGCTTCTCTGAAGAAAATCACAAGCCAAATCCGATAAAGTGAAATTTACATTTTGTTCTTTGTGAAATACACTAGCTTCTTTTAAATGTTTACCTTGAAGTAGATAATCTTTCGATTTTCCCTGTTGTCGCCACTCAACAGCCGCTGCTTCAATTTTCCGGTAATATATTAATTTATCACGATTATTATTGAGCCATTGACGTAAGCGCTTCCATTCACGAATTAATGCTTCATGAACAACTTCTATCGTTTCTTCTCCAGATTTATCATTACGTCCTGTCACAACTAAACGTACTTCAGAACCTGCTAAATAAGTAACCAGTTCCCAATTCTGTTTACCTACATCCAAAACAGTAGCAACGCGCCTAGTATCTTCTGTTTCTTCACCTAATCGTACTAACGCTAAGAAAACTCGCTCTGCCTGGTGTTGTTGTGATTCACTCAGTCCAGAATAAACTTGTTCAGCGTGTTTAACTAGTGCTTGCTTTACACCACCAATTTCGTCATATGCTTTGTGAGTCAGTTCGCTATTTTTCTGGTTATTCCACAATTGTGTTAAAGCAAATTCTAGTAATGGTAAATTGCCTGGTTCATTTCCGACATCATCTAGTATTCTTTCGGCTAAATGCGTTTGTAATGTTACATTTAACTTTTGCGCAGGTTTTTCAATGGCTGACTTCAATTCATCTCGGCTCATTAAACCCAGTGGTTTAAATGCAATTTGCCGTAATGCATCGCTGAATGGACGATAAGAGAGGACATAGCCGTAGAAGTCAGCACGCAATGTAAAAACTAATGTTATACTTTTCTGTTGAACTGCTGATAGCAAAGTATCAATAAAATACTTTTGTTCTTCCCTATCTTGAGATTGGGTATAAAGTTCTTCAAACTGGTCGGCAACTAATAAAAAGCGTTTATTGGGTTTGTTTTCCAGAATTTGAGATGCTATCTGATGCAGCTTGACTTCACCTTTTTTTAAGCTTTCGGCCAATTTACCAACCTTGATAACTTTCTCAACACCATCAAGATTTGGTTCTAATTGACGCACTAAAGCTTGAGCAAGTTCATCAAATGGTTGGGTTTTAGGACGAAATGATTCAATTAACCAAATTCCTTCTTCTCTCAATCTAGGAATTAATCCAGCAAATACGACAGAGGATTTTCCACTTCCACTAGCACCAATAACTGCAACCATTGGTTGTTGGTGCGCCATCTGAAATAACTCATGAGTCACTTTCTCTCGTCCAAAAAAGAACGCAGCATCCTTCTCACTGAAAGCAGATAAACCAAGGTATGGGTTAGGAGGAATATCACCTGCTTCAAACTGGATATCAGCAGGATGAATTGATGTTGTTTTTAGTACTGGAGTTTGGTGTTCCTTGGTTTTACCATTTGATGGTAGAGCGATCGCTATCTTTGATGAGTTACGAGGGCAACAGGTTCGGGTGTCTACAATGGATTTAGTTAAATCATACTTGTCATCACCACAGGTCCAATCGGTTCTGGGTTAGCTGACGATGGTTCGAGAGTAACGATTAGCCCCGACATCTCCTCATAAAGATCGGAGGGAATAGGAAGTTTGTCTAAAACAATACCCTGGGGACTAAACCTGAGTTGTCCGCAAGGTACTTTGTTGTTGTCAACTATTGCCCATAGCCGATAGATATGTCCTTGAGGGGGAGCAGGAAGATTGTGAATAAATATAACAATTTTTTGTTGCTGAGTATTCATAACAATATTGCCGGAGGCAGTATTTGCTATTTCCGCGCCTTTGAGGGAGAAGAGGCGAGTTTGAGAACTTTGTAGGAGTGTGGTAACGTTTTTGGCAACCTTAAGATCTTGCCGCAGGCGATAGTTATCTAAACCTAGAACCAGAACTAACAGCGCCGCCACACTGCTAACTATTGTCCGCCACGGCAAAGAAGACAGTTTTAAGACTGGGGTAGAGTGAGATGGGATGTCGGTAGCTTTGAGGATAGCCGATCGCAGGTGTTGGGGAGGCGCTACCTCGTTGAAACCACATAACACCTGTCCCATGACTTCCTGAAGATCCTTCACCTCTTTTGCCAATTCAGGATTTTCTGCCAACCGCAGCTTAAATTCTTCAGCTTCTTCGGGGTCGAGATCGCCAACAACATAGCCTGCTACTAATTCTTTTAAGTACTCAGGACTTGAGAAACGAGTCATAGTAAACTACCCAATAACATATTGTAGGATTTGCTTGAGTTTTAGCAGTCCCTGACGGATTCGACTCTTAACTGTCCCCAAAGGGATGTCTAATTGTTGAGCAATTTGCGATTGACTGAGTCCTTCGTCGTAAGCCATCTCTAGTACTTGACGCTGCTGTTGGGGAAGTTGTTCTAAGGCAGAGCGAAGGTGTTGAGAACGCTCTCGATCGCAAGCGTTCTCAAAAGGAGTAGAAGAGAATGTTTCATGCTGTTCTGTTTGACTCCAACGTTCTAGAAGTTTTAAGTTTCTACTCCTTGAGCGAAGTTTATCGATCGCCCGCGAACGAGTCATCGTTACGAGATATCTCACAAAATGCTCTGGATTATAGTTAACATTGCGCCACAGAGCTAGGAAAATCTCTTGTGTCAAATCTTCTGCTTCTTGAGAATTTTTCAAAATTTTGAGTGCTATCCCATATACCAAACCTCCATAGCGATCGTAAAGCATACCCAGTGCGTCGGGTTGTCTAGTCTTAATTGCATCAAAGAGTTCTGCATCCGTAAGGATCTGTGGACTTTGCGACTTGTCTGTGGGAGAACTTGACTCCATGATTTTTCGGTATTCAGCCTGAGATCCTAATTTCAGCGTCGCTTGCAATCCTTGTTTCACAGGAGTTCTCTCTCAATACAATGGAATTCCCTTTATCTAACAAGACGACTGCCGAAGAGGATTGGATTTATTTTATTTCAACTTCATTTAAATTACACTTTTTTCAGACACTTACAGTCTAGGGTGAAAAAATTTTACAATTTTTGAGCTTTGAATTATGGATTATAGGTCAATACAGTTCAGTTTAGCACCTACTCAGAAACCCGGTTTCTGTAAGAAACCGGGTTTCTATGCCTAAGCTATCCTTAACACCAAGCGTATTGGATTATATAGCAATCCTAAATCATTCATGAAAAATTTTAAGCACTGTAGGTGGGGCTATGCCCTACATAACCCGGATGTGGTGGGCAGTGCCCACCCTACGTATATTTCAAAAATCTGCGGAGGAGTCCTATAGGTTAATACCGTTCAGTTAAGCTGTCCGTTCGCTTATTTCGATCTGAGTTTTCAAATTACTGACCAAGAAGTAGGTAGTAGGGGCTACTTGCAAGTAGCCCCTATGGGGGGAAAAGGGGGACGCATGAAGTCCAATTTACGAGGTAACGGACAGGTTATTAGCTTAGTCCCAAATAATTTAAATCCAAAATCCTAGCAGCTTCGTCTTATAAGATAGAAGGTTTCAACTGGAGTTTAGTTTTGTTACTAAATTATGTAACCCTTGCTGGGCAAGGATTACATAATTTAGATGCGGTTGCCCTGGTTTATAGGACAATACGCTTGGTGTTAAGGATCGTTTGTGGAGATTTTACAGGTGTAGAGACAAGGGTTATCGCGTCTCTACAGAGGTTGATGGTAGGTAAATTATCTTAACACCAAGCGTATTGGTTTATAAAATATTAATTCTGCTTTTATCTTTCTTTACCCTGGAATTTGCCAATGAAAAGAGTATTTCGTAAACACCATCGCTTGATTGCCATATCAATTTGTGTACCTTTGAGTTTAAGCGTAGTAACTGGTATTGGCATTACAATAGCAGAGCAATGGTTACACCAAGAAGAGTTAGTCGGATTACTCATCAAAGTTCATACGTTAGAAATCCTTGGTCTAGCGGCGATTTATCCCCTCTTGAATGGCTTAGCTGTCATCGGCTTAATAGTAACTGGTCTGAGTATGACTAGTCTATTTTCTCAACGACATAATCCAAAATCAGGAGGCGATCGCACATGAAGTTTCGCTCAAAGATGCTAGCAGGAATTGCTGCTGTGCTTGCTATTGTATTGCATTTCTATGGTTGCACTCCTCAATCAACACAGCCACAAAATCAACCAAATGTAACGGTTGTTCAACCTTTGGAAACAAAAAAAATTAGTGAACAGCAGGCAAATTCAACCCTCAAAATTCACAATTTCAAATTTGACCCAGCAATTCTAAAGATTCACGTTGGTGAAACTGTTAAGTTTATCAACGGTGATGAAGAACCCCATACAGTTACCGCACAAGATGGCTCCTTTGATTCCAAAGCGCTTGATAAAGATGAGGCTTGGACTTATACCTTCACTAAAACTGGAAAAATTCCGTACATTTGCGCTATTCATCCCTTCATGAAAGGGACAGTTACTGTCACACCAAAAGGAGGAAAAAATGAAACGTAGAAATTTTATTAATCATATCGGTTGGACTGGTCTTGGTTTTCTGTGGGTTATTGGCGAAAATGGTTTATTAACTTCATGCAAAATTGGTGACAATGCACAAAAAAACTTGAATTCATCGGCGCTTTCATTTGTTCAAATCAGCGATACTCACATTGGTTTTCATAAACCAGCAAATGAGGATGTCATCGCAACGTTACAGAAAGCCATTAATGCTATCAATTCATTACCAACACCACCAGCATTTGTCATCCATACAGGTGACATCACTCACCTGTCTAAACCTGCGGAGTTCGATCAGGCTAAACAGATCCTTTCACAATTGAAAACACAATTGTTCACACTGCCTGGTGAACACGACACCATTGGAGATCGGGGTAAAGCTTATTCTCAAGCTTTCAGTCAACGGGAGACAAAAGAAGGATTGCAGTCATGGGATCACTCTGGCGTGCATTTTGTGTCGCTGACTAATGTGCTGGATTTTGGCGAGACAGGAAAAGGCAAACTTGGTCAAGCTCAACTAGACTTGCTAGCAAGAGATCTCGCAGCACAAAAACGTGACACGCCTTTAGTTGTATTTAGTCATATTCCCCTATACGATCTTTATCCCAAGTGGGGCTGGGCAACAGAAGATTCGGCTCATGCACTCTCGTTGTTGTCCCAATTCTCATCTGTCACTGTACTGAATGGTCATATCCATCAGGTGATTCACCATTCAGAAGGAAATATCCGTTTCTCCACTGCTGCATCAACAGCATATCCCCTACCATCACCAGGCAACGGAGAACAACCCTCTCCTGTCAAGTTACCAGCAGGTCAATTACTGACCGCGTTGGGATTTCGCACAGTTGAATTTTCTCCAGGTCAGGATACAAAGCTCAATCAACATTCTCTCGCTTAGAAGGGGATTGGGGATTCAATCCCAATCCCTAGGCATTAGGACTTACGCATTGACAGAAACATCCAACTGTGCATTATCTCTCGTTACAAGGCTCTGCCTTGTAATGCTCTTGTCGGAGGCTCTGCCTCCCAGTTTGACAGGAGGCAGAGCCTAGGCTGTTGACTCTGTGCCTTTTTCGAGGGGAAAATTTCATGCAGTTTTTGTGTCAGCCTTTTCTGATTCTAAACTGGAGGCAGCAGCCCTCCTAGAATGGTTTAAGAGCCTGAGGCTCTTAACCAGAGAAATGC
>JADQBA010000276.1 GCA_016903675.1 Stigonema ocellatum SAG 48.90 = DSM 106950 | reverse complement strand
TAGATCTTGGTTCTCAATTCCTTTTTGCTGGTAATTGACTTCTACTCTATAGCAATCCAGCGTGACAAAGCATGTTGGTAGAAAACTCCACCGTAAAAACTATTTAGGGGTGCCACCCCACCCAGCCTTGAATCGTTTCGTGAACTCGTTAAGTCAGTGGATGCCCGTAGATACCCGCCCTAACTCCAAAATAACCTTGTTTACTTGAAGCTTGTCCCAGTACTACGGTACTTGTTACGAGCAATAGAATCATGAGAAAGTAGGCTGTTTTCATAGCGTTAAGAAGTTATATAGTGCGATTATGTAAACCTACCCATCCGGCTACACATTACAAAGGGGAAAAAAAGGGTTTCGCTGGCCCTGCGTGGTACGGTCTTATTTAAGAGCGAGACGGAACGCTATTTCGCTACGCTCATACCGTTCATCCCGTCCTACGGAGTTGATTATCAAAGGATTAAAAATTAACCAATAATTACTGCTGTATACAATCTTTGTAACCCACTGATTGCCAATATTAATCTGTATACTTTCTGTGTAGCCAGCCATGTTTCACCCCTAAAAAACCTCCTTTCAGTCGGTTTTCGTCGGGTCGAAACGGCTGTCTCCCCTCCGATTGTCGGGGAGCAAGGTAAATAGTACCCATATAATAGATGTAGATAGGGGTTAAAAAACTCATATTGAAAATCAATTAGTTACGTTCTTTTTGAGTCCACGTTTCATAGACTACGAGTCCACGTTTCATTTACTTTCAGTCCAAAAAAATAGCTATTTTTTTGGACTGAAACGATAAATGTGTTAGACTTGCAGTACAGATTAAAAGTGCTAAAATTGGACTAGGAGTATGAACAATGAGGCAAAAATTAGCGACTTCCCTCAACACAGAGAGAATCCTTTTATTCCTGATATGCTTTTTCCGAAGGGTACAAAGTCAATTTCTATAGGAAGACCCAAGGACAAAATGCTTGTTGATAATGTCACAGGACAAATAGATGATTCGCTTTTTATCGGGATTAAAAAAGAGGTTGACAAAGAAGAATTCGTAAAGATCTTCCATTCACAACTACAAGCACTTTTCAACTTGTCAAAGTGTGCTCTTAAAGTCATGTCGTATTTTATGAGTATTACTAAGTTTCATGATGAGTTACTGTTTGACTTGGAAGATTGTAAGTCGTTCACAGGCTACAGCTCTAAAGAGTCAGTATTCAATGGAATTGCTGAACTTTTAAAGAATGAGATTATAGCAAGAGGTAGAAACCCGTATAGATACTATGCTAATCCGTCTATCTTTTACAAAGGTGATAGAATTGTGTTAGTGACAGAATACAGGCAAAAGAGAGTTAAGGCGTTAGAAAATGTTAATCAATTAGACCTGTTCGAGAGCGAGAGTAAGAAACCAGTCTAACAAAAGATATTGGCTTAAACGGAGCCGAGCAATGCAGAAATGCAACTCGTCACGAGTAAGCTAAAAGACCGTGCTGAACGTCAGCGGCTCTGTGGGGACACAACCGTGAGGATAGGCCGACCCACGACGAGAGTCGTTCACCCCGGATTGATAGCTTGAAGCCATCCGGGGTTTTTTCGTGTCCTACGGCCACGGGATTTTCTGTCATGTCCCCCACTCAAAGAGTCGAGGTAAGGGAACAAGCTTGCCCCGATCCGACTCTTTGAGTGGGGGACATGACAGAAAATCCGTGACGGGAACCGTCACAATGGGGTAGTGCCTGGGAAGGACAAAGGGGAAAAAAAGAATTTGTGAGTCTAATTTAAGAGTACACTTAAAATAAGATAACAGGGGGAAAGTACAATGCCTGGCCACTGATCGAGTTAGCCAGGCATTGTACTTTCCGGAGAGCTGTTGTATAACTCACTTTATGTTATGAAATGAAATAAAGATTGTCTGAATGTAATGGGAAGGAGTTCTACTTGATAAAAGTCAATTGGCGCTTCTTAACATTGCAGGTACAAAAATTAGCCCGACTTGCCAAGTCTGGTTTTTAAAACCGAACCGAGTATTTCCCAAATCAATATGGGTATACTCATTGAAAGACTTAAAGTAGCCTGCTTCAACACCAATCCATTTGTAACGGTAAGCGATTCGTCCACTTATTCCCAATTCAACTGAAGCAGCATTTTTACTAAACGCACTTTCACCGAAGTAGTAATTAGCTTCTGGACCTACGAAAATACCAAGCCCCGATAAGGGCGTAAAGCCGATTAGGGGTGTTACACCTACGTAATGAAACTTCTGTTCGAAGAGTTTATTACCGTCTAGATCTTGGTTCTCAATTCCTTTTTGCTGGTAATTGACTTCTACTCTATAAGCAATCCAGCGTGACAAAGCATGTTGGTAGAAAACTCCACCGTAAAAACTATTTAGGGGTGCCACCCCACCCAGCCTTGAATCGTTTCGTGAACTCGTTAAGTCAGTGGATGCCCGTAGATAACCCGCCCTAACTCCAAAATAACCTTGTTTACTTGAAGCTTGTCCCAGTACTACGGTACTTGTTACGAGCAATAGAATCATGAGAAAGTAGGCTGTTTTCATAGCGTTAAGAAGTTATATAAGTGCGATTATGTAAACCTACCCATCCGGCTACACATTACAAAGGGGAAAAAAAGGGTTTCGCTGGCCATGCGTAGTACGGTCTTATTTAAGAGCGAGACGGAACGCTATTTCGCTGCGCTCATACCGTTCGTCCCGTCCTACGGAGTTGACTATCAAAGGGTTAAAAATTAACCACTAATTACTTCTGTATACAATCTTTGTAAGCCGCTGAATTACAGCTCGCTTTTGAGTAGCCAGCCATGTTTCACCCCTAAAAAACCTTCCTATGGTCGGTTTTCGTCGGGTCGAAACGGCTGTCTTTCCTTCCGATTGTCAGGAAAGAAAAACCCCACTGAACGTAGTCAGCAGGGTTCGATTCACAAACCTGATCAGCGAATGAGCAGGCCTCGTTGATTACTCCAGTTGTATCAACGGCTAGATCGAGTCCTCAATCTCAGCCCAAATAAAGGGTATAAGATAAGAGAAAGCGCGCACACGCGCGTACATATATATAATGGGATACCTTCACAACATAGAGTGGATACCTTCACAGAAATGTTGTGAAGGTATTTTTTTGGTTCGTAATAAAACCTTCACTATAATTGCATGAAGGTTTTACATAGTTATACTGTGATGAAAAAGACAACTTTTGAACAGCAGACAGTTGATATACGGACGGGAGAGGTAATAAAGACCTATTCTGAGTCAGTCGTCCAGAGGGAGCCAGATTATGTAAAACTATATTTGGAAAGTATTACTAAGCTCAATGACGTTCAAGGCTGGACCGATCCTATTTTACACGAGCTGTTACGTTTGATGAACTATGGAAATGAAATTGTCCTAAATGCAGCAGTAAAGAAGCGGATGGCCTTAGGCCTTAAAATATCTACCAGAACTATTGATAACGCCCTATCAATGTTGGTTAAAAAAAATATCATTTTCAGAGTGGATACGGGATTGTACAAGGGCAATCCGTTTCTTTTTGGAAAGGGTGAATGGAGAGATATTAGAGAATTGCGAATGACTGTTGTCTTTGACAAAGAGGGACAAAATATTTCTACAGAAGTGATTAAAGGTGATTTAGAGACCCATGAAGCTCTTATTCCAGTAGAAAACGAGCTAGTGCTCAACTAGAGAAAGATATTGGCTTAAACGGACGCGAGCAATGCAGGGATGCAACTCGTCAGGGATAGGCCATACCACGTACAACCGTACGACCACCCCGGATTGATAGCTTCAAGCCATCCGGGGTTTTTTCGTGTCCTACGGCCACGGGATTTTCTTAGGCATAGACCACCCCAACTGTACACGCTGACGCAAATCAATTTATGAGTTTGATTTAGGAGTACTCACAAAATGGGCACTCTTTTTAGTACAGTTGGGGTGGTCCATGCCTAAGAAAATCCTGGGGGTTTGGGGGCTAGCCCCCAATTACTAAACAGCGTCGCAGACACCTTATAACAGGGAAAAAGTGCAATGCCTGACTAATGATCGAGCTAGCCAGGCATTGCACTTTCCGGAGAGGTGTTGTATAACTAATGTTATGTAAAGAAATAAAACTCAGAAAGCGGCTTAATCTTGATTGAGCTGCTTTCTGAGTTTTGTGCAGTATTACTTTGGTGTCATCTTCAATTGCCAGTTATCAGCGCGAATCTGGTCCCATGTGAACTTGTGAGACTTATACATTCTTTTCTGAATGATAGTGTTCCAAGGAACAGTACGAATTGTTTGTAGGGAAAATGTGAAGAAAGTAATAGTGCTGTCAGAGTAGGGATTTGCTATCGTAGGGTCCCATTTACCAGTACCGGTACCTATTATTTTATTCTCGTGGGGTAGAATTATCCGTCCGTTTAAATTGCCATCATTAGTATACGGCAGCTTACCAATTACCCCGTTTTCATCATTGAAGGGATTTTTGTTCGGTAAAGGATTGGTTGTTGTATAAAAGAACCCTAGTGTGTCTTTTGAATCATTAATAATATGCATCCTTTCGTCGCCTGGTGGGTCACAACCGATGATCGATATAACTAGTAGCAGTATAGCGTTGCTTTTCCTCATACTGTCGTGTTGTATAAGTGCGATTATGTAAACCTACCCATCCGGCCACAAATTACAAAGGGGAAAAAAAGGGTTCTGCTGGCCATGCGTGGTACGGTCTTATTTAAGAGCGAGACGGAACGCTATTTCGCTGCGCTCATACCGTTCGTCCCGTCCTACGGAGTTGATTATCAAAGGGTTAAAAATTAACCAATAATTACTTTTGCATACAGTTCTCCTAACGCCCTGATTGCCAATTACTATCTGTGTATTTTTGAGTAGCCAGCCATGTTTCACCCCTAAAAAACCTCCTTGCAGTCGGTTTTCGTCGGGTCGAAACGGCTGTCTTTCCCTCCGATTGTCGGGAAAGAAAAAAGCTCTGCGCACCTGGCAGCAGAGCCCTACTTTTATACTCTCCTATCCACTTAGTGAGAGTCTCGCCCAACACTTTTTTGAGTGTTAGCGGATACTGGTCGAATCCTCGACCAAAGTTCAAAATTACAAGCCTTGGTGTTAATCAGCAAGAAAGCGGAGTTCGCTACGCTCACGTAGTGATTTTTGACTCCAGAATACACTATATATTAAAAAGGGGTTTAACTAGCTGATATATAAGTAATTATGAGCAAACACAATAACCTCTAATCGCTATAATCATAACCTCTAATCGCCACTTTTATAACCTCTAATCGCCACTTTTATAATCAAATTTGATTATTTACCTGTTTTTTCGTCTCGATTTAGCCTATTTAATAATCAAATTTGGTTATCAATTGTCTATCTATTATTCTTGTATTCGTAATCAAATCTGATTAATGTGGAGAAGAAACGAGCATATCATACGCACATTAAGACTGTCGCTACAGATGAGGGAGAAGTAATACGACAGGAGATTGACGTTTACCAAGTGGTATCCGGCAAAGATTCTTTCATGAGGGTCTTTTTAGAGGACATTAGCGGTTGCCTTAGAATTACTCGCGCTGATGACTTTAAAGTGCTTCTATCGCTCTGGAAACGCTCAGAGTGGAATACTGGTCGTGTAGTAATCATTAGAAGTATAAAAGACCAGATTGCAAAGGAAATAGGAGAAGGGAAATCAGGCCAAGTAGTTAGTAACTCGATATCTAGGCTACACAAACTGAATATACTGATAAGAGAAGATACAGGCATATACTATCTTAACCCCGATTATTTTTTCAAAGGCTACGATACAGAAATAGGAAAGACAAAAGAGTATGTCTTCAGCTTAAAATACAGGGTTGAAAGAGATGAAGAAGATATTAGTAGGGAAAAACAAATTCAAGAGGCTGCAAAGCGGAAAGAATACCTACTTGAACAGCTCAGACAAGTCGAAGATGTATTAGAATCATCGCTTGTAGAAGCTTAGAAAGATATTGGCTTAAACGGAAACGAGCAATGCAGGGATGCAACTCGTCAGGGATAGGCCATACCACGTACAACCGTACGACCACCCCGGATTGATAGCTTCAAGCCATCCGGGGTTTTTTATGTCCTACGGCCACGGGATTTTCTTAGGCATAGACCACCCCAACTGTACACGCTGACGCAAATCAATTTATGAGTTTGATTTAGGAGTACTCACAAAATGGGCACTCTTTTTAGTACAGTTGATGTACCATCTCGCGCTTTGCCGCCATCATGCGGCTATGCAGAGAAGTTTCAGTCAGCCCCCGTGTGGTGGGTGTTTCGTCGCCGGTCGCCCGGAAAGTGGCGCAGCCGCACCAGGCGCCAGGCCTGCAGTTCCTTCAGGCCCATGCTGACGTTGCCGCGGCTGAACTCCAGCTTTTCGGCGATGTCGTCGGATGTCGGCGAAATATTGCAGCCGCTGGCCGAAAAGGTCGCGGCGAAGGCGGTGATTTCCGACTGGCGATCGAT
>JADQBA010000204.1 GCA_016903675.1 Stigonema ocellatum SAG 48.90 = DSM 106950 | reverse complement strand
ACCCCCATCAGCTTGCCGCGCACGTCGATCACCGGCGTGGCGATGAAGCTCGCGGGCGAGCCGGCAATGGCATAGAGAAAAATGTATAATTTAACACGATAAATAATATTACACAGAGTTGAGAATGTTTTCAATTTATATAGTGACTTATAACGAAGAGCTAGATATTGCCGCTTGTATTGAATCGGCAAGTTTATCAGATGACATTATTCTTGTGGACTCATACAGTAGCGATCGCACTGTGGAAATTGCCCGTCAATATCCTATCAACCTCGTTCAACACGCCTTTGAAAGCCACGGTCGTCAGCGTACTTGGATGCTAGAATCTATACCTCCCAAGCACGAATGGATCTACATTCTAGAAGCTGACGAGCGCATGACACCAGAACTATTTGCAGAATGCGAAAAGGCTATTCAAAATCAAGAATACATTGGCTACTACGTTGCTGAACGTGTCATGTTCATGAATCGTTGGATTCGCCGTAGTACTCAGTATCCCCGTTATCAATTGCGCCTTTTCCGCTATGGTAAAGTCTGGTTTACAGACTACGGTCATACTGAACGAGAAGTTTGTGATGGACCCACAAGCTTTTTAAAGGAATCCTATCCTCACTACACTTGTAGCAAAGGGTTAAGCCGCTGGATTGACAAGCACAACCGTTACTCTACAGATGAAGCCAAAGAAACCCTCGCCCAATTAGAAACCGGAACCGTTAGCTGGCGGGATTTATTCTTTGGTAAATCGGAAGTTGAACGACGCCGCGCTTTGAAAGATGTGTCTTTGCGCTTACCAGCAAGACCCGTGCTACGCTTTTTGTATATGTATTTTCTTTTGGGTGGATGCCTAGACGGAAGCGCTGGATTAGCTTGGTGTACATTACAGGCATTCTACGAATACCTGATTTTGCTCAAAGTTTGGGAAATGAAGTACATGCCCAACCATAACTTAGATACCAACCCACCTCTGAGCAAAGCTACAAGCCTAAGTTATCAGGAAAAAATTAATATAACTTAACATTTTTTCACAAAGTTAAAAATGGGGACTGGTGACTGGTGACTAGTGGTCTGTCAAACCAAAAATGACGGGTGGAGGCTGGGAGTAGGGAGTGGGGAGTAGGGAGTGGGGAAAGATTTTGACTACTAGGGAATAGAATGACATCCTACTCGTCACTACCCACGGACGTATGGGCGGGGGGACACCGTCCCTACCCACGGACGTATGGGCGGGGGGACCCCGTCCCTACCCACTCCCCGATTTTTGTGGGATTTCCTAGCTGCTTTTTATTAAGCACGTTAGTATTAGTAATACCGTCAAGGACTTGCAACAATCATTTACAAGTCTTAAAAAAAGTAGCACCGTGAGATTTACCAACTAAAACCAAAGCAATCAGCGGTAGGCAGTCAGCTAGCTGGCCGCACGATTGGTCTACTGTGACATCATTGAATGCCCTGACTTGGCATCCGCTATCTCGCTCCCAATTTGGGAGAGGAGTAAAGGATCGTCTTCGCAATTTGAAAAATCTGCTGGTATGAGTACCACTAAATCATTAAGCAAGAAAGTGGTGAGTTGATTGTTGTTGTTTGGTGCCAACCAACAACCAACAACCAACAACCAACAACCAACAAATAACAACTAAACAAACTTTTATGCAAGAGCGAAAACCCCGTCAAATAGCTCGTGAATTGGCACTTTTAAGCCTCAGCCAACTGCCAGTAAACCCTAAGAAATTAGATCAACTGACACAGGAGCAACTAGTGCCAAAATTGGTACTAGCAGCAGTACGCACCCTGCGAGCAGAAGTGCAA
The DNA here is from genome assembly GCA_016903675.1 of Stigonema ocellatum SAG 48.90 = DSM 106950. Taxonomy (GTDB): domain Bacteria; phylum Cyanobacteriota; class Cyanobacteriia; order Cyanobacteriales; family Nostocaceae; genus Stigonema; species Stigonema ocellatum. Next base: position 10,681 of record JADQBA010000204.1, on the reverse strand, counting down.
GACACTTTGGACAATGCAGCAGCAGAACTACAACGCAGTAACGATCGCGTCTTAACGAGCCAAACTCGCGCCAGCGACCTCAATACTGCAAGAACTATGCTCACTGAAGCGATCGCATATACCCAAACAGCAATTAACCAGTTGGCTGCATCAGTGGAGTTTCCGGAACTCATTCAGCTGGCTAATCAAGACAAACAAGTCCACCAATACGCTAAAGACATTATTCTCACAGTCAGTGAAAACAGAAACATAATAGATGAGCTAATTACTGCTGCCTTAGTAGATTGGCAAGTAGCTCGCTTGGCGCAAATTGATCGAGACATTCTGCGAATAGCTGTGGCAGAAATGAAGTTTCTTAAAGCTCCAGATAGTGTAGCAATCAACGAAGCTGTAGAACTAGCCAAACGCTACAGTGAAGAAGACAGTTATCGGTTTATCAATGGTGTTTTGCGCCGAGTGACAGAACAGAAAAAGACAGCATAATTTAAGATCGGGGCAAGGGGGGCAAGGGGGACAAGGGGGACAAGGGGGACAAGGGGGACAAGGGGGACAAGGGGGACAAGGGGGGCAAGGGAGAGCTATAGCAAGTCCAACTCAGTACGAAGCGTAGTTGTGAGTGGTAAGTTGTGAGTTGTAGGATTTAAATGAAACTCCTAACTCCCAACACCTAACTCACATTCTTCCGCTATGGCTTTTAATTGGTTTCGTCGTCAACATAACGATTCCTCAGACACCCCCTCTCAACAGCAGCAGGAAGAAACTCCTCCTGCGAAAGAATCCCCACCGGAACCTGTGGCCACCACACAAGACGTGGCGTCTGCGGACCTGTTGGCATTTGCTAAAGCTGCTTACAAAAACATTCAGCAAAAGCAACAATCCGATCCCACAGGAACTCTCAAGAGTGATCTCACAGCCCAGACACCCCCACCAGAAACAACAGTCGATGAATCCGATCCCACAGCAACTCTCAAGAGTGATCTCACAGCCCAGACACCCCCACCAGAAACAACAGTCGATGAATCCGATCCGACAGGAACTCTCAAGAGTGATCTCACAGCCCAGACACTCCCACCAGAAACAACAGCCGATGAATCCGATCCCATAGAGGTAGGAGCAATTGCTTCCCAAGCAGATGCCGAAAGCTTTGCTCCTGCGGTGAGTGAGGTACAACCAAAACCTACCGAACCATCCGCCACCTTTGAGATAAAAGAGCAAACACCAGCACCCCTATCCTTCTTAGAACGAGCAGCAGCAGAACGGCAAGCAAGACAGGAACGACTGGTAGCAAGCGCAATTGAAGTACCAGAACCAGAGGTATTAACCACTGCTTCACCATTCGTAGTAGAAGAGGAAATGACCGGACTGCCGTTTGATGAAGGGTTTTTGTGGTCAACAGAAATCTTGGCGGCACAAGGTAGACGTCCGCAAGACGTTTCGGTGGAAGAAATTACCTGGCTCAAAAAACTCCGTCAAGGCTTAGACAAAACCCGTCGCAATATCCTTAACCAACTGAAGGCGATTGTTGGTCAAGGACCACTGAACCAAGCAGCAGTGGCAGAAATTGAGGCACTACTTTTGCAAGCTGATGTCGGTGTAGAAGCGACAGACCATATCATCAACAACCTACAGCAAAAACTCCGAGAAGAAATCCTGCCACCAGAAGCGGCGATCGCCTACCTCAAACAAATCCTGCAAGATATGCTGGATAAACCTGTGCAAAAATCCCAGAAGCCAATTTTTGCACCGGAAAAAGAAACCCTAAACATTTGGTTAATCACTGGAGTGAATGGTGCTGGTAAAACCACCACCATCGGCAAAATCGCTCACTTAGCACAAAAATCCGGCTACAAATGCTTAATTGGCGCAGCAGACACCTTCCGCGCCGCCGCTGTGGAACAGGTGAAAATTTGGGGACAAAGAAGCGATGTAGAGGTCATTGCCAATGTGGGAAAGAATACAGACCCAGCAGCAGTTGTGTTTGATGCAATCACTGCCGCATTGGCACGCCAGACAGAATTACTTCTGGTAGATACCGCAGGACGACTGCAAAACAAGAAAAATTTGATGGATGAACTCAGTAAAATCCGTCGCATTATCGACAAAAAAGCTCCTAATGCAAAAGTAGAATCACTGTTGGTTCTGGACGCCACTTTAGGTCAAAATGGTTTGCGACAAGCCGAAGTCTTTTCTGAAGCTGCCCAACTTAGTGGCGTAGTCTTAACCAAGCTAGATGGCACCGCCAAAGGCGGCATTGCTCTTGCCATCGTCCAGCAGCTGGGTCTACCCATTCGCTTTATTGGTGCTGGTGAAGGAATAGAAGATCTACGGCCTTTTTCCAGCTATGAGTTTGTTGAAGCGCTATTGAGTAGCTAGCGCCGCAAGGCGGAATTCGGAATTCGGAATTCGGAATTCCTGCACCGCAAGCGTTTCATTGATTTAAAATGGGTGGTTTATTTCCGCGCCTGTTGTACTAGTTCAATGGTACCCAGCAATGGAGGCTCTTCATGAGCAAAGTATTAGTAATTGACGCTGATAAAAGACCACAAAATCCAATTCATCCAGCCCAAGCGCGGCAGATGCTGAGGAACAAAAAAGCAGCAGTATTCAGACGGTTTCCGTTCACTATAATCCTCAAAGAACCCCGCCCAGACACAAGCTCAAGTCCTCTTAGAATTAAGATTGACAGGAGTGCAAAACATACCGGAATTGTAATTGTTATTGTAGAAGGCAAGAAGTTAAAAACAAGTAAGGAGGTGATTTTAAATGTCTCGGAAAAAGACGCCATCTTTCATTACAGAGATTCCATTGATAGTTGACAGCGCACAAGAGGCTGAGTTGCTGTCCAAGTTTGAAGCCGCAAGGCAGCTATACAATGCAAGTCTAGGTGAAGCAATGACTCGGATGAATTTGGTTCGCAATTCTGAGGCATTTAAAATTGCAAAGAAAATACCGAGAGTTAACAAAAAAGAGCGTAGCCTCGCGTTTAGTGCTGCACGTCAAGCCTACAGATATTCTGACTATGACCTTCAGTCGTATGCAACAATTGTCGCTAATTCATCAAAGTGGATTGCCGACAAAATTGATTCAAATACTCAACAGACTATAGCCAAAAGAGCATTTTTGGCATCGGAACGAGTAATGTTTGGGCGTGCTAAAAAGGTACGTTTCAAAGTACCTAGTCGTTTCCGCTCTGTTGAAGGGAAAACCAACAAGCAAGGCTTGCGTTGGAAAGATAATCAACTAGTGTGGGGCAGCCTGAAGCTACGCCCAATCATTGATGAGTCAAATCCAGTCCTAAAGCATGGACTGCAATCTCCTATCAAGTATGTGCGCTTGTTATGGAGGGAGTTAAATGGTAAACGTCGTTGGTACGTTCAACTTATTGCTGAAGGAGTACCCTATCAAAAAGAAAAGAACTACGTTTCTGACGGCTTAATCGGACTTGACCTAAATATTTCCAATATTGCCTTTGTTGGTGATAAGAAAGCTGGTTTGTTACCATTTGCGGAAAAAGTACCCACCTACGAGCAGGAGATTGCTGCACTACAAAGAAAGATACAGCGCTCCCAACGAGCAAGCAATCCAGATAATTACGAACCCGATTTTCAAGCTAAAAAAGGTCGTAGAACTGTCACTAAAAAAGGCAAAGTCAAGAAAGGTAAACGTCAATGGAAAAGGTCAAGTAATTACAAAAAAGCTGCACAAAAGAAACGTGAAATACAACGTAAAAAGGCAGCATATGCTAAAACCCAAAATCGTAAGATAGTTAATGAAATCTTGCGGCATGGCAAAGATATCAAAACCGAAAATGTATCGGTTAAGGGTTGGCAGAAACGATATGGTAAAGCAATATCTGCCAAGTCTCCAGGTTTTGTGCAATCAGAACTAATCCGCAAAGCTGAGAATGCTGATGGAATAGTTCATAGATTTTCTACTCAGAAAACAGCGCTTAGTCAAACTCATTTAGATGGAAGTCGCAGCAAAAAAACTCTATCTGAGAGGGTACATTATGATGCAACTGGTATTAAAATGCATCGTGATTTATTCAGCGCATATTTGAGTAGATATGTTAATCAAGACGATAGACTGTCATTGCAGGATGCTACTAGTCAGTATCCGGGGTCGGAGTCGATCCTAATGGACGCGTGGCAGGAGTCTAAAAACCGCAAGCAAGTAGGCTCGTCCAAAAGCAGGTTGATTCCCTTAGAGCGGTTGTCCAATGAGATGCTAATGCCCGACCAGATAGCCAATCAGGGCGAAAAGTCGGAACAGGATGCATTGTCAGGTGAGCAGTCGCCTGATTCCGCGTACCTTTAGGTCGCGGAGTGGCTCAAGTCTCCACTTCTTATAATCCTCTGGTTTTTGAGAGTAGGGATAGCACTAGTACAGCACGGTGTAAATAAACAACCCATTCCAAACAGACAAAAGCCTTGATTTATAACACTTTTGAATGAGTGACTTTCGCGCAGCGGTACTAGCATTGGTACTTAGACGGCTTTAAGTATAACACGGCTCGCTTAACCTTGGGTAAAACTCTGACAGTCTAGTATTGCTGAATATTGCCCAGGATTAACTTGTGCAGCACACAAGCGATCGCGAGACACAACAGAGATAATTCTTTTCTATGCCTAAAGATATATGACTTTATGATAGACTTATGATAATGTAGTAAGCTTTCAAGGTATAGTCACAATTGCTGCTGATAACAATTCGGTTTTTACGTAAAAATTAATTCCTAAAAATTAAGATTTTGTAAAAAAAAACAGCAAATGAAATACTTTCAAAATGCAAAGCTTACGTTTTTCTACTGTTGCCAAAATAACGAACCCTGTCCCAACATGGTTTAGCAATGTCAGAACAGAAGAATTTATAAGTCATCTAAAATCTACAGATATAAATTGTAAGAAAAACCTGTGCCTGTGTCTCAACCGCCCTCTCAACCCACTGATAATAATGGCAGCACCCCGCAGGATGTCACTCCAGTTGTGGTCTTGAAAGAACTTGTCGCACGGCTGCAACGGGAACAAAACAAAATCCAAGATCTACTGAGTTCTTTGGGATTTGCCCTAAGAAGCTTCAATAATTTGAACCAGTTTTTAGAGTTGATCCCTTTAATGGCAACAAGAGTCACAGATGCAGATGGTAGTGCCCTGTTTCTCTACAAACCGAATGGTCAAGTTAGGTTAGAACAGCTACACTGGCAAGATAGTCACCAGCGGAAAAATATTCGCAGGGCGTTAGAAACAGCTAGCAGTCAAATTACACATGTGCCAAATACTCCCCCCGTAGCAACCGCCACAGGTATTTTGCATGACCAAATGCATCGCTACTTGGGACCAGACATGCAAATCTTTGGTACAGCTATTCTAGTGAAGCATACGGAACGGGGGTGGCTCTATGTTTTGAGCCGGGATCCAGAATACACTTGGACCGAAACCAGACAAAAGTTAGTTCGGTTAGTAGCAGATCAAACAGCAGTAGCGATAGAAAACGATGAACTTGCCGTAGAACTTAGGAAAAAAGAACGCCTAGACCAAGAACTAGAAATTGCAGCAGAAATTCAGCGAAGATTGCTGCCACGTCAATACCCCACTATTACAGGTGTAGCGGTTGCTGCACGTTGTAAACCTGCCAATCGTGTCGGCGGAGACTACTACGACTTTATTCCCACCAATCACAATCAAATTCAGCCAAATAGCAAAACTATTTTGTCCGACGGTCGTTGGGGTTTGGTCATTGGCGATGTGATGGGCAAAGGTGTCCCAGCGGGGCTGATTATGACTATGATGCGGGGAATGTTACGAGGGGAGGTCCTCCACGGTCACACTCCTGCACGGATTTTACAAAACTTGAATCGAGTGATGTATGCGGATTTAGAAAATTCCTACCGCTTCGTCACCATGTTTTACTCAGAATATAACTCCGAAAGCCGTATTTTATCTTACAGCAATGCAGCACATAATCCTCCTATGTGGTGGCACGCAGCAACAAAAACTCTCACAAGGTTGGACACTCTGGGAATGCTGATTGGTTTAGATGCCAATAGCCAATATGAAGATGCACACGCAGAATTAGAGCCTGGAGATATAATTCTTTACTATACAGATGGCTTAACTGATGCAGCAGCGGCAAGTGGCGATCGCTTCGATGAAGAAAACCTAATTTTGACATTTAGCGCCGCTTGTAGGTATTGCAGTGGACCACAAGAGATTCTGGATTACCTATTTGACCAAGTACAGCAATTCATAGGTGCCGATAAGGAAAACACCGACGATATGACACTAGTTGTTCTGCAAGTGAGTCATTAATAGGGGAGTGGGGGAGTGGGGAGTGGGGAGTGGGGAGTGGGGGAGTAATTCTTTCACGTCCTTAGTGTTCTTCTTTGCGACTTTGCGCCTTTGCGTGAGACAAAAAATTATTTATACACCTTGCCATCACACTAAAAATACCTAGAAAATACCCACAAAACACCTCCAGTCATCAGTAAACAAACAATTCCTGCTACACCTGCTAAGGGTTTTTTATACTTACCCGTCACCAATTCAGAAACTTTATCTGTGTAATCAATGAGTTGGGCTGTGTCTAAGCAGGCAGCTGCCCATACCCATCCTGCGTGCAATCCCCAAGCTAAACCTAAACTACCGCCATCGGTAAACCGTGCCCATACCAAAACCATTCCCATCAGCCAGAGTCCGGGCAGTTGTGGTATGGTTTCTTGTTGATCCCAAATTAAGTGTAAAAAGGCAAAAATCATGCTAGAAACAGCCGCTGCTGCCCAAATTGGATAATCATGGTTAAGTTCAGTGAACAGGAACCCCCGAAAAATCAACTCCTCTATCCCACCCACGAACAACGCTATTAACATTAGAGGCAGAACAATGGGTTGCACTAGCTTTAAATTTGAACTTTGAAAAGAACACCAACCCAACCACAACTCAAAGAGAAACACAACAGCTAGACTCAGGACTCCCAGACCAAAACCCAGACCCAAAGAACCTAAAATCGAAATCTTAAGAAAAAATCCGTAGTCTGAGAAATAAGTATTGGTCAGCCAACCAACACCCCAAACAACTAGGGGCGCTAATAAGTAGAGAGACACTAGGAGTGGCAACTTTTGTTCAGGCTGCAAAGGTTTGTTCGGTTGCCAATTAAGTGGGAACGCCAACATTGCTGCTATTGGCAACCAACATCCTCCCCAAGCAATGAAAAAAGCCATCACCACAACTAGTACTGGTGCATCTTGCCAAAATGACAGTAAAGAGTTGGCTGATGGCTCAAATAACGCTATTAAAACAAGCAAAAAAAACACGATAGACTTTTTGCCAAAATAGTTGTCTCCTACCAAAGCGCTTTCATCCCTTGCTTAAAGCACAGATGTGTGACATTTTCAAGGGTTTTCAGCATCTTTCTTATAAGATAAATTTACTCGTCCTCTTCTTCTTCCTCCTCTTCGTCATCTTCGTCATCTTCGTCGTCTTCCTCGTCTTCTATGTAGTCTTCATCTGACTCGGGGTCTAAATCTGGCTGGAGTTCTTTTTTGTCGCTATCAACTTGAATTAAGTGAATATGCTTGTATCCCAGCTTAATTTCAAACTCATCACCAGGGCTTAAGCCCATGGCTTTGGTGTAGGTTGCACCAATGACAATCTGACCGTTTTGATGGACACTAACTCGATAGGTCGGTTCACGACCACGACCATCTTTGGGTGCTTCCGGACTTAGGGGAATTCCCCTAGCCGATAGTAAAGCGTCATAAAAATCGGTGAGATTGACACGAACTTGATTATTTTTGGTAACGGTGTAATATCCACATTGCTTGGCTCTTTCTCGCCGTGGTAAAGTGGAAAGTTCTTTTACCTTAGCTAGCAGTGTTTTTCCAGTCAATGGCGCGGTTGCAATTTCAGTCATTACTCTCACAATATCCTTACTCTCTCCAAATTGATAAACAATGTTGTCTCATGTCAGTATTTGGCTTTTTGTCATCTGTAGACAGCTACTCAAGACCCTAAGATGAGGGATAAATTCCAGCTTATAGGGACACCGAGAGGCTCTGTTATGCTTACCCACAACAGGTTAGAGGTCATAGTTGTCGCCAAATTGCTATTTACGCTCAGGTAAGTGGCATTAATTTTGCTGATTTTAGGGCACTTTTAACCATCAAATGAAATAATTTTCTCTTTTGGTGCTATTACGGCGGTCTAACTTTAAGCCACGTTTGCAAAGTGGATGAGTTCTACCACTACAAATAAGTCGTAGATCCAAGAAATAGCAGGCTTTCCACTTTTGGCGCTTACCTTTCTTGCCCTTGAGTTATAGGATTTTCCTTACTCATGTTCTCAAGCTTAGGACAGCATAGTATTTTCAGAGGGTTGTGCAAGCATACACCCTTTTACCCTGCCAGTAAAGACGAGCGAGAAATTTCTCTTCTCTACAATATTACGAATAGACAAAGCAGTATTAGCCGCGCTAATATGGCGACTTCTACTGGTTTTGTTGCCTCGTAATTTTCTATTAAATACTATCATGCACTAATAATAGCAAAATTGTTATTTAAGTTTGAATTAAACTTGCTGTTACACTTTTATCTAAATACCTGCCTTTGGGCTGAGGATTGCCATAAGGCTTTTATAAAAAATCATCTCTTTTCGACGAGCAGTTTTGAAAAGTGAGTTATGTTATTTGAGTTTCTTCATGGAGAGTTCAAGATGTTCATCCTCAGATTTGACAAATATAACCAAATAATTGCCTCTTAAGGACAGTTCAGGGTTTGATACGTGTTGACATTAAGCTCCTGCTATAACTATCATGAGCATTTAATTCAGATATTTTTCAGTTTGGGGGTGTGGGTAAGTTCCTCTGGCGGTGAATCACCTCTAGGGGTGAACCCTATCCGCCCGTGGACTCCCAAACATGTAAATGAAATGTAACGCAGCGATTACCTTTTTTTGACCGCTGGGTCTTGAGGTTGAGACAAGTGTCTTACAAGCCATTTAGCGCTTCTAAAACTAAAATTTTGAGGATTATCGGGAAATTAGAATCAGTAGCTCTGGAATTATCAGTCTATTAACAGCTAGCTTTGAGTTAAGGGCTACAAAAGTATAACTCACCAAGTGAGCAAGCTACATGTGAAAATGACTTCTTAGGGAAATGTGGTAATTTCAAGACTTTGGTGGGATATTATGGAAGTTATTTTTAAGGTCATTCGGCAGCAAGAAAATTCCTCCCCTACTGTGCAAACTTACCTTTTGGATGCCCAAGAGGGGAATACAATCCTAGATTGTCTCAATCGTATTAAGTGGGAGCAAGATGGGACGTTGGCGTTTCGCAAAAATTGTCGCAATACAATTTGTGGTAGCTGCGCTATGCGAATCAATGGACGTTCAGCTTTAGCTTGTAAGGAGAATGTTGGCAGCTCAATCACTAAATCACAAGAAACCGGAACCTCGGGAACTAAGGCAAGCGTTATTCCAGTAATAACAGTAGCACCCCTAGGCAATATGCCTGTGATTAAGGATTTAGTGGTGGATATGAGTAGTTTCTGGAATAACCTAGAGGCAGTCGCTCCTTATGTGAGTACAAAAGGGCGTATTGTGCCAGAAAGGGAATTTTTGCAAACACCCGAAGAGCGATCGCGTCTCGATCAAACGGGCAATTGTATTATGTGTGGAGCTTGTTACTCGGAGTGCAATGCCCGTGAGGTTGATCCGAACTTTGTTGGTCCTCACGCCCTTGCCAAAGCTTATCGCATGGTAGCAGACGGACGCGATAGCGAAACCCAAATCCGTCTAGAAAATTACAACCAAGATACTAAAGGAGTTTGGGGCTGTACTCGTTGTTTTTACTGCAACTCAGTTTGTCCAATGGATGTTGCACCCCTAGATCAAATCACCAAAATCAAACAGGAGATTCTCGCTGATAAACTGGTACCAGCAAGCGTTCCACTTCGTCACCGCAAGGGATTAGTAGAGGTGGTTAAGCAAGGTGGCTGGATTAACGAACCTCAGTTTGTTTTACAAGTGGTGGGAAACTACTTTAGAGACCTCAAAGGATTACTCAGCATCTTACCCTTGGGATTACGAATGATCTCCCACAATAAGTTCCCCCGAACATTTGAGCCTTCACAAGGAACTAAACAAGTGCGATCGCTTATCGAAGCTGTCCAGAAAGAAACAAGGGAGTAGAAATTGGGGGAGTGGGGGAGTGGGGAGTAGGGAATGGGGAATGGGGAGTGGGGAGTAGGGAGTGGGGAATGGGGAGTGGGGAGTGGGGAGTAGGGAGTGGGGAGTGGGGAGTAGGGAGTAGGGAGTGGGGAGTAGGGAGTGGGGAGTAGGGAGTAGGGAGTAGGGAGTAGGGAGTGGGGAGTAGGGAGTGGGGAGTAGGGGATTTAGAATTACCATTCCCCATTCCCCATTCCCCATTCCCCATTCCCCATTACCCAATCCCCATTCCCCCATCCCCACTCCCCCATCCCCACGCCCAACTACCTACTCCCCAATCAATGCTTGTCCGGAACGGTTATAGACTAAACTATCCCACTGTCCGTTGACACTGGACTCAAAGGCAATCTTCTTGCCATCAGCGCTAATTGTGGGGTTGCGGACTTCGGCTTGCAGGTTAGCAGTTAAATTACGTGATTGGCGTGTTTCGCGATCGTAAAGGATAATTGCCGATCGCCCTTGAC
>JADQBA010000123.1 GCA_016903675.1 Stigonema ocellatum SAG 48.90 = DSM 106950 | reverse complement strand
AGGCGAGCAGCAATAGTATCAAGTTCAGAGGACTTCCACTTGTTGGGTTGAATAGTTCCGACAATGGCAATACGAGTTACCGTTTTTATCCCTTTTACTTTTTTCTTTCTCGCCATGAGTTCGACCTCTCAGGTGTTTGCTAACTATACTAATAGTATAGTCACAAGTTCTACATTATGCAACAAGGAAAAGGAAAAAAGAGAATAAAAAATCAGCCAGTATTCTACGATGAGATAAAAGAAAGGAGGACATTGTCGCTAACACCAACGGCATGGAAAAAGCTTTTAGCATTGTCAATAGACGCAGGACTGAGCGCAAGTGAATGCATGGAGAGAATTATTAGGGAGATTGACAATGATTGACTACGTTTGACTACGTTATATTGATATTAGATGAATGGGCGATTAGAAAACGTCAGGCATCGACAACAAACTGCAAAGACCTAAACTCTGGATTGCGGATAGTCGGACTCGTTTTGATCCAGAGGGAAGAGTGGCATGACTTTTGAATGGGTGACTTTTGACGAACCCGTAGGGGTTGACCGGTTTAGGCGCAATACCCGTGAATGAATGGAATTAGAGGGCAATTAGACAGGGCCAGTTCAATGTCATTACTGCCCTCAAGATAGCCCAAGAAAGGGCACCCCTCTCCCAAATTGGGAGAGGGGCTAGGGGTGAGGGCTTTCATTCACGGGTATTGGGTTTAGGGATGATGGTTAGCAGCAAAATATTTGTTAATGTCTATGTGTTCATTACACCCTATAGTATGGTTATTCAAAACTTTGATGTTTTGAACTTCGAGCGCCTTTGGGCACTATGGAGTCCAATCATGCCTGAACAGATGATGCTACTAGTCTTACTCAGGCTTTGTATATTTCATCACAAAGTTACTTAGTGGCATTCTTGTAACCGTGTCAAGAGGCTCAAGCCCGATGAAATAAACATCCTTAAAAGATTGTGGGAAAGTTCCACATGTAGTAGTTTAGCAAAAACCAACAAAAATTTGAGCAACTAATTTACCATGCACTTGAGTGAAATCACACATCCCAACCAGTTACACGGTTTATCGATCCGGCAACTGCAACAGATAGCCCGTCAAATTCGAGACAAGCATCTACAAACCGTAGCAGCAACTGGGGGACACCTAGGACCGGGGTTGGGTGTTGTAGAGTTGACACTAGGGCTTTACCAGACATTAGACTTAGATCGCGATAAAGTTATTTGGGATGTGGGACACCAAGCCTATCCTCACAAACTGATCACGGGACGCTACAGTAGCTTCCATACCCTCCGACAAAAAGATGGAATTGCTGGTTATCTCAAGCGTTGTGAAAGCAAGTTTGACCACTTCGGTGCGGGACACGCCTCCACCAGTATCTCAGCCGGGTTAGGTATGGCTTTAGCGCGAGACATAAAAGGGGAAAAATTTAAAGTGGTCGCCATTATTGGGGATGGTGCGCTGACTGGCGGTATGGCATTAGAAGCCATTAACCATGCTGGACATTTACCCAAAACTAACCTGCTGGTAGTCCTCAACGATAACGAGATGTCAATTTCTCCCAATGTTGGGGCGATTCCCCGCTACCTGAACAAAATGCGCCTAAGTCCGCCTGTGCAGTTTCTCACAGATAACTTTGAGGAACAATTTAAGCAAATTCCCTTTGTTGGTGAATCTCTTTCCCCAGAATTAGGACGCATCAAAGAAGGTATGAAGCGCTTAGCCGTTCCGAAAGTGGGGGCAGTGTTTGAAGAACTCGGCTTTACCTACTGTGGACCAGTGGATGGGCATAATCTAGAGGAACTGATTGCCACCTTCCAACAGGCACATCAAATGCCAGGACCAGTTTTGGTACATGTAGCAACAGTAAAAGGCAAAGGCTATGATATTGCCGAACAAGACAAAGTAGGCTATCATGCTCAATCCCCGTTCAACCTAACTACTGGCAAAGCCATCCCCTCCAACAAACCCAAGCCTCCCCAATACGCCAAAGTTTTTGCTCACACCCTTGTCAAACTTGCTGAACAAAACCCGAAAATTATTGGGATTACCGCAGCAATGGCAACGGGAACAGGGTTAGACAAACTACAGGCAAAGCTACCCAATCAATACATTGATGTGGGCATTGCTGAACAACACGCTGTCACCCTCGCAGCAGGACTCGCAACTGAAGGGATGCGTCCGGTGGCTGCTATTTACTCTACCTTCCTGCAACGTGCCTATGACCAAATCATTCACGATGTGTGCATCCAAAACCTGCCCGTGTTCTTCTGCCTAGATCGTGCAGGAATTGTCGGTCAAGATGGTCCAACTCACCAAGGTATGTACGACATCGCCTATCTACGTTGCATTCCCAACATGGTACTCATGGCACCGAAAGACGAGGCAGAACTTCAGCGCATGGTGGTGACTGGCATTAACTATACTTCCGGTCCCATTGCCATGCGTGTTTCCCGTGGTAACGGCTATGGTGTTCCTTTAATGGAAGAAGGTTGGGAACCCTTAGAAATTGGCAAAGGAGAAATTCTCCGCCAAGGTGATGACTTGTTAATGGTAGGCTATGGTACGATGGTAAACTCAGCTATGCAAGCTGCGGAAATTCTCAGCGAACATGGTATTGAAGCGACTGTGATTAATGCCCGTTTCGCCAAGCCTTTGGATACGGAATTGATTTTTACACTAGCAAAGAAAATTCGTCGCGTTGTCACTTTAGAAGAAGGTTGTGTCATGGGTGGCTTTGGTTCTGCGGTAGCAGAAGCACTGTTAGACGCTGATATCGTGGTTCCCATCAAACGGATCGGTATACCTGATGTCTTAGTAGACCATGCGGAACCGAATGAATCTAAGGCAGAATTAGGTTTAACTAGTCCCCAAATAGCTGAAAGAGTGTTGCAAGCTTTCTTTAAACAACAACTCACTGCTGTCGTCTAATAGTCCATTGGTTCGTAGTAGCGCTTCAGCGCCGGTTATATCCCGGTTTTTTGCGCTGAAGCGCTACTACAAACTATTAGTCCGTAGTAGCTAGGACTAGCCCTTTCAAGGTGCAAGTCGAAAGACTTAGATTTTCTTCGTGTCCTTCGCGTCTTCGTGGTTCAAAAAGATTTTTAAACCGCGAAGACGCAAAGAACACGAAGAAGAAATGTCGAAAATTGGACGTAATTTTCCCAATTTTTTACCCACCGATGATTGGGCTGGTCCTAGTAGTATCGCGGTTAAATCGGCACCCTCTGCGCTACTACAAACCGACTTTGCGTTCGCGACACTTGCCGCTATATTTAAAGTTGTATGTATTATGCAAAATATCGAAACCATTATTTCAATGAACTCACCCATAAACCACGTATATCCCGTTATTTGGCACAACAACTCCGTGTTACTCATTGACCAAACCCGCTTACCAGGCGAGTATGGATTTGTGGAAATTCATCGCAGCGAAGATATGGCGCAGGCGATTAAAACCATGATTGTCAGAGGTGCACCAGCAATTGGTGTGGCGGCGGCATATGGTATGTATCTTGGCGCAAGGGAAATTGAGACAAATGATACTGGTAAGTTTTTATATCATTTAGAGACAGTGGCTGAGATGTTGCGTTCCACTCGTCCCACAGCAGTAAACTTATTCTGGGCGATTTCACGAATGATGAAAACCGCTTACGAAACTTTTGGAACAGTACAAGACATCAAACAAACCCTCTTACAAACTGCCCAAATAATCAACGCTGAAGATTTGCAAACCTGTCGAGCGATCGGCGACAATGGCTTGGCAGTCTTACCCTCTACCCCAGAAAAACTAACCATTCTTACCCACTGTAACGCTGGCGCACTAGCAACCGCAGGTTACGGCACCGCCTTGGGTGTAGTACGTTCTGCTTTTCGAGAAGAACGCTTAGCCCGTGTATTTGCTGACGAAACCCGCCCAAGGCTGCAAGGCGCAAAACTTACTTCCTGGGAATGTGTCCAAGAAGGCATCCCGGTTACGGTAATTACTGACAGTATGGCTGCTCATTGTATGAAGCAAAATTTAATTCATGCTGTCGTAGTAGGTGCCGATAGAATTGCTGCCAATGGAGATACAGCCAACAAAATAGGCACGTATAGTTTAGCACTCGTAGCCAAAGCACACAATATTCCTTTCTTTGTCGCTGCTCCCCTTTCTACCATTGATTTTTCCTTACCAGATGGCAGCCAAATCCCCATAGAGGAGCGTAACCCAGAGGAAATATACAAGATTGGTGACACCATGCTGACTCCCGATGGTGTAGAATTTTACAACCCAGCTTTTGATGTCACTCCAGCAGATTTGATTGTAGCAATTATTACTGAACATGGCGCATTTGCTCCTGGTAAGTTAAACCAGATCCAAGCAGTGCAAATGGCTTAGCAAAAATGAGCAAAGGTTTCATCTTCAGGCTTCCACTATACCTATAACTAGGAATTGTGGAAGCCATTAGTATATCTATCTATTTTTTCCAACAAGATATAGGAATCCGTGCAGGAGATACGAACATATCTCCCTTATCCCCCTTGTCCCCCTTGTCCCCCTTGTCCCCCTTATCCCCCTTGTCCCCCTTATCCCGGCTAAACCCTCAAGCGCTGATACAATCTTTCCCCAGTAGCACTATCAAAGACAAATAATTTACCAAGGTCAAATTCCAGAGAAAGGCGATCGCCAGGACGCGATCGCATATCCCCACCCACTTGCACATTCAGAACTCCCCGCGAACCCGGTAAACCCACACGAATCAAAGTCTCCCTCCCCAAAGGTTCCACCACCTTCACCTCAACCACCAACTCTCCTACCTCTTCTCGGTGCTGCTGCGGTTCATTAATATAAATATGCTCCGGTCTAATGCCCAAATCGAAACCCTGACCAACCATAGGTTGCAACATCCTCCTCACATCATCAGGACAAGGTAACAACTGACCTTCCACATCAAAACCATTAGCTGTAAACTTTGCAGGCATAATATTCATGGGAGGATTACCTAAGAAAGTCGCCACCATGCGGTTAGCAGGTTGAGCATAAATAGTCTGTGGCTCACCGATTTGTTGAATCCGCCCACGGTTAAGCACTACAATTTTATCAGCCAACGTCATCGCCTCAACTTGGTCATGGGTGACGTAGACAGTGGTAATTCCCAAATCTTGATGTAGTTGTTTTAACTCAGCCCGCGTATCATCTCGCAACTGTGCATCTAAATTAGACAAAGGTTCATCTAGTAAAAATACTTGGGGTTCACGAACGATCGCTCTCCCCAACGCTACCCGCTGCTGCTGTCCGCCAGACAGTTGTTTCGGTTTTCTCTCTAGGAGATGATCAATAGAAAGCGATCGCGCCACAGCCAAAACCCGTTGTTGAATAGTCTTGGGATCAACTTTTCGCATCTGCAACCCAAAACCGATATTTTGGGCTACCGTCATATGAGGATACAGAGCGTAATTTTGAAAGACCATTGCCACATCCCGCTGTCGTGCTGGGATATCATTAACCATCTGATCCCCAATATAGAGTTTGCCAGTTGTAGCCGTTTCCAACCCTGCGATCGTCCGCAAAATCGTAGACTTACCACAACCCGATGGTCCCACCAAAACCCAAAACTCTCCGTCTGGGACTTCAAAAGAAATGTCTTCTATGGCGGTGACATTGTTGAATCTGCGCTTAATGTCTTGTAGACGAACGTTTGCCATTGTAAAAGAGGGGAATGGGGAATGGGGAATGGGGAATGGGGAGTGGGGAGTGGGGAGTGGGGAGAGGGGGAGTGGGGAATGGGGAATGGGGAGTGGGGAGTGGGGAATGGGGAGGGGAATGGGGAGTGGGGAATGAATTTGTAATCTGTTGGTGGTTAGTGGTTATTTGGTAAGACAAGCCACAATTCCCACACCCTACTCCCCACTCCCTACTCCCCACTCCCCACTCCCCATTCCCCACTCCCCATTAATTAGACCATACAGGGTGAGATAGTAAAGAAGCCATCACTCGCACCCCGCGCAGTTGGTTCGATAGGGGTAAGTGACCTCTAGGGGCGCTTAAATCCCAAGTAAATTCTTTGGGATACCGCGTCCAGTTATTGCCACTTTTCCAGCCGATTTTCGACCAGAGATTGTCCCAGTTTTTCCCCAACCCTAACCAGATTTCTCGCTGTACCGAAAAGCCAAATTTTCCTTCGGAGTGGACTAACCATAGGTTGTTAATGGTTTGTAAATCCAAAATAGGAAAATTTTCTACATCAGTAAAATATAACCATTTTCTTTGTACGGATGTTGGTCCTGCTAGTTCACACATTTTTTGTAAAGTTAGACGATCAGCTGCTTGAAAATCTTGGATAGCAAGTAGCTGTTGCAGGGGACAATAATCAATACTGCACTCTGATTTTAGAGGGACAATGCCCACAGGGAAAAAGGAATGCAAAAATTCTTTTACTTTGGGCGAGTCAGATTTATAGAGAACTTGGTAAACTTTCCCATCAACCCAAGTCGCTGGATTTTCTCGACGTTCAAATAAAAACTCCATCAGGACATCTAATCCCCCATCCCCCAAGTTAGCTAGTTGTGGGATCACCTGCTGTTGGACGCCAATAGACCCAGCGATTAACGGTTGGCGGAGGGATTCGATGTCACTAGCAGTGCCTGGTAAAATCATCGGGTCTGTCATGCCATTTATCGTGAAAGCAGCGAACAGTAGTTTACAGGAAATCGCAAATAAAGCATACTGCTATTTTAGACTTGTATAACCGTGTCTATTTCACAAAACTCTGTTCTGTACAATCTTTACAAAAAGAGAGCTTTGCACCTCTGGCAATGTTCTGGTAAGATAACTAAGGTTTCGCTCTCATCCCCGACACACTCCCCAAATACTCTACAAGTAGGGGTCGGGAAAACTCTGCCTTTTAATTTTTAATCCTTGCACACCCCCACACCCCTACACCCCCACACCCCTAATGAACCCCAGGCTTGAAGCCTGAAGCTAGACACGTTGCGGCAAAGCCATCAGGAGCAGTTTGTGATGTACGACAAGATTACCCCGCCAGCAAGCGGAGCGAAAATTACTTTTAAAAACGGTGAACCAATTGTCCCGGACAATCCGATTATCCCCTTTATTCGTGGCGATGGCACGGGGATAGATATTTGGCCAGCTACCCAAAAAGTTCTAGATGCAGCTGTAAAGGCGGCATATAAGGGTCAGAGGGAAATTAGCTGGTTCAAAGTTTACGTCGGCGATGAGGCTTGCGATTTATACGGTACATATCAGTATTTACCGCAAGACAGTCTGACGGCAATTAAAGAATATGGTGTTGCTATTAAAGGGCCGCTAACCACTCCCATTGGCGGAGGCATTCGTTCCCTCAATGTTGCCCTGCGGCAAATTTTTGACCTTTATGCCTGCGTGCGTCCTTGCCGCTATTATGCAGGCACGCCTTCACCTCACAAAAACCCTGAAAAACTGGATGTTATTGTCTATCGGGAAAATACGGAAGATATTTATTTAGGAATTGAGTGGCGACAAGGGAGCGAAATCGGCGATCGCTTGATTTCCATCCTCAATAACGAACTCATCCCCGCCACGCCCGAACATGGTAAAAAGCGAATTCCCCTGGATTCTGGTATTGGTATTAAACCCATCAGCAAAAAGGGTTCCCAGCGCTTGGTACGGCGTGCCATGAAACACGCCTTGCAACTCCCGAAAAACAAGCAAATGGTGACTTTGGTACACAAAGGCAATATCATGAAGTACACCGAGGGAGCCTTCCGTGATTGGGGTTATGAACTGGCAACGTCCGAGTTTCGTCAAGAGTGTGTCACCGAAAGGGAATCTTGGATTTTGAGTAACAAGGAGAACAACTCTCATATCACCTTGGAGGAGAATGCCCGCCAAATTGATCCGGGTTTTAACGCTTTGACTGAGGAAAAACAGAGTCTGATTGTCAAGGAGGTTGAAACAGTTCTTAATTCAATTTGGGAAACCCATGGCAATGGAAAGTGGAAAGACTTGGTGATGGTCAATGACCGCATAGCTGACAGTATTTTCCAACAAATCCAAACCAGACCAGATGAGTATTCTATTCTGGCGACCATGAATTTGAATGGTGATTATTTGTCTGATGCAGCAGCAGCAATTGTTGGTGGACTGGGGATGGGTCCTGGGGCAAACATTGGTGATGAATGTGCTATTTTTGAAGCTACCCACGGCACCGCACCCAAACACGCCGGGTTGGATCGAATTAACCCAGGTTCCGTGATTTTATCGGGTGTGATGATGTTGGAGTATCTCGGTTGGCAAGAAGCAGCAGACCTGATTAAGAAGGGTTTGGGAGATGCGATCGCTAACCAACAAGTTACTTACGACTTAGCACGTTTGATGGAACCGCCAGTGGAACCCTTGAAGTGTTCTGAATTTGCTGAGGCAATTATTAAACACTTTAGTCATTCGTAAATGGTTCATATCATGACTTTTGAGCGTTTTTGAAAGTTCGTTCGTAGTAAGCACTTTAGTGCTTGAAATTGAACAGTACTACTACAAACCTCTCAAGCAAATGGGGATTGGGGTTTGAATCCCTCTTACCCAGTCCAAAGTCCCCAGTCCCCTTTGAAGATTTGGTTGGGGTCTGAATCCGAATGGCACTCTTGTAGTGCGACGCACCAGACTGAGGGACGCCCAGACGCGGGGAAAATTCATCCAAAAATATCTCCGCGTCCCCCTTTCTCCCCTGGTGGTGCGTCAGTCTCAACCCTTAACAAGCGTGCCATTCGGTCTGAATCCCCTCCGCCAGCCACAGTTTCCAATTGTTCATCGCTCAAATCTTCAAAAGATAGAGCAACATACGTATTATCCGTCTGACAACGCCCATGATGATTAGCGATCGCCTAATTGAAAAATTTACCTTCCTTGTTATTCCAGAAACACAGGTTGTCTAATTTGTCAATGCGTAAGTCCTAGTTATTTCTTCTTTGGGCAAATATGTTGAATTAATCTGTCAGTGGTATCAAAAAAGTTACTATCTAAATTTTGTATAACTTGTTCAGCACCATCAGCACCGTAAATCTGGATAATCATATTGGAAAGTTTGTCAATTGCACTTTTTTTAGATTCTTCTCTAGTTCTATTAACTTGCCTCCAATCACAATATTGTTCAGCATATATATAGGCTAAACCGCCTAATCTTTCTTTGGATATTTGCAAAGTAGATTGTGCTACTATTTTAGATGTTGTTTCAGTAGACTTTACATGACACAGAGTATTTAAATTAATGACTCTCCCTTCAGCATTTTTCATAAAGCACAAAGGTACTTCTTGTGCTAAAGACCGTGAGGGTATCAGACAGAGAAAAGTTGAAAAAAAGAGTAGATTAATAATTAAATTATATTTCTTTAGGCTATTAAATGAATTAGAGAATGTAGGACACATAACACGTATTTAAAAAAAAATGAAATTAGTATTTCATGACCTTTCCTTTTTAACTTTTTTCTACAAAAGATTGTTGTAGTAAAAATACTTGAGTTTAAGTAAATAGTATGTAAACACAGCATACTTGCGTAACCTTGTTTTACATAGACGTTGTTAAATCGGTCTCCGGAAATTTGCTGAGGACGCATCTAAAAGCAGAGGTTAGACTGAGCGAGAGTAAAAATCTTGGTAGCTATTTATGAGGGAGATATTTGATCTGTTTCTCACCAATTCTCTGGCTAAACGAGCAGATCGCAAGCTACAACAAGGAGACTTTAAGGGGGCAATTCAGGAATACAATCAGGCGTTGTCTCGCGATCCAAATGATGCTATATCTTACGGACACCGAGGTTATGCATTTGCTTTGTTGGGAGACCACAAAAGAGCGCTCCCTATCTTGGAGGATGGGCGGAGCGCTCTAATCCCATTAAATGGATCTGAACCATGATAACAAAATATCCCGAACAGCTACGGGCTTTGTCGGTACGAGAACCTTGGGCTTCACTTTTAGTCCACGGCTGCAAGAATGAGGAGTACAGGGGCCGGAACACAAAAAGGCGAGGCTTGGTACTAATCCATTCCTCTCTTACCTACCAGATTGATTGGCAGGAAGTGTTTAATCCCTATTGACCCCTGATGAATAGTACGTACAATTATACGTAGTTACTGATTAATTTTATTAAATCAGCTTGGCTGAAAACGCATATATGGCTCTGGGCAATTTTGGCAATATTTACTCAGATGAGCTAATTACAGCCACTGAGTTGAATCGTCAGCCTGGGCGAGTTCTAGACAAAGCTTTGGAACGTCCAGTGACAATTACTCGTAATGATCAGTCTTTTGCGTTGTTGCGCCGGGAGGAAGTAACTTCTCTGGTGAAGACAGCTACTCAAAGTAAAACTGTTTTTGAAGCATTAACCGTGGCTTTTTCTCTATTACTAGGGGAAAAAATCGGCTATGAACATCCTTATGGATGGTTGAGCGTTTTTGAGTCAGATGATCTGCAAGAGTTTATCAAGGAGCTAAGTCAGGCTTTTCGATTGATCGATTCTTCAACCACAGCATGGGAGATGATTGACGCGCTCATCCATGAATGGCATGAAAGTGCAATTGCGATCGCTAGTCCTGAACTGGCAGCCGCTTTTAGTGCTGAAACTGATGAAGTACCATTAACCAAACCATCTGCTTCTTGTGCTGTGTAAGAGAGTATGTCAGATAACCAAGAAGAAAATCCCATAGTGGAGAATGTAGAGCCGCCATTCGTAAAACTGACGGCTCCTGCATTATTTGAGATAGAAAGCACTTGGTTGGTGGTAGCCAAAAATCGTCGGGTGAATCGGGACTACCAGGATAGTTAGGGCTGCAAAACTGAATAATGTCTGGGGTACAACGATAGTGATTTCTCAGGACAATACCATTGCCTAAGTCGGATTCTGTTAACCCTGAGTAAATTTTTTCGCGCCTACTGAGAAAATGGGCGAACCGGGAGTGATAAAATCTATGTAACATTATGAACACATAGATATTATTGAGAAAACTAGACCTATATTTTCTAACCACAAATTTCTACAAACTTTATTCCATAAGCTTTTCAGGCTATTTTGTCACACCACCAGATGATTTCACTACCAGATATCACAATTGTCAGCCAAATTTACGAAAGTGCTAATTCACTCGTATACCGAGGCATCTTTAATACAAATCGGCAACCTGTGATTTTGAAACTCCTCAAAGCTTTGAAAGATTGGGTGAAAAAGTTTCAGTTTGAAAATATTTTGGATTTAACGGAACCATTGCTCGGTAGATTAGGAGAATGAGCCTCCCCATAATCTTTCATCTCGCGCACGGTAATCGAACAGCCATCTCCCAACTTAACAGCTATCAAGTCATAGCATTTCTTTTTCATATCCGTTTCAAAAAAAAATTCTTGTTGGAGTGGTTCTCCTGTTTCAACCACCTGCACTAACTTTTCAAAAAATCCTGGAATGAGTTGATTGAGCAGTTTCTTTTGCCCTGAATTACTAGTGAGTTCTTGTCGTTTTTTCCCCAAGATTTTGGCAAAGACGGGATTAACTAATAGATAGCGAAAGTCTTCGATTTCTCCGTTTACCATATCCCTCACGGCTTGCATAGCAGCAATTCCATCTCTGGAACTGTTCAACAAACTGGCGAGGAGGGCGCGAGATTGGTAGAGAATTTCTGCGGTTTGTTGATGTTGCTCAATTTCTTGTCGTAACTGGCGTTTTTGCTGTTGCAGGGTGAGGTGAGTTTGAATGCGGGCGATAACTTCTTCAGTTTGAAAAGGTTTGGTGATGTAATCCACTCCCCCGACTTCAAAGGCTTTGACTTTATCAAAAACTTCATTTAATGCACTGAGGAAAATAATCGGAATATCTGAAGTTTCTTCTTCAGCTTTCAGAGTTGAGCAGACTTGATAGCCATCGATATCTGGCATTTTTATATCGAGTAAAATCACATCCGGGGGGTTGTTGCAGACGGTTTTTAATGCCATTTTACCGTTGGTGACGCTGCGAACTTTGTACCCCTGTTTGCTTAATATCTCGGTTAAAACATGCAGGTTTTCGATGAGGTCATCAACGATTAAGATATTGCCTTTGGGGTCTGAAGTTTGATAGGTGTCGCTTTCTGCGATTTCTCGAGGGAACTGAGTGGGGGTGGCGCTTCGTTGTAAAAGTAAATTGCGAAAGTTATTTTTGCTTACTTTTTCTTCGAGTAAGTCTGAAAGGCGTTTCCAAAATAGGGAAGCTAAATCTTTAATATGCCCCACGCTCATGTATAAGCTATCGGCTACAGCGCTGTAGGGTTCGTCTTCCCAAGCGGCTTTGAGAATTCCTTTTTCTGAGGTGGTTAGTTGTTTACCTGTTTTGGATTCCAGGGTCGATTCTACCCATTCGATTGCTTCTTCAAGGGTCATGCGGGGTTAGATGTCATTTTGCTGGGTTTTTGATGTTTGCACGCTGTATTGTATGTTACTGGGGTTTCCTCGTTAGCGAAAGCCCTTCGGACACGCCTTGGGCTTAAGCGCGGTTTCCAAGGAACTCCGCTTACCAAATGTATTGCGATCGCCATTGCTCCAGGGAGTGTTACTGTTTGTAGATGCTGTTTTATCATTGTATAGTCTTACACTTATATACCCACCCGTATTTTCTCGTAATCTTTT
This sequence comes from Stigonema ocellatum SAG 48.90 = DSM 106950, assembly GCA_016903675.1. Taxonomy (GTDB): domain Bacteria; phylum Cyanobacteriota; class Cyanobacteriia; order Cyanobacteriales; family Nostocaceae; genus Stigonema; species Stigonema ocellatum. Next base: position 14,021 of record JADQBA010000123.1, on the reverse strand, counting down.
TTAAAAATCAAATAAGATTCCTATAGTGCTTGTTTATCATGACGCTTAAGTATTTGTATCATCAATTCCTCTCATAAAACGCTTATCCTTTCCTTTAGTGAATTCTCTTGAGGGGATTACTCAGTATAAATACTCTCTGCAAAAAAAATTAGACATAATCCGACTTGATCCGACCTTAAGATCCGACTTTCCGACTAGCGCACAGGAAGAGAATGGTAGTAACTTTAAACACAGCTAGCCAATATCATACTAGTTGATGGTCAAATGGTCTATTTACCCAAAAAAACACTGCAAATTTTCATAAATACAATGCTTCAGCCTACCTGCGTTTGATGCGTGAGTTGGTTTTTCTACTCTAGACGGCTGAAATCGAATTTAAATCAAATTTATTAGATTGTTGAGTTCTAACGTTATGGTAGTTTCTCAAACAGTTTTCTCCTCATCAGGGCGTAGTGGTGCTGATGATTTTAGTGTGGCTTTTTGGCAATTGTGGGAGCAGTATCGAGATGAGCTTTACCGATGCTGCATCAAGTGGATAGGTGGGAACCCTACGGATGCAGAGGATGCACTTTCGCGGGCGATGCTCAAGGCTTGGGAAAAGGTGCAACAGTATGCGGGGGAAATTACTAATTTTAAGGCTTGGCTGACAAGACTGACTCATAACCTTTGCGTGGATATTCATCGAGAACGCAGTCGGGGGGCGAATCGAGTTGAGGATATAGAAGTTTACGCCTCTGGTGAGGAGCAAGGACTGGTGTCCTTTGAGGATACGCCAGAGAGTGCAGTAGAGACTGACGAGAAAAGGATTGTGATTCGTCGTGCTATTGATAACTTACCGACAAGGCTGCGCGAGACGTTTATTCTGCACTTTTATCAAGAACTTTCACATCAAGAAATAGTAGAACAGCAGGGAATTTCTTACCAGAATGTCTGTAAGCGCATCTCCCAGGCGCGGGCTATTCTGCGTGAGGAGTTGAAGGAATATTTTATCGGGGAGGATGAGACTGGTACGGATTTATCGGTTCCAGCGACTGCAACGGAGTCTGAAATAGGGGAAATGTCCGAGGGGAATGGGGGAGTTGAAGCGGGAGCAGGCGAGACAGTAGCTTTATCCGTTGTGGTGGAGGAAGTGGAGAGTGTTGGGGGTGAGGAATCGCCGGAGGTACTGCGTGATGTGCAGCACTCTGAGTTGGTGATGGTTGTGGTGACTTCTGAGGAGAAGTTAGAGGTAAGGAGCGATCGTTGTCGGTGCGTTGAGGTGGCGCTGTTTGAATTGCTGCTAGCACCGATTTTGGCGTTGGCTCAATTGGATGAAAAAACTGGACGTTGGCGGAATTCCTGTCTGTTGATGCACAGGAGGCAACAACAGCATCAAGTGGGGAAAGGATGGGGAGTTTTGCGATCGCCCCAACTGAAAGTGTAGCAGGCTTTCATCGAGTCTGTTTTTTGAAAATGCGATCGCCCCAGCACACAAAACTATCGCCCACTCATCTTGAATCAATGCCATTAATACTGGAGCGCGATCGCAACTTCCTCACCCAACAACTACGATCGCCTTTTTAATCCTTCTGCTTTTAGCCCACAGCATAGTCACTCATTTCCCGCATAAAAGGAGGATAAAAACCCAGGACAATATCTTGTTTTGGTACACCCAAATCGACTAAATCTGCTGCAATATCATGCTCCGTTGAATTGTAAAAAATCCAGATTTTCTCATTGCGAATATCAAGATGCATTACACAATGATGCACCCAGCGTTTATGCTGCCAACCTAGATGCACAATTTGATAGTGATTTCGCTGCGTATCAAAAATAGTCTCAACCTCAATCTCACCATAAGCTGGCTTAACTTCTGCGTAACCCATCAACAATTGCTGCACAATTTGCTGATAGTTCGTTAATTTATCCGTCACTCCTTCCATAGTGAAATTTGCTCCAATTCAATATTGTAAACAATGATTTTTACGGAATTTTCTTGCAGCATTGATGCTGGAAAATCAAGTTGAAAGAAGCTGTTATAGATTAAATTGGGCACGGCTAGATAGAGAATGCGATCAGGGTCTTCACGACGTAATGCAGCCCGATAGTTAATAAACTGACCTAGCGCTGTATGAAACTCGGAAATCGCCGAAGCACTAGCCAAAAAACTTTTGACTTCCACCGCAATTTTCTCATCTCCTCGATCCGCTGCCAGTAATCGTTCTGCCCCCAAGTCAATTTCCATATCTACACCACCTACTTTAATCTGAAGCGGATCGTGAGTAACATTCCACCCATCCTTAGCAAGAGCCGTCTTAACAACTTGATGAAAACGATCCTTAGCCACAACAGAAGATTCAATCTAGAGGTGCAATTCAAACCTATCACACCAAGCTGTCATAGCGATCGCGTAGGTGTTTTAACCTCCGAGCGGGTGATGCAACGGGTGTAAGCTGTGAGAAACATCATTACACCTACCCATTGCCCCAACTGAAAGTGTAGCAGGCTTTCATTGAGTCGGTTTTTTTTGAAAATGCGATCGCCCCAGCACACAAAACTATTGCGATCGCTTTTCTTGTTTGTGTCAGGCTATCGCCCTAGCACACCACACTACATCCCAGCCTTGTCTGGGTTTAAGTAACCACACAAAATTAATTACAGTCATTGCGAGCGAAGCGAAGCAATCCCAGCCGTTGCGATTGCTTCATTTCGCTTCGCTACATTCGCAATGACAATGTGTAATTAATTATGTTTAACTACTTATCTATAAGCTACCGCAGACTGCTGTAGCTTATCCGACTTTGCAGACTTCATGAGCCGACTTTGCCGACTGACAGGAGCAGGGGAGAGGAATGAGGATAGATAAAGATGCAAAGCGAGAAAATTCGATGGCGGGGTGATTGCTAACTACCCTGATATTGCTACGTTTATTCACGCTATAGATGCAGAAAAACAGAGGTTTAAACGAAGTGAAGAGAATTCGTTTAGCCCTCTTAAATTACTACCAAAAGCACAGCAGGTAAATGCGTTTACCAAGAAAAAATTTAGTCAAGCAACAGATAATGCTAGCGAGGAGAATATTAAACAGTTGCTTGAGACAAAATAAGCCTTTATCAAGAGTGATAATTATCGAGAATAAAAGAGCGTAAAAGTTGTAATTGCAGAGTAGATTAAAAACAACTTATCACCAGAATCAATCCGTCCTTATTTCAATTCCATAAATTTATTTATGAGGGTACGCAATTTTTGCTAAACGGACATAATGAAACCCTCCTTACCTCAATCATAGATTATAGGTTATAAGGGTTTAAAATTGTCATTTTATGACAGGTTATAGAGGTGAATAGTTATTAAAATTGATTGCATATTTTTCTGCTATTAACTATTTTACAAGGGGTTGCTATAACTTGTACAGGTTGAGTTTGTTGGCTTAGTTGATCTTGGTGTCCTTGATTAACTTGGTTAAGCTGAATAGCTTGTGCAGGAAGACCCAGTGCCATCAATGTGGTAGCAATCAGTAGTGCTTTTTTCATGATTTAATCTCCTTAACTCTTGTCTATTTATAACACCAGTAAAAAGTTTTATTCAAGTATAAAAAATTATTTTTTGAGCAGATTATTTCTGTATATAGTTAATAACTAAAATCACTATTTGTGCGACTTTTTTCCTTAAAAATCCGACTTTATTTCCTTAAAAATCCGACTGACCCGACTGACAAAATATCGGGCGGTAAGTCAGAATATAAATTTCACCATAAAATCCCAATACTATTGGTTGTTGACAGAGAATTTAAAATAGTATTTGCCCACAGAAGACTATTATTTCTTCTGTATTTATTGTGAAAATATTAGGTTTATCCACATAAAACATTAAAAGTTTCATGCTGATATCAACTATTTAAACTGGTTGATTTCCGAGCTACATATCTTATTTATTGTATCTCTCAGTGCAATACAACCCCTAATCAGTAGTCAAGCCGAATTAATTACATAGTGCGTTGGGCGGCTTTGCCCGACTTGAACGCGAACAGCGTCTCCGACAGTCCAAGCAACTGGCGTGGAACTGAACTACCCCCCGGATTTATCCGTGGGGTTCCAACTCACTGCGTGAGTTTCGTTTACCCTTACAGGTTCCGACTCCTCCCGTAGGGACGCTACGCGAACACGAGCTATTAGATTACTGGACACCCACTCCGGATCGTAGAGAAGTGCGGTGGTCACTGAGCTTGCCGAACGCGAGTGCGTCTCGTCGAGAAGTGCTGCCCCTCTCCACTTAACTCAAGGTGAGGGAGTTTCCCGCCGACTTCCTATGAACCTGACCCAACCGAGTGCCATGAGCGCGAAGGTTGAGGTATCTCAATTGTGTTCATTAACTTTTGTACAAAAGTGAAATTGTACTAAAGTATTGAGCTACAAATATATAGTAGTATTTTTATGCTTATGCAAATTTGTGCTTTAGTATAATGCTACTTTTTTCAACTCCCACAATTGTCACCTTGGGACTAGTAGAATGTAATTGCCAAAAACCGGATAAAATTATAAAGATTGTTGACCACAACACCGGGAAGGGGGGGCAATAGAACGGCAAAGGTATATCGTGCGGTTAAGTGGGGAGGAGCGGCAGGAATTAGAAGCGATCGTGAAGAAGGGGAAAGGAGGTGCTCATAAGATTCGCAATGCACAGATACTTTTACACAGCGATGAAAATGGTGAGCGTCTGACGGTGGAAGCGATAGCCAAACTACTGCATTGCAATAAACATACGGTTTGTGAGGCACGCAAACGCTTGGTCGAGGGTGGTTTTTCGGCGGCACTTGAGCGCAAGAAGCGTGAAAATCCGGCGATACCACGGCTGTTTGATGGTGAAGCGGAAGCCCGGTTGATTGCGCTGGCGTTCTATCTTTAAAACGACTGGGTAGAGTTTCATTTAGCCATTTCGTTAACGATTCTTTTCGCTTAGACGCGGTAATTTTACTGATACCTTTAGCAATTTCGCCAATTGTAATAATGCTGATGTAAAGAGTGTCTGGCACTTGGGCATCTAGCCAATCTAAAACCTTTTGATTTGGGTGTTTGGCAACAAGTTCAGAAATCAGACAGGTATCAAGGAGAAAAGTCATAGCGTGAAGTCATCGCGGGGTAAACTGCGATCGCGGCTAAAGTCCAATTCTTCGCTCACTTCAGCTAGTGGGGATTGACGGAAAAATTCTGAGAGTTTACTTGGTTGGTCTGGGTGGGTGTTGTGATTGGGTGCAGTCAGGCTTTGGGCAAGCAGTTGGATAATATACAGTTTATCATTGAGCGAAAGCTGTAAGAGTTGTTGTTCTAGTTCTGGAATAGCCATGATGGGGTTTCAGTGGAGGATAATTTTATTTTATTTAAGTTTCTGCATTGTACCAACTGCTCCCTTACCCATTGCCGCAGATAATGAATCCTGTTCGCTTTTTGTAGGAAGATGGCGTAGGCGTAGCCCGTCGTAGACATCGCTTTGGGGAATTTGGGAGGGCGATCGCCCATATCTCATCAAAACCATTTTCACCGCAGTGCGATCGCCCTACCTGTCCATCAAGCGATCGCCCCTCATCTTGAATCAAAACCATTTTCACCAGAGTGCGATAAGCAAAGCTTGAGCCTTCTGCTATCGCACTACTTATCTATCAAGCGATCGCCTGTTTATAGAAAGAAGAGTCATCGCCTATTATTGTAAATAATAGGTAATAGGCGTAGCAAATTGTAATATTCGGAAACAACTCCCCCCCTGTAGCAGAATCTGAAAAACGGGGTAAATCCTCTAAAAAGAGGGATGATACATACTAATTTATCGCTTTTTAGCGATATAGCGATTTATGCCCAGATGCTTTTTTAACCCAATGTCGCGGGACATCCAACCCACGCCAAGCCACGTAAGAGGGTAAAAAATTGTGTTGCCTGGTTATTAAATGTGGGATAAATAGCATATTTATTTACAGATAAAAATATGCTATCCTATACGTTTGAGTGGGACGATGAAAAAGATGCGATAAACCAGGAGCAGCATGGGGTTGCTTTTGTGGATGCCCAGGAAGCGTTTTACGATACAAACCGCATCATTATCCATGACGAGCTACACTCCAAAGACGAAGAGCGGTTCTTTTGTATAGGTAAGACTCCTCAAGGCATCCTGACCGTACGCTTTACGGTACGGGGGCAAAGCATCCGTATCATTGGCGCAGGCAACTGGAGAAAATGGAGAAAGTTTTATGAGAAAAACCACCCGCTTTGAAGATGCCCCGAAAGGGAAAGTAACGATTATTGAGGATTTTCTGCCGCCCCCTTCCCAACTGGTACGCAAGGAAGAAACCATCAGGGTCACTTCAGAATTTACCCGCAGCAGTATAGAGTTCCTGAAAGAAGAAGCGCGAAAAGCAAATGTGCCTTATCAGCGTATGCTCCGTTCCCTGGTGGATAAATACGTTGAACAACATAGACCAGAGCAGCGGCATTGAATCTGTCCAGCTATAGGGTGCTTTTAGAATCCATAGTACGAAATCAGCACCAGAACTTGCAACTAATTGATATATAGCAATCCTAAATGATTCGTACACCCAGAGAAACCCGGTTTCTTTGAGAAACCGGGTTTCTGAAGACTAGTCAGCCCCTACGGATTCGTCATTTTTCAGTCGGGGTTTAAATCCCCCTCTGAAAAATAATTACGAATTACGAATTACGAATTACGAATTGGTATTACTTACCCAGAATCTTGAATAATGCCTGCCGATAAATGCTGATACCTTCATTATTCAAATGAGCGCCATCTTCTGAGCTTATATTATCTTTCAAAGCATCATTCTCATTTAATGATTGAACTTCTTGTTGCTCCAATGGTATATTGTCTTGAACTGCAACTTGATTCATGACAGTATTAATCTGGGCTACTCTAGAATTTGTTGCTGAGATGCTTGGGTCTTTACTTGCGGCAACTGTTGAGTAAAAAGCAGGAATCAAAAAGATTTGCTTAGTTCCAAGGCTTCGCACTAAGGAAATCGATTCTCGGAGTTTATTCGCAAATAAGTCATCACTCAATCCGTACCAAGCATCATTTCCACCAATAGCGATAACAGCTTTTTCGCATCTAACTTTAGTAGGAATCAGAAGCTTCAGTTGTTCAACAAGCGAAATACCACTTAACCCATTTAACGCAAAATTAAAAGTATCCTTACCAAGGGTATTACCAAGTTCAGCAGTAACAGAATCCCCAAACAAACAAGCAGAGAATTGCTTTCCTTGAGTAGCAAATTTCTGATATTGAACTTCAAGTTGCCATAAAGAAGTAGAACTTAAGTTATCCTTGGGTGGTATTTCAGTGGAATATAGATTTAACCGACTTCCTATCTCTAACGCTGCTGGAATGTTAATAACTAGTCTTTCACTGGGGTAAGCTTCAAGAAAGCTGATGATTCCCAAACCATCTTTAGAATTAGCCCCGAGGATAACAGCGGCGTCTAGTGCTTGTACCCCGGCTTTGTCACGACGGGCGATACCTTGGGAAACACCAGATACAATTTCTTTAGCAAGTTCTGTATTGAGTAGCTTATTCAAAGCCCCAAGGTCAAGAGACATTTTTACTTGTAGCGCCTGATGAAACTCATGAACTTGTTCGCGATTGAAGAACTTGAGAAAAAATCGCAAATCAGAAGAAACTTGTTGCGTATCTGCATACTTACGTAAATCGGCAACGGGTAGTGATTGTTCAAACAAACCATACCGAAAGATAATTTGCGAGGCGGCAAAACAAGGAGTTGCAGCCGTCGTCAATAATAGCACGCTGATAGATACAGTCTGCACAACATGGCGCAAATGTCTCATAAATCTTAGCAAAGTATTTATCCAATTAATTATTTTGACACTTAATGAAGCTGAATCCGGTTTTACAGCAATTTTCAGGTAGTATAGCAATCCTCGCAGGAATTATAAACACTTCTCCCTTGTTCCCCCGCCCCTTTGGGGAAGTCAAAAGCTAAGGTAACAAGTCAAAAGTGTTTTGAATTTTGAATTTTGAATTTTGAATTTCCGCGTAGCGGCTTGTCCCCCTTGTCCCCCCACCCCTCCCCCCCTCCTCCTTCTCGTGTAAATGCAGCCACGATCAAATTTAAGTAATAACACTAATTACACTGTATTTATAATAACGTTAAAATGTTGAGCATAAAGGTCTTGATAGTGTTTTTGTGTTGTGTTTATCTAGCGTGGCGTCATTGATGCCACGTTTTTGTTTGTATAAATTATTTTTTATGAAGGCAGAGAGGAGGCTTCGGGGCTGCTGCCTCGACCTTGATAGCAGAGGCAGCAATGCTCAGCATGGGAACGAGAGGTTCTTGCCCATACCCCTAATCCCCACTCCCGATTTTCTAGTCAGAGTACTGCTTTTGCTATATAATAATGATTAGATTTACTGCGTATACTCCTTCACAGGATATTGACGGACATACGCCTCTACTTGTAGTGCTTGTAGAGGCTTTCCTATCTAGTTAACTGAGTAAAGCCAGCCACACTTTGGCTGTGGTAGGTGTCTTTGGCATGGAACAGGGCAATGAGGGGACCTGCATCCAGAACCAGTTGTCTCCTATCGCTGTACAATGAGTGCGAAAGCATATTAAAATGGGTAAGTACTTGTGCAAAATTAATTTCATACTTACATCGGCTGAAATGCTTGTCAAACGGTCATTGTAGGTTAAATAAATGTGTAAATAATTTTGCATGACTACTTAATATCAAATCTGAAAAGAATATTTTTTCTAACTGTGTCTGCAAAAGATATTTTTCATGAATCAGTTAAAAAAGCTTTGCAAAAAGAACAATGGATAATTACAAGCGATCCATTAAAGTTTAAATTTGGGGAAGTCAACTTCCAAATTGATTTAGGAGCAGAGAAAATAATTGCCGCAGAAAAAGGAAATGAAAAAATAGCAATTGAAATCAAAAGCTTTTTAAACCCCTCTGCAATTACAGATTTTTACTCCGCTTTGGGACAATTCCTTAGTTACCGTCTAGCATTAGCAGGATATGAACCTGATCGATTATTATACTTAGCAGTTCCATTGGATACGTACAAAACATTTTTTCAACTTGAGTTTACTAAAACTGCGATCAAACACTATCAGGTGCTATTAATTGTTTACAATCCAGTAGATGAGGTGATTGTACAGTGGATAAACTAGCAAAATATCAAGAGTATGTTAAAACACTGTTGACGAACTATGCCAGTGACGATGTCTCGGACAACGATGTCGAAGTCCAACTCATTTTAGACACAGAACGCAATCATTATCAATGGATGAATGTAGGTTGGCAAGGATTTAATCGTATTTATCGATGCGTGATGCATTTTGATATTAAAGATGGCAAAATCTGGCTGCAACAGAATTTAACCGATCGCAATCCAGCAGAGGAATTAGTGATGATGGGAGTACCACCAGAGGATATTATCTTGGGTTTGCAAGCTCCATACAAGCGTCAGTATACAGATTATGGCGTAGCGTAATAGACATCTCCGTGATGAATCAATTTATTTCGAGATGCGCAGTAGACCTGTCCGGTCTTGGGGTTTCCCCAAGACGCATAACGGTTCAAAACCCTTGCTGCGTCTTTGATTCAAAGGTTTTTGTCACCCCCTCAGCCTTTGATCTCAAGGTTTCGTTAAAATTTAAATTTTGGATGCCTTAAGTATATCCATATTTCTTGATGAACCAAGTTTTTACAAACTGAGTCAATACGCAATAGCAAGTTAGGATTAAACCTAACCAGAGAAAATAAACGGCTGGCAAGGGAACAAACCCTAAACTCGCTCCAATGGGAGAAAATGGCAGATACATTCCGACTCCCATCACAGTGGCGGTGATCAGCAGCATGGGTAAAGAAGCCCAACTCTGGAAAAAAGGAATCTTAGCCGTGCGAATGACATGGACAATCAGCGTTTGAGTCATCAGACTTTCCACAAACCAACCCGTTTGGAACAAAGCTTGATTGTGTACAGAGGTCGCCCCAAATACAAACCACATCAGGGCATAGGTGGAATAGTCGAAAATGGAGCTAATCGGACCGATGAATATCATAAATCGCCGAATATTATCAATTTTCCACTTCGGCGGCTTAACCAGGTCTTCTGGATCTACATGATCGAAGGGGATGCCCGTTTGCGAAAAGTCGTAGAGGAGATTATTTATCAATATTTGCACTGGTTGCATCGGTAAAAATGGCAGAAGCGCACTCGCACCCAAGACGCTAAACATATTGCCAAAGTTAGAGCTAGTGCCCATTCTGATGTATTTGATGATGTTGGCAAAAGTCTTGCGCCCTTCGATTACCCCAGATTCCAGGATTAACAAGTTTTTTTCTAACAAAATGATATCTGCCGACTCTTTGGCAATATCGACTGCCGTATCAACTGAGATGCCCACATCTGCCTCCCGCAAAGCAGCTGCATCATTGATACCATCTCCCATGTATCCCACAATGTTGCCTTTTTTTCGCAGCACCTGAATAACTTTGGCTTTTTGGGTTGGAGAGAATTTGGCAAAAATGGTTGTGGTGGCAGCAACTTTGGCTAATTCATCATCCGATAGAGATTCAATATTGCTACCTAATAAGACGTTTTGCACAGGCAAGCCAACATCTTTGCAGATTTTACGAGTAATGATTTCATTATCCCCGGTGATAATTTTTACATCGACTCCATGTCCCTTGAGAGCTTTAATCGCTTCGGCAGCGGAATCTTTGGGCGGATCGAGAAACGCAATGTTGCCCAACAGAACCAAATCACTCTCATCGTTAATGGCGTAATGTAATTGATCCGGTGGCATGACTTTGTATGCCACCGCGATTACCCGTAACCCGTCAGAGTTGAGTTTTTGTTGTAAATCGGCAACTTTGGTACGGACTGACTCATCCATTGGCAAAACCTTGCCATTGACTTTGAGTTGGGTACAGACTTTTAGGATTTCTTCAACTGCACCTTTGCAAATCAGCACATGCTGTTTTCCCATTTCTTCGACGACAACAGACATGCGACGACGCACAAAGTCAAAAGGAATTTCATCAAATTTCTGGTAGTTTTTCTCAATGTCTAAAGATTCAAGTTCTTGATTGTGATCGAGAACGGCTACATCCAATAAATTTTTTAAGCCAGTCTGGTAAAAGCTATTGAGATAGGCATATTTGAGTACATCTGTACTTTCTTCACCGTAGGGATCTAAGTGCCTCTGCAAGACGATTTTGTCTTGGGTCAGGGTGCCTGTTTTGTCAGTACACAGAATATTCATGGAGCCAAAGTCTTGAATTGCATCAATGTTTTTGACAATCACCTTTTTGTTAGACATGGCGATCGCCCCCTTCGCCAAATTTGCCGTGACAATCACAGGCAACATTTCAGGAGCCAGTCCCACAGCAACAGATAAACCGAATGTGAATGCCTCGACCCAATTGCCTTTAAGCACTCCATTGATCAGAAAAACTAGTGGAGCCATAATCAGCATAAAGCGCAACAGCAGCATGGTCACGCCATTCACACCTTTGTCAAAGCTCGTTCTTACTCTGCGTCCGCTGACAGTTTTAGCCAGTGATGCTAGATAAGTATGACTACCAGTTTCTGCGACAACGGCTGTTCCAGAACCACTGACTACCGTGGTGCCCATGAAACAGAGATTGACTAGATCCAGTGGGTTTTTCTCCTTGTTATCGAGGAGTTCTGCGTGTTTTTCAGTGGGTAGAGACTCTCCGGTGAGGGTTGACTGACTGAGGAATAAATCCTTGGTAGCAATCAGCCTGACATCGGCTGGAATCATATCTCCGGCGGAAAGAAAGATGATATCACCAGGCACCAGTAGCTTCACCGCAATTTCTTTTCCTGCTGTTATTCCCGGATTTTCTTTCGGTGCAGCATCTTTAATGGCATCCTTCCGACTCACCGTTGCCGTTGTGCTTACCATTTCCCGGAGCTTTTCGGCGGCTTTGTTCGACTGAAATTCTTGTGAAAAGCGCAGCAACCCACCAAACATCACCATTATAAAAATGATGAGAGCGGCTGTCGGACTCCCAGTTAAGAGTGAAATCGTCGCCAGAACAATGAGTAAAAGCGAGAGGGGATTAGTCACCGTTTTCAGCAGTTGGACATACCACTTGATCGGTTTTTCGCGGGCGATCTCATTCAGCCCGGATTTCCCTAACCGCCGCTTGGCTTCAGTCTCAGAAAGCCCCGACTTCGTTGTGTCGAATAAGTGCAGAACTCCATCCACATCACGCTGAGCGATATCGATGAGCGCTTTGGATGAATCTACAGACGGGCTAGATATGGTTTTAGGCTTATTGGATGAATTGGCAGTCTGGCTTAACGTCTTCATAAAATAATTGTGGGTAAGTTCCAAAACGTGGAGAGTTGGGGATTCATCGGTTTAGGTTTTTGGGGTTATTGACACTCCCCATGCCTAAAGGCAAGGGGATTCTGTAGAAGTTTCGGCCATATCTTCTACATATCCGACTGTCGGAGTTTCCCACACATGGCGGTGATTCCCAGAGGCTTGGTTCCTGGACTCAGCGCACCTTGGCGCTGATAACTTCCGTTAGCGGAGCGGGCGCACGTACCCGTGCGACGGCGTGACTTTCCCCCAGTCCGGGGGTAGGGACTTTTCGTTTTTCGGGAAGACCAATCCCGCTCTTTTCGCTAGCGTTTTACTCGCTTTTGTGTCAGCGTGTTCTGTGTAATCACAGAACACGCATAGAAACTTTTCTCCGTCGCGGTTTGCTTTATCTATATGACCACATTGGGGACATTCTTGGCTTGAATGCTTAGCAGGTACCGTGACAACTGGCTTGCCAGTCTTAAGCGCCAACCAAGCAATCTTGTTAAAGATATCACCCCAAGCAGCATCAATAATTACTTTATTTAATCCTGTTTTTCGCTTTCCACCATTTTGCCTATAACCACCTTTACCATCGTGCTTAGGCTTGGCGCGTTTGACCATGTTCTTAATTTTCAGGTCTTCCCGCGCCACAGCATCAGCAGTCTTGACAATAGTGGATGCGACTTGCCAATTGTACCCATCCCGCTGCTGGGCTATTTTGTGTTGCTGTTTGGCTAATCTCTTTGCAGCCTTAATCTTGTTTTTAGAGCCTTTCTGTTTACGTGCAATAGCACGTTGACGCATTGCTAACCGACGAGCCTTCCTTTTATTGGTTGCGAACCGTTTGTTTTCAATAAAGCTGCCATCAGACAAAGCAACGAGCTTGTTGATGCCAACATCGATACCAACAACTGATTTAGATAAATCCAGTGACTTCAACTCTGGCAATATACCAGGAATCTCAACCAACATAGATATGTACCAACTACCACCCTCGCGCTTGACTGTGCAAGTTCTTAAATCCTGGATCAGGGATAAATCGCGGCTGTTGTGAAATTTGACTTCACCGATTCCCGGTAGGTAGGCAGTAGCGTAATTCTTGCGGATATGACGCAAGATAACACGACCTGGTTTGTATTCAAAAGAGTCTAACCGTCTGGTGAACTGCGGGAAACCTCTACCCTGCTTCCAAAAATTGGCATAGGCTGTGTCCAATTTGGCGATATTGCGCTGCAAAACACCTGAATCAATGGCAGCAAAACTATCCTCATATTGTCGAAGCCCTGACGTGACCTTCATCTGAATGCCAGAAGCTGAATCCCATTCACGCCTAGTCCCGATAACTTCCTTCGTCGCCTTGTCCTTTACTTTGGATTGCTTGGTTGCTAGCTCTAAATTTTCAGGGATGACACCATGCTTGAGGACTGGGCAAGTTAGGGGGCAGGAAGAACCATATTCTATTCTTGAACCTAAGTCGCAGTAAGCTCCATAGGCATAAGCAATCTTGGTATCAACATCTTGGTTGTTAGTATCGAACCCGTCTTTCCGTTCTCTTAAAGCATAATTACGATGTTTTCGCAACGTCACCAACCAATCCTCAAGAGTCGCCTCTTGGGATTGGTTGGGTAACATTTTGAAATTCCACCGCACTTGCATACTTGCTTGATTCCTT
>JADQBA010000323.1 GCA_016903675.1 Stigonema ocellatum SAG 48.90 = DSM 106950 | reverse complement strand
GCTGTGAAACAAATTTGCCCCCGCTTGAGTCCCACCTGTAATATTTAAGGTGCTACCATTGGGGGTCACAATAGAATTATTAGGTAATGTCCTATCAGGTGTAATCTGAGCCTGCGCACTATCCCCAAACAAAGCGCTTACCCCGACAACGAAAATTCCCAATAACCAATGCTTGTGGATACTTTTATTGAACATTACACCCTTCCCGACCCTTAAAAATTTCTCTTGACAAACTTAATTAAATTATAACTTTTGCAGCGAATGACTTTTGTCGGTTTTGATGTGCATAAATTACAGATTTATCTGCGTTTATCTGCGATTCGTTAAATCTTGTTGGAAAAGAGCGATCGCTCTTTTTGCTCTTGGGGAAGAGTGACGCAAACCTCCCAAAACGGGATGAAAGCTCTCGAGTTTTTGGTGTTGGGGGTTGACAAAGGCAATTTTTTCGGTTAGAGTTTCATTATAATGGGAAACTATACGCTCATATATTCGCCCAATTAATCTATAATTGTCTCTCGATTTGGATGATGTCCCAAATTGACTCGACCCGAACGGGGTCGCTCTTTTCACCAATTGCACCAGCCTGGTTGAGACCGCATCCGCCTGGGACTTGAAGTCCCAGGCGCTAGTAGCATAAGTCCTCTTTTAGAGGACTTATGTCCGTTTTGAAATGACTGTCAATTTTATGACTCCTTGTTTGGTTATTTGTGGTTTCTACTTATAGGTGCAAGATATAAGCAAAAGAACCATCGCATCCGAGGCATAAGCGTTGCGAGTACAGCGAAACGCAGATCGCAACATCCGTAACGATTCACCTAGTCCCCCTACACCCCCACACCCCAAAGGGGAAGTCAAAAGCTAAGGTAACAAGTCAAAAATGTTTTAACTTTTGAATTTTGAATTTTGAATTTTGACTTTTGAGCAGCGAGTAACACCCCTACACCCCTATGTTTCAAGAAAGCACACCACCCGCTACTTTTCCCGGCAAGTAGCAGGAGTAGAACCATGACCAGTGGGGTTAGATGCGGTGGAGATCAGGGTTACTTCCCCTTTGCCGTTGAACACCCAACCTGTAGCAGGCACAATTGCCACGGGTTCAGGTTTATGTTTAGAGTGTGGTTTAGCTGCGGGTTTCTCAGCAGAATGCTGTTGCGCTGTATAAGCTTGTAGGCGAGTATCTGACCACACCGCATCAGTGCTGAGGGGTTCGTCGGGACTGGGGGGCAAACCACCACGTCCAGTGACAACGAAGCTATTACCTTCTGTCCCTTCAAAGGCGGCACAGCTTTGATCACTGAGTTTTCCGGATTCAGCACTTTTTGTGGGGAGTTGCACTAATCCTCGGCTGGGGTCAACATTGGGAGTGTTGATTTGCACAGTGCCGCTTAAATCCGGGTTTTGTTGAGAAATAGCGGTGATGACGTTGGTTGGTTGCTGTTGAAGTAGCTGTTGAAGGTCCAGTTGATAATGGTTGTTTTTTCCAAACCGTTTCTCCAAATCTTCTCTGCTAAGCACACTCAAACCAACGATACCAGTAGCTCTGATTTCGATTTTACCACCAGAGCCAAAGAAAGCATTAGCAGTGATATTGCTGCTTTCGTTTGGAACGGCAATGACAAAGCCATTGGGTGCCTCAATCTTGATTTTACCGCCATTACCAACAGCATTAGCATTACCCGCACTGGTAGAGATGAGACTTTGATGGCGTAAGAGCAGTAAGTCTGTGATTTGGAGTTCGATATTGCCGCCATTACCTGATGCAGAGTTAGCGCTGAATTTTCCTTGGTTGTCTAAACGAATTTGGGGAGCGCTCACTTTAATCTCTCCGGCATTTGCTGAACTAGAAGACAAAGCAAAAAAGCCACTGGCAGATTCAACATTTGCCAGATCTCCTCCTACTGGTGGTGGTTGTGTTTTAAAGGTTCTCCTGCGCTCATCCACAGTAGGATCGCTGCCATTGACAATGACCCGGTCGCTAGCTTGAACCGTAATATTACCTGCATTTGCCGTGCCTGAGGTGGTGGTAATCAACTCACCACCATTTGTAGCCTCAAGGGTTTGAGAATTAATCGTAATGCTGCCACCAGTTCCACTAGATGTCGTTCCTGCATTTATAGTTGCCCCATCTGATACACGAACCTTCGCAGCATCAATGGTGATATTACCACCACTACCCGTGGATTTGCCGATGGTGTCTGAAGATACTTCAGTAGAGCGTCCATTTATAGGATTATTTCCAGAAAGGCTGACAAACTCAGCTTTCTCGATGGAAATGTTACCAGCATTCCCCGTTGCATTGTCGGCAGTGGATGTTGTCAGTAGGGAGCCATCGGTGAGAGAAAGTGATCTAGTAGTGATCATGGCATTACCTGCATCCCCCTTTCCAAGAGTAGAGAGAATCAACAGAGTGCCATTAGCAAAGGAAATATCTCTACTTTTTATGTAGAGGTTTCCGCCCTTTCCGGTGGCTGTCGCCCCCACACTGGTGAACAGACGACTGTTATCAAAGGAGACGCGATCGCTTGCTTCTAATCTGATATCGCCAGCATTCGCCTGTCCACTGGTTGAGGTATTCAGTTGAGCGCCATTGGTGAGTGAGAGTGTTCCGGTTGTAATGCTGATGCCTCCACTGTTTCCGATAGCATTTGTTGAGTTCACGAGGTTGTATACACCACTCTTATCCCCATCC
Source organism: Stigonema ocellatum SAG 48.90 = DSM 106950 (assembly GCA_016903675.1). Taxonomy (GTDB): domain Bacteria; phylum Cyanobacteriota; class Cyanobacteriia; order Cyanobacteriales; family Nostocaceae; genus Stigonema; species Stigonema ocellatum. The sequence goes on along the minus strand of JADQBA010000323.1, from coordinate 1,112 downwards.
AAGGACACGCGATCGCTTGCATTGATAATCACACTGCCTGCTGAACCTGATCCTGACTCCTCAGTATCGGCATACAGTCTTGCACCGTTTGTCAGTGAAAGCGATCTAGTGTTAATACTGATGACACCGCCATTTCCTTTACCGTTTCCAAGCACATTACTAAAAATATTACTACCATTTAGAGAAACGCTATCGCCCGCATTGATAGTCACGCTGCCTGCATTCTGGTTTCCATTGGTAGCTGCATATAAAAAAGAGCCATCCTCCAACGAGACAGCATTGCGGGCATTGATATTCACATTGCCTGCATTTACCGCAGTTAGGCTACTGCTTCCACCAAAAGTTAGATTGCGAGCATTAATAATGATACTTCCACTACTACCACTTACATCTACGCTTACATCTACGTTGGAACCATTGCTCAGAGATACCGAAGCCAGCTCTAAGTTATTGGGGAAGCTCAAACTCAATAGATTGCCATCCACATTTAGCCCAACTGTTCCTGTTGCTGCCAATCCTCCCAGTTCTACTCGACCACCAGAAGCCTTCAGTTTACCACCATACATGTTGATGTCGCCGCCTACAAGCAGTAGACTCTTACCATCCGGAACAACAAGACCATCAGTGTCCATAGGTGCTGATGCTCTGGAGTTATTTTGAATTGCCGCTGCGGCAATTTGATTGAAGATCAAAGCAGAAGGATTAATTGTGAGCAAGGCTGGATTATTCGGCACATCAGCACTAAAAAAGCCTTGATTACCAAATTGAATTGCATTGGCAGTCGTTGCCACAAATGAACCAGCGACGTTCAGCCTAGCATTTGGTCCAAAGACAATTCCATTTGGATTGATCACAAATAGGTTAGCTGCACCCAAAGTCCGAATCGATCCATCTATATTAGAGGGGTTCGGTCCGGTCACCCTGCTGATAATGTTGCTGATATCAACACCATTGTGAAAAAAAGCTTCAGATCCTGTGGGAACAGAGAACTCCCTAAAGCTGTGAAACAAATTTGCCCCCGCTTGAGTCCCACCTGTAATATTTAAGGTGCTACCATTGGGGGTCACAATAGAATTATTAGGTAATGTCCTATCAGGTGTAATCTGAGCCTG
>JADQBA010000386.1 GCA_016903675.1 Stigonema ocellatum SAG 48.90 = DSM 106950 | reverse complement strand
GTTTCGCAATCAGTACACCATTACCAAAAATCTCAACTCACCCCTAATCATCCAAACTTATAGCTTGGAACCATATCAAAATGGCTATGCATTGGTGATGGAAGACTTTGGGGGGATTTCCTTGAAGGATTATCTTACTTCTGACCAGACGGGATATATCGTGTCTGGTCAAGAATTTTTACAGATCGCGATCGCCCTGTGCAACGCCTTAGACATACTGTATCACGAGCGGATTATTCATAAAGATATCAAACCCAGTAATATTTTAATCAATCCGCTTTCAAAACAAGTTAAATTAATCGACTTTAGTATTGCATCACTATTACCACGGGAAATGCAAACCCTCGTCAGTCCCAATGTGTTAGAAGGGACACTGGCTTATCTTTCCCCAGAACAAACCGGAAGAATGAATCGAGGGATAGACTACCGGACTGATTTTTATTCACTGGGTGTGACTTTCTACGAACTACTTACAGGAGAGTTACCCTTTAAGTCCCATGATGCCATGGAGTTGGTACATTGTCATCTGGCAAAACTTCCAGATCAATTAAAAATTATAAATTCCCAATTCAAAAATGGACAACCCATTCCCCAAGTTCTCTGTGACATAGTGATGAAATTGATGGCGAAAAATGCTGAAGACCGTTATCAGAGTGCATTAGGGCTAAAATTTGATTTAGAAAAGTGTTTAACTCAACTCCAAGAAACTGGTCAGATTGAGGACTTCAAAATTGCACAAAGAGATTTGTGCGATCGCTTTATCATCCCCGACAAACTCTATGGACGAGAAACGGAAGTATCAACCCTACTCCAAGCATTTGAAAGAGTTAGCCTTGGTGCAACGGAAATGATGCTAGTTGCGGGTTTTTCGGGAATTGGAAAAACAGCAGTTGTCAACGAAGTTCATAAACCCATTGTACGGCAACGCGGTTATTTTATCAAGGGTAAATATGATCAATTTCAAAGAAATATTCCCTTCAGTGCATTTGTGCAAGCCTTCCAGGATTTAATGGGGCAATTGTTAACGAATAGTGATGCTCAAATCCAACAATGGAAAAATAATATTCTAGAAGCTGTTGGTGACAACGGACAAGTAATTATTGAAGTTATACCTGAATTAGAAAGAATTATTGGTCAACAACCGCCAGCGCCAGAATTATCAGGAACTGCGGCACAAAATAGATTTAATTTATTGTTCCAAAAATTTACCCAAGTCTTTACAAGTGCATCACATCCATTAGTGATGTTTTTAGATGATTTGCAATGGGCTGATTCAGCATCACTGAAGTTAATGCAGCTACTGATGGCTGATACAAGTCATCTGCTGTTAATTGGTGCATACCGTGATAATGAAGTGAACTCAGCACATCCGTTAATGTTAACTTTGGGTGAGATGCAAAAAAACCAAGCAACAATTAATACGATTACTTTAGCACCACTGAGTCAACGGCAAGTGAATCAGTTAGTTGCTGACACACTCAAGTGTACAGAAAATGTGGCATGGTCTCTTGGTCAATTAGTATCTCAAAAAACTCAAGGTAATCCCTTTTTTGCGACACAGTTTCTCAAAGCATTGCATCTTGATGGGCTGATTCAATTTGATTTTGAGTCAGGCTGTTGGCAATGTGACATTGTACAGGTGAGTCAGCAAGCAGTTACAGATGACGTGGTTGCTTTTATGGCATTTCAATTACGAAAACTGCCACAATCAACTCAAGAAATGTTGCAGTTAGCGGCTTGTATTGGCAATCAGTTTGATTTAGCAACTTTGGCAATTGTGGCAGAATCATCGTCAAT
>JADQBA010000369.1 GCA_016903675.1 Stigonema ocellatum SAG 48.90 = DSM 106950 | reverse complement strand
TGGCCGCTTCTTCGGGCTTTTGAGCAAACACCGTGACGCTGTAGATACCTTTGTCCTGTTGGCGGTAATCGGCGATTTCGTCGGCCGACAGATAGTTTTTCAGCACATCATCCGGCAAGGCGATTTCCCGCTCTTTCTGCACGGTGATGTTGGTAAAACCGTTCTCCTGAATGAGCTGCAAATAGTCGCTCTTCTGGATGGCACCCGAGACGCAACCCACATAGAGTTCGGCGTCCTGTTGCAAGCCTGCGGGCAGCTCCCCTTTCAGCACGATATCGGAGATGCTGAAATGACCACCGGGCTTTAAAATGCGGAAGGTTTCGGCCACGGCTTTTTGTTTGTCGGGGACCAGATTCATCACGCAATTGCTCACCACCACATCGGCCAGATTGCTCGGCAAGGGCATGTCCTCGATGTCGCCATAGACGAACTCGACGTTGGTAAATCCGAGCGTCTTGGTGTTTTTGCGGGCACGGTCGATCATGGCCGGGGTCATGTCCAGGCCGATCACGCGGCCCGTTTCGCCGGTTTCGGCACGGGCCACAAAGCAGTCATTGCCTGCGCCCGATCCCAGATCCACCACCGTATCACCGGGTTTGATTTGCGCAAACTGCGTAGGCAGGCCGCAACCCAATCCCAAATCGGCTTCGGCCACGTAGCCGTTCAGCTCGTCATAACCCACGGCCATATCAATGGGCACGCTGGCGACCGTTTCAGGCCCCGGGCTGGATGGCCCACAGCAAGAGGTGGGGCCACAGCAGCCATTGGCATCGGCCGGGCCGACGGTCGGTTGTTCAGCAATCGCACCGTATTTCAGGCGCACGACTTCTTTGATTTGCTCGGCGGTTTCCATATGCTTTCCTATTGGTATATTGTAATATTACGATTGATTCAGGCAAAAAAACACCTGCCGAAGCGTCGGCCCGGCGTTGACTAGCAGCAGGTCACAGGCACAAACGTGTCAAACAAGGCTCCGAATGCGCGTTGGGCTTCCTCCCATACGGGGGGATTGATGCAGTAGCACACGCGGGGTGGATTGATTTCGCCCTGAATGATGCCGATGCGTTTCAGTTCTTTCAAATGCTGGGATACGGTCGCTTGGGCCAAATTCAGCTCGTCCACCAGATCACCACAAACGCAGGCTTTCTTGGCAATCAGCAATTGCAGAATGGCCACCCGTGCAGGATGCGCAAATGCTTTCGCCAGATCCGCGATGCGGTTTTGCTCTTCGGTGAATATTTCGGTTTTGGTCAGTCCCATGCCCCAAAGGTAGCAGGTTTTTATTCATTGCAATATTACGATGAATAAATTTTTTGTCGATCAAATCGCCACCTTCACCTTGGAGAAAACGTAAAAAGTTTCCGTGGCGATTTGCTTGCACCGCTCGTCATATTTGGCGGTTTCCTGGGGAGTACCATCGAAGGCTTTGGGATCGTCGTAGGGCGTCGCTACCCGTACCGCTGCGCCTTTCACGATGGGACATGCCTTGTCGGCCTGTGAGCAAGTCATAATCGCCAGGAAATTGCTTTGGGGATTGCTAGCGTCATCGTATTTTTTGGAGAACGCTTTGATGGGTTCTACGCCAGACGCATAATTGACGGCATAGGTCGGGTTTGGCCCTTCCGACACTTTGGCAATGTCGAATCCCGCTCGTTTGCAAGCCGCAATCGCTCGTTCATTGAATGCGCTGATTTCGGTTCCGCCTGAGAAGGTTTTCACCCTGGGCACGCCATAGTAAGCAGCGGCTGTGGCTGCCCACAATTGGCCAAAATGGCTGCGTCGGGAATTGTGCGTACAGATGTAGGTTAATTGGACAGGCTCTTTGGCGTTTACTTTGAGTTGAATAAACTCCGCTATTTTGTCCAATTCGGCTTTGCGGTCTTGCGGGATTTTTGAAAAATCTTGTTTGATGCCATTGATGTAGGTCACTAAAGAACCATTCAGTTCCGTCTTTTTGTCGGGATCATTGCCTAACAAAATGGCGGTTATAAATAGTAAGCTTATTGGAAGTAGGCTGAAAAGCTTCATAGCACAGTCTTATAAATTATCACTTACAAACACAAAATTGGTTTTCATCGTAAAGTTACGATTAATTTAGTATTCGTGTGAAATTCAATAGGAATCGCTCGTTCGACTATATCATACCTGTTTACGGAAAGAAACCCAACCATAACTTTCCATACCCCTAACCTAGTGCACCGACCGTTGCAGTTTGAATCTGAGCGTTGAA
>JADQBA010000373.1 GCA_016903675.1 Stigonema ocellatum SAG 48.90 = DSM 106950 | reverse complement strand
TGATATCTCCAGCTTTCCCTATGCTATTTTCAGATGTCCTGCTATTGATGCCCGCACGTGCAACTTGCAAAGAATTAGCAGTAATGTTGATTTTTCCGGCATCACCTGTGCCAGAGGTATTGGTATTTATCAATGCTGTGTTTATTGTCAATTGACCTGCGACATTCACTGTAATATCCCCAGCGTTCCCTGTGCTATTGTTATCTGTATTGCTAGTGATCGTGCCACCTTTCAGGACAAAAGAATTTCCCTTAATATTGATTCTTCCTGCGTCACCTTTATTAGAGGTGTTTGTATTTAACCCAGCGTTTGGTCCGATTTCTATTAAACCTGCGTCAATGTTGATTTCTCCAGCTTTCCCTGTGCTATATGTATTACTACTGATGTCGGCACCTTTAACTTGAAAAGAATCAGCAGTAATGTTGATTTTTCCGGCATTACCTGTACCAGAGGTATCAGTTGTTATATTTCCGTTGTCAATTGTCAATGGACCTGTGATATTAAGTGTAATATCCCCAGCCGTCTCTGTGCTATTTTTACCCGCATTGCTACTGATGTTCGCACCACTTTCAATTTGAAAAGAATTTGCCTTAATATTGATTGTTCCTGCCTTACCCTTACCATTCGTGTTTGTATTTAACTGACTTCCTGATCCGAATTCTATTGAACCTGCGTCAATGTAAATTTTTCCTGCATCACCTGTACCAGAGGTATTAGTTGTTATATTTGTTTGGTCTATTGTCAATTGACCAGGGACCTTAAGTGTGATATTCCCAGCCTTGCCTGTGCTATTTACCCTCATCGTACTGCTACTGATGGTCGCACCTTCAATTTGAAAAGAATCAGCAGTAATGTTGATTTTTCCTGCATCACCTGTACTAGAGGTATTGGTTGTTATTCTTGTCGAATCAACCGTTAAAGGACCTGCGACATGAATGTTGATTTCTCCGCTTTTACCTGTGTTTGTGGTACTACCAACTATATTCGCCTTTTCCACAACTAAAGAATTGCCAGTTATGTTGATGTTTCCTGCATTACCTCCTGCACCCAAAGTGTTGGTAGTTATACCTACGTTACTTAGCTTTATTGAACCTGTTACGTTAACGTTGACGTCTCCGGCGTTACCTGTGCTATTTCTCTGTGCACTACTAGCAAGCGATCCGCTTTCAATCTCCAAAGAATTTTTTCCCAGCACATTGATTGTTCCTCCGTCACCTTTGCCCTGTGTCTGAACGACTACGCTACCTTGATTCTGAAAGGCGATATTGTTGGCATCCAGTTGAATTTTTCCTCCCGAACCTGAACCGTAAGTGTTACTGCTGATGAGGGATTGATCGACAACTATGTTTTCACCGCTAATTCTGGTTGTGCCTCCATTTCTATTGACTAGAGTATCACCTACTAGAATCGACTGTCCCTTCAAGTTGATGTTCTTACCTGCGATCGCGATCGAACCACCCCCAACTCCTGTAGTACTCACGAAGGATTTACCTGAAATCTGGGTGTCGCCAAGACTGGAAGCGTCAGGATAACCCAGCATCCAACCAAGTTGTACCGGGACAAGATTTACAGACTGAAGGCTGTCTACACTGCCTATTTCAATCCGTCCTGTTGGTGATGTGAGAACTCCTCCGGAGACAGACACTTTACCCCCCACCAGTGCTAAGGTTTGCCCAGGATTGACTGCCAATCCCGGAACACTGGTTTCAAGTGGGGGACGTGTCTGTTGGATAACATAATCATCATATGAAAATTGGTACCCTGGTTCAAGTACTTTAATTTCTCCTGGATTTGAACCGAATTGCAACCCCAAGGGAACGCTTACCGTTAATAGCGCTGCTGATTCTGTTGGGGTAGAACTAAAAATTGTACCATCTGCAAAATTTATACTTTTGGCTGTACTACCAATAAACGAACCGCCCACATTCAAACTCGCATTTGGTCCAAACACAATCCCCGAAGGGTTAATCAAAAACAGGTTCGCTGTGCCTAGGGTGTGGATTATCCCATCAATATTAGATATTGACCCACCTGTTACCCTGGTGATTATGTTCTGTATGTCAGCCCCATTGTGAAACAAAGCTTCGCTACCAGTGGGTACGGAAAACTCTTTAAAGCTGTGGAACAGATTACCCCCTGCTTGAGTACCACCTGTAATGTTTATGGTGCTGCCA
>JADQBA010000120.1 GCA_016903675.1 Stigonema ocellatum SAG 48.90 = DSM 106950 | reverse complement strand
TACGCTGTTCATCAAGTTCTAATTGCAGCCGCTTTGGGTGCAGATTACGTTGCTCCTTATTTAGGTAGAATAAACGATTTGGGGCGCAATGGGCATGAGGATTTGGTCGCAATGCAGCGAGCGATCGCAGGTGTTGGCAGCGCCACCCGAATTTTGGTTGCCAGCATCCGCAGTGTAGATGATATTGCGTTGCTCGCAACTCAGGGATTGAATACATTTACATTTTCGCCCCTCGTCGCCGCAGCCTTTTTCGAGGTCACTGCGACAAATCAAGCTGCTACTGACTTTGAGCAAGCAGCGAATAGGATGCTCGCCGAAAGTTAGTGTAAAATCGCCCCTCCTGTCTGTCTATCGATCGCGGTGAAGGGATTACCGTACCTAAGACAGAGAAAGACGCATCTTCCCGTCCGAACCAATATTTCTGTGCGGGTCGCACACACTCATCGAATTTTCTTACTCAGTCTTACAACCACGTCCTGCGGTAGCGGATCGGGTACATTGGACATCTTCAATATACATCAGCCCTCTTAAGAGTCCTGTCAGGTCGGGGCGAACTCCTAAACCAATGTCGAGTGCAACATTATATAGTACAATTGAACCATGCAAATTATATGGTTCCGACGAGATTTACGTATAGCTGACAATGAAAGCGTAGCAAAGGCAACTACCGACAACGCTCCTGTATTACCCTGCTTTATCATCGACCCTTGGTTTTATCAATGGGCTGACGTGGGTAAGGCAAGGGTAAGGTTTTTGTTTGAGTCTTTAGAGAACCTTGACCAGAATTTACGCTCTTTAGGTAGTCGCCTGTACTTATTTGAAGGGAATTCCGTAAACATTCTGCAAGAACTGACTCAACAATTGATGCAGCTTGGACACAAACCCAAGCTTTACTTTAACCGTGATGTACAAGTAGAGTATGGGATTGAACGCGATCGCACGCTCATTAACTTCTACGCTCAACTCAATCTTGATTACCATATCGGTCTAAACAACTTTCTGCAAACCAATAGCTTAAGCCGTGACCAGTGGGTTGAGGAGTATTATAGTTATGTTAGACAATCGAACTTACCAACTCCTACTCACATCAATACCCCAAAGCTATCCCTAAACCTACCTCAATTAACGTTTGCCGAACTTAAGCACAAGTACTCCACTTTTTACGAAACCAAAAGAGTGTACTTCAAAGGTGGAGAAACCCAAGCGCAAAAAACTTTAGACTCATTTCTTACCAAAAGATTTCATGGGTATCATTGGAAATTATCACGCCCGTGGTTGGCACAACAGAAGGCAACGTCCCATCTTTCCCCTCATCTGACATTTGGTACAATCTCTGTGAGAAATGTGTACGGGCGTACCAAGGCAAGAGCAGCAGAACTTACGGATCAACCCAAAGCTCAATTTTCCTTGAAAGCATTTCGCGATCGCTTGCGTTGGCACGATAGTTTTACACAACGGTTGTACTTTCATCCCGAAATAGCACATACCAACCGTTATCCTGAGTTTGATGAGTATTATCAACCAGATGAATTAACCCAACAGCAGCAGGAGTTATTTCATGCTTGGTGTGAGGGGATCACTGGTTTCCCAATGGTTGATGCCAGTATGCGCCAGCTAAAAATTATGGGGTGGATGAATTTCCGCATGCGAGCGATGTGTGCGACTTTCTTAACTATTAATTGTGGTGTTTCTTGGCATCATGGAGCTAGGCACTACATGAACTGTTTGGTAGATGGTGATTTAGCTATTGATAATTGGCAGTGGCAAATGCAAGCGGGAATTACTAATCCGTTGTCTGACACTTTTCGGATTTATAATCCCAATAAAAATATCTCCGAAAAAGACTCAGACTTACGCTTTATCTACCACTGGATACCGGAGTTTCTGGGATATAATTTACCTGATATTCTTGAGGGTAAGTATGTAGAGCATGGTTTATACCCGTCACCGATATTAGATTGGGCGCAAACCAGACGGGTGAACGGTAAAATTGTTTCAGATATTCGTAAGCGTGTGCGGGAACGGTTGCAGGTTGAAGGTGACGAGGAATATCAAAACGCTATTGCTACTAAAACAGCAGTAGAGAAATACTTTGAGTCTAAGGATAAGCAGTACCAACAATATAAGGATAAGCAGTCCCAGCTTGAAATCTAAGGGAATTTGAAATGAACGGCATATTCTGGTTCAGTTGAAGAGTGATCGCTCTATGGCGTTTCGCTTCGCTTACGCCACCCTTATCCTTTAAGGTGATGAGATAGCCTTTGGGTGCAGATTACGTTGCTCCCTATTTAGGCAGAATTAACGATTTAGGGCGCAATGGGCGTGAGGATTTGGTAGCAATGCAGCAAGCATGCATGGGTGTTGGCAGTGCTACCCGAATTTTGGTTGCCAGCATCCGCAGTGTAGATGATATTACGTTGCTCGCAACTCAGGGATTGAATACATTTACGTTTTCACCCCTCGTCGCCGCAGCCTTTGCGCGAGGTCACTGCGACAAATCAAGCTGAAAGCTGACTTTGAGCAAGCAGCGAATAGGATGCTCGCCGAAAGTTAGTGTAAAATCGCCCCTCCTGTCTGTCTATCGGGTGCGGTGAAGGGATTACCGTACCTAAGAGAGAGAAAGACGCATCTTCTAGTCCGAACAGATATCCCTGTGCGACCCACACAGTTCATCATAGGATTTTTTTGCTTAATCCTACCACGACATCTTGGGGTAGTGGATCGGGTACATCATCGGAGGGAAGCGATCGCCATATCAAACTCCAATCCCCACAAAAATTCCCAGTAAAATGTGCGCGGTGTTTCAACCGCACACTGCTAGTCCCTTCCAACTCAACCCATTGGCTTTGTATATTGAGTAGGTACTGGACACTGTATAAATACTAATCTGATTAAGCATAATAGTTGTCTTAAGTTTCCGGCACTAGCTTGGCTTATATAAATTAGAGGAGTCCTGGACATTTATTTCGTGGGTGGTGCCCTTCAAACAAAATTTATAAGCCATACAGAAATAACTACGAGATGCCTTAATCAGTGCTTTTCCCGAAATATCATTGCTGGAACAATTGTTAGATTTCGAGCTAGATAAAAAACTCAATCAAATCACTCAAGATAGTAATTTACAAACCGTTGTCTACAAATTGATAAAAAAGGCACAAGCTGAGGGATGGCTTATTAAGCTAGTTCAGGCTGCGCGTAAAGAAAATTCTGGCAACTCCGAGTTAGCAGCTATTGCCAGGGAATTACTGTCACGAGAAACTTACACTGTTACCGATAAAAAGCCAAATATTCCTGGTTCTGACAAGGAACCAGATAATCAGGATAAAATTAAGAAAGTTAGCTATTTTTCGAGAGTTACAATTGTGTTCGGAATAGTGGTGCTGACTTCGATAGGTTGGACATACTATAACTATACTTCTTCAGTTTGTATGAAATACAAGGTTCCTAATGGAATCTATTTTTATGCTGGAAGCACAACTTGGGCACTTTTCCGTGAAAAAGTAGAACGAAGTATTCAGAATGATTGTCCTAATTTTACATTGAAATTTATGCAGCACCCTCCTGGCACAAATGCCTCCACTTTTGGTATTAAAAAATTGTTACAAAGTCAAGTCGATTTTTCGATTTCATCTCGTAATCTTCAACCTGAAGAAGAAAAATCTAAACTTAAACAAATTCCTGTGGCAATTGATGCCACAGCTATTGTTTTTAATTATGATTTAAACTTGCCTAAATCAGGCTTAACAATTGATAAACTTAGAAGCATTTATACAGGTATAATTCCAAAGTGGAACCAATTAGGTGTTCCAGAAAATTTACAAATTTCAATTTATGAAGTAAGAAATTCGAGTTATAGTTTTTTGGTAAAACAGGAAGTTTTAGATGGTAAAGATTCTGCTTATAAATCAATACCAGTTTCTTCAATTACTGAGGGTGTACAAAAGGTAAAAGAAAATAAAGGTGGTATTTATATTTCCTCATCTGCACATTTGGTCTCCCAATGTAGTGTCAGACCTTTGCCTTTGGGTCAGCAAGAAAATCAATTAGTTACTCCATATCAATTGCCTTTTATACCTTCTAGCGAATGTACAAAAGATCATAAAAATCAACCGAATATATTAGCATTTCGTAATGGAAAATATCCACTGATTAACCGATTATTCGTAATCATAAAACCGGATGACGATCGCTCCCAAGAATCAGGTCAAGCATTTGCTAATTTATTGCGTTCCTCCAAGTATCAGGAAATAATTAAAGAAAGTGGTTTTGTAAAAATTTCAGAATAGCTTTAGGGCTTACACAATAGTGGATTGTTTGGATAGGTCGGCGGTGACCAACCAGGCTCTTATCCTCAGTGACTTTTGACTTTTGACGAACCCGAAGGGGCTGACCCGCAAATAGACGCGGATGCTTTGGAGTACTTAACAACAGATTGGACAACTGAGTTTAAACGGGCGGTGTATGCCCGGTTGAGTGAGGAAACTAGAAGTAGGTTAAGGGAAATTATGCGCAAGTTGGAGTGACCCGGATTCTCCCAAGTGAAGTGCGATCGCTCATGAAAGTCACTACGCCAAGTGCGCCTAAAAGTTGCGCTGCCGCTGCACGCTCGTATCGCACGCTCACGGTGAGAGTATTTCTAGATGTGCGACTCGTTCGTGGCAAATACATAACCCACGGTGAGAACGACAAGGCAGAACCTTGAAAATCTCATAACTGTTCCTTGGATGGAGGTGCAAGACCTCCCCTTCAAGGTTAGAAGTGACTCCTTATCTGTCCACGCCGAGGTTAATCACGCCTTGCGAAGCTGGAACCCCGGCGCAACCAGAGCCAAATCAGATAGGCACAAGCCGCGCTAATAGGGAGATGCTCTGGAGAGCCGGGTACTCCGAAAGGCGTAAGCCCGGTTCGGGGAGGGGCGGACAGAAAAGTGCTTTTAGTAACTCGCTGGTCGCCTACTCTACATGATTGCCATCATTAAACCAGGGCTAAGCAAGGATTACGTCAAGAAAATGATACCCCGTCAGTCCTTCTAATGTCTTAATACTAACTCTATAAGCCTTCCAATCATAATTAATTCCTTAGTTGCTACACGCTCGTAAACCACAATTGGTGTTCGTCCTCTCATCGTAAGACATGTAATCACCCTGACGGGGGCAGTGGATTGAAGCTCCTCCGCACGAACCGAGGCGCTCATTCCTAATGATTGTGCCTAACTTAGGCTATTACAAACTGCTCGAATGAAGTTTTGTAAAGAAATGGCTGGTTTGGCATAAAACTCCCATGCCTGTCACAGATAAGTAAGCAAAGGTGATATTCAAAGGAAAAATCACGATGCGTCACAATAGAATTATGAATCCATTTAGAAGCTACCCTACTAGATTGGTACAAGGAATTTTCGCTACTTTAGTTGCGCTGTCAGTATACCAACCTCTAGAAGCGAGCGCACAAATCTCGGCAACCAACTTGACAGGAAATTCTTGGAAATTAGTGGGATTGGGTTCACCAAACAACCCACCTCTAATCGGTAATAATAATATTACTGCCCAATTTGAGCGGAATGAGAATATAGTCACAGGTACTGGTGGTTGCAATTTCTGGGGTGCTGATTACCAGACCAATGGCAATACCTTACAAATCGGGGCTAAACAATTTGATTCCAGCGCAATAGGCTGCTCAAACGAAATTAATAATCAGGAAGAGCGCTACTATGATGCCTTGGCAGGAGCGCTGAGCTATCAAATAAATGAACAAGGACAACTGAAAATTTTTTACCAAACAAATACCGAAAGTGGTGTGCTAATCTTTGAGCCGCAATAGGAGCATAGTGACAACGAAAAGAAAATAGACATTTGATCTGGTTTGATGTGCTTCCCTTAAAGCTATTTGTAAAGTTTTGTAAAAAGCGTTCTTCTGGGAGAGCGATCGCCCAACCATCCCCTCCCTCTCTACTCCATCAAGCTCTCAACCACATCACGAGTAGCAGCAGGAACACGGTCAAGAAAATGATACCCCGTCAACCCTTCTAAGTACTAAGGAGTGCATTAAATGGGGACAGATTTGACACCAATCGGAAATCATACTATTAACTTTGGCAAGCGAGGGTTTCATGAGATTGCGAACGAAATAGTTGGACGACTAATGTCGGTACGCTATGATGTCTTCTCGCAAGAAATCCATTCCTGATCTAGTGTAGACACGCTTGTGTAACCCGTCCCCATCCAGCAGGTAAGGTATTGTCGGGTCGAAAATTGTTCTGACGGTCTACACCACCTAAATATGACTTATTCAGTTCCCAACTGACCCAATTAGGAGTTCCCTTGCTGCGGTTATAAGAGAGTGCATACTGGGGCTTTATCATGAGGTAGTTATCGGGACTGCTAACAGAAGCGATCGCATTGCTGGGATTACCTAACGTGAGGTGAACACAAGATGATGGTTCGCTTGTGCTTATTGAAATGTTCGTCTGCCTACTACCAGACTCAATAGCACTAGATGCAAGATATGGCATCCACCATTTGTGAGTCAGTGGCAAAAACTAGAAGAGGCGATCGCTTTGGCTACAATAAATTTGGGAAATTGAAACACATCGGCTCCAAGGATTACCACTCGCTTCTCCCAAGGGGAGACGCGCAAGGGACGCGACGAAGTCAAAAGCTAAGGTAATAAGTCACGCATTGAAAAAAGGGATGCAAGCCCCCAAATCGATGGAAAATAAAAAATATGTATTTCAACGAGTAGGCGCAAGAAATACTGCGTCCTTATTACAGAGCAAGTAAATTTATTTATGGGGTTCCTACCTTAGATTATTACCTTAGCTTTTGACGAACCCGTTCGCGATCTTCAAAGCGGTAGCGACGCTCGTAGCGTCAGCGTCTCCCCTTGGGATTCGGGGCTGACCGCCTATAAAATGACTTCTGAATTATCGAATCATCGATTGCTATCAAAGCGCCAATAACGCCTACTTTTATTTGTTTTTAGGATTGATTAAAATAGCTTTTGGTTGGTTAGCATCAAATAGAGAAGCAGACAACAAAATAACTGGGCTGTTTGTTTGGTTTTCTCCATAATGAACCATTCCACCAGGTTCAACTAAAGAATCTCCTACTGTCATCTGTATAGTTTTCCCTTTTGTCAGAATCAATTCTGTACCGTTAGCCTTCGTTAATTTAGCTTCTCCTTCCACAACAGTATAAGTTAAAGTTCCTGCCTCTACTCGTTGAATTTGCATTCCCGGATGAATATGAATAGGGAGTTTTGTTCTTGGTGCAATTATATAACGCACAAGTTCAAGAATTTGCTTTTTATCTTGAGTCGGATAACCATTAGCTAAAACTTTACGGGTGACAGATTGAGTGTAATTATTCGGTGAGGATGTTTCTTTGCTGTTAACAACTATGCTACTAAAAGCTAGGATAGCGAAAGGAATAATAAGAGACAATTTTTTCATATTAAAAGTTTTCTGTTTTGGGTTATTTTTTTAAAGGTAAGTTATTGGACTTTAGCAAAACAACTTGCCTAAAAAATCCATTAAGTATTGTCATACGAAGCTTTATGGTTAATTCGCGCTTAGACATTTTACTGTATTTGTGGCGCAAAGCGTGTAAATAAAAGAGCGGCTATGATGTAGCTATTATTACAAAAAAAAGGGAACTCTTAACAGGGAACTCGAACCAGTGAATATGAAAACAAAAAATTTCAGTTGTGGGTTTAGTAGCTCTACTTGTGAGAAAGATGTTTTTCACGCTTCTTAGGCGCTTTGAAATTCTGCGTCCTTGTTATAATCCCACGGCTTAAGCCGTGGGATACACTGTTAAGAGTTCCCCGTTAAGAGTTCCCTCTGAAATAAGTTTTCCTCATATGGATTTATCATCTCTTACCTTGACTACAAACTTGGACATAACACCTGTGTTCGGGGATAATGTGCAAGACTTGCTTGGTGTCGGTGCGTTAAACGTAAACCCCAGTGCCATCATTACGGTGAACAGTATTGCCGATGGTGTAGATGACTTTAACTCAGGTGTGACCACATTGAGGGATGCCATTAATCAGGCAAACGGTGACACAGGTGAAGATTTGATTGTGTTTGACCGTTCGTTATTTTCCAATGGACAGACCATTACTTTGAACTTGGGAGAACTAGATATTACCCATAACTTAGACATTATTGCCCCAAAGGATTTGTTGACTGGTGGGGACTTGGTGACGGTGAGTGGCAATAAAGCCTCGCGGGTGTTTGAGATTGAAAAAGGGGCAACGGTAAGCCTCGATGGATTGATTGTTGAGTCAGGCTTAGCAACGGGTGATGATGGTGGTGGAATCTTAAACAGCGGTATTCTGAACCTGGACAACAGCATTGTTCGCAATAATTCTATTAGGGCTACTGGCACGGATACTGTGGCTATTAGCTCGGATTTTTTCTTGAAATCCGCCAATTTTTACGGTGCTGGCATTTACAACACGGGCACTCTAACAGTGAGCAACAGTACTATAAGCAAAAACAGGGCAGGCAGCTTATTCTTAGGCACTAGCAATGGTGGCGGAATTTACAACACGGGCACTCTAAAGGTGAGTAACAGCACCATAAGCGACAACAGCGTCGGCAGCTTTTATACTAGCACTGGCTTTGGCGGCGCAATTTACAACACGGGCATACTTGAGGTAAGTAACAGCACAATTAACGGCAATAATGCTGACCTGGGCGCTGGTATTTATAACACGGGCATACTTGAGGTAAGTAACAGCACAATTAATGGCAACGACGCATCTAGCGGTGCCTCTAGCGCCGGCGGCGGCATCTATAACAGCTTCAGCGGCATCGTGACGTTGAGCAACAGCACCCTTCGCGACAACAGCACCAATTTTGGTGGTGGTGGCAGCATTGTCATTAGTGGTTCACGCGCCAGCGGCGGCGGCATCTATAACAGTGGCACATTGACAGTTAGCAACAGCACCATAAGCGGTAACTTGACACGTAACTACTCCGGTACTGCCGTAGGCAACGGCGGTGGCATCTATAACAGTGGCACATTGACAGTCAGCAACAGCACCATAAGTAGTAACTCGGTAAATGTGGTAGGTATCACTGGTAGCAACGGCGGCGGCATCTATAACAGTAACAGTGGCACCTTGACCCTAGTGTTCAGTACCCTTACTCTCAACCAAGCCGCCAATGGTGGGGGTGTTTACAACCTAGTATCTAATAATACTAACGTTTCTGCCAGCGCACGCAACACAATTATCGCCTCTAACCGCAACAGTGCGAACGGTGTCAACCCCGACATAGGAGGCACATTCAAAAGCTTTGGCTACAACCTGATTGGTGACAGCACGGGCAGTACTGGATTCGATGCCACAGGAGACATAGTAGGTACTAGCGACAACCCGATTGATCCGAGACTTGCTGCTCCCGATTTCAATGGTGGTCCCACTCAAACAATAGCCCTGCTTCCAGATAGTCCGGCGATTGATGCAGCTGACCCAACTATACTTGATACTGACCCGACAACCGACCAACGTGGTTTTCCTCGTGTGAGTGGTGCTTATGCTGACATTGGGGCGTTTGAATTCTAGAGAAGTTTAAGTGGGAGCGATCGCTGTGCCCTATTTCCAGCCACCTCGATCCAGAGGCACATTTCCAGATCTGCAAGCAGTTTCAGGGAGAGCTAACGCGCACGATTATCATTATCATCAAGATAAATTTAAGTATTTTCACTGATTGACAAATATCAATTTATCTTAACCTCTCACCAATGCCCCCTACCTTCATATCTCGGCTTAACATCAATTGGCGGTGGTTGTACTAAACGTTCAGTGTAGATATGACCGAACATTGAGTACAATCAAAATAGATTAGTTATGTAGTCATAAATGGTGGTTTGATGTCTAAAGACAATGTAATTACCCAACTGAGTCAAGTATTTCGACAATATGGCTATGAGGGTACGTCGCTGTCAAAAATTTCAGAAGCGACAGGGCTTGGCAGGGCTAGCTTATACCATTACTTTCCAAAAGGCAAACAAGAGATGGCAGCGACAGTACTCGACCATATCTATAGTGCTCTAGAAAAAGATTTGTTGACGCCGCTCCAGGGAGATGGAAAGCCCGCAGACCGGATTCGGGCTATGTGCCAGACCGTCAGAGAGTTTTATAATAGTGGTCGCTCTTCATGTTTCCTAGATATTTTATCCATAGGAGACGCCCAAACATTGTTTCAGTCACCGATCCGACGAACCCTCAATGCTTGGCTCAATACCTTAACTCAGGTACTGAGTGAAGCTGGTCTAGACCCAGAATCTGCACGTCACCAAGCCGAGAATGCCATCATCCAGATTCAAGGAGCACTTGTACTATCTAGATGTCTTGGCAACACAGATCCTTTTGAGAGAGTGATAGAAAATCTACCAGAAACATTAGGAATGGGGAGTGGGGAATAGGGGAGTGGGGGAGTGGGGGAGGGGGGAGTGGGGGAGTGGGGGAGTGGGGGAATGGGGGAGTGGGGGAGTGGGGGAGTGGGGGAGTGGGGGAGAATAATTGTTTACTCTCCTATCTCCCCATCCCCCCATCCCCCCATCCCCCCATCCCCCCATCCCCCTATCTCCCCACTCCCTACTCCCCACTCCCTTCTTTCTCCGCTTCTACTACTTCTGGGGATGGGGGATGAGGTGGAATCGCTTCGGGTACACTCTCAGTTTTTGATTCGGTTGGCTGTTTTGGGATAGAAGTACGTTCATCAATAATCTCAACAAGAGATTTCTTTGTGGGTGCAGAGGAGGTTATCTCAGGTTTGGGAGTGAATGGTGTTTTTTCACTCACCGTCTGCTGCACTCGCTGTTTTGCACCTGCGAAGGTGTTACTGAAACCCTTTTGCAACTGGGCAAGCTTGGAGGAAAGCGACAACTTAGTCACTTGCTCCTCAATGGCAGTTTTCACCGTTTCAGCGCTAGGTACTTGGGTTTGTTGTGCCTTTGGTGTCACTTGCTGACGTAATGAAAGTGTTTGCCAGCCAAACCAATATAAAAGAGCGACACTAGCCACATGACCCAGTAAAAGACCTCCGGTAATGCGTTGTGCAAACACCCATAAAACCAAGGCGTAGAATAGCCCTACACCACTCCAGATAAAATCATTCTTGCGGTGGATTTCTGGGAAAAAGAAAGCTGCTAGGTAAATGGCTAGACTACCAAGACCGACCGCTAAGGCCAAAATATATGTTAGCATTTTAAAGCTGCTCCTGATTGTGTCACTTGACTAGATATTTCAATTTTGCAAATTTTGCGAGATAATTGTTGACTAAGATACAAATTAAAATTAATTACCTGTGTAAGTTCTAGATTTTTAGTGTATATATGAACTCTTAATGTCTTCTTTAGGGGAGAAGCAAAAATCTCGGACTACCCTAAAGATAAAAGGAACTGCAAGAGTTAGCCAAGAAAATTTATGACAAAACAAAGCTTTGGTGTGATTGGTTTGGCCGTTATGGGTGAAAACCTGGCTCTAAATGTGGAGCGCAATGGCTTCCCAATAGCAGTTTACAACCGCTCACGAGATAAAACAGATGTTTTCATGGCCGAGCGTGCCCAGGGAAGAAACGTCAAAGCCGCTTATACCCTGGAAGAATTTGTTGCAGCCCTGGAACGTCCCCGCAAAATCTTGATTATGGTCAAAGCTGGTTCGCCAGTGGATGTGGTAATTAACCAGCTCACACCCATACTGGATGAGGGCGACATCATTATCGATGGTGGTAACTCTTTGTTTGAAGATACGGAAAGACGTACCCGCGAACTAGAACCAAAGGGTTTTCGCTTTATTGGCATGGGCGTCAGTGGCGGTGAAGAAGGAGCGCTGAATGGTCCATCCCTGATGCCTGGCGGCACAAAAAGCTCTTACGAGTATTTAGAGCCAATTTTTACCAAAATTGCTGCCCAAGTCGATGATGGTCCTTGTGTGACGTATATTGGTCCTGGTGGTGCAGGTCACTACGTCAAAATGGTACATAACGGCATTGAGTACGGGGATATGCAGCTCATTGCAGAGGCATACGACTTGCTGAAAAATGCCGTAGGACTTGACCACAATCAGCTACATGAGGTGTTTACGGAATGGAACACCACTGACGAACTCAATTCGTTTTTGATTGAGATTACGGCAAAGATTTTCCCCTACATTGACCCAGAAACAAATCTACCCTTGGTTGATTTGGTTCTCGACGCAGCAGGGCAAAAGGGAACTGGACGCTGGACGGTGCAGAGTGCCTTGGAGTTGGGGGTTTGTATTCCGACAATCATCGCGGCGGTGAATGCCCGGATTATGTCTTCCTTTAAAAAAGAGCGGGTAGCTGCATCTAAGATCCTCACAGGTCCAACTGGCAAGTTTGAGGGAGATACCAAAGGTTTTATCAACATGGTGCGGGATGCCCTCTATTGCTCGAAAATCTGTTCTTACGCTCAGGGCATGGCGCTTTTAGCTACGGCGTCCCATACGTATAATTACGATCTGAATCTGAGTGAGATGGCGCGGATTTGGAAGGGCGGCTGTATTATTCGCGCTGGATTTTTGAATAAGATTAAGAACGCTTTTAATGAAAATCCAGCGTTGCCTAACCTCCTATTGGCACCAGAATTTAAGCAGACGATTCTCGACAGGCAACCAGCTTGGCGGGAGGTGTTGGCGACAGCAGCAAGGCTGGGAATTCCAGTGCCAGCATTTAGTGCGTCTTTGGATTATTTTGATAGCTATCGACGCGATCGCTTGCCTCAAAACCTGACTCAAGCCCAACGCGACTACTTTGGTGCCCATACTTACGAACGGGTTGATAAGCCTGGAGTCTTCCACACTGAATGGACTCCAATTGCTGAGGCGTCCATCCAAACTTCGACGCCTATTCAACAGCAAGCTACATTACCCACTACACCGCCTACTAAATGATGAATTATGAATTATGAATTATGAATGGGAAAATTTTCATAATTCATAGTTGGGAATTGCACCTCTAAGGAAGTTACGTTTAGAGGGTTTTTGTGGAAAATTTTGCGGGTGGCTCTGAATTTTAGGGCCACTTTTTTTTCCAACAGAAATCAGGAGTTAGGAGCCAGATTCGTAGAGAAGCGATTACCCCTTGTCTCTACAAGGGTTCTGGAAAATTACAAATCTGTAACTAAACGTAATTCATTACTAAATTCAGCAACGCCCCTAATTTTTTTGAGTTTTTGGGAAAACATGATGTGTAGCCCACAATGTAAACAGAGGTAAAAACACAAGATGAACTAATAAAACAGATATAGCTACAACAATTATTTGCCAATGTTCTCCTAGATGAACTGATAAGACTGATATATCTACACCAAGAATTTGTAAGTTAACTCCTATCAGTATTGCTATAGTAAATAACATAGTAAAGATTAAATTCCAGCGCAAATCTAAATGGGGTTTTCCAACAGCTATGAGCAATTGAGAAGCTGCATCTGCAAAGGGTCGTGGAATTGCTGATAAGCAAATTAGGATAACGACAGGGATGGCAGGCTGCCACTTACGACCAAAAATAATTGGTACATAAATATGAGCTAAACTAGATTGGAGTAGAACAAAAGGGACAATAGTTGCGCAAATAGTTTTCAGACTACTAAAATAGGATTTTTTCAATTCAGACCATTCTGAGCGAACTGCACATAAATGAGGCAAAATTGCTGAGTTCATAGCATTAATAAAACTTAAACTAATTCCTAATCCTGCGTTAAAACCAAAGAAGTATAACCCTAATTCCTTTATTCCATATTCAGTATCTCCTGGGTTTACAACAAAGCGACCAACTAACAAATAATCTAAGTTATTTCTTAATGTTCTTAACAAGGAAACTCCTAAAATGTTATGACCAAATTTTACAAGATTTCCCCAATTTTTGGTAGTAAATCCTGTGCTTAAACGCCAAGGATGTGATCTGTAGTATATTAAGGTTTCGATAGGTGAAGCTAATATTGAAGGCAACACCAATGACCATACACCCATACCTGACACAGCAAAAATCGCACTCAATATACAGCCAGTCACGTTTTGAAGACTATTCGTAATAGCTATTACTTTCAGACGATTTTCTCTTTGTATGAGAGTTTTTTGTATGGTTGACAGAGGCCAAATTAAGTAAGCTAAACCTGAAACAATAATTGGCAAAATCAGATTTGGACTTTTATAAAACCAAGCTATGGGAAAAGCTGCAATAGACTGAATAACAAAAAGACTCAAAACAACGACCCAATTTAACCAGTATGCAGAGTTACACAAATCCTCTAATTCTTCTTCAGCCTGAATAATTTTTGTGCTTATACCTACATCCATAAATGTGATTGAAAACTCACGCACTGTCATCACAATCGCACCCAAACCGTAGTCGTGGGGGGTTAAAAACCGCGCAATGATGACAACTAATCCCAAGCGCAAGACTCTATAGATAATTTCTGAGATACTCAGCCAGCCAACATTTCGGATGAATTGACTGGATAATTTTTTCTTGACAATGTTTATCACAGGACGAATTGATATCATTACTATCTTTCAGACAACAAACGAGTGACGAAAATATTAATGTTTGCTACTAGCTACCGTTGAATGGTATCAGCTACTATGCCCAAGACTGGAACCTGACTATTTTTTAATTCTTCCAAGGCTTGGTGCAAAGAAGGACGAACTGTTTTACCAAGTCCTGCAACTATCAAAACTCCATCGGCACGATTTGCTAAGATGCTTGTGTCTAAAAGTCCCATAATATGTGGTGCGTCATACAAAACTAAATGATATTTTGTATGGGCTTCCTCCACGAAATTCTCCATTCTTTGAGATGAGAACAACTTTGTGGGATTTTGCGGTGCCTCACCAGCCGTGATCACAAAAAGATTTTCTTCTTTAGGTGCTTGTCTAACAACATCATTAAAATCTATACCTAGAAAAAGTATCTCGCTAAGTCCTTTGATGTTAACTAAACCTAATGCATGATGAACTTGAGGATGACGTAAATTAGCATCTACTAGTAGCACTTTTTGACCTGCTTGAGCTGCTATCTTTGCTAAATTCACTGCTACTGTAGATTTTCCATCGCCACTTGTCGCTGATGTAACAACTATCGAGTGGATAGAAGCTCGTGATTTGAGAGAGTTTATTCGGTTATAAAGAGAGCAAAAAGCTTCAGTAAAAGCAGTTGTTTGATACTCCTGAGTCTCAGCTTTTACAGTTGATGCAAATTGATTTTTTTGTTTTTTATCTGTATGAGGGAGTTGTTTATCAGTGACAGAAGTCGGGTGTCTTAATTCTTTATGGAAAGGAACAACCGCAAAAACTGGTAGTTTCGTTGTACGTTTGATTTCTTCAGGATCCCAAAAGACATTTTGCGAATTTTCCAGAACGAAAGCAGCCAGAGTTCCCAAGAGTAACCCTGCAACTCCTCCCAAGACAATGTTACGCTCAGCATTCAGTCCGACTGGTACGAGATTACCTTTTTTGTTACGAGGAAGTGTAGGAGGCGTAATCACTTCCCAAGGAATATCCTGTTGAGCAGCATTTACCCGCAGTGCTTCTTGCTTAGCTAAAATCTGATTGAGAGTGTCGGTAGAAACTTGCAATTCCCTTTGTAAGTTGGCATACTGACGTGAAAGGGCAGGATATTCTTGAATTTGTTGATTCAGATCAGCCGTTGCTTTTTTATTAGCTTGGAGGCTACTTTCTAACATCTGAATTTGGTTAGCGGTATTAGCCAGTTGTTTGATCAGGTCACGGCGAACCGAGTTTTGATAAACTCCTACTTGAGAGTTATTCTTCCCACCATTGCTGCCTAATGCCAGTTTCGCTTCTTGCTGTACTAAAGGTAGCAGTTTCCGTCGCTGTTCGCGCAAATTCCCCATGACTGGGTTGTTGTCAGTGAGGCGGGTTGACTCTGTGGCTATTTTTGTTTCTACCTCTTGCAAACGAGTGAGGACTTGCTGATATTGAGGTGATTCACTCAACGCCGATGCGGCGATCGCTGTATTTGCTGACATTTCCAACTGCTTTTGCAAAGAAGCAGAAAGTGAGCGAGTCTCAGCTAACTTTCTTTCGGTTTCTATGCGCTGTCCTTTGAGTTCATCAGCTCTGTTGAGCAATTGTTCGCCCTGAAGTTCCGAGTTGAACATGTTATACTTCTTTTGGAACACTTGCATTTGTCCTTGAAGTGCATTCACTCGGAGTTGCATTTTGGGAATCTGCTGCTCAACAAATTTTATTCCCTGACGTAAGTTCGTCTGCTGTTGTTCTTTACTGTAGTTTTGATATGCTTGTGATACCCGCTCTAAAACATACTGGACTTTTTGCGGGTTGGATTCTCGATAGCGAACCTCCACAACTCTTGATAGATCTTTGCCTTTACCAATGCGACTAATATGTAGCGTGCCAACTCGCTCAGGAGACACTTTACCAGACGCATCACTCGCAACAAGTTGATCGTAGGTAATGTCTGGATAGCGGTTTTTCATATCTTTGACAACTGGCTCTATCAGCTTTGGACTTTTCAAAACCTCCATCAAAGCCTGATAATCCATTTCGGTTTTATTGCTTTTGGTGATTTCGTTGATATTTTGCTTTAAAGTTTCCGATAGTAAAAGCAGTAACTCACTATCAGCACTTTTTAATGGTTCAACTAATATCTGAAACTTCCCTTCATATTTTGGAGTTCGAGTTACTGTCCATACAATAGCCAATGTCGTCATAACAACTGTCGCACTAGCAATCAAACCTAGCCGACGACGCAATACAGAAAAAACCTGATTTATACCTGTATTTTCTTCTTCGCCTTCTGGTCTTCTCCACAACAAATGGGGCTCTTTCAACACAGTATTATAACTTCTCGAATACGGCAAGCTTTTTTTCTTCGTTGGCATTGGTTTTCCTATTCGAGTATATTAAATACACGGTTTTCTCAATCTATATTTTTAGTAAATTCTTGCCAACTTACCAGAAAGACAAACGGGATATCTATTTGTAACGGTGTTGCATTTTTTACAACGACCAATGGTAGCGTGAGTACGGTACGGTTAACATCCAACAAAGTGATGGGGTTACAGACTCTGCACTCATTAGTCTTTTTTGCGCATAACAATTCCTAATTTTATGGATAAATTGTACCAGATTTCTACTAGTAGTCCACCACACAAATTTTGACATGTGGATATTTTCCGCGTCCCCGTGTCCGGTGCGTCTTTGCGTCAATTCTCACCCATCAAATTTCATCTGGTCGAGTACTAGCCTTATTCATTATCCCCTAACAAACCTTCCTACGTATAGGTTCTGTCTGTCTTTACATAAAATTTACAGATACCTTCTGGCAAATAAAAATAAAGTAAAGTCAAAATTTCAGGCTGAATCAAAAATCACTTCTGTGAATATAATAATAAGTGGGGTAATCCTTATACGGTAAATTTCTCGAAGAGACACGGGGCTACGAGACAAAGGAAAGCGGAATCTTCATGCCCCGTGTCCTGGCCGTTACGCCCTTGGGTTTAATACCCCAAGTGGGTGCTTTCTTGCCATATTTCAGTTGGGGTTCAATCCCCATCAATTGACTCCGCGTCACCGCGTCTTTTCCTTGAATTAGGATGCCAGGGCAAACGCCGGAATGTCAAATTAAGCATCACTTTTTCTGTTTGAGAAATTTTCTTGGGACGGCTAATAAGTTATTGCAAATAAAGTTGCCATGCAAAGATTATCAAGGCAAGCTGAAAAGGTATTTGTTGTATTGACTCTATTTTTTTCAACAACTGCCTTGATACCTATTCTCATAGAACAAGAAGAGGCTCTGAATGTCACTCAAGATCCATACACTCCAATCCTTTTTTTGGGAATCTATATCGTGACTCTCTTGTTGATTATTAAAAGGTGGAAAAGTTTTTTGCATGTTGCACACAAGGAGATTTGGATCTGGCTATTGGTAGGAATTGCATTAGCATCCGTGTTGTGGACAGTAGCACCAGATATTACCCCACGTCGTAGTGTACTTTTTTTGGGGACTACTGCATTTGGAGTATACTTAGCTACACGTTACACCATGAGGGAGCAACTAGAATTATTAGCATGGATGTTCGGATTAATAATTTTACTAAGCTTCGTGTTTGCCATAGCACTGCCATCTTATGGTTTAATGACCTTTCAGGAAAAAGGTATTCACGCGGGAGCTTGGCGAGGTGTCATAACTCACAAAAACACCTTAGGTCGTCTCATGAATGTAAGCATTATAGTGTTTCTATTACTCTGTGTCGATAACTCGCTTTCTCAACAGAAATATAGATGGGTTCCGTGGGTTGGTTTTGTGTTCTCAGTAATTTTAATCATTCTTTCAACCTCAAAAACAGCCCTAATTGTTTTTCTGACTCTGACAACTATTTTGCCACTATATAAGGCTTTGCGAGGCAATTATAACCAAGTAGTCCCTTTAGTGATTGCTGTGGTTCTTGTAGTAGGAACTACAGCAACTTTACTATTAGATAGTTTACCAGTTATAGCAGCTGTCTTGGGTAAGGATTTGACACTTTCAGGACGCACAGAGATCTGGGGAGTGATGCTTGATCTGATCTGGGAACGCCCTTTATTAGGCTATGGTTTTAATGCGGTTTGGCAAAGCTGGGATAATGAGGTGACAGCCTACCTTTGGCGCACTTTGGAATGGGAATGCCCTTATGCTCACAATGGTCTTATGGATTTAGTGGCAGAATTGGGGATATTAGGGTTAATGGTTTTTTCCATAAGTTATATAACCGCCTGTATAAGAGGAGTTATGTGGTTACGGGCGACTAAAATGGTAGAAGGTTTATGGCCTTTAATGTATCTGACGTTTTTATTTCTATCCAATATCACAGAAAGCACTCTTGTCGCAACTAACAGTATCTTTTGGATATTATACATATCAATAATTTTCTCAATGGCTGTGGAGTACGAACAAGCGAAAAAATACAGCTATTATCTTAATGTGATGGTAGAAGAAGAAAGAATAAATTGAGAACGTATTAAAATTATGAAGATTACTTTAATCTGTCATGAAATTCCCTACCCTCCGAATCATGGTGCGCGAGTAGAGATGTGGCGAAGGATAAAAGCTTTCTCTAATATCGGTGTGGAGTTACAACTCGTATCCTGGATTCACGAACCGCTAAAACCCGAGGAAATAGCTGAAATAAAAAAATATGTAAAAGAAATCTATCTCATACTGTTTCAACGTACACTAGGCTCTCTTATTCGTAGGACAATTGACTTATTACATTATCCTTTAGAAGTGACTTCTCGGATTGCCAGGGGAAAAGAGTTAACGACCCTGCTTTCTCGTGTCCGTCTTTTTCATCCTGATGTTATCTGGTTGGATGGAATTCAGGGTGGAGAAATCGCAGCTAGGTTAAGCAAAAAGTTAAATGTACCTCTCATCACTCGTTCTCACAATATAGAGTACCTATATAACCGTCGGTTATTTGCATGTACAACAGACTTTACAAGTAAGCTCAAAAAATATTTGTCATTCTCTCACTTGGAAAATTTTGAAAAAGACTTACTGAAAAAGAGTGCTTTTTTTTACGATATCTCTATAGATGACTTCAAATTTTGGCAAAGTCAAGGCTTTAAGAATGGGCGCTACTTACCGCCTATTGTTGAATTTTCTAAAGAAAATTATTTAGAACAAGCCCATAATGAAATTAGCGCCAATCTTATGTATGACGTTGTCTTTCTAGGGAACTTAAGGCTTGACAACAACGTAGCTGGTATAGTCTGGTTTATAACACAGGTTTTTCCGATTATACGCTCTACGTTACCCACTGTTAAAGTGCTAATCGCTGGCTCAAATCCTGTAAAGAAAGTCAAGCAACTATGCGAAGAACACCAAGGTGTGTCTTTAAGCATCAATCCAGCATCCTCCATAGCAGTTTATCAGTCGGGGCGTGTTCTAATTAATCCGGTTTTAACAGGTAGCGGGGTAAGTATAAAGTCCATAGAAATGCTTGTCTCTGGTAGACCTATTGTTTCTGCACCTCAGGGAATAGCTGGTCTGCCAGAAGAGGTGAGAAAATTTTTTAAAATAGCTGTTGATGCCCAATCTTTTGGAGAAGAAATAGTTAGATTGTTGTCAGATACCCAAAAAGTTAATGTTGATAGAGAATTACTTGAGTCCTTATTCAGCCCTAAATTCATTGAAGGTGTTGTGTCGGATATCAAGTCTTTACTGTAAACTGACAAAAACAGATTCACGCTTACATGAAAGCTGTTATAACACAGGTACAGTCTTTACTAAAGGCTCATATCGCTCAACAGGTATACCAGCTTTAGAAGATATCATTACAGCTACATGGTGAGGCTGAATTTCTGCAAAAAATTTTTGCATATACTCATCTGACATGGGTTGATGAAGCCAGTATTCATAGCAAATCTTTTGTGAGTCATAATAATGTCCCGATTCCTCCTTCAAAAAGTGGTCAACAAACACTCCGTATAGTACGTATTCAGCGAGATACCATGTACTGCCTAGTGTTTCAATCCACGCTTTACCAGAAATACTTTCGAGATGCTGATATAACTTCAAAACATTGTCACGCCTCCAGGTTATCACATTACCAATGTAACCTGGAGTTGGGTAAATATTATTAGGTAAACCTAGTAGTTTATTGGCAGCTTCGTGTCCTTTGATATGTGTTTGGGCATCATAGGAATGTTCTCGGAACAGCCGAACTCGATCAAAGTGAATCAAGCTTTCAAGATTGAAAGGGCGTACAAATGCTACGTCTGAATCAACGAATACCAAAATATCTTCGTCAATCAATTGAGCAGATGCAATTTTAATAATTTGCTGCATTATCCAGTTGCGAATCGGAGGAGTTTTGAGACTGAGCCAACCATTCTTGAAAAAAGGTATGCGTTGAATCCACCAAGGTAGTAGCGATTCTACAAGATGAATTTTTGTATTTGGACTTTGTAGCTGACTAAAAAGCAACTCGTCTTGACGCTCTACAAGGATGTAATGGGTAACAGAAGGTGATATAAATTTTTGTATACTCCACGATAGTAGGCGACATCTTTCAAAGTCTGGAGTATAGCTTGGAGTAATAATTGCAAAGTCAAACTTTTTCACGGTTGATTTCTGTTGCTCCTTTCAGCAGCAACCAATGGTAGCATGAGTATGGTAAAGTCAAAACTTCAGGCTGAATCAAAAATTACTTCTGTGGACATTTTTCTACAAAAAACAATGAGGGTAGATGAGTTGGCACAGAGTTTACCCCAAGGGGCTTTCACGGAAATCAAAGTAACCTTATATTCTTTGTAATCCATCTGGGTGGTTTGCCATAAATCTCATGTCAGGGCTATTTCATTCTTCACTCGCAACCCATTAGCCGTGCGTAATAAATTCCCGAGTTGAATAGCTGAAGTCGGCGAATCAGCCGACTTGAACTAGAAGGAATTTAGTCCGTTGAAACGGACTTAAGCTTTGAGCCCTTACCTTCGTCAAGGCTCAGGTTTAGAATGAAATAGCCCTGGATCTGATGTTGATTCGCAAAAACAATAAAACTATACAACTATATTCTTTAAAAGTTTTGATTGATACACGAAAGTGCCGATAAATCAATTACTTGACGAAATTTTTTAAAACAGGTAATGTTGCATTATTGTAAAGAATAGGTAAATCCAATTCTTTTTAGTAAGAAACTCTTGAATGGGTTTCGGCCAAAGGCTCATAAGGAGTCTGGCAACAAAGCTTATCTGGGTGCTACGTTAGCGGCATTAATTGTGTCCGTTTTGATAACCCCACTTATCAAATAATGGAGCTAACAAATCTGCTTATCAATTGGATGGAAATCCTGTTCTTTGTAATCCATCTGGGTGGTTTACCATGACTGTCGATATAGCTGCGGAAAAATTAATATCCGCTGCATTTGGTTACCTTCCCTATTGTGGTGTTTATCATGCTTAAATTAAATCGCTTGCTTAAAGCGGCAACTGCAACTGTATTTGGTGGTGTCGCCTTGCAGAAAGCCATGGGAGAAATGACTTCGTGGTGTCAGGGACTGCAAACACCGAAACTGAGAACGGTACTCAGAGGTATGAGGGTGATGCGATCGCGTGAACGGCTTTGGATTGGTGCTGCCGTCATAGCCTTGCTCATAGGTTTGTTACAACATCCTCAAAATCTCATAAGCGTGGCAAACGCGGCATCTGTTGCACACATCGGCGTCAATCTTGCTGGTGCTGACTTTGGCGAAGGCTCCCTACCCGGTACGTACAACGCCGATTACAAGTACCCTACCCATGCTGAGGTCGATTATTTCGTTGGCAAAGGCATGACCACCTTTCGTCTGCCGTTCCGCTGGGAGCGATTGCAACACCAACAGTTCGGCAACCTTGATGCAGATGAACTTGCACGCATAGATGACTTTGTGAGCTATGCCACCAGCAAGGGAGCAACGGTTGTGCTCGATCCGCACAACTACGCTCGTTATTATGGCGGGGTCATCGGTCAGGGTGTGCCAGTCAGCGCTTTTGGTGACTTTTGGAGCAAGCTGGCAAACGTTTACAAGAGCAATAGTCGGGTGATCTTTGGTTTGATAAATGAGCCAAATAACATGCCCACCGAACTCTGGCGTGACGATGCTAACACGGCAATCCAAGCTATTCGCAACACTGGAGCCACAAACCTGATCCTTGTCCCAGGTAACGCTTGGACTGGTGCCCATAGCTGGAACCAGTCGTGGTATGGCACACCCAACGCTACGGTGATGCTTGGAATCAAAGACCCAGGCAACAACTATGCTTTTGACGTTCACCAGTACTTGGACAGTGACTTTTCGGGCAAATCCGACCAGTGTGTTAGCAAGACCATCGGCTCCCAGAAGCTGGTCGATTTCACGGCATGGCTCAGGCAAAACGGTAAGCGCGGATTCCTAGGCGAGTTCGCTGGCGGGCGCAACGATACCTGCTATAGTGCCCTCGACGACATGCTGAGCTACATCGACAACAATGCAGATGTCTGGTTGGGCTGGACTTACTGGGCAGCAGGACCATTGTGGGGCGACTATATCTTCACACTAGAGCCGGTTGGTGGTGCCGATCGCCCACAACTCGTGCCGCTTCTCAAGCACATTGGTTCAAAACCCAGTCCTTCGCCCACCGCAACACCAAGTTCTTCGCCCACCCCGACACCAAGTTCTTCGCCAACCGCAACACCAAGTTCTTCACCCAGCCCGACACCAAGTCCTACTCCCAGCCCAGGAACTTCATTACAGGCAGAAGCTATCATTCAGTCGGATTGGGAAACTGGTTTCTGTGTGAATTTCCGAGTGACTAATAAAGCTAACACTAGCACCCAAAACTGGCAATTGAAATTCCAGTTGCCGCAGGCGCGAATCAATAACAGCTGGAATTTAAGCTTGACTCAACAGGGATCAGAGTATGTGGTGACTCCCATCGAATGGGCACGAGTCATCCAGCCCAATCAAACACAGGATTCCCTAGGTTTCTGTGCCGATAAGCTAGGGTCTAACTACAAACCGACCCAAGTCTCAGCTACCACTTTGTAAAAGTAGGGAGTGGGGAGTGGGGAGTGGGGAGTAGGGGAATAAGAGCGAGAAATTCTTTACTCCCGCTCATATTATGTCCGGTGGAATACTTATCATGATTGACTGACGCGGGGATGCGGTGACACACCGGACGCGGAGAGGTTTTTATGATAAGCAATTAAACGGACTTGATATCACTTGAAATCTACGATGCTTGGCTGTGTTGCCAGTGAGCTTCAGATGCTTTTATTTGGTATATTTGCTCAGAGCGGAATGCTTTCATTACTGAACCTTCAGCAATAAAGGCGATGCTGGGACGTAAATACTCAAACGCGAAAATCACTTGATCTCGATAACCTTGGTCATTGTCACATACCCATACTGTCATCAGCTTTTTACCAAGAAAAGACTTGCACCAAGATGGAGTGTCTGCCGGGTAAGGAACTGTAGAACTTTCTTGTATTATATCTATTTCATCAGTATCAGCAATTGCTAGCAATGTAACTGTTGTGTCTTGAAAAAAGAGTTTAATTTCGTCAAGGCAGAGTTCATTGCCACCAAATTGTTTTTCTTCTACTATTGATACTGCTTTCAGAGTCTGTCCGATGGGAAATTCACTACTTACCATATTTTTCACGTTTTTTCCTGGCTTGTTTGAGAATTTTAATAGCAGTTTCTGCTTCTGCGTTTCCCTCGGCTGCCAAGTTGGCTAATTCACCAACTCTTAAATCTTGATAATCGCTTCGTAATTGATTAACCTGACCTTGCCCTCCCCCACGTTCTCGAACTGCATCGGCAATGATGTCATCTTTCAGATTAACAAGATTCCCTAGTTTCTTTATACCACCTAGTGTAAGTTTAACTCCGTCCTGCTCATCCATTTAGTAAGTCCACACTCCTGCTACTGACGCTCTTCTAAGTTCATCACTGGTAATGCTAGTACTTTATACTTAAATCAGTAGCACGGTAGCGGTCTTTCAGTAGCAGCTTAGTGCCGCAAGTTATACAAAAATTTATACCAAAGGAGTTTTGGGGAGTCGGGCAATTGGGATTGAGGCAATAGCTCATACTATGGAAACTTTAGTGATTCTTTCCACAGTAAGTGTCCCCAAAATCACAATGATTGAGAACGCCATCGCCTATCACCCTAGCTCATCCTGATTGCTGTTGTTGCTTGTCAATCAATTCTTCGATGGTCTGGTTTTGTTTTGTGGTACTCAAACTGAGGGCTATCATGTAAGCTAATTCTGCCGCTGCTTGATATGCTAGTTTTATGTTTGCTTTTTCTTGTTTGCTCATGGCTCTGTGTGGGAGTAGAATTTATAGATATAAGTCGATTGCTACTCAGAATAGTCTAAAGGGTAGTTATTCTACTTCATCCAGTCGGGTCACCCAGTCGGGTGATGTTCCACTCACTACAAGAGTTAAAAATGCAAAATTCAAACTTTTTCATTTTTAATTGATTCTCATAGCTTCATTACATTACCATAAATTCTTCCAATTTTGGTACACTTACCCAATTTGAAGTACTGTTTGATTCATGAGATAAATCCATCAACAACTGGGAATAAACTCCTTCTCTAAGAGATGGAATCATCGCCTCGCCTCGGTCGATTCCTTGCACCCATTGGTCTATCACGCGAAGAAATGCAGAAATGCGACCATCTGTATGATTTATGGGAAATAGTAGCTGATGAGGAATTTCTACCTCAGTCAAAGGTTTACCTGGTTGGGAAGACCAAACACGGAATCCATGAATGTAATCTTTTTGATTTTCACTGCCTAAAACTAAAGTACCGCGATCGCCATAAACTTCTAGCCAATGTGTACGCTGTGCATGAACCACAGCACTGATGGAAACTTGGCATGGTGTTCCATCTGCCAATTCTAGCATCAGCAGACAGGTGTCATCACTATCCACAGGCTTTAATTCCCCAGTTACGGGGTCTGGTCGCTCTTGAATAGAGGTACTGAAATGAGCGCTTAATCTACGTACAGGACCAAATAACCAGTGAATATAATCAAATGTGTGGGAACCTAAAGACCCTAATGCACCGCCTCCCTGGTCTTGACGTGAATACCAATTCCAAGGACGTTTAGCATCAGCACGAGAAGAACCTAACCAATCAACTTTTATCAGTCGTTTAGAACCCACATAGCCAACTGATAGAAGTTGAGAAAAAAGCTGCCATCCAGGTACAAAACGAAATTCAAAGTCCACAGTAGCAATGACACCTTTGAAGAGTGCTAGTTGGTAGAGTTCTTTTGCTTGGGTTGCATTCAAGGTTATGGGTTTTTCTAATAATAAATGTTTCCCCGCTTCCAGCACTATTTTTGCCATTTCATAATGTGAAAATGGCGGTGTAGAAATACTGACAGCTTGTACTTCTGGCAACTTCACAATATCTGCTATTGTGTCGCAGGCTTGAGGAATATTGTGGGATTGTGCGATGGCGATCGCTTTCTCTAAGTCGCGGTGATATACAGCAACTACCTCCGTACGAGGATGGGCTTGAAATCCTGGAATATGGACTTTTTGCCCAAATCCTGTTCCGATCACAGCTACTTTATATTTACTCATATTTTTCAAGTTATAAAGCTTAAAATTTGAGAATTTCTTGGTCGTAGTTTTCAGGTAGAGGTTCTATCTCCCAAACTATACCTTCACCTGGTGCCAGCGCAACTTCCACAAAAAGTTGTTCCACAGCAGTTGTCGCTATATCTTCATTATTGGGGAAGGGCTGTAAATCTTCCGTTAGTAGCCTGAGTTTAAAACCACCAGGGATGGCTGCTCCCACAATGGTATTATGCAACTCAAAGCGCCAAATTGTTGATTCCCCACTGTTCATGGGTGTCACTCGGAGTTCGTATGGTTGACCTGCAATGACTAGTCGGCGAGAGAAGAGAATCCGTGGTTGTATTTCTTGAACACTCCGCGCTAGAGCCGCACTCAGTTGTATACTGAAGCTTCCCCAACCAATAGCCTCAGCAAGTTGAGAAACGCCGCTGTTGACCCACTCAAGAACTGACCACTGTTCTGGTAATCCTAGGCGTCTTTGATATAAGCTTTGTCTCCAACCCCCATTTTCAACTAACGCTCCCCATAGTTGAAAAGGAATCTCCAGTCTGGGTGTCATTATCTGACTTGATCCCAAACGAGAAATCAGGTTTTGTGCGTGTTCTGGCGTTAGGCTTGGTAATGATGCTACAGTGGTACGTGTAGGTTCTTCTGGGCAAAGTTGTCGCGCCACCGCCAAAACACTCATGTCACTAATGATATCAGTGGCATCAAGGGAATAAGTGCGATCGCCTCCATTATAACTTCCCCTGCTCTTGAGTTTTTCATGGGTACAGTATCCCCAAACCCTCACATAGCCTTCATCCGGTTCTACCTGCACTGCTAAGTAATAATCCCCTACCCAACCAGGTATATCTACCCATTCTTGCGCAACTCGCAACTCGCTCATATCCATAGCCTGACTAGGAACTAATACAAATCGAGTTCCGTCCAGTGTGATTGTACTTCCATTCACCAGTTCCCAAAAGCTCGGTAATAGAGCGCTACTGGGCCAAGGCTTTGCCTGAGGTGCCATTTCCTCTTGTAGCCACTGCAACACAGCCAACAGACAAAGTTTATTTAAATAGGCTTGATAGCGAGAAGCAGGGTTGGAGAACCCTTCATTTTGTTGCCAAACTTGACTTTGCATCTCGGTTGGTATTTCTAAA
>JADQBA010000109.1 GCA_016903675.1 Stigonema ocellatum SAG 48.90 = DSM 106950 | reverse complement strand
TGACGAGTGTATTGACCGGAGACTGGCAAGGCAATTATCTGGGCATATAGTGAAAACTGTGCCACAGATGGGTTGGGCTAGCATCAAGGATGGAGAACTCTTATGTTTAGCTGAAAATGAGTTTGATGTGTTGATTACGGTATTTTCACTATTATATTTTGCATTTTGAATTTTGCACTTTGAATTGTTTTGTCACTTAGCTCTTTAAGCTACCATCTTCCATATTTACAATGCGATCGGCAATGTCAAGGATACGGTTGTCATGAGTAACTAAAAGGATAGTAGCACCTTGTTCTTTTGCTAATTTCTGCATTAGGTTAACCACATCTTTACCCGACTTACTATCTAAAGCAGCAGTGGGTTCATCCGCTAAAACAATTTTGGGGCGACTCACTAGCGCACGCGCTATAGCAACCCGTTGCTTTTGTCCTCCAGACAAATCATCTGGATAATAATTCAAACGCGATCCCAAACCGACAGTCTCTAAAATCTCTTGTGACCGAGTTTGCATTTGTGAATATGAAAGATTGTTATGCATTTCCAAACCCATTTTTACATTTTGTAAAGTGGTTAAGCTGCCATGCAAATTATGTGCTTGGAAAATATAACCGTTACTTCGTCGTACTTGGGTTAATTGTCTTGCACTGGCATCACGTAATTCACGTCCTAATACCCGTAAACTACCCGACATAGCAGAACGTAATCCGCCTATTAGGGTTAGCAGGGTTGTTTTACCTGAACCAGATGGACCAGTCATGATAATAATTTCACCTGCCTTAATTTCTAAATTAATATCAAATAAAACTTGCTTTTGCAACTTACCACTACCAAAGTAGTGATTGAGATTTTCGATCAATACAACAGTTTCCATAACACTTGAGGTTCATTAGTTTTGTCGTTAGTTAGATTTTCTAAATCCTGATTTTTTTCTGGTTAAAACATATCAGCAGGGTCGGCAGATTGCAATTTACGAGTGGCAATGACCCCAGAAATAGTACACATGATAAAAGTTAGCGTTAGTACTGTAAATACTCTTGCTAAGGTCATATAAATAGGGAGATGAGTCGCATTCCGCGTTAGTTGATATAGTCCCAAAGGTATTGTCAATCCTGGTATAAATCCTAACACTGCTAAAACGAGTGCTTCTTCAAGCACAACGGTAAATAGGTAGCGATTACCATATCCCATTGCTTTGAATGTCGCGTATTCTTTGAGATGAGCATTTACATCTGTGGAAAGAACTTGATAAACGAGAATTATGCCAACTATAAAACCCATTGCTGTTCCTAATCCAAAGATAAAACCTATAGGAGATTCATTTGCCCAAAAATCATTTTCAAATTGAACAAATTCTTGGTGAGTGAGAACTTTGACATCACGGAACTCTCGGAGATGATATTTAAGTTGTTTTGCTACTTCAACGGGATCATATCCTGGTTTCACTTTAATTAAAGCAAGGTTGATACTGCTTGCTTGTCGTTTGGGAAATAGCCGTAAAAAATTTTCATCGCTGGTAATTAAATTACTATCAGCCCCAAAAGAACGTCCTAAGGTAAATAATCCACCAATTTTAATAGTACGTCTTTCTATTTCGCTAGTAACAAATTTACCTTGTTCTATTTGCGGAATTGCTTTTTCGTATTCTCCTTTGCTTTCACGGTCGAATAGGAAAGTATCTGATAATTTAATTAAATGCAATTGTTGCGCAACAGACGGCAAGTTTAAAGCTGATTTTTCGGGACTAAATCCTATGACTTGAATAGAATTCTCCTTACGGGTTTGGAGACTTTTCCAAGTGATAACATTAACATACACAGGTTCTGTTGAATTTACCCCTGGTACATCTTTAGCCTGATACATTCGCCGACGTGAAAATGTAGACATATTCTGCATATTCCGGGCATTGGGGCTGATTAAAACAATGTCTGTGTTTAAAGAGCGATTGAGGGAAGTGTTACTATCGTATAGCGCTGATTGAAAACCTAGCTGCATAAACATGAGAACATCGGCAAAAGCAATACCTGATAATGCTACTAATAACCGACTTTTTTCATGGCTTAGTTGCAGCCATCCTAAAGACGTTCGTCGCCGAATATGTTGAATTAATCCTATCATAGTTCAATTTGTGTCTCAATTTGCAAATTAGAAAATATGGATGCTATTTCACTGGAAGGTTTATTTAGTATTATGTAGACTTCAACGATTTTGGCATCAATATTCTCGCTGGGATCGGTGTTAATTATATTTTGCCGACGTACTTTTGAACTAATCCAATCTACGCTTCCATATAGTGCTTTTGGTAAAGAAGTACTTGTAATTTTAACCTTTTGTCCCGGACGCACTTTACTAATATCGGTTTGGTAAACCTCTGCGACTGCATACATTTTGCTGGTTTGTCCAATCTCGACAATGCCATTATTTGAAACGACTTCTCCAGGACGTGTATATATTTCTATCACCTCACCATCTTCAGGGGATAGCACATAAATCTGTTTGAGTTTTTCTTTTGCTTGATTGACTGCTGCGATCGCATCTGTCACTTCCGCTTGTGCTGCTTGCACATCTACAGGACGCACTTCGGCTATTTTTTCTAACGTAGCTTTAGCTTCGCTAATTTGCTTGTTTCCCGTAGCAACAATCCGAGTAAGAACTGCTTGTGCCTCGCTAATTTGCCTTTTACCTGTTGCGTCAATTCGTTGTAAAATAGCTTTGGCTTCGTTTCTTTTCTTCTGAGTGGTTTCCATTGCCAAACGCTTACTATCAAAAGTGGAACGAGAAATAGCACCTTCATTGTTCAACTGCTGATAGCGTCCATACTCAACTTCAGCATTTCTCACTTCCGCCTCAATACTTTCAATTGTCGCCTGCTGGGCTGCTTTATCGCCTTCCAATTGTGCTTGAAGTCGGATAACAACATCCTGTTGCGCTGCCCTATCACCCACCAACTGCGCTTGTAGGCGGGCAACAGCTGCTTTTTGGGCTGCAATTTCACCGCTTTTCGCCCCTGCCTTTACCTTCGCCAAATTAGCACGAGCAATTTTTACTTGTTGATCCGCCTTTGTGATATCAGCTTCAAGCCTACCCTTGCTGTCAAGAATAGCTATGACTTGTCCTGCTCTTACCCTGCTTCCTTCTTTAACCAACAACTGCCCAAGTCGATTTTCTTGAACAGATGTCGGTGCTGAAACTTTTACCAACTTTCCCTTGGGTTCAAGTCTTCCCAAAGCAGTCAAGGTCTTAATTTCGGGTATAATGACCTCAGGCTTAGGCACTGTTTTTGTCTGCTGGGTTTGTAGCTTACCGATAGTATAAACACTTACCCCACCCACAACAATCATTGCAGTTATTGTCAAGATTGCACCTTGGCGAAAACTGGGTTTAAAGGGCATTGAATTATTATCAACTGTTGAATCTCGTAACATACTCTCTCTCTGCAAGTCAAAATAAGCAAATTTTTATCCAACAGAACACATGCGCTACTTCGTCACTTGGGAGCGCATGAATTCTGTACGACTGGTGAGCCAGTGCGGTCTTGGGGTCTCCCCAAGTGGAGCAACTGGCTTTCCCGTTGGGTGGATGAGTCTAGGGGTTTAAGACCACAGCGTTCTGCTCCCGCCAATCGCGGTCTACAATCTGAGCTAAAGCATTGTTGATTTTATGAGAGCCAGTATGATTTAAATCTTCTCGCTTTAAGTAAATTTGCGGTCCCGTTCCGTCAGATTTTGCGTAATACTGAGTCAAACGTTCAGCAAAATACAATGGGCTGGGTCTTCCTACATAATCCCGCAATAAATCTTGCAATTCAGCTTGAAAACTGGGATCATTACGACACTGTTCGTAAGCTGTTTCCAACTCACTTAAGGCCGGCATTAAGGTTTCAGGAACATACTTACCACCAAATTTTCCGAATCTTCCCAAATGATCGGGACGGGCTATTGATGAAGTTTCAAAATTGACATCTGGAGTACTGACCATTTTTTTATCCTATCTTTCGTTGATTTCTTTTTCTTGGAGTTCATGAATTACACAATCTTCGAGGGAGAAACGAGTCATTGTTCCCAGGAGATGGCAGTTTTGAGTTCGGAGCAAAATTCTTCGAGTGCTTGCAATCCTTCGTCGGGAGTACCAGTTGCTAATCGTTTCACAAAGGCGCTACCAACAATGACTGCATCAGCACCCCATTCTTTGGCTTGAGTTGCTTGTTCTGCATTAGAAATACCGAAGCCAATACCAATTGCTTTATCGGTAACGCCACGTAATTCTTGC
Source organism: Stigonema ocellatum SAG 48.90 = DSM 106950 (assembly GCA_016903675.1). Taxonomy (GTDB): domain Bacteria; phylum Cyanobacteriota; class Cyanobacteriia; order Cyanobacteriales; family Nostocaceae; genus Stigonema; species Stigonema ocellatum. Next base: position 25,791 of record JADQBA010000109.1, on the reverse strand, counting down.
AATAAGTATTTTACTCGGTCTTGTAAACCAGAACGCATTCCGGTAACTCCGGTTACACTAACTAGGTAGATAAAGCCCTGGGAAGATTGAGCGATCGCACTAATTCTATCTTTGGAACTAGTAGGTGCTACAAGCAAAGTTAGTTCAATACCAAACTTTTGGGCAGACTGTATCAAATTTTCAGCTTCTTCCAACGGTAAGTCCGGGACTACTAACCCTTTCACACCAGCTTCAGCAATCCTTGCTAAAAACTCCATAATCCCTAAATTAAAAATGGGATTGTAATAGGTAAACAAAATAATTGGTGCTTGCAATTGGGGAGTTAATGTCTTCAACATTTGCAAGACATTATTTAACCTTGTGCCTTTTTGCAAAGCACGAGTAGCAGCAGCTTGAATTATTAATCCATCGGCTAAGGGGTCAGAATAAGGGACACCCAATTCAATAAAGCTAGCACCATTTTCATCTAAAATCTTCAGTGCTTTAGCAGTTGTTTCTAGATCGGGATCTCCTGCTGTTATAAAGGGAATCAAAGCACAGGTTTTAGATTTTTTGAGTTCTTCAAAGCGTTGAGATATTGCAGACATAGGATAAGTTATTGGTTGTTTGTAAGTAAAAGCCAGTACATTAAGAGAAGAAAAAGAAGATATAGCAATCCTAAACACTCGTTACTGAAGCAAGTTACGCACTGCATTTTCTAAGTCAGGTTTCTTCACTAAGGATTCTCCCACCAAAACAGCACAAGCGCCAGCATTCTTTACTCTCAATAAATCCGAAGGTGTGTATATGCCGGATTCGCTGACGATGGTAATTCCAAAGCTTTGTAATTGCGACTTTCGTTGAAAAATCAATTTTTCAGTGGTTGCTAAATCTATAGTAAAGTTATTGAGATGGCGATTGTTAATCCCGACTAATCGTACATCAGGCAATCTTAAAACTCTATCCAACTCTGCCAAGGTATGGACTTCTACCAAAGCAGTCATTTTTAAGCTGTGAATGACCGACAAAAAATCTGTTAACTGCACATCAGATAAAATAGCTGCAATTAACAGTACCGCATCAGCACCCGCAATCCTAGCTAAATATATCTGATATAAGTCGATAATAAATTCTTTGCATAACAACGGTAATTCTACGCTTTTTCTAATGCGCGTCAAGTTGTCAAAACTACCTTGAAAGAACTTCTCATCAGTAAGCACCGATAAAGCTGTAGCGCCTCCTCTTTCATATGCTTGAGCTATATTGACTGGATGAAAATCTTCTCGAAGAATTCCTTTAATGGGTGATGCTTTTTTTACTTCTGCAATCAAGCTAGGACGGCGAGAGTTTGCTTGCAAAGCCTTTAAAAAATTTCGTACAGGGGGCGCATCATTGACTCGTCCTTGCACTTGGGCTAAAGGTAACTCCAGCCGCAATTGAGCAATTTCTTGCTTTTTATGATAAACTATTTCATCAAGTATGTTCCGGGGTTTAGTGAGCATATTCATTCCATCGAGAGTTGACAAACGAGTCATAAGACTTTCTCCTAAAATAGGTGTTTTGCGTGTTATTGTTCCTCATATCTTGCCTGACCAAATAATTCGTAATTCGTAATTCGTAATTCGTAATTAATTGATTAAAGGTACAAGCCCCCTAACTTTAGTGAGATGTAGGTTGGGTTGAGGAACGAAACCCAACCTACAGTTTCCCACAGTTTCCACAACCTATGCAGTATTGGGAGTATTTGTATCAAGAATTTTGTGGAATGGGATAATGATTTGCAAGAAACCAGGTTTTCGGTATTAGTGGAAGATATAGCAATCCTAAATCATTTAAAAACAACTCTTCCTGTTCCCCGTTCCCTATTCCCTGCCCTCATGAGATAATTTACAACGCAAATAGAATTGCTATATCAATCCTATTTGAGTTGTAAACAAATCATGCTTTCTCTGTTAACTGTTAACAGTCAACAGTCAACAGTCTTAACGAAGTGTTTATAAATCCTGCGCGGATTACTATATCAAACTTCTGACTTCTGCCCTTCTAAAGAGACAACTGCCAATTCCTCAGATTTGGTATACTTGTGGACAACATTTTTAATCATCCTCAATCCTACGTCTCCAGCTAAAGTCATAATCGACTCGGGATGAAACTGTACAGCTGCGATGGGCAATGTTTTATGTTCAATTGCCATAATGACATTGTCTTCAGACATTGCAGTCACTTTCAATTCTTCAGGAAGCTTTTCCCGTAATGCAAATAAAGAATGATATCTACCAACACTGAAAGAGTCAGGTAAACCCTTAAACATCACTGAATTTGGATCAGTAACATAGATTTGTGACGATTTACCGTGTTGGGGATAATCTAAAACTCCTAATTCTCCACCAAAGGCTTCAACAATACCCTGTAATCCCAGACACACTCCGAAAATCGGGATATTACGACGCATACAAGCAGCGACAGTTTGAGAAACTTTAAAATCATTTGGTCTACCAGGACCTGGAGACAACACAACTAAATCCGGTTGTTCTGTGTCAAAAAGTTCTTCCCCGAAACCATGGCGCAGTGTTTTTACTAAAGTTCCTGTTTGACGAATGTAGTTAGCTAAGGTGTGAACAAAAGAATCTTCGCAATCAATTAATAAGATGCGTTTACTGGCTTCCACATTAGGAGTATAAACACTTAAAGACTTTGAACTGGATTCCGCAATGTTTGTGTTTTCCTGAGTACGGCGGATTGTTTCAAAAGCTGCGGCGGCTTTAGTTAGGGTTTCTTGTTCTTCGGCGGAGGGAATCGAATCGTACAATACTGTTGCACCAACTCGTACTTCTGCAATTGAATCTTCAAGCCGAATTGTGCGCAAAATTAAGCCGGTATTCAAATTACCGTTAAAGTTTAAGTAGCCTACTGCTCCACCATACCACCGTCTGGCACTGCGTTCGTTCTCCTCAAGAAACTGTATAGCTGATTTTTTTGGTGCGCCAGTTACCGTGACAGCCCAAGTATGAGTCAAAAACGCATCCAATGCATCAAACTCTGGTCTTAGCAAACCTTCTACATGGTCTACTGTATGAATTAAATGGCTGTACATTTCAATTTGACGACGACCAATGACTCGTACCGAACCAGGTTCACAAATACGCGACTTATCGTTACGGTCTACATCGGTACACATGGTTAATTCAGATTCGTCTTTGCGTGAGTTAAGAAGCGTCAGGATTTGAGCCGCATCATCAATTGCATCTTGTCCTCGACGAATTGTACCACTAATGGGACAGGTTTCTACGCGCCTACCTTCTACCCGCACGAATATTTCCGGTGATGCGCCGATTAAATACTCTCCTCCTAAATTGAAGATGAACCCATAGGGACTAGGATTAACCTGCTGTAGTGTTTGGAAAAGTTTTGCTGGAGGCTGTTCACAAGTTTTAAAGAAGTTTTGAGAAGGAACAACTTCAAATAAATCACCTCGACGGAAATAAGAGAGTGCTTTTTTTACTTGGTTCGCATATTCACCCGGTTCATGGTCAGAATGTTGAGTGAGAACGCTCTGATTACCTTTATAATTGATAAACTCACCACTACGAGGTAAATTCTTGGTGCTACCATACTTAGTGTCAAATTCATACTGGTAAAGAAATGCCTGTTGCTGATAGTAGTCAACAATCACCAATTCATCAGGTAGATAAAGTACCATGTCTCGCTGCCGTGTAGAACGTTCGAGATGCTTTGCTATTGATTCAAACTGAAAAACCAAGTCGTAACCGAAGGCACCATAAAGTCCTAAATGTTTATCGGCAGAACTTTCAAAAGTATATAGAATTTCTCGAACAACAGTGAAGACAGATGGTTGTTTACTTCTTTCTTCTTCAGAAAACAAACCTTCCGTTGGTCTAACAGAACCGGTTATACAAGTTTTTTCCACAATGATATTCTCTAATTGCGGATGCTTGCATAAACTTTCTGCCAAACAGTTCAACAGCACCACACCTCGCTCATTATGTGCTGTAAATGTAAAAGAATTCTCACGAGTTGCTAGTTCTAAGGGTGGATTAATAAAACCTATAGCCCATCTCCTATATCGTCCTGGGTACTCATAGCTACTTTTAAGCAAGCCTCCACGCTGAGAATCAATCCGTGATAAAATTCCCTCGAGCGCATTTTCTATCAAAATTTCACTTACAGTGCGAGATACAAAAATGTCACCTGTGGTTTTGTAGCGATAAGTATCAACAAACATGAGTTTTTCCTTTCAAATCTAGTGAGGTAATTATGACTATGAGAACCGTCTTGAGCAAACTAAGGGGGGAGTAAGAGAGTAGGGGAGAAAGAATTATTACTGGAGAACTCTTCTATTTAACTCTTTAAATCTTTAACTCTTTTTTCCCCATCTCCCCTCCCTGCCTCAACGAAGAAATTTCCTTCAGTGAACCGTATTGCCTTATTTGGGACTAATGTTTTTATTTTTGTTAAAAACATTATTTGAAATAATCTCTGTATTGAAGTTAGGAAAGTCTCTTATTGAGGCGTGCTGATTTGGATTTCCAGTAACCATGCGTATCAAATGATTTGTGCCTTCCTTAAAATAGTAGGTTGAAGGAGATTTTCCTTGTCGGGTAAATGTCCAGGCATCTGCTTTCATTCCCAATATTGTATGGGTGCCTGCATAAGTAGCATTATTCCGAATCAAGATATCTTGTGTTAGAAGCAACTCATGACATGCATCCACCTCGTCGTTTAAAGGGATTGCCAGGTAAGTGTTTTGTTCGTTCATTCCTTCTCTCGTGTAAGCTATTTTAGTTTTACATGTTTGCCCCTCGCCAGGGGTAAATAACTCAGACATCCAGAGTCTATGTCCAGTCTCTTTTTCAGACCAGGGATTAAATAGACCATCTATGCGACAAAGATTGCGATTATAATCAAACCAGCAATATCCCGAGGTAATCTGATCTTCTTCCAGCATGGGTTGCCAATATGAAATATAGCTAGTACTCCATTGATTTGGAAGCATAGGTGGTGTCTTAGGTGTTTTTTCAGGTTCCATTCTGGTTCCTTCGCGTTTCAGTGCTTCACTCAGATTCATTCCAAGAGATGCAGACAAAGAGGGTAAGGTTTTGCGACGTGCATCAAAACTTTCCGTGAGTTCCTTTGCGTTAAGATTCATGTAGTTTTGAATATCTTCAAACCATAAGCGACTTACATCGGCATGATCACGAAATAAATGCATAAGCGGTATCACTTTTGCGTTAAATGATTCTAAAGCAGAGGGAACATCAGGATATTCACTCAAGGCTTTGACTAGCATTTGTGCACCCACAACTGCCATGGTTGTTCCATGTCCAATAGAAAAGTGTCCCGATTGAAGTGCATCACCTATTAACACCAAATTTTGGTCATAGGATTTTTGATGGCCCAGAGTCATGAAATTTCGCCATTTTAACCCGTCTTGTCCTTGCAGAGTATGACCTTCTAATTCATCCTTAAATACTTGCGCTATAAAAGTGGCTGCTTCTTCATCCGAAAGTTTATCAAGTCCAGCATTGAGATAGGTTTCTTCACTGCATTCAACGACAAAGGTACTCATATCGTTTGAATATTTATATGCATGTGCAATGAAAACACCTTTAGAGTGAACTTTGAAGATAAGGTGTAGATAATCAAAGGTTTTACTGGTGCCATACCAAATGTATTTGTTTTTACCATATTGTATTTCTGGTTTCAGCGCTTCTCGAAAATACGTAAACTTATGGCTGATTCCGTTTGATAAAACGACCAAATCGTAATTATCTTTGTTGAGTTCAAACTCAGACATAGCAGCAGATGAATACTCAATAGTAATATTAAGCTTCTGACAGTGTTTTTGTAAAGAACCCAACAGAGCGCGTCGTTCTACAGCACAAAGTGTTAAACCTGTACTTATTGTATTACTGTCGCTACCATGAACAAGCTTAAATTGTTCTAAATACTGGGCAGAGAGTTGATCGAAATCATCTAAATATGACAATGGATTAGCTGGGTGATGTGGCGCACGACCAGGCAATACAACTCCCCATCCTACAACGTCCTGGGGTGTGTTTTTTTCAATTATTTTTATATCCCAGTCTGGTTTGAGTTTCTTCATCTGATAAGAAAACATTAATCCGGCTGGACCTGCTCCTACAACTAGTATCTTCATGAGTTCATTCTCCTTTTTTGTTTGAAAATGTTGCAATTTACGACTACAGTGTGGGTTGGTAGTGAGGAATGAAGTCCTCACTATCGTTAATGTGGGAGAGTATTAGTTCATTCTTCCTAATTTGTACCAAACATTTTGTTTCTTTTGAAGAGAGTGTAATTGACTGTAAGACGTAGAGGTAAAGTAAAGTTTTTCTGCCATGTCGGGAGGATAAATTTCCGGAAATTTTTGGTGCATAAAGCGTGTGTATTTTACACGCATAAAGAAAATGGGGTTTGAACAACTTAATATGTCATAATTAGCCCGTGCCATATCTTGCATTGCATCAGCTTCTCTTTTCCTCATCTGAGTAAATTCAGGTAGGGTTTTTTCAAAATCGTCATGATTTTTTTCCAAAAGCTGAGAAAATATTTGGGCATCTTCCAGTGCCATATTCATTCCCTGACCTAAAAATGGCGCTGTTGCATGGGCAGAGTCACCCAGTAACAAAGCATTTTTTTTGTAATAGAATGTACTAGACTTTACATTGATCAAGTCATTACTGGGTTTTTCGATGAACTGTTTTATCAATTCATCGTGGATATCCACTGGCATCGGAGGGAGGTAGCGCGAAAAGAATTGGGAAATATGCTTTGGATTTTCCATTTTTAAGCTTGTTGTCCCCTCATAAGGTAAGGAGAGACAGAAACTAATACTACCATCTGGTATAATCGCTGCACGACCGCAAAACAAGCCTTTTGAGTCCATTCCAAAGAAGTATAATAAGTCTTTACGAAAGCTTAATCTCCCAGCTTCAGGTATAACTAAGGTTTTATAGCCATGCCGAAAAAATGATTGGTGAAATTCAAAGCGACGGATAATGTTCTGCATGGCTTGACGAACTTGCGAACGGGCACCGTCTGCACCAATTATTAAATCACCAGATATATTGTGCAAATCACCATGTTTATCTTGCGTGATGATAGACTTTTGCTCTAGATTAACATCAATACATTTATGCTCAAAGTGATAGGTGACACCATTTATACTGGCGTATTTATTCAGCAATTTTTGAAATGCAGATCTATCCAAGGAAAGAGGCGATAAGTTATCTATTGGAACTAGTTTTCTAGTTTTAAATTTACCTTTCACAAAAAAGGACATGCCATCTATTGGCTCACCGCACATATCCAGTTCTTTTTTGGGAATACCTGCGCCAAGAACCGCGTTTATTCCTCTTCCTGTCATGCTGACACCAATTCCTCTGGAGCTTGCTTGATCAATATATGAAGAGATGTCTTGCTGTGGATCGCTTCGTTTTTCTAGAACTTGGACTTCATGCCCTCTACGAGCTAGATAAATGGCGCTTAACCCGCCTGCTAAACCTCCGCCAACAATAATTATTTTACTCATACTACTAGACCTGTTGAGAAATTTTTACGTAAAACAAAGGGAAATGTGATAGAATTTAAAGAACTTAAAAGAACTTGAGATGACTTGGATGCTACGGTATTTGATGTGATTTATTTTTTGGAAGTTAGCAGCCAATTAAATAAGGCAAGTGTAGCCAGGGAAATACCAGCAGTTGCCCAAAAGACACCTTGCATACCCCATAAGCCAAAACACATTCCTGCAACGAGTGGGCCTACTGCTTGACCCAGTGATTGTACTGTGGCATTAACCGCCATTAATCCAGCTCGTGTGTTGTCTGTTACAAATCCCGCTAATAGTGTTTGGGTAGAAGGTATTACTAAGGCTTCACCCACACCAAATAAGATACTAGGAACAATCAGCAGCCAAGGATTATGGATTGTAGGAGTTATAACTAGGGCGATCGCGACAATCACAAAAGCTACTTTAATGAGAGTGGCCTCGGATGTTCGCTGTGCTAACCTTCCCAACTGGGAAGCAACCACTGCCAGAGATACTGACATACTCGCTAAAATCAAGCCATTGAGCCATCCCGCAGCACCAAAATCAACTCCAGCTAGGATGGGGATGTAAGTCATAAAGGCTCCAGATTGGATGGCAAATATAGAGCCTATTGCCAACAACAGTCCCAGCACTTTAGAATTATTAATACTATACCAGGTACTTTGCAGATACATCTTGAGATCTCTATTTTGGCTGCCACTGGGTTGTTGGGGAAGCTTGAGCACCATTAAAATCAACATGACCAAGGGAAAGGCACTCACTGCAAGTAAAAATGGATATCGCCAGCTAAAACCTGCTAATACACCACCAATAACCGGGTAAATCGCCGTACTGATGCCAATTATACTCACATTGAAAGACATTGCCGTTGTCAAAGCTTTTCCCCGATACATCATACTAATCATTGTGAGGGCGATAAAATTTAAGCTAGTCACGCCTAAGCCTTGGAGAAATCGCCAACCAAGAAGAGTTTGAAAATCTTGGGCAAAGGAACTACATCCTCCTGCAACAGCAAACAGCAACAAGGAAGGAATTAAGACTTTTCTAATCCCTACGCGATCGGCTAGTACACCTAAAAAGGGAGTAGCAATACCGATGGGTAGGAAAAAAACAGTCATGACTAGTTGAATTTCTTTCGATGAGACATTAAAAACTTTCGCTAATTCTGGAAGTATAGGTGCGATGGTTGGTCCACCCATAATCGCAATCAATGTAACACTGATGATAATATAAAGATTGCGATCTTGAAAAAGACTTTTGTCGCTTGTCAAATTAGATTCCATCGTTAAGTCATGAATATGTGGGTGTACAAACTGTCAAATTCGGAAAAAGGAAAAAAGAACTTCTGGAGGGGCGGTTTGCGAACCACCCCAAAAATTAGGTTAGACTTAGGCTGAAGCTTTCAAAGCCTGGTAAGCTATATCTAACTGTCGTCCTGTTTGTGGTCCCACAACACCATCCACCGTTAAGTGATGCTGTTGTTGAAACTTCTTCAATGCTGCTTCTGTATTTTCATCGAAGTTACCATTAACTTCTACTTCGTATCCTAGAGCAGATAAGTATTGTTGTAAGCGTTCTACATGAGAACCTTGACTGCCTAAATTTAAAATTGGGGGATGACTCATTGCTTTATTTCTCCTGATAGATGTAGACACAATGTGTTTTTTTGAACTTCTCAATCACTTGCTTCGTGTTTTCGAGCGCCTGAGTATATTCAGCTTGTTTTTCTGCCTGAATATTGCTTCCTATTTTCTCAAAAACCTTCTTCAATAAAACTTCTAAATCTTCTTGGATTTGGCTGATGTTTTCACATATATTCTGATTAACACCTTTTTTAGTCGTATTCATTGCTTAGCTCTTACATAGTTTCATTCATGGTGTGAACAAACCATCTAATATTTCTCAAACAAAATTCCTTCTACCCCAATTCCAGGGGCAAATGAAAAGGAAATTCCCGTCATTTTTTTATGTAAAGCTTTTCCCTTATTAGGGTAGTTTGACATGGCGGCTTTTTCTACTTTTAAGGACTCTTGTTCCAAGCGAAGAATTATTCGCTCGATGACAAATAAAATGGCACAACTCAGCATATTGCCGTGCTGACGCAATATCTCCCAGCTATCTGCAACTTGCTCGTCATTAAGCCCTAGAGAACTTTGTGCTTTCTCAATAATGCGTGTTCCACCAGGATGAACAGCCCACAAATCAATTCTTTCTTTTGTCAGATGATGATCTGCCAAAAAATTGTTGATAATGGGACCTAAACCAGCTTCAATGTACTTGGGTAAATCAGGGGAAAGCTTACAAGTAACACCGTTGTCTGTGATTCCCAAACGAATGCCATCTTCAGTATCTTCAACTAAATAGCTGAAGTTATCTTTAATGACGATTTTACCCTGACCAAGCAACATATTTTCTTCCCTAGCACCGAGCACCACGGCTGCACATCCATCTCCGAAAATGCTGTGGATGATTACGTCATTGATGTTATCTTCAAAGACGGCATTGACTGAACTTAGCTCTAGGCAAATCACCAAAGCTTTCTGGCTGGGATTGGCTTTTATATAGTTGCAAGCAACTCGCAATCCATTCATTGCTGCTGCACATCCCATAAAATGTATTGGTATGCGAGCAATATTCCTTTTCAATTTTAAACTCTCGATGAGTTTCGTATCTATCCCTGGTGCCACAAATCCTGTACTCGTGACAAAAACAATCAGCCCGATGGTATCTTCGATGTTTTTAGAGTATGAATCATCACTATCCTTTGCGCTATCTTCAGCAGATTTTAAGGCTTTTCTAGCTACCTTTTCCGCTAGGGGAAGTGCATACTGTTCAAACATTTCCATCCGCTGTTGAATTGTGCCTGGTTTTCGGCTAAATTCGTAGGTTTCTTCGGATAATAGGTTTATGGCTAAATGCCTTTGCTCGATGCGGGTGTTTTTGTAGATTTTGGCAATGCGCTCTCGATTGCGATCTAAACCTCTAAGATTAGCCACAAATTGAGCAGCATCTGCTTGAGGAATAATATTGTCGGGAGTGCCAGTGGCGATGCTTTCAATGGTTACTAATACCTGCTTTGCTGGGATATTGTGCTGGGAAAGATTTGGTATCAATCCATTTTGACGTTTTGTCTTAAAAGTAGTGCTAGTCATAGTTTAAGTTATTTGAATGAGGTTTGCTCGTGAACTTTTGGTGGAGAAGAATAGTTAATAGCTAACAAGCAATCCTATTTGAGTTGCCAACTATCTCATTAGGAGTACCCCATAAGCGGCACACCACCTGTTATGAATGGAAGAAACTTCTCAACTCCTAACTCCTAACTCCTAACTCCTAACAGGTATTGTTTATAAATCATTTAGGATTGCTATATTAGCGTTTAATGAGATTCAACCTATGCCACTAAAACCAGTAAAACCACTGATGACATAGTCGATACACACCTTTAAAGCTTGAGGATGGAAGTGTTCTTTGAAGACTCCAAAGTTTTTTTGTTTCGCCATTTGAGAGGGAGAACCTAAATATTGACTGATTAAACTCGGTAGGCGATCCAAGAAGAGGTTTTTCGGTGGTAACCATTCAACGTTAAATTTCGCTGCTTCTTCCCGGACAATATCTTCGCTAATTATGTTGGCAAAACCACTTTTCTGTTGAGGTAGTACGTGGTGAACACGGTGAGGACTTAAACCTGCTGATAGAAAGCAGTCGATATACTTATTGCCAACTATGCTTAAGTCGCAGGAATTTTCAATTTGAAGAACAGCCCAATCTTTTTCTTCCCAGTTTATTTCTTTTTCATCTGTCCCCTCTTGAAAATCGTGGCTCGCAAGAACTAAGAAAGTCGTCAGCCAAAGGGTCAGTAAAAATTGTCCAACCCAAGCTGCAAAGTCACCGTTAATGGTAAATACAATCAGTTCACCCAACAGCAGAGCATGTATTCCGTATGCGCCAATAAAGTTTTCTACAGGAAAGCCCAGTGGCCATACGTTAATTTCTTTATCTGCTGTTGTTCGCTCTATTCTTTTTCCTTGAATTGAGAGTATTGCGACAACAGTTATTTGCGCAAACATACCTGAGATGACGTGAGCGACTGTATGAAGAGTATGAAGGGGAATTCGATAGTAACGAGGAAGTTCTAAGAAAAATGATACCGTACCATTTTTCTTGACATCTACTTTGCTTTCAATGAAGGGATGATGCATTAAATTGTGACCATCAATTTGTACCATTGCTAATGGGACGTAGTTGATATCAAATAGATTGGCGAATATTTTGTTAAGTCCTCTTTGGGGGTTATGAAGTAAGTAATGTCCTACACCTGAGAGGGAAATTTTTATGATTGACATTAAAGGTATAAAAACATACATTGGCATAGACTGACTAAAACCTAAGCGCAGCCCATCTGTGAGTACGTATGCAATAACTAACATCACACTGATGAGATTAAAAAGGAAGTCCATTTGAGCCACCTTTTTTCTCATTTCTGGCTGGTTTAGTCTGGCTCTAATGCGATTAAGTAATTGCCCTTCTTGTTTGAAGTTGTATTTTGGTGTGTCTCTCCAGCTATCGAAGCCCTGACTAAAAAGAAACTTAGGAGCCCAACAAGTGGGATGAATATCTTCTCGTGTTGCTTGTCGTCCCAAAGAATATTTGGCTAAAACTTTTCTCACTTTTTCGGGATTATGATGGAAAAAATGGACGAAAGTCGTAATGTCTCTGTTTTTTGTGCGTCGAATGAAAAATTGACCTCCTGGATGTTTGGCAATAAATTCTGTGAGATCGTAGGCTTCACCATCGTAAATCCAGACATTGGGTAATAGTTTACCTTCAGAAGGTGGTGGTGTTAATTGCTCTGAATTGTCGGTTATTTGGAAACTTTCAATTGTTTGGTTTTGTTCAACGGTAATATTGTTGTTCATTGTGTTCATTCCTATTGTTTATTGGGTTTGCTGTAGAATGTGTGACGCTTCAATAAATCTTCTACAAAGATTAGGAACGTGTGACCCGATCGCACCATTTTTAAATTGTGATTGCGTATCACTAATTCAACATCGAGGCGAAAAAATTGACGTAAAAATCGAACATCTCAGTAACCGTGGTGCTGATTGCCTCACATTCTCTAGCCCGATAACTCAAATTTTCAAAGCGGCGAGAAAGCGCAGTATAAGCCAACTCTGGCGTAGGAATATAACCTGGTGGTGTTGCTATGGCGAAAGATGGTCCTGCTGTTTTACCCCGCTTACCAGAAGGCATAGTCATCAGCAGTTCTCCTAAAGGACGCACGATGCCTGTCATAATATCTATGGCAGCATTCATTAATTTTGAGCGGCGAAGACTAGCGTTAGGCATTAACCCAAAGTGCTGTACCATAAGCTGCATCATGAGGGAATAGGACTCATCGCAGATTTGCATCACTGCTCTGGTTTCAGGGACAGTCACCACATTTGTGTTATGGTCTTGGTAGTGGAGTGTTGGATTCCTCAAGGCGGGGTAGGCTGGATTCCAGACTACGGGGGAGCCTTTTTTACCGGGAGCAAATTGCTGTTGTGCTAGTGTTTCTGCCATGCGCCGAAATTGCTCATAGTGAGATTGGGCAAACTTGGGCGAGTCCACATTGCACCCTTCCCCTTGTTCGGTAATTAAGTCGATCGCAAACAGGGCACTATCTACATCGTCTACCTGTAGCTGGTAATGTGGGTGATTTTTATTGAAATCTTCCCGTAAAAACAGGTGATGTTCGCCGCCGGCATGACCTTTTTTGGTCAGAAATAAATCGGGGATGTTTTGGATAGCTTCGCGAATTTGGCGGTACAGTTCGCTCAAGGAACCATAACCATGAAGCCGATTGGTGACGGGGTGATCAGACTCGCCATCGCCTGCTAAGTCCTCTTCTAAGAAGTCGGGCGTTTCCAGACGCATAAATCGCTGAATGCTAGTAGCATTTAAGGGTTCGAGAGCCAAATCCACGTCAATGGGAAAATCCTGATTAATCTTGCCAAAGTCTGGGCAAGCTGGGTAGAAAGGTTCTCCCATAGCCATGAGAATGTTATTGACCAGCAGAAAGTGGATCATTTCCTCATGGGAAATTTCCAACAACACCCCACGGAAGCCATAATTTCTGACTTCTTGACCATCACCGCAGGCTAAGTTTAACTGTTCTGGAGTCCACAAACCCCGACGCACATATTCTTGACCAGTAACGTAGTTGGGTATGGAATAGGCTGCATAAATATATTGTAACATGACAGCGACTTCCATTTCTGTTGCCTGCCGCAGGGCAACAACCAATTCTTCACGAGTTTGAATAGTCCGTTGAGTGCCTTTGGGTACTGGAGTTGGATTGGGGACATAGCCAACTCGCTGTTGGTTTTGTAGATATTTATAAAGAAGCATTGCTTTTGGTTCAGATAAATCTCTAGTTGGGGGCATGTAGTAGGTTTTGTTTTTGTTACGAGGGTTACACATTTGCCACATCAAGCGAGCATAGGTTTCAACTTTGCATTTGTCGCCTAGGCTAAAAACCTCTGCTTTCATGAAAGAGAAGCATAATTCGTAATAAGCGAGGATTTCTTTGTAAATTAGGTCAAAATCTACATCTTTATCGGCAATCTCTTCTAAGTGCCAGTCATCGGTCATTACCCGAACCGCAAACCAGCCAACCCCAGACCAAAAACCCAGGCGATCGCCGTTATCGTAACTAAGTTCTGCTTCATCAGGATGCTTAGCTTCTAATGGTACGAATTGAGGATCAGCTGATAACAACACCCGTGTCGTTCCCGATTGACAACCACGAATCGTTAAAGTGCCGCGCCCTTCCTCGTTGATTGCTAGCTTACAACCAGGGGTAAAATCTCCCAAAGCTGTTTGCTTTCCTGGTTTAAATTCCAGAATATTTAGGTCGCTACTGTGGGGAAAGTGAAAAGTTTGACCACTATTAGCAGGATTGCGTTCAAACTCATAACGAAGTTGAGGCATCCCCCTAGGATTATAATACTGGCTAACGTAGACAGTGTCAATAGGTGCTGGTTGTCCTCGAACAAAAGAACGCACCTCTAGTTCTACAGCATAATCCTCCCCACTGCTACGATTGGGAAATTCTAGAAACAGGCAAGCATCATCAACCAGGAGATTAACCTCTTTCTCTTGGACCAGGACTCGTCTTTGTCCATCTGGCATTGTGCCAATCAAACATAAACCTTCCTGCATAATGGCATCTTCTAAACTTTGCCAAGATGCGGCCAAGGGTACATCGATAATCCCACTGGTAAGTTGATGGGCTTGTTGCTGATAAGCCTGTGTGGGAATCCGCGCTACCAAGCATTGACTTTTAACTGTCCGCAGTTCCAATTCCCCTAGATCACGTTTAGGACCGATCGCATGAGTTGACCCTGGTTCCGACTGTGACCCACGACCAACGCAAGGCACAGATGTAATCATATTCAGACTAACACCTTGAGGAGTAACCTGAACAGAAAGATTTGACAGCATCTTGCCTAACATTGGCAGAAGGGACGAAAGATTTTTGGTCTGCCTCGTTCCACTGAGTTTAAAGCCGCTAACGTTCCACTCCGAGGAATCTTGACTTTCCCAACTACTACTTGGAGTGAGTAACCGACCATGAGGATAAGTCCTCATTTCCCCTTCGTACCACAGACCAATAGTACCATGAAGTTCCCAGAAAGTAGCTGAATCTGGTTGCATAGGTGCTGACATGTTGCTTAAACTAAATTGCACGACCAGCCCTAAAACCTCATCCCGACGCATAGCCTGACGTAACAGGTCAACCGTGGGAGAAAGGGCGACTTCTTCCCCCCAGAAAAAATCTTGCGCTTCTTTGGAAACAGTAAACTGATAGACATCTGCCCGTTTAAATTCACTGTTAAGACAGTGTTCAGGCAAGTCTTGGATATAGTCAAAGTTTTGCCAACGAGGAGGCTGTAGACCTTCGACCGAACCCGAAAACATATTAGGTACTTCCTGAGAACTACCAAGTCTGCCAAAGGTGAATTGACCTACCATGATGGTTGTTGTCCAGTTGGAAGCTGGATCGCAGTCGAAGATCCGAGCGCGATTAAAAGTAGTCCCCAGATATTCATTGTGGTGTCCCCACATATCCACACTACGTCCAACCACAGGGTCACTTTGTGAAACCTGTCCTGGTTCCCTTTGTGTACTGACAATTTTGGCTTCTATGGCGAAGTGACCATTTCCTCCAAAATCCCACCCCATCGCCATACTCATTGGACCGTTCTCATCCCACTGACCCTCAGCGTTGAAATGAGGTCCTAAACGATGGAGATATTCATGATATTCATGCACAGGACGGCGGTAATCAAAGCTTTCACCTTTCATGTAAACGGTGTTGGTACTGAGGTCTACCAAACCATTCTTGTTTCCTGTGGGTGCGTGGATTCGAGCGAAGCCTTGAAAGTGCAGTCGCGGAAAAGTTAAGACACTCATAGCACAATTATTGAAATAATAACGTTTCAAGCAGATATTGGCAGCGAAATTAAAGTATTGACTTATTACCTTAGCTTTTGACGAACCCGAACGCGAGTGCGTCTCCCCGAGTGAGAAGGGGCTGACCTTCCCTAAAGATATTCGGCGTTCCTAGATCGAAATACTAAACAACAATTCCTTGCATAGAGTGCAACGGTAGTTGCTTTACTTGGAGAGACCCCAATACTTCACTGCTTCGCCTTTGCGTGAGGCTAATCTATACTTGAAATTACCAGTGCGAAATTTTGAGGCAAACTTCATCGTTGAGTCAGTCAAGGGCTTGTGAACCACAATGTCGTACACTGCTTCGAGCGCTGAGGAGATAGAGCCTTCCATCCATGCTGGTAGTCTGGAACAGTGCTCACCAGCAAAGAAAAGCGTCTTCTGGGACCTGACGATGTCTTGGTAGTACCGAGATTCATAGGACATATCATAGTTCCAAGGAACAGAACATCCTCCAGCACTCCACTTGTAGTTGCTCCAAACAATACTGGTCGAGTCAAAAAGCATACCGGGTTTGTGAATCTCAGGGTGAATTTTGCCCAGAGCATTTTTAACGTAGACGTTGCGGTCTTCCTCAGACATCATTCCCAGATATTTTGCATCGTCGCCAATTGTATAACTGGCCAGTAATACGCTATTCTCGGAGGAGCTATTTTTTACTGAGGGATAGTATATCTGGCGAATACCCTCATCGCTGAAGGACGCACCACCGAAGATACCATACTTCTGCCAAAACGGATGCGCACAATGAAACAAAACCTTGGTTGCCGGCCAATAAGCTGTATTGTGCATAGCAATCAGTTTGTTGTCGTCAAACCCACTTAACTCCATTTGCCGCAGGACTGAGAACGGGATGGTACATAACACGTAGTCACAGTGGCGTGTATACAGTCGCCCTCTCTCCAGCCAGGAAACTTCAACGCCATCCTCAAGGACTCTGAGGGCTACAACCTCCTGGTTGCATCTAATTGAACCATTGACTGCTTTAGCTAAGCTGTCAGTCAATTGATCCATCCCTCCTTGTAGTTGCAATAGATCATGACTCGTCTCAACGAGAATATCGCCAAGGAACAAATCAAGTGCTTTGCTGCATTTTTCTCGGAATTCTGGATGAGCTTTGATAAATGCATGGATGTCGATCGCTTTCCCTTGAGCAGTAAAGAAAGGCTGCAAATCGAGCATTTCCAGTTTATCCATCAAGTGTAAACTCAGGTCTTGCTCTAAACATTTGCGTAATTCCCCAGAACCAATAACGTCCACTATGGTTTTGAGCCAAGCTGCAAATAGTCGAGTCTTCTTACTGTAGCGCTTGTCCTGGAAGAGTTCTCGATAGCACGTCCTGAATGCCTGAACTGCCACGTTCCGGATGCGGAAGACCTTGCCGTGGATATTCATCAGAGCATTATGCTCTTCAAAGATTGTCACAAACTTACATAACTTATCGCTCAGTCCCATTGCGTGTATGTAATGCAAAACGCACTGGTGATCGCTGGGAATGCGCATTGCTCCCAGTTCTCCTAATGGTGCTCCTGGATCGCTGCCAAAGCGGTGTGTCCAGACTCGACCGCCGATGCGCGGGCTGCCCTCCATAATATCGACCTGGTGACCCAGATGCTCAAGTTCATAAGCCGCTACCAGACCAGCAATGCCAGCACCTAGGATGGTCACGCGCTTACCCTGTTGGTGATTAGCACGCTTGCACTCCTGCTGGATTGTTTTGACATCCATTTTTAAAGCACTTTCACTTACTGTATTCATCTTTTCGTTTACTTCTCCTTCTGGGTAACTATGTTGTACGCCTATGATTAACTTCGTAAAAGTCGCACCCAGTTGGTGAGGTAAGCTTTGGAGTAACCAACTGCAACAGCTACGTCGTGGAGGGTAATTGGTCGATGATAATTGGCTTCTATAAATAGGAAGACCTCCATTAAATCGGGGTCGTATGGAAAAATTGACTTCAAATCCATCTGTCTTGTGGTGTCAGTTAGTGGTGGTGGTAGGACTGGCTGTGACTCCCCACAGTAACACTTTTGCCGCAAGGCTCGTTTTTCTAAGCAGGCGGCGATCGCCCTGAGTAATTCCTCCGTCGTACAGGGCTTAAAGAGATAATCATCCGCTCCCATTTCTATGCCTTTGCGCATGTCAGTGCAAGTCGCCCCGGCAGTGACAAAAATCAAGGGGATGATCGCTGTGTTTGGATTTTGGCGTAGCTTGGTTAAGACTTTGTAACCATCAAGTTTTGGCATGTCTATTTCGCTGATTATCACATCGGGTAAATGTTGGTGCGCTCATTGGACACCTATCAGCCCGTCTTGGGCACTTATAGTCAAGAAACCCTTAGCTTCCAGACATTTTAGAAAAAGTTTTCGGGTTTCTGGGTTATTTTCAATCACCAGAATTTTTTTCACCATCTCTACCAAAGAAACATTTGTCTGTGGACTATCAGGCGGTTTACAGGACAGATTATTTTTCACAATCACAGTTTTTTTCTTAAGGTTGTGGAAATAGGGGCGCTTGGATCAGGTAAAGATAGAGTTAACCAAGCGCCCCGTTAATTGGTTTGATACTGTGACTTTACCGATAATTTTTCCTTTGCTGGAACCATAATATTTCCATGAAAAGGCTGAAAGCCTGATTCTTTCGTTACTTTTTCACCCTGAATTCTAGACCCAAGGAAGGATAACTTTTCCGAAAGTCCAAAATGGAACTTAGGCGCTTCGGTGAGTCCTTTTAATTTGTACTTGAAAGGTCTAATAAAAAGGTGATTTAATCAGAGTATTAAAAAGTACAATCCTTTCTCTACCTATGTTTGGGTGTCTGGAACCATAATATTTCCGTTTGGCATTAGAAGGATATCGTTTCCGTGACGGAAAAGTTATGGGTAAGTCACAAACTTGCCAAAATAAGGTACTTCAAAACTTGATTTTTAGGTTGATGTATTTCAATGCATTAAACTCTAACATAGAGCCTGCAAGAATTTGAGACATTGTCAGCATAATGCTGCCGGAAACAATTGGAAGTATAAGCGTGCCAAACGGCAATATTATCCTTCCACCGACACTGATTTTTCAAACCCAGCAAGGTGCTGCTTAACGATAAAATAAGGGTTTCACCCTTGAAATAATTTTCTATTATTTGTCGTTATACCGATAATATTGCCGCAACTAGAACCATAATATTGCCAAGACTTGAGTTGAAATGCTGATTACAGCGTTCTGTAATAAATTTAATCGGTTTGTTATTGGAATCATAAATTTGCCGAGAACGCTAATTAGAATGATTTCTTTGCCGAGAAATAATAAATTCTTGTCACAAATAATTTTAAAAAGTACCGGAGACTACAATTAAGGTAAGGCAGTATGGTCAAGCTTGCAAGGGTCAGAGTATTCAATACAATCGTAACCGAGATGGTTATTGTTAAGACACTTGTAGCTCCGGACGTTATTAACTGGAGTTTGGTGGAGGGACAAATGCTCACACCTGAAGAATTTGATAATTGGTTTAGTTGCCAAAACCTACCGGACACATCCAAAAAAGTCATCCAATCAATTCGTTTAGGGGAACCAGCTCGACGGGTGGGAGGAGGAAGAAAGAATGTGTCAGGTTTTTACCCTAGCAAAAAAAATGCAAAAAGTATCCAATTCGAGAGTCATAAAGTCGAACTTCCCTTTATCTATGAATTAGAACATGATAAAGATGTTCTAGAATTTTATGACCAACCAAATGCATTTAAAATAAACTATCAATGTTCAAATGGGCGAAATGTAGGCTTCTTCTACACCCCAGATTTTTTTGTGCTCAGAAAAAACGGTGCTTTTTGGGTGGAGTGTAAAACAGAAAGTGAATTACAAAAGTTAGCAGAAAAACAACCTCACAGATATATTAGAGGTCTTGATGGTTTCTGGCATACACCACCAGCATCCGCATATGCAGCTCAGTTTGGATTAAATTTTTATATAAAATCAGACAAACAAATCAATTGGGTTTTGTATAGAAATTTTACGTTTTTAGAAGATTATTACCGGGTATCAGATGATTCAATAGATAGGTCAGTAAGCCAAGCTATCCTTAATCTTGTAAGGGAGCAACCTGGGATTACTCTGAATCAACTGCTTGAATTTACATCACCTGAATATGCAGATACCATTTACTTTCTCATTGCAAAGTCAAATATTTATGTTGATTTAAAAACAGACCTTTTAGTTGATTCGTCACGATGTCCAGTGTTTCTAGATGAACTTAACTCTGTTGCTTATAAGATGATGATTTCATCTTCTTCTACCGAAGATAATATCAGTTCTCCGGTTATAAATTTAATCCCAAATACCCAAATAAATTGGGATGGTATCAACTATACATTGATTCAAATAGGGCAAACAGAAGTTACCTTACGTAACGTAGAGGGAGAATTTTTGGATTTACCGCTCTTGGAATTAGAGAACAAGATTCGTAGTGGAAAAATCACCACAAAAAGGCATCAACAATGTTCGAGCCAAAGTGAACAAATAAAATCGATTCTTAATAAAGCCAGTCCAAAAGATTTAGAGTCTGCTAATTACCGCTATAGAGCGATTGAACCAATTTTATTAGGACAAAAAATAGAAAATTCAAACATACCAGAACGTACTCTTAGAGATTGGTTGGCTAAATATCGTTTCGCCCAACAAAATTATGGTTATGGCTACATAGGGCTTTTGGCTTGTTCTCATAACAAAGGTAACCGTAGGCGAAAGCTACCACAACAAATCATAGAACTGGTAGATAGCTTTATTAAACATCGCTATGAAACTTACAAGCAATCGCGTAAATATGAAGTATACGGGGCTTTTTGTAACGCTTGTGAGCTTGCTGGAATAGCAGACGACCAGATTCCTAGCTATAAAACATTTATCAAGGAAATAAATCGCCGTAGTGGTTGGGAACAAACTCTTAAACGAGAAGGAAATCGTGCTGCATACCAAGAAAAACCTTTCTATTGGGAGTTAGAGCTAACAACACCGCGTCACGGTGACCGTCCTTGGGAAGTTTGTCATATTGACCACACTAAACTGGATATAGAGTTACGGTGTTCACGGACAGGTCAAGTGCTTGGTAGACCTTGGGCGACATTTCTCGTTGACGCAATGAGTCGGCGAATTTTGGCGGTTTATTTAACATTTGACCCTCCAAGCTATCGCAGTTGCATGATGGTATTGCGAATTTGCGTGACGCGATATTCCCGTCTTCCCCAAACAATTGTTACCGATAACGGAAAAGAGTTTCATAGTAACTACTTTGAGAGCTTACTAGCTTTATTTGAATGTACGCTAAAACATCGCCCTCCTGCTGCTTCTAGATTTAGCGGAGTTTGTGAACGTTTGTTTGGAACTGCTAACACGCAGTTTTTATACAATCTAGCTGGAAATACGCAAATTACTAAAAAAGTCAGGTTAATAACCAAATCTGTTAACCCTAAAAATTTAGCACTTTGGACACTTAGCTTGTTATATTTACACCTCTGCGAATGGGCATATTCAGAGTACGACACAACTGAACATCCAGCATTATCGATGTCTCCTCATCAAGCCTTTACGTCAGGGGTAGCACAGTATGGAAATCGCACTCACCGACTGATACCCGATGACGAAAACTGGAGAATTTTAACTTTACCTACAACACAATCTGGTCGAGGAAAAATACATCCTACAAAAGGTATACAAATCCGAGGAATCCATTACTGGAATTCGGTTTTTCGTGATCCAGAAATTCACAAAATATCTGTAGAAATCAGATATGATCCATTTGATGTTGGAATTGCTTACGCTTACGTCCGAGGTCAATGGGTTAAATGTATAAGTGAATATTACACAATTTTAAAAGGTCGGACAGAAAAAGAAATTTGGCTCGCAACTGCCGAATTACAAAAACGCAACTCTAATCACCATAGAGGCTTTAAAGTAAGAGCTAAAAAGTTAGCTCAATTTATCTCAACGGCAGAAGCCGAGGAGGTTTTACTCGCACAACAGCTGCGAGATGCTCAAGGTATTGAAGTATTTACAATTTTGGATGGGGTCTTAACAGCAACGAGCGATGAATCACAATTTAATAAAATAGAAAAAGTCGCCAAAGTTGCGAATGACTCAGAAAACCCCCCAATTTCCGAGAATATACAAACTCAACTCCCAGCACTTCAACTTTTCGATTCTTATTAATCATGTCTGTTGCTCAACAATTTCCACTAGATCTACTCAATCAATCAACCGAAGTAAAATTGGCTTACTTCGACAAATATACTATGGCGCATCCTAGATTAGAAGAAGCCTTTAATTATCTTAAACTTTTGGTTAGTAATTCAGGAGAATCACGAGTTATTTTTATTTACGGACCAACAGGAGTTGGTAAAACTACCTTAAGGCTTTTGGTTGAAAAGTGGCTGATTGAAATGGCTTTACCAGACCTAGAAGGCGACCCTGGTCGTCTGCCATTCGCTTCAGTTGAAGCCGTAGTACAAAAATCTGGTCTTTTTAACTCGAAAGACCATATTAAGCGTTGTCTCGTAGCACTTAATGAACCATTGATTGACCATAAAATAAACTACGGCACCCGAGGTATATACCGTGGTAATAACGGGCAAATTGTTATTGAGTCAAAAGTTATTGAGACAGACCTGGGATGGGCATTAGAACAAGCTCTCATGCATCGTAAACCGAAAATCTTTTTTATTGATGAAGCTCATCATATGCTGATGTTGGCTTCTGGGCATAAACTAACAGATTTACCAGAAGCCATAAAGTCTCTTGCAAATAGGACAAGAGTTCTGCATGGGTTAATTGGTACCTATGAATTATTGACTTTACACGACATTGGTGACCAGTTAAGCCGCCGTAGCGTCTACGTACACTTTCCACGCTACCATGTTGATAATACACAAGACAGAGAAATATGGAACAGTGTGGTGTGGGGCTTTCAGCTAAGGATGCCATTGCCTATACAACCTGACTTGACATCTCGCTGGGATTATTGTTACGAGCGAAGCCTAGGTTGTGTAGGAATTCTCAAAAATTGGTTTCGTAATGCACTTTTTGATGCAATGAGCGAATCTGCGGACACCATTGAACTCAAGCATTTAGAGCGGCGTGCTTTATCTGTTGCTCAATGCCGAAATATCTTGAAAAAAATTAAAGAAGGGGAGAAAAATCAGTCACAAATTGAAGATTCCTCCTCGCAACTTCGCATGGAATTAGGCTTACCTGAAACTAACGATAAAATAGATAATGTTCACACACCGATATCTGAATTAGAACAATTAGATCCTCAACAAAAACAGTCTAGAAGGAAAAATGTAGGACAACCGAAACCTAAACGAAGAAAAGTAGGTAGTCATTGATTATGTCCAATCCAACACTTAAACTCTACCCAAACTACGATATTGAAAAACCTATAATCTCACCAAGGAGCCGTTTATATTCGGACGAGCCAATTGGTATTGGAAGTTGGTATGTAGAAAGCTTAACAGGTTATTTAGCGAGGCTAGCTTTTTCTCATTGTGTTACTCCAAGACAATTACTTTTAACAGAAATAGCTCCACATTTAGCCTTATTAAAAAATCGGCTAAATTGCCAGCCCGAAATTGTTAGTAAAGTATTTGGACTTGATACGTGTAAACCCGCAGCCAATGGTACTGGCTTAACAGCAGTTTATTTGGTACAAGCTTTATCTGCATTGACAAAACGAAATGACTTACATAATTTGACTCTGCTAAATTGGGCACAAGTTCTGACAAACAGAGGTCTACTTCGCCAACAACGTGCTTGGTGTCCTTGTTGTTACGAAGAATGGCAATCTCAAGGTAAAAGCATTTATGAGCCACTTCTTTGGTTAATAAATGTCGTAGTTATTTGTCCCTACCACCATAACCGTTTGCTTTTTGAGTGCCCTCACTGTCATCAGAATCTACCTGTATTTTATTGGAACTTTCGCCCTGGATATTGTAGCAATTGCAATCAATGGTTGGGAAATTATGGATACAAAACAAAGTATATCAATCAAGAAACAGAACTAGATTGGCAACTAAATGTAGTGAGTAATGTGGCTTCTTTACTCGCCGATTCGCATAATCTTAACTCACCGCCGGACAGAAACAACATTTCCAATACCATTTCTACCTACACTAATCAAGTTTTTAAATCAAATCAAACCGCATTCTCTCGCGCTATTGGGATTAGTGAGACCACAATTTCTTGTTGGCGTAATGGAAAAGTGATACCGAAGATTGATCAACTTTTACAATTGGCTAATTTTATGGGAATATCTCTTCTAGATTTTTTCACGAAAGATAGTTTAACATTTTTCCATACATCCCAGTTATATCCAAGAACTCAAATTAAAATATTTAGAAAATCTTACAAACGAATTGATGATCAAAGAAAGTCAATTTTTAAAATAGTTATAACTGAGGCCACAAAAGAAGACCCACCTCCTTCATTAGAGGGTTTAGCACTTCGTTTAAAATCTAGTGCTGAGGTTTTAAAACATCATTTTCCGGATT
The DNA here is from genome assembly GCA_016903675.1 of Stigonema ocellatum SAG 48.90 = DSM 106950. Lineage (GTDB taxonomy): Bacteria > Cyanobacteriota > Cyanobacteriia > Cyanobacteriales > Nostocaceae > Stigonema > Stigonema ocellatum. The sequence continues at coordinate 1,195 of JADQBA010000109.1, read as the reverse complement.
TATGTAACATAATTAAAGTTAGACATGCTGAGTTTAAAAAATCGACCCAAAATCAAAAAATACAACAATTTCTTGAAGCTGCTCTTGAAGAATTTCCCCCTCCTTCCCTTTCTGAGATTAATCGACGGCTTGGTTATAAAAATAACAGCTATTTGTACAGATACTGCCCTGAACTTTCTCGTTCTATTTCAAAGCGTTATAAAGAACATCTTAATGGTATAGGACAACAAGCTAGAGAGCGCATACGCCAAGAAATAGAAAGTATTGCTCTTACACTCCACTTGTCCGGGCAGAAGCCAGAGCAAGCACAAGTTACAAGGCTTCTTAGTCAGCCAACAATAATGCGAAACTGGTACCCTCGCAAAGTCCTACGCGAAATTCTACACTCTCTTGGCTACGAAAAAGAGTAAATCACGTTAATTCAGGGGCTAAAATTACCTGTGTAACTGGAAGCATAATGCTGCCGAAAAAAATTGGAAGTATAAGCCTGCCAAACGGCAATATTATCGGTATAACGACATTATTCATGTAATAATGCTTAACCCAGTTTTCTGTTTCGATGATACTCATACCTCATATCTTGCACCAACGTGTTAATACTGAACTTTTGTTATTTCAATAAACATACATGAAAATTATGGTGATGGTGGGACTAAGTTTATTGGTCCAGTAGTCGTGCGTCAACTGACTGCTATGGGTCATGAGGTGACTTTATTTCATCGGGGAAAAACCATAGCTGAATTGCCAATCGATGTGCATGAAATTTTAGGCGATCGCACTCATCTCCTTGAGTTCAAAAGCAAGTTTGAGGAGATTTCACCCCAAGTGGTGCTAGATATGATTCCTTACACCGAGGAGGATGCACTGGGAGTTATGAAAACGTTCACGGGTATTGCGAGAGCGTGTTGTTGCTATCAGCAGCATAGATGTCTATCATGCCTACGGGGTGATTTTGGGCAAAGAATCAGGAGTGGTTCCAGTTCCGCTTACCGAAGATTCGCCTCTCCGTCAGCAGCTTTTTCCTTTCCGAGAAATGCCCATTAGACCCCTCTCCGTGAGTGCTGATTATGAAAAGATTTTAGTCGAGCAGGTGGTTATGGCAGACCCTGACTTACCTGGGACGATTGTACGATTGCCAATGGTCTATGGTGCTTTCGACCCGAAGCACCGCCTGTTTCCTTTCTTACAGCGGATG
>JADQBA010000008.1 GCA_016903675.1 Stigonema ocellatum SAG 48.90 = DSM 106950 | reverse complement strand
TTAAACATTCAGTCCTCTTTCAGAGGACTTATGCTATTAGCCTGGGACTTCAAGTCCCAGGCGGATGGGGGCGCAGTCAGAAACCCATTAAATACTGAGTTATTTTTTTGATGTACTACCTGGTTGGTGCAAGATGTGAATTAACCAATTGCGGCGCTACTCCAACCAACGCTAAGAAATTGAAGACGACGAAGGTGCAGAAAGACTATTTCACAATTGAAGCAGGGGAAATGAGTGCTGGAGTCCTCACCCTAAAACACTCGCAGGAATCGAAATTATTCATTGCACAAACAGAAGATGCTGCTTGGGATACTGGTGAATGGACAGGATTAAGTGATGAAGATTTATATCAACGTATTCGCACAGTAATGCACTCCTATCACAATGCACGTAAAAAGCGAGAGTATGTTGCACCACAAGTAACAGCTTATGTTCCTCTTTTACCTGCTTGTGATTTTGCCTTACTAGGTTTACCTCAAGGGATAGGGGTAGAATTGATTGATTTACCCGGACTTAAATCAGTTCAAGATAGAACTAATTTGGCAATTATCCAAAAGCAAGTCAATAAAGCCTTTAGTTTAGTTGCTTTAGACTATATGCAAGTGGATGATGACCACAGAAAACGGCTATTAGAAGAGTTAAAGAAAGTTGTCAAATGTTTACAGGGACGCACAGATTCAATGATTTTTATCTTGAACCGGGTTGATCAACGAGGAGCAGATGATTTACCCCTAGAAGTGCAAATTAATAAGTTAAGAGAAGAAATAAAAGACGTTTTATCACTTACAGAACTTCCTGATGTTTTGCCTTTTAATGCTCGTCTTTTATATTACGCCCAGTGTGCTTGGGGTGCAGGAGGTGCTTTTAACGAACCATCCACAGTTGATCAACAAACACGCTTAAAGTGCCTAAAGGCAATGTTTCAAGACTGTACAGGGATTATTCGCTTAAATGCTAAAGAAAACCGAGATTTAAAAAATTGGTTCCGTGATATTGAAGACCAGGTAGAAGATAATAAGTCTATTAATGATGAAACAATGCGGCAAATTCTTCGCTACTGTTTAGAATGGAGCGGTGGTAGAGAACTTTGGGAACGATTCCGCGTGCGAGTTCAAGAATCATTTGCAGAACTAGTAATACTCCCCGCTTTAATGGATGTATTTGATAATTACTCTGCTTTCTCGAAACTTTTAGATATTCTGATTAAAACACGACAAATTTATAACCAAAAAAAAGTTGAAGAAGAAAGGGTAAAAATAGCTAAAATTAGACAGGTTTTACATAAAAATATCAATAATATAAGTAAAGAGTTTAAAGCTGAGATTGAGCAATTGATAGGAGGATTAAAAAATGATAATCCTCAAACTAAACTTCAAATTAAAAAAAATGCTGTAAAAAAAGGGCGTAATGGATTTTCTCTAATTTTTGATGCTGTAAGCGAAGTAGAAAAAGACTTAACAGATGTTCTAATTGTTCCAGTTCGTGATTCTTTTAAAAAGAATCAAGGAGCTTTTGAATTAAGAGATAAACTAAGGGAAGTATCATCACCTTCTTTAGCTGATGATGTTGCTAAAAGCTATGATAATGTTAGCCGAAGAATAAGCCAATTTTCTCATGGGTCAGAATATCTAGTTAAGCGTGTACGTGCTGATGATCTGAAAGGACAAAAAGAACTTGAGCATGATGAACATTATGTTCGTCTCTTATATCACACTATGAAAGTAGCGATATCAGCCAGAGCAGAGTTTTTTCTCCAAGGAAAGGCGAAACAATTTGAACAGGCTTTAGAATCATTAGTTGATGAACAAATTGAGAGATTGAAAATTTCTTTATCTGAAGACAGCCTCGCTTCTTCAATTGATTTTGAAAAAGCAGCAATAAGTGATTTACGCAAAAAAATAGCTCAAAATCTGCCAACTTTACCAGATAAATTTTTTGATATTTCAGATACAATTAAGCAAAATCGTTCTAAACAAACAGAAGTAGTTGGACAAAAAACAGAAAACGTAACACGTACAAAAACAGAATATGAAAACTATACAGAATACTATCAAAGTGGTTCGTGTTTTAAAAGCACTAAAAGTAGAACCAACTCAAGACCTGTAACCCGTAATTACACAGAGTCTGTAACTCGTGATATTACTGCTGATGTAGAATATATTGAACTTTTCCTTCCATCCCCAAACCTCATGGCAAAACAATGGTTAAGTGGTATTGAGAAAGGAAAAGGAAGTTTATGGGATATTTTACTAGACTGGATTCTCAAACGCTTAGATTATGTCAGCTGTATCTTTGAAGATTCTGTTAATGACATCACTAATCTAGCTGAACGTGCTTTGAAAAAGCAATTAAGCATTATTGAGGATAATTTTGAAGATGAAAAACAGTTTTGGTGTAATTTTGAAGTGCGAAAACGTAATGTAACAGAAATTTGTCAAAGATTGGAAGAATATTTCCGCAAAAATAAAGTGTAATTTAATTATGTTTAGTATGCTGTTATTTATCATGTAAATAATCTCTACTTTTTTATTGAATTTAAATGATTAACACATTATGAGCTTTCTGGAAATCGTAGAAAGAATTTCTCACAAATTTAGCCATGAAATTGAAAGAACATATAATCATTCATCTGGGAGTATTCCTTTTGCAAATAAGCTAAGTTTTGCTATCGAACTGTGGTGTCTTGAACTGGATATTCCTAACAATATAAATAGCTATATTCTTCAAGGATGTCAGATAGATTCTGTAAAAGAATTGACAGAATTTATCTGGCAAGAAGCTACACAGGACAAGAAAACCAGGAAAAAAACAACACTATTGGGTGAATTCACAACATATTTTACAACAGAAAATGAATTATTTTATCGTTTAAATTCATTTTTCAATCGAATGAAGATAAGGAGTGGGAATATGACACTTATAGTAATGCTCGCCTTTGTTGTTACAGCAGTTGGTTATTGCCTTTACATAACCAATCAGCCAAGACAAACACAACAACCTACTCGTAAACAAGAACCTAAACAATATGAATACGCTTCTAATCCTCCATCACCTCTAGTACAAACAATTACTAAACATTTTTTAGTGTTAGTTATTTCTGCTTCACAATCAAATTTTGTTGGCTCACTAAAAGCAAAACAGCGGATTGATTTTAATGATGGAGAAGCACTTTATAAAATTACCAAATATTTATGGATTGGTTCTGAAAGCGCCTTAAACCAAAAAAAAGCTAATCTCAATAATTATTTGGTAGAAACAGGAGGAGAATCAGAATATGATATTAACTTAGTGTATCTTGAACTAAAACAAAGCGATGAAGGATTTAAAACTAACATTAATCAACTTGATAGATATGACGCTTTTCGTAAATTATCTGATTTAGTAGTTAATTTTAGTCTATCGCATAGACTCCAAATGGAAGCATACGAGAATTTTGAAGTTTATAACTGCTAAATGGAGAACATAAAAATTTAGATACTCTGAGCGAACTTTCAGCAAGATTAGACAGTTTACAATCTTTTGCTGCTTTATGCAAAAGTCGAAATGTTAGGAGTAGCCGAGACATTTTACCTGATTATGATGCTGAAACAGGCTTGTATGTCCTACCTCCAAATGAATAACTGCAAGCAAATATCTTGGCTGAGGATGACATCAGCATTCGCCTCAAGAGTTAGCAAGATTTGCTACGATGGGCTTTCCTCTACTTAGGCGATCGCATAAGACAGATGTGTCAGAATTAATGGCAATGCGATCGCTATTACTATAATCAATGTAAGAGAGAGTAGGGCGATCGCCCAAAGGTCAAGATGTAAATTGGTTTGCTGTAGGAGGGAGGAATAAAAAGAACAAATTGCAGCATCTTCATAAAAATTATTCGGTGAACTGTAAACACAAGGAAATAAACCCCATGACTACCAACAACCTCAAAGAAGTAATGAAGCAAATCGATACCATGACATTAGATGAACAATTGCAATTAATCGCCTATCTTGCTGAGAAAACAAGACAAACACAACTCACACCCAAACCCCGACAAAAATGGAGAGAAATTCGCGGATTAGTTCAACAACCCGCTTTAGGTGAAGACGCGCAAACATGGATTTCTCGAAGTAGACGCGAAGACGACAAACACAGAGAAAGCCAATTGAGGCACGAAACATGAAGCTAACAGATAGCTTTCAAGGGGTAACGCGGTTATTTTTAGATTCTGCACCTGTAATTTATTACATCGAAGAAAATACGCGATACCTCTCAATTGTCGAACCAATTACGGTAACGGTAATGGTCGCAAATACAATTCGTTATTAATTGAGCAGTATTCATACATAAAACCTCTCGATACTTTTGGAAACCCATCGCCTTCAGGTATGGGAGGAAAAACGAACGGTGTCTTCAGGCACTGTCAAAAAAATTGCTGTCGCTACCGCTAACTACTAGACTCTGCTATAGGAATCATATTTGATTTTTGAAATAAATATACGTAGGGTGGGCACTGCCCACCAGATCCGGGTTGTGGTGGGCGGCATTGCTGAATGGTCGTATGAATTGACATTTTTCGAGATGATTAAACAATGATTCTTTGCGTCTTTGCGTCTTTGCGTGAGGCTAATTCATACTTTAAATCAGCAACGCCGTGGTGGGCAGTGCCCACCCTACGAAAGAATGAAAAAAGGTCGCTAATGGCTCTTTTACGATTAGCAATTAGCAATTGTATTTTCCTATGGACATGACGTAACGCTATGTAGAGCCTCTTGCTCTCTTGAAATATACCTAGAAATAGGTTAAAAAAAGTTTAGAAACAATCGTTAGTAACTCCACGTCATGATAGATAAGAAGGAACCAAAAGGAACCCAAAAATGACTGGCTTTTATCGTTGGAAAAGCGGGACTGCTGCACTTATAGCAATGGCAGTCTCAACGGGCGCGATCGCTCCCATTTTTACAATTGCTCCTGCTCATGCACAACCGTTTCGTTCGCAAACAAGAGATATTTCAATCCCTGCTGGAGTGAAGTTTCCTGTCACCTATGAAAAAGATAGAGTTATTGTCACTGCTGACGAAAGCACACCACTGACTGTGAGGATAGCAAGAAACATCATCGACAGAAATGGAAATGTATTAATTCCAGAAGGTTCTCAACTTGTTGGGCAAATAGAACCAGCTACCAGAGACTCTCAAAAAGGTTCTCGGTTCGTAGCACGAGAGTTAGTCTTTCCTGATGGAAAGCGGCAGGATATTGATGCAAGCTCTCAGATAGTTACCAGAACCGAAAAGATTAGCAAAGGAACTGACACTGGTAAAATCTTACAAGATGCGGCTATTGGTGCGGGTGCTGCTAGCGTAATTGGATTAATTACAGACCACAGAATTCGTGCTATAGAACCAATACTTGGTGGAGCCGCAGGCGCTGGAGCCAGTGTTCTCCTGCGGCGCAAGACAACCGAAGTTGTTGTCATCAAGCCCCAAAGTGGTGATTTAGATGTCAAACTGCGTTCCAGCTTACTCCTATCCCGCTACTAAGAGGAGGGGGGGAGGGGAGGAGGGGAGTGGGGGAGTGGGGAGTGGGGAGTGGGGAGTGATGAATTATGAATTATGAATTATGAATTATGAATTATGAATTAATTTATAACTCCCTACTCCCCACTCCCCCACTCCCTACTCCCCACTCCCCCACTCCCCACTCCCCCACTCCCCACTCCCCACTCCCCACTCCCCACTCCCCACTCCCCACTCTTCACTTCAGGTAGCCATATAATAAACGTAGTTCCTGGGGTGTTGGGGGATGCGATGAGGGAGGCCAGAGCTGGGCTGTGAACTTGAATTTCGCCCTGCATTTGCTCTGTGAGCTGTTTGGCGATCGCTAACCCCAAGCCTGTACCAGGAATTTCGGTTTGAGCTTGTACACCTCGGTAATGTCGTTCGCCAAGATGCTCTAAGTCTTGTGGTGGAATCCCAGGACCAGTGTCACTGATGGCAATTCCCTGATAATTCCCTTTTTCTTGACCGGCTTGGACGAGAATCTTGCCGCCAGGGGGGGTATATTTTAACGCATTGTCGATAATATTGGTTAGTACTTCTCGTAATACCTTGACGTGAGCGCGTACCGACGGCAAATTGGGAGGAATTTCAGCGATGAGTTGTAAATTTCTTTCTTGGGCGATGGCTTTGGCCGACACTAACAACGGTTCCAGTACATCTGTTACAGTACAGTCAGCTTCTTTTTCTCCCCCTCCGGGCAACAATAGTGCCATTTTTAGCAGCTTGGGCTGTGGTGATTCTGCATGCGGTACGTCCTTTGGTTTCCCAGCAGAGGCGACTGGTGTGTCTTGTTCCACAGTTGCTTCCACAAAGACTTCGTTTTGCGGCAGTACCAACTGTTCTAAATCTGCTACTGTCAGGTCAATGACCTGATCAAACTGTAGCAATAATTCCTGGAGGCGATCGCTTTCCCGGACAATACTAGCAGCCACCTCCCGGTTTGCATCTGCTGGTCGTAGTCGCTTCAAAAGCAGTTTGCCAAACGTGCGCAACGCCGTTAACGGATTGCGAAATTGGTGCAATAAATTATCCAGCAAATCCAGCTGCTTTTCTTGGAGAATTTGTTGTTCATGTAGCTGATGCTGCAACCAGGCTCGACGCTGATCCAAGATACAAGCCAGCGACAGCGTGTGTACAATCCGTTCTATTTCACTACGTTCCTGTTCATTCCATGTCCGGTCCTCCCTGCGTGTTACCAACAATCCCATCATCACATCCTCATGGATGAGAGGTAAAACAATTTGGTCGCCACTTAACAAATATTGCTCTTGAGAATACGGTGGTGGTGTCGTCTCTTCACATCCAGACTCCCCTGATTTGCCTATGTAATCCTCTGCTGCTGTCAATAACTTCTGCTTGGGCAATAATGCCAAAGCCCGCTCAGTCGGTCCCACTGCTGTCTCTGGATAAACTACCACAGGAGTCAGTTTCGCCTCATTTGTCGAAGTTTCTAGCAATTCTTGTGTTAAATAGACAATGCTCAAGGATGCTCCCAGCCCTTGGGCTAACAGTGCCATTTGCTCTCGACACAGGGCAACAAACTCAGAACCGGCAGACATTAACATTTTTCGGATTTTGCTCAGGATGACTGACTAAAGGAAAGACGTGGAACAGGAATTGGTTTTCCTAATGTAACAAAGGTTAACTAAATCTTGTAAAGAATGGATCGCTCTGGAGCGTGATCTCCTTGACGACTTTTGATTTATTTAGGTTTAAACAAAGTATAGTTTTTGTATCAAAAGATTAAAAACAGTTGATTTTTTCAGGTGGAACTTTTATAATGACGACTGATTTTGTAGCTGTAACTACAAATTTCAAGCTTCAAAGAGGAGGAAAATAGGTTGGCAAGGAGACGAAAAAGGAAAAGTCGTCGTCGCCAGGAAGGACGGCGGATTTTGGAGCATGTGCCTCAATATAGCATCGAAAGTGGCGAAGATAAACCTGTGACAGCAGCGAGAAAATTCATTCAAGCTGAAGGAATCGCGCCACCGGCTTTGCTACTAGTGAAGCGAAATGAACACACCACTGACCGTTATTTTTGGGCTGAAAAGGGGCTGTTTGGTGCGCAATACGTTGAAGAAAATCATTTCTTATTTCCTAGCCTGAGAACGTTAGAAAATTCTTCAGGACAGGAACCTTTAGCTATGGCTAATCGTTGAACCATCAATGCTTATCATAGAGTTTGACTGTGGCTTTTGACAATTATTAACTGGCAAAAGCACTAGGTTTATTTAAAAGATTCATTTTTTATTTGTACCTAATTTGCCAGTACAGCTAGTAAGCGTGAATTGGACAATCAACTCCTTACAAATCTTTTGGTTTGTAAGGGTTGCTTTTTAATGTGAAGCGCAACAGTTAAGTAGGTCTTTGAGAATAAACAATTATCTGTTAAGGCGGGGCGTGCCGCTGGGCGTTCGTCAAAAGTCACTCATTCAAAAGTCAAAAGCAAAAAGTCAAAAGAATTGTATTCCGGGCTTTTGGTTCATTTTGTAGACCGAAGGGCTTCCCTCCGGGTATGATAGGCTTATTTACGCGTCCGCTGTAATAGGGTATAGGGCATTGGCAGAAAACAAGCAATAAAAATTCCAAAACATTGTTTGCTTTATTTCCTCCTACCACTCTGTCAACTGAGAAATGATGGGTAGAGAGTGACGCTTCGTCATGCGTGTCGCGGTGACGTGGTGATATCTATCTTACAAACATCCCCGTGTCCCCGTGTCCCCGTGTCCCCGTGTCAATCCCAACTCGTCAATTCAAACTTGACAGCGTACTACCTACTATTCCCTAAGCTTTAACTGTAGTGCCCTTTGTAACTCAATAATTTCATCTCGATGCGCAATGACAGTGATTGTACTTGGTTGTTGTTGTTCCCTTTGGGTTGCTTCCAGTTTTAGCAACACTTTCTCAAGCCTTCCAGCTTTTTTCCAATAAAAGAAACCACTCAAAGGCGAGAGTATTAGCATTGCAGGAAAGACTGTCCGAAACTCAGGAAAAAGCAGTGATAAAACCAGTGATAGACAAAGAATCCCAGCACCTGCTAACAGTGTCAAAAACACAGCTAAAAACCTGCTAGGTTTAACAAATCCTTCAAAAGTCACTTGGTTTTGTTCTGCGTCTACCGCTGCCACTCGGTAAGACCGCGTGCAAAAATAATCCTGTAATCGAGGCAATAAACTAGACTCGTCTAACTCGGACACCAGTTGCGCTTTTTCTATACGGTCTTTGGTTGAAGCACGAATAAAGAAAAACAGCCCAACCGATAGCAAAATGGTTAGCAGCAACGTGGATGGCAGAATAGCAGTATCCATAACTAATTCTTATTGTTTGATTGGAGGAGACTTATTCATTATTAATTATTCGTTAATGTGTCCTCTGGTTTATGTACTTTTGCCACAAACGCGCCAAATCCTGAGATGGAGATTGCCATTCTGGAGAAACTTGGTACATCCGCCTTGGACGTCCGCGTCCTTCAAGTTTTTTCCAATAGCCGGTGATTGCCCTTTCGTCTTCCAGAAATTTAATGGCACTGTAAAGTACCGTATCTGAAAGCCGATAGGTGGGATTTTCAGTTTCCAGTCTTTGGATCAACTCGGTTCCGTAAGATTCTCCTTGTAGCAAAACATACAAGATATAACAAACTGCTAGTTCCTGGCAAAGGTAAGTTGGCGGAGGATTCTCAAAAAATTGATATATATCCTCGAGTTTCATGGTTGTGAATGGCTAAAAATATGCCCTAGAGTTGCGCCTACAATCCTTATAGTGAGTATATGGTGCTACCCCCTAACTGGTTAAGTATATAACGCTACGTAGGCTGGATGCTCAAAGCGCAAAAATCCAACACGGTACACGCTTGTTAGGCGTGGGGAAACGAGTTTTCTGGGAAGATCGCTCCACACCGGAAACTCGCTCATATTATATGCACCAGTTTTAGGGATGCAAAAAACTGCACCCTCTACCCAAGATCTAGACGGTGTAGTGAGGAGCGAATAGACAGCAACTATGCTGCCATCATCCTTGTGCTAAGTGATGCCGAGGATGTGGGCACTGGTTAAGCATAAAAATGCCGACTCAGCAATTTTAAGGGTAAAATGCAGCTGTTGGCGCAAAACTTAATAAACACTTTGTAGGACAGTGATTTTACCATTGCACAATCTTCAAAATTAAGCATAAAGTCATATCTGATTAAGAGCTTGGCAAATAGCATACACATAAATTTCTTTACTTGAGATATTTTTTTACCATCTGATAAATGTCATAGTAAGGGGAATGGGGTATGGGGAGTGGGGAGTGGGGACTGGGGAGTGGGGACTGGGGAGTGGGGACTGGGGAGTGGGGAGTGGGGACTGGGGACTGGGGACTGGGAATATGCTATTCCCGAATCCCTAATCACTAATCACCAACCTTTAATCACTAATCACCAACCTTTAATCACCAATCCCCAATCCCTAATCACCAATCCCCAGTTTAAACGCCCAGCACTTTGGTGATCGGTATGTCAGACTCCACTCCACTCCGGGCCATTGCCCAAACGTTTCGCCTTATAGGTTGGATTAGCCTCTGGACTCAGTTAGTACTAGGTGTTGTTTCTGGCGGGATTTTGCTCTCCGCGACGATTTTTAGTCAGCGGTCTGGCGGCACTAATAATCCAGGAACTGGACTTGGCATCTTTTTAGCAGTTTGTGGACTGATTACCTTGGGTGTGAGCATTTATTTGGCTTTTCGTTACACCAGGATTGGCAGACAGCTAGAATCCTCCAATCCCAGCAACCGCCCACGTAAAATTGAAACTCTTCAAGTTGTACGCTTCGGACTGATGGTGAATTTGGTGGGAATACTTTTGACTCTTTTAGGGGCGCAAGCGATCAATGGCACTCTGATCATCAAGGCGCTAACTTTGCCGCAATTGACTGGTGGAGTTTACACCCAAATCGACCCTAGTCGAACTATCCAACCCCTAGATATTTTCGTCGTCCAGGCAAACACCAACACTGTTTCAGCCCACTTTGCAAGTCTTGTGGCGTCGATTTGGCTCCTCAATCGGATTACCAAGCCGTAATGAAAAAGCATTTTTAATTGATCTGTCCCCCAAATCTAATTTGCAATTCATCTCATCGCAAGCCAAAATCATTATATGCAGTGAAGATACAAGGGTGACAACTCCACACACTGCCCTTCGGGTCAGTGTGGGCTTCTAAGAAATTAGTTGCAGGTGTCATTAGTCTGAGTGATCCGTTATGCGTTCGCGCAGCGTCTCCCCTTGGGAGAGGGTTACTACGTTTTCCCAGAATGTATAGGCACTCCGGGATGTAGGGTTAGCAACCCGTTTCCTAGTTCCGGACAATGCGGCTGGTGATTAAACATCCCTACGGGAGAGGGGAAGTGTTGCCAGCATGAAACCTTGGAAAACATTGACGTTCGCGTAGCGTCTCCCCTTGGGAGAAGGAAACCACCCATGAGGGTAGAACTTACACAATAGTTCAAACAAAAAACATGGCGGTTCGTCATCGACCCTCTGCCCTTACTAGCCTACGGCTACTATTGGTTGACGGTCAATTCCTCACCGCCGCGCCTCCCAACTACCACTGATCCGGAGTACCGGATTCAGTGGGAGGCGAGGGCGCGGAATAGCTAAACACAAGAAAAATCTGTGCTGGATATTAAGCAAATACGGGACAATCCGCAATTAGTTCAAGAAAAGTTGAACACTCGTGGTAATAACTACGACATTCAGCCGCTTTTAGCGCTGGATAGGCAACAACGAGAATTGGAAGCGAAGCGAAATCAACTTCAGGCACGCAGCAACGAAATTGCTAAATTAATTCCTGAGAAGATTAAAGCTGGTGGTAACCCTAAAGGAGAAGAAATTCAAGCCTTGCGGGATGAGGGTAGCTCTATCAAAGCCGATCTGGGTACACTCGAACCCCTGGAAAAAGACTTCACAGCCAAAATTAACGAACTTTTACTCGCACTTCCCAACTTACCCAGCGACTCCACCCCCATGGGTAAAAGTGAGGAAGATAATGTAGAAGTGCGTCGCTGGGGTGATGAGTACATTCCCCAAAACCCGAATATTGTTCCTCACTGGGAAATCGGCGAAAAATTAGGTATTCTTAACTTTGAGCGGGCGGTGAAAGTGGCACAAAGCCGCTTTGTTACCTTGGTAGGTGCTGGTGCGGCGCTAGAGAGAGCATTGATTCAATTTATGCTCGATCGCCACATAGCAGCAGGGTATGTGGAAGTCATTCCCCCGTTTCTCATTAATTCCGAGTCTATGACAGCCACGGGTCAACTGCCCAAGTTCGCTGAAGAAAGCTTTAAGTGCGCATCTGATGATTTATGGCTTGCTCCCACAGCAGAAGTACCTGTTACCAACCTCTACCGTGGTGAAATTCTCGACTCGCTAGACTTGCCTATTTACCACTGTGCTTATACTCCCTGTTTTCGCAGGGAAGCAGGTAGTTATGGACGCGATATGCGGGGATTAATCCGCCTGCATCAATTTAACAAAGTTGAATTAGTGAAATTTGTCCATCCCAGCACTTCCTTTGATGAACTAGAAAAATTGGTGGGGAATGCTGAAGCAATTTTACAGGCTTTGCAGTTGCCTTACCGGGTCATAGAGTTGTGTACTGCGGATTTGGGATTTTCTTCAGCCAAAACTTATGATTTAGAGGTTTGGCTTCCCTCATCTGGAAAGTACCGGGAAATTTCCAGCTGTTCCAATTTTATGGATTTTCAGGGGCGGCGGGCGCAAATTCGTTTTAAAGAAAGCGGTAAGAAGGGAACCCAGCTTATACATACCCTCAACGGTTCCGGTTTGGCCATAGGGCGTACAATGGCGGCAATTTTGGAGAATTATCAATTAGAAGACAAAATTCAAATACCATCCGCACTCCAACCTTACTTGGGACGGGAAGTTCTGTAACAAATGGGGAGTGGGGAATGGGGAGTGGGGAATGGGGAATGGGGAAGAGGGAATGGGGAAGAGGGAATGGGGAAGAGGGAATTTGTAACTTTAATAAATTGTTAATTTTTTGAACATTAAAATTCCTCCCCACTCCCCACTCCCCCACTCCCCCACTCCCCACTCCCCCCCTCCCCACTCCCCCCCTCCCCATTCCCCCACTCCCCACTCCCCACTCCCCCATTCCCCATTCCCCTTCTAGAATGGAGAGAAGTAAAGCTCAATAAGTTAACTAATTTTATCTATGTCAGTTTTAGCGGCGATCGCAGTCTTAGCTGTTCTGATCCTGGTACACGAACTAGGACATTTCATTGCAGCAAGGTCTCAAGGTATTTACGTTAATCGTTTTTCTCTCGGTTTTGGTCCGATTATTTGGAAGTACCAAGGCACGCAAACTGAATACGCTATCCGTGCTTTTCCCTTGGGTGGTTTTGTCGGCTTTCCTGATGATGACCCAGATAGTGAAATTCCCCCCACTGACCCGAATTTGCTTCGTAATCGACCAGTTCTAGATCGGGCGATCGTCATCAGTGCGGGAGTGATAGCAAATTTAATATTTGCCTACTTCCTCCTAGTGGCGCAGGTCGGCTTTGTTGGTATGGCGCAAGCAACTCTACCGGGAGTTTTAATCCAACAGCTAGCACCAGAAGTCAGTTCTGTCGCAGCCAAAGCAGGAATTCAGCCAGGGGATGTTATTTTAGCAGCTAATCAAAAACAATTTGGGACATCGCTGCAAGAGCGGGACGCTTTCAGAGAAATCATTAAAACCAATGCTTTGAAGCCAATTCAACTCAAAATTGCCCGTGGCGACCAAAAGCTATCTTTAACTGTTGTTCCAGAAGCTAAAGCAAATGGTGATGGTAGTATTGGCATTGGACTTGCTCCTAACGGCAAAGTAGAGCGTCGTCGTGTTACTAATCCGGTGGAAGCTTTGCAGATTGGTGCAACTGAATTTCAGCGGATTGTCTCCATGACATTTCAAGGTTTTTGGCAACTCATCACTAATTTTGGTGAAACAGCCGGTCAGGTGGCAGGTCCAGTTAAAATTGTGGAAATTGGTGCCAACATCGCTAAAAATGATACAGGCAGTTTGTTTTTCTTTGCCGCCCTCATCAGCATCAACTTGGCTGTCATCAATATTTTGCCTTTACCTGCTTTAGATGGCGGACAACTGGCTTTCCTCCTCATAGAAGGTTTACGTGGTAAACCCCTACCCACTCGCATTCAAGACGGTGTCATGCAAACCGGTTTGATGCTGCTTTTGGGACTAGGAATTTTTCTCATCTTCAAAGAAACTACCCAATTGGCGTGGGTGCAAAAATTATTTCAGTGATTAGTACCCGCCACCAGTTATCTAAAAAGCAACGGGCGCTAGAAATTCTGGTTCGCCTCAAGCGTCTTTATCCGGACGCTACTTGTTCTTTAAACTACTCAACGTCAGTGCAGCTGCTAGTAGCTACGATTCTCTCCGCTCAGTGTACTGACGAGCGGGTGAATCTAGTTACACCAGCTTTATTTAGTAGATTCCCTGATGCAGCTAGTTTGGCAAATGCTGATTTGGTAGAGTTAGAAACCTTGGTGCGTTCCACAGGCTTTTATCGCAATAAAGCCAAGAATATCAAGTCCGCTTGTCAGATGATTGTTACAGAGTTTAGCGGTGAAGTCCCTCATGTGATGGAACAGTTATTGCAGCTTCCTGGTGTAGCAAGAAAGACGGCAAATGTAGTTCTAGCTCATGCCTATGGTATTAATGCTGGAGTAACGGTGGACACCCACGTTAAGCGCCTCAGCCAACGCTTGGATTTAACAGAACACTCCGACCCTATCCGCATTGAACGAGATTTGATGCTCCTGTTACCTCAGCCAGAATGGGAAAATTGGTCCATTAGATTGATTTATCACGGTCGTGCTATTTGTAAAGCACGTTCTCCCCTATGCGTTGCTTGTCAACTTAGTGACCTTTGTCCTTCTGCTTTTGATGACACCCCTAGTTGATGCCCTAAGTCGTGCTATTATATAGTATGGAATATGCTGTCTTTTAAAAAACTAGGACTTTATGGCAAAAAAAAGCATGATTGAGCGCGAAAAGAAACGCGCCAAAATGGTGGAAAAGTATGCGGACAAGCGGGAAGCATTGTTGGAAGAATTCCGACAAGCAGAATCTCCCCTAGAGAAGCTGGAGATCCATCGGCAAATTCAACAGCTACCCCGCAATAGCGCCCCCACCCGCCACCGCAACCGCTGCTGGCTCACTGGTCGTCCCAGAGGAGTTTACCGCGACTTTGGACTTTCTCGGAACGTTCTCCGGGAATGGGCACATGAGGGTCTTTTACCCGGAGTGGTTAAGTCAAGCTGGTAAAACCAGAAAGTTATGAGTGATGAGTGATGAGTGATGAGTTAAAACAAATTTAACTCCTAACTCCTAACTCCTAACTCCTAACTCCTATTGTCCACAACATCTATCAATACCTAAACTTTCCAAAAGGAGATCGCTGACGGCGTTGGCGATCGCAAACTCTCCATAGAAACTTTTAGAAAAATCAAACGACTCCATCTCCGTGACAATGGCAATTACCAGAGAACCTAGGTCATTTTCTCCTTCCATTCGTTGTCGCATAAAAATCTGTGCTGCACGTGTGGCAATCTTTTGATTGACTGCTTCCGGAAGAAATTCTTCATCTAGCCATCGATGCAAGCGCTGTTGTAACCATTCTCCCTCAAGTTTGGGATTTTTAGGCGGTGGCAGGGTGATGGGTGGAATTGGTGAAGTCATTTTCTTAATTGTTAGTTGTTATTGGTTGGTGGTTATTGGTTGGTGGTTGTTGGTTGGTGGTTATTGATTGGTGGTTGTTGGTTGGTTGTTATTGGTAGATACAAACAACAGTCAACAGTCAACAGTCAACAGTCAACAAACGTATTTATATGGAATATGATATCGCCGCTATTATTCAAGGCTATGCTCAAGGATATTTTCTCATGGCTGATGAGAATAATACCTTGGGGTGGTACGGCAGCCGCGATCGCACTCTCATTCCTTTGGATGAACGATTTCGCTACCCCAAGTCTCTGCAACGTGTTCTCAATCAAAAGCGTTTTACCGTTGCGATTAACCGCGACTTTGAAGCTGTAGTAGCTGGGTGTGCTAACCGGGAAACTACTTGGATTTCACAGGATTTACAAGAGGTTTATCGGCAACTTTACCAAGCAGGTTGGGCGTATAGTTTTGAAACTTGGCAGGGTGATGAACTAGCTGGGGGAATTTTAGGGATTATCATTGGAGGCGCTTTCATTGGAGAGTCCATGTTTTACCGCATTCCTGATGGGTCAAAGGTGGCGATGGTGAAGTTGGTAGAAACACTCCGGTCAAGGCAATTTGTGCTATTTGATGCCCAAATGATGAATCCTCATTTGGAGAGGTTTGGTGCTTATGGGGTTAGTGATGAGGAGTATCAGGTGTTACTCAGTAAGGCGTTACACCAGAAATGTTCTCTTTAATTGGTAATGACGCCCTCAATTACGGATGCTGAATTCGCGTGTGAACCATGTTTTTGAGCCTCACGCAAAGTCGCAAAGGCGCAAAGTTTTTAGCATCTTTGTTACGAGGGCGTGAGGTTTTCATATTAAGATTCAGCAACGCCCAATTACGAATTACGAATTTCTCTCACGAAAGTGAGGCTTGTCCATTCGCCTTTGTCGTTGTAGCTGCGAATCATTCGCTGACGCAAGTCGGGTTCGATCAGCCAACCTACTTCCAAGAATAAGGGTTGACGTAATTGCGCTTTCAGTGGAGAAGTAGCAGAAGCACCATCGGGTAGTAGTAATACTTGCACGATACACTGCGGGTTTTGGTTAAAATGGATAGTCGAGCCTTTTATCGTGGCGGTTGAGGTGATTGTGCGATAGCCAAAGGTTAAGCTTTGTGTCAACTGCTCAAAGTTATCAAGTTTCAACTGCATCTTCACTGGGTAAGTCTCGGGATTCCGCCAGTCTGGATATATGGTAACAGCTTCGCCAAGCCATTCTCCAAGGAGGTCATTTACTGTTAAGGGTGGGTTTTGTGGCGGTTGGGTTCCTGCAAGGTGTTCTCGAATTAAGGTGAGTTTGTCTAGTTGACCACTTTTATCAAACATTTGCACAAGGCGCAAGCGGCGATTTTCATGAATTAAACCGAATTCTGCACCAAATTCAGCAAATGGCGCTAATTGAATCGAACCTTGGGAAAATGCGCCATTTTCAAAAATTAATATTCCCTTGGATAAAGAACTGTATTCTAAAACCTTTTCATTCTCACCTAAGCGGACAATCTGACGAATTGTCTGGTTATTGTTTAACCCTTCCAGGGATACAATACTCTTGATATCTTCCAGAAGTTCACCTTGAGGAGAGAGACGGGTGAATGAACCTTGCCATTCACCAATATTTTTCAGCAAACCTTCCCATTGTGAGGGCATAACTAAGAGTGGGGATAGCCTGGGGTTTTAACCCCAGGGGGGAGTGGGGAGTTAGGGTAAGCGCAAGAAAAAATCACTCACAAGATGTTGTAAGGGATGCGCTCTTTGTAGAAGAGGTGTTTGTAATTCCTCCACGGATTGGTATATCTATCTTTCAGATTCTGAAATTATCTCATAACCTGAGTTCGACTTTTGCTCCTCCAAGAATTCATGAGTCGAGCTTGACAACGGCAGTTTTCTCGGTTATGCTTTCTTTATAATGGGAAAATGTGCCGTCATATATTTCCCCAGAAAATTTAGTCCCAACATTGTTCGTTCGTAGTTTTTTTTCGCAGACGCAAGTGGGGGTGATAGAAACCCGGTTTCTTTAAGAAACCGGGTTTCTGGGATAGTCGTGAAAATTAATTATGCGTTCGTTGAAATCCGCTTTTGGGGCGAACGGTTAATTGGTCCCAACATCATTTCCATGAACTGACTTGAAAACCGCTATAAATCTGGAAACCTTATGCTCTCATTAAGCTGTGATTAACTGATTGTAGGTGTAACTTACACCACCGGCAAATTGGAATTGCTCAAATCCGGTGGTGGTCATAGTAATGCCATTTAGCTGAAAATTAGCACCATTGTTAGGACCAAAACTTATCTTAAAGCTGTCTCTACTGTAAGAGCCAAGGCTTAATATATCGGTACCTTTACCACCATCCACTGTAGCGTCACCGAAACCTTGAACAAAGTCATTACCTTTTCCCATTTCTATGTTCACGCCACCTCCAAAACTGGACGCGATCAACCGATCATCGTTCTTACCCATATCAATCCTGCCGCCAAAGATGCCGTAAGAGTCTGATCCGGTAGCCGAGGCAAAGATACTATCGTTTCCATCCCCAGTAGTAATATAGCCTGTAATGTTGTCAATA
The DNA here is from genome assembly GCA_016903675.1 of Stigonema ocellatum SAG 48.90 = DSM 106950. GTDB lineage: Bacteria > Cyanobacteriota > Cyanobacteriia > Cyanobacteriales > Nostocaceae > Stigonema > Stigonema ocellatum. Next base: position 103,736 of record JADQBA010000008.1, on the reverse strand, counting down.
GCGATCGCCTTTTGAGAAGCCTTAGCACGAGCGTCTATAGTATCGTTCCCATCCCCAGTCGTAATATAGCCTTTAGTGTTGTCAATGGCGATCGCTTGGTCGTTAGCCATTGCAAAAGCATTGGCAACAGCCTTCGCCAAAGCTTGATTTCCGGAAGAGGCAATAGTGAGAGCATTTGATGCAGATACAGATAAGGTCGCTGAACTGGAAGTGGCTGTAGCATTGATAGCATCCGCACCCGTGCCTGTAGTAATTGTGCCTACTCTATTATTAATGCCTCTGGCAATGATATCTGCTTTAGCTATACTTGTAGATATTGCTCCTGCAAAAGCTGTGAGTTGGTTAGATATAGGGGCTTTGCAGAGAGCCTCAACGATGGCTGAGGCATCTGCTGTAGCTATGGCAACTGCTGCAATAGAACCGATGGTATTGCCATAAATACCATCATTACCATTACCGTTGTTAATTTCACCACCGGAGTTATCAATACCATCGGCAGTAGCATTAACTTTAATGGAGGCAAAAGCATTACTAATAACACTAGTATCAGCAGTGTTAGCAATGGCTAACACTGCTGATACTGTTTCTGCTGTGGCCCAGATGTTGGCTATTGCGTTACCAATTACTTGATCGGATCCGCTTCCTGTATTGATAATCCCTTTGTTGTTAATACCCTTGACAGCAACACTAGCCCTCCCACTAAACTCGGCAGAGGCAATAATAGAATTGAAGTTTTGGGCGTTGGTCCCCACAAGGACTCCGAAACCAAAATCACCATTTACAGAGTTAGTACCAATGATTTTATCAGCACCGTCCAATGTATTTACAGTGGAGTTTTTGGGATTGAAGATTCCATTATTTGACTTTACTTCATCAGCATTATTCGTAAACTTGACTTTACGTAGGTTTAACATATATTACATTCTTAAATTTTCATCGCTATAGGCTTTATACAAGTTGTCTTGAATATTCAACCGTCGCTACATTCATCTTATTTTTTTTAACGTGATAATACTTATAAGTTTTGCTCCTTTCTTATAAATATTTGGTAAAGGATCATCCGTTATGCAGAGGAATAGTCAAAAATCAAAACTCAACCCATCTAATTTTGTTTGTTTTAATTCCCAGATGGATGTGATGAGATATAAACCATTAGGGCTGTGTAATAACCGCTTTCTTTTGATGACAAACTGGTTTTGGGAATATCAGTAGAGTTGACAATGGCTATTTTTTCGGTTATGATTTCTTTAGAATGGGAAAATATGCGCTCATATATTCGCGTAATTAATCTATAATTCGTTTAGATTTTGGCGATCGCTGTGAGGAATTAGGAGTTACTCCCGAACCGCGCTTAAGTACCGAAAGAATTTTTAGCTCACGCAAAGGCGCAAAGGCGCAAAGGCAAGGCTCTCAGTGCGTCGGCTTGGGATTCGTCTGTTGCGATCTGAACGAATCCCAAGGGGAGACGCGAAGCACGAACGGTGGGCGTTCTGAACTGCCGCGCTTAGAAGGAAAATTATAGGTAATCTTAGACCAGGAAGGAATTAGGAATGAATTCATAATTCATAATTCATAATTCATAATTCATCCGTAGGGCAAATAGGCTGCCTAATAATCCTACCGTTGCACCACAACTTAAGAGAATTAGGGGCAATAGTAGGGTTTGTGTTGTGGTGAGTTGCAAACCATTGGTGAGAAATTGAATGAATTCGGGTTGCTTGGCTAGCATTGATTCGAGAAATTGTTGGACGAGATTAATAGAACTCCAGGCTAGAGCACCTCCCACTAAGCCAAACGCAATTCCTTGTAACATAAATGGCAGGTGAATCCAAGCTGAAGTTGCGCCTACAAGTTGCATAATTTCAATTTCCTGGCGTCGCGCTATGACGATCAGGCGAATGGTGGTTGTGGTGACGGCGATGGCAGTTAGTGTCAAGATTACGGTAATTGTTAGGGAAATCCAGTTCAACCCTCGATGTAACTGGGCAATACGTTTTAGTGCTTCATCTACATATTGCACTGCATCAACAGAATGTAACTTAGCTAGTTGTGTGGCTAAATGTGGTACGATAGAAGAGCTGCGTGCCTTTACCTTAATCTCATCCACTAGAGGATTATCACCTAGCTGTCGAGTAGCGCCCTCAATATCAGAAATTCTTAGTTCTTGAACCAATTTAGTCCAAGCTTGCTCTTTGGTGATGATTTTTAGATCCACCACATCCGGCATTTTCGCTACTTGTGGCTCAATGGCTTGAGCTAGGGCACCGGGCTTGAGATAAACTGATACTTCCATTTGGCTACCGAATTGGTTGAGCAGTTTTTCTAGTTGCCAGGAAGTTTGCAGGCTCATGCCAAATAGAAAGAGTAGCACAGTGATGGTGCTTACTGCCGCCCAGTTCATCCATCCACCACGTTGCAAACCTAAAAAAGTTTCTTTGAGGAGATAGTCTAGTTTAGTTATAAATTTTAGCATACAACACCCCAGTGTATTTCTCTATTTTCCACCGAAGTTCTGAGCAGCGACGGAAAACAGAGGTAAGAGAGAAAAAAAAATTTTCGCGCTTAGCCGTGTCATTCCTAACTTTAACACTCAGTAGTTAGACTGTCATGAGTGCCAGATGCGAATGGGACTAAAAATGACTAATGTCAAGGGATTAAGAACAACCAAAAGAGGTAGAGTTGTTAAGATGAAAAAGGAAAGTAGCACCCAACAAAAACCAAGTCCAAAAGAGCGAGTGACACGATCATGCCTTTAGAAATTGCTGTAGAGAAAAAAAAGTTAAAAAATCCACCATTAGAACTTCATTATCTGGGCGATCGCGTCCTGCGTCAATCCGCTAAGCGTATTTCTAAAGTAGATGACGAGCTTCGCCTGCTGGTGCGCGAAATGCTGCAAACAATGTATAGTAAGGATGGTATTGGTCTGGCTGCACCTCAAGTGGGAATTCACAAACAACTCATTGTCATCGACTGTGAGCCAGATAACGCCGCAAACCCTCCGCTAGTGTTGATAAATCCTACCATTAAACAAGTGAGTAGTGAAGTCTGCGTTGCCCAAGAAGGATGTTTGAGTATTCCGGCAGTTTATTTGGATGTCAAGCGCCCTCAAGTGGTAGAAGTCAGCTATAAAGACGAGTATGGGCGTCCCAAAACTTTGAAGGCTGGAGATTTACTAGGACGTTGCATTCAGCACGAGCTTGATCACCTCAACGGTGTGGTATTTGTAGATCGTGTGGAAAATTCTTTAGCTTTGGTACAGGAGCTATCTAAACATGGCTTCTCCCATCAAGCTGTAAAACCAGTTGTATAAGGTGGTGTGTTTGTGAATACAATGACTCCCAAAAGCGGTTTGTTTCTCGCCTGTTCATGTATAGCGGCGATCGCAGCGGTCGGTTCAATTTTTGAACTATCCTCTGGTCAACCAGATTTGGGCAATCAACTAACTGCAATTATCCTGGTGTTCTCGCTTCCACTTACAGGATTATTTTTTGTGGCGGCAGTGAAAGATACCAAAGCTAATATTAAATAAGCAGTATAAGTATAATTCGTAATTCGTAATTCGTAATTCGTAATTAAAAACGGGTTTAATACCCCCAGTTCTACAGGTGGTCATTTTTCAGTCGGGGTTTAAATCCCCTTTTGAAAAATAATTACGAATTACGAATTACGAACTACGAATTTTTAATGGTGGAGGTTGGTAATTGAATCATCGTTTCCTCTCCCATTACCTACCACTGGGGGTACACGCAAGTGGGTACAGGAACGGTGAGAATACATAGTGTAAATTAATACAAATATTTACATTTTTTTGTGATTGTAGCTTCATTGATCACAACAAGAACACAGTAAATCTTAATTCAGGAAAATATCTGCTCCCCCCCTTATCAGCGGTGTCAGACAGTCATAAACTGAAGGTGGGAGTTGAAAGGCAGTTGGGAGAAATTTTGTGAAAAGAGTTTTAGCAATCATTCTTGGTGGCGGTGCAGGAACCCGTCTTTATCCGCTGACAAAGCTACGTGCTAAGCCAGCGGTTCCAGTGGCTGGGAAGTACCGCTTAATCGATATCCCTGTCAGTAACTGTATAAACTCCGAAATATTCAAAATCTATGTGATGACCCAGTTTAATTCAGCTTCGCTGAATCGTCACATTGGACGTACATACAGCTTTTCTGGCTTTACAGAGGGTTTTGTGGAAGTCTTGGCTGCACAGCAAACCTTAGAAAACCTCAATTGGTTCCAAGGTACAGCCGATGCAGTTCGTCAGTACCTGTGGCTGATGGAAGAATGGGACGTAGATGAATACCTGATCCTTTCAGGCGATCACCTGTACCGTATGGACTACCGTCTGTTTGTACAGCGCCATAGGGAAACAGGGGCTGATATTACCCTCTCCGTGGTTCCTATTGATGAGCGCCGCGCTTCTGACTTTGGTTTAATGAAAATTAATGACTCCGGTAGGGTGATCGACTTCAGCGAGAAACCTAAGGGTGAAGCTTTAAAGAAAATGCAAGTCGATACGAGTGTGCTGGGATTGACACCAGCACAAGCCCAAGAAAAGCCCTACATTGCCTCCATGGGGATTTATATCTTTAAAAAAGATGTTTTGATTAAGTTGTTGAAAGAATCTCCAGAACGAACTGATTTTGGTAAAGAAATTATTCCTCAGTCAGCGAAGGATTATAACATTCAAGCGTACTTATTTGATGACTACTGGGAAGACATTGGAACAATTGAGTCATTCTATCATGCAAATTTGGCACTTACTCAGCAACCACTACCTTCCTTTAGCTTCTACGACGAAAAAGCACCAATTTATACCCGCGCTCGTTACTTACCTCCTAGTAAATTATTAGATTGTCAGATAAAACAATCAATGATCGGTGAAGGTTGTATCCTGAAAAATTGCCGCATTGACCATTCTGTGTTGGGAGTGCGATCGCGTGTAGAAGCGGGCTGCGACATTGGAGATACCCTAATTATGGGAGCCGATTACTATCAAGCTTTCGCTGAACGCCAGTCGGATAGCGATCGCAGCACCGTTCCCTTAGGCATTGGTGCTAACACTAAAGTTCGTCGTGCTATCATTGACAAAAACGCCCGCATTGGTTGTGATGTCCAAATCATCAACAAAGATAACGTTCAAGAAGCTGATCGCGAAACTCAAGGTTTTTACATCCGCAGTGGAATCATCGTTGTGCTAAAAAATGCCGTGATTCCCGATGGAATGGTTATTTAGTTAGGAGTTAGGCGCAGCCCTTTCAAGGTGGGTGAAAAATTGGGAAAATCACGTCCACTTTTCGGCATTTGACCGAATCCCAAGGGGAGACGCTGCGCGAACGCGTTCTTCGTGCCTTCGCGGTTTAAAAATCTTTTTGAACCACGAAGACGCGAAGGACACGAAGAAGAACTAAGTCTAAAGACTTGCACCTTGAAAGGGCTAGAGTTAGGAGTGAGGAGTTAGGAGTTATGAGTTATGAATACAACTTCTAACTCGTCTATGCTTACTTCTAATTCCTCACTCCTCACTCCTCACTCCTCACTGTTATTGCTGATTGGTCTTCCGGGAAGTGGTAAGTCAACTTGGGCAAAGCAATTGTTGGCAGAGTATCCCCAGATGCATCTCATTTCTACCGATGCTATTCGGGAGAAGCTATTCGGCAATGAAGCAATTCAGGGATCGTGGATACTCATTTGGCAGGAAATCCAACGGCAATTTCAGCAAGCAAGCCTCTTTCAGAGGAACAACACTCACACGTCAGGTTGTGCGGCAATTTATGACGCCACCAATGCCCAGCGACGCCATCGCCGTGAGATCATTTGCCTAGGGCGTGAGATGGGCTTTACTGATATTACAGGGATTTGGATAGATACGCCTGTCTGGCTGTGTTTGGCACGCAACAAACAGCGGGAACGTCGAGTGCCAGAGGATGTTATATTCCGTATGCACCGTCAACTCCGCGATGCCCCTCCTTCCTTGGCAGAAGGGCTAGACCGTCTTTATTGCCTGTCTTCTGGATCTCCTGAGTACGGAAATTGCACGCTCTATAATGAGCAAAAACCGCACTTGATTTTCTTTAATATTTGTTAATTTGAAATTCAGAGTTTATATTATTGCTATCAGCTATGGGTCATCATACGTCCCCGACAAATGGTGCCGTAAGTAAGACCGCTGATTGCTGAATACTTACCAATGTTAGCTTTTAGAATAAAACTTAACAGGAATTGCTACAGGAGGCTGGTCGATGGCTGCAACCGACTTCAAAGACTATTACACAATATTGGGAGTTAGTAAGACTGCCACAGCAGAGGAAATTAAACAAGCCTTTCGCAAACTAGCCCGCAAGTACCACCCCGACGTGAATCCAAACAACAAACAGGCAGAGGCACGTTTTAAGGAAGTTAACGAAGCCTATGAAGTTTTGTCAGATCCAGACAAACGCAAAAAGTACGACCAATTTGGTCAATATTGGAAACAGGCAGAGGCGGGGTATGCTTCCGGTGCTGGTGCCGATATGGGTGGCTTTGACTTCACTCAATATGGTAGTTTTGATGACTTCATCAATGAGTTACTAGGGCGTTTTGCTGGTGCTAGCAGTCCTGGTGGGGGACAAAGTTACTCTTACCGCACTACCACAGGTACACCAAGTGGTTTTGGCAATAAGGGTGATTTTCGTGGTTTTCAAGATGTCGGTGCTAGTGGCGTACCAGACACTGAAGCTACCATTGGTCTGACTTTTGCTGAAGCTTTTAGTGGTGTACAAAAGCACCTAAATTTAGGCAACGAGGTCATTGATGTCCGCATACCCGCAGGCGCTAAATCCGGTAGTCGGTTGCGTGTGCGGAGCAAAGGACAAGTTAATCCTATTACCCAACAACGGGGTGATTTGTACTTAAAGGTGGAACTTCAGCCTCACTCCTTCTTCAAATTTGAGGGTGATAACTTGGTGTGTGAAGTACCAATCACACCAGATGAAGCTGTGCTTGGTGCCTCAATAGAGGTACCCACACCTGATGGTACGGTTAGTGTCAAGGTTCCCACTGGAGTCCGTTCTGGTCAATCCCTGCGCTTAGGTGGTAAAGGTTGGCCCCTACCTAGGGGTGGACGTGGCGACCAGTTGGTAAAGATTGCGATCGTTCCACCAAAAGACCTCACCCAAGAGGAGCGGGAATACTATGAAAAACTCCGCGATCTACGTACCTTCAATCCCCGTAGCCATTTGCAGCAGGTAAAACTATAAGGATGGTTGTCAATAGGCTGGGTGTTAAGATAACAGGACCAGCCCTTTCAAGGTGGGTGAAAAATTTGAAAAACTACGTCCAATTTTCGACATTTCTTCTTCGTGTTCTTCGTGCCTTCGTGGTTAAAAAAAATTTTAAAACCGCGAAGACGCAAAGAACACGAAGAAGAAACAACTCTCTGGTGTAGGAAAATCAGTGCCAAAAATACTCACTCCTGGTTTGCTCTTGAGTGCCGCATCACAAGCAGTTCGTATTAAGTGAGATGTTTAAGCGTGAAGTTTAATCATAATTAAGGCGACAATCCGAAATTTCTAGGACTTACGCATTGACAGAAATCCTTAGATGTGTATTAGGCATTTTTACCGCCTCAACGTTTGATTTTTTAACGAATCAGAGCCATCATGACCAACCTCCGGGGCGCAATGCCTTGCGCCCCTACAAGCCTGAAACGACCATTATCGGTTGATTCATATGATGGTCAATTTGTACAGTGCGTAAGTCCTAATTTCACCGAAATTTATCCGAAATTTCACCATCCGTGAAGTACAATCATAATTAAGGCGACAACTGAATTTCGCCCGAAAGAACACCGAAAACTCTATTAACTCATAAAGTTGGAGCGTTAAAATGTTACACAATCTGAAAAAAATCTATTCTCAACCTGAATGCAAGATGGAAGGAAAAGTATCTAACTTGAAGAACGCCACAGAAAAACTCTCACTCGAAGAGTTGGAACGCATTTCTAGCGGTGGTCGCAGTTGGGGTTGAAAAATTTAACTCTTGACGGAGAAGACGCGGAGTAGTTCCCACTCTGCACATGAGTCAATTTTCCCTCAAAGCTACCTTTTCTGCCGTCTGGGAGCCTGGTTAGCGCGGATGAATTGATCCGCAACTGCTGATACAGCTTGGCTTTAGGATGGTACCGCGACTGCGACTCTTGGACTCCGGTCGAGGGAGATGCGCTTCTAGTGGACATGATTCGACATGATGCAGACTGCATACAGATGAAAGTTGTATTTCGCGATCGCTGATGCTTAAAAGTGCGAGTCAAAACCCCCACTGTGATCCAAATGGAAGCGGTCGAATGCGGTGCGGCTTCCTTAGCTATTATTCTTGCCTACTATAATCGCATTGTCCCTTTAGCCGAACTCCGTATTGAGTGCGGGGTTTCCCGTGATGGTAGCAAAGCCTCTAATCTCATTCTTGCTGCCCGACATTACGGAATGGTAGCAGACGGCTTTAAGGCAGAACAACCAGAACAACTTCAAGAATTATCTCCCCCCTACATCGTCTTTTGGAACTTCAATCACTTCTTAGTGGTGGAAGGATTGAGCAAACATTGGGTGTTCCTCAATGACCCCGCTACTGGTCCGCGCAGGGTGTCACAGGAGGAATTTGACGAAGGGTTTACCGGGGTTGTGCTGGTAATGGAACCTGGTGAGGACTTTAACAAAGGAGGTCGCAAACCCAGTGTAATCTTAGGGTTGATTGACCGTTTGCGGGGTTCTGTTGGGGCAATTTTATACTGTATTTTGGCAGGATTTCTGCTGGTGCTGCCAGGATTAGCGATTCCGGTGTTCAGTCAGGTGTTTGTGGATCAGGTTCTGGTGGAAAATCGCACCGAATGGCTACGTCCCCTGATTTTGGGGATGATTCTCACCACTGTGTTTCAAGGACTACTGACACTGTTGCGACTGCGCTATTTGCGAAAGCTGAGGATTAAGCTGGCGGTGGGAATGTCCACCCAATTCCTGTGGTATATCCTTAGATTGCCTGTAAATTTTTATGCTCAAAGATATGCGGGAGAAGTCAGCAATCGCGCCAGTTTGAATAATAAAGTCGCTCAGGTGCTTTCCGGTCAACTGGCAACTACGGTAATTGATGCGGTGATGATATTGTTCTATGCTGTGGTGATGTTTGCCTATGACGGGGTACTGACATTAATTGGTATCTGTTTTTCCGCCATCAATGGGTTGGCGTTGCAGTGGGTAGCTAGACAGCGAGTGGATGCTAATATACGCTTGGTGCAAGATTGGGGAAAAGCTGCTGGGGTAAGTATTGCGGCGCTTCAGAGTATAGAAACGTTGAAAGCATCGGCATTGGAGTCGGATTTCTTTTCCCGATGGTCTGGGCATTATACCAAAGCTGCGATCGCACAGCAAGAGTTGGAAGTCACAAACCAGATGTTAGGGGTTTTGCCCATATTACTCACCTCTTTAACCTCAATGTTAATCTTAGTAGTTGGGGGTTGGCGGGTGATGGATGGAAATCTCAGCATTGGGATGTTGGTTGCGTTTCAAAGTTTGATGCTTAGTTTTCAGCAGCCTGTTAATACCTTGGTAGATTTCGGTACTACCCTCCAAGAATTAGAAGGGGATTTGAATCGTTTAGATGATGTGTTAGGTAATTCCCTAGATCCGGAAGTGGAAAAATCGGACGTAGGGGTGCAAGGCTTGCGCCCAAATCTGCAAGGTTATGTGGAGTTACGGAATATTACCTTTGGTTATTCTCATATCGATCCACCGTTGATTGAGAACTTTAGTCTGTCATTGCAACCAGGACAACGGGTAGCGTTGGTGGGTGCGAGTGGTTCGGGGAAATCTACCCTGGCTAAACTTATCTGTGGACTTTATCAACCTTGGGAGGGGGAGATTCTCTTGGATGGAATCCCCAGACGCGAAATTCCGCGAGAGGTGTTGGCGAGTTCTCTGTCACTGGTGGAACAGGATATATTTCTGTTTGGGGGTACAGTGCGAGATAATTTGACCTTATGGGATGCTACAGTTCCAGATGAGCAGCTTGTACAAGCTTGTCGAGATGCAGTTATCCATGATGTAGTGATGGGAATTCCGGGGGGATATGATGGCCAATTGCTGGAGGGAGGTGTTAATTTAAGTGGGGGACAGCGCCAGCGGTTGGAAATTGCTCGTGCTTTAGTGAAGAATCCAGCAATTTTGGTGATGGATGAGGCGACTTCTGCTTTGGATACCCAGACAGAACAAATTATTGTGGAAAATCTGCAAAGGCGCAAGTGTAGTTGTATTTTGGTAGCCCACCGTTTGAGTACGATTCGGGATTGTGATGAAATTATTGTGCTGGAAGGAGGTAAGGTGGTGCAGCGCGGTACTCACGCGGAATTGTGGGAGGAAGGGGGAGTGTATGAGTGGTTGATTCGTTCTGAGGAAGGTTAATGCACAAACAATGACTGTACAGTGCGTAAGTCCTAAAGAACAGCCCTTTCAAGGTGCAAGTCTTTCGACTTGGTTCTTCTTCGTGTCCTTCGCGTCTTCTCCCAAGGGGAGACGCTACGCGAACGCGGTTTAAAAATCTTTTTGAACCACGAAGGCGCGAAGAACACGAAGGAAATAATATTCGTCATTCGTTTTGTTCGCGCTTATAGTTGGTATGACAGAGAAAGCCCTACGGGAACTCGCATCAATTATCAATCCCACCGCCAACCTCCCCCAAGGAGAAACCCCCCTATTAATTGCTGTGGGTGCAGTAGGGAAAGCATTGGGAATAACCATTCGTCCTCCCGCTAAATCAGAAAATTCCACCACCCTAGAAGGAATCGCCCGCGCTTCTGGTTTTCGTACCCGTCGAGTCACCCTCATCCCCTACTGGTGGAAAACAGACTGTGGTCCCCTCCTCGCTTTTACTCAAGAAGAAAATCAACCCGTCGCCCTCCTACCTGTTAAAGCTACCAAGTATGAGATACTTGACCCTATAGAGTTGACACGCACCCCCGTCAACGGCCACACCGCAGCCCTTCTCGCCCCAATCGCCTATACCTTTTATCGCCCTTTCCCAGACAAAGAAATCACCGTCCAAGATATCCTGCAATTTACCCTCAGAGGTCATACCACAGACTTGCTGAAAATCCTCTTGGTGGGAGTGATTGCGACTTTGTTTGGAATGTTTACGCCGCAAATCACAGGTATTCTCATTGACTATGCAATACCTGATGCGAAGCGCAAGTTATTAATCCAGATGGGTTTGGGATTGTTAGCGGCTAGCTTTGGGGTCATGGTATTCCAATTGGCTCAAAGCTTTGCTATCCTCAGATGGCAAACTCAAGTTACTTTTGATACCCAAGCCGCTGTTTGGGATCGACTGCTGAAACTCAAACCCGCCTTTTTCCGCCAGTATTCCACAGGGGATTTACACAATCGTGTTTCCGCAATTACCCTGATTAGAGATAGACTCAGTGGTAGCATTTTGCGAACTCTGTTTACCAGTTTATTCTCCCTGCTAAATTTGGGACTGTTAATATTCTATAGTTTTCCCCTGGCATTAGTGGCAACTGCTGTGGCGTTGGTGGCGGTGATTATTACTACCATATCTGGTATCATTGTCCGTCAAAAAATGCGTCCCCTCCAGCAGCTTTCGGGAGAAATCTTTGGACTGACGGTGCAGTTAAGTGGTGGAGTCTCAAAACTGCGAGTGGCTGCGGCTGAATCAGAAGCCTTTGCTTGCTGGGCGAAAAAATATACTCAGCAGGTAAAACTGATGTTGAGTACCCAGTTCGTGGAAGATATACTCACCGTCTTTAATGTTATGCTGCCAGCAGTAAGTTCAATGCTGCTGTTTGGGTTGGCTGTTTCTTTAATAGGACAGTCTGGAGGGGAAACAGGATTATCTACTGGTACTTTTCTGGCGTTTGATACTGCCTTTGGTACATTTATCACCAGCGCCACAAGATTAAGCAACACCCTCATTGATATCTTAGAAATCACCATTTTGTGGGAACGCGCCCAACCAATTTTACAGACGAAAACAGAAGTAGACGCTCAGAAATACCACCCCGGAAGGCTTTCAGGTCAATTTAAATTAGACCAAGTTTGCTTTCGTTACCGCCAGGATAGTTCCCTAATTTTAGATCATATCACCCTAGAAGCCCAAGCAGGGGAATTTATTGCCATTGTCGGACCATCGGGAAGTGGGAAATCCACCATCATTAGGTTGTTGTTGGGATTTGAAACCCCAGAGGCTGGAACAATCTTCTATGATGGCAGAGATTTGTCAGCATTGGATATTGCAGCAGTGCGGCGACAGTTAGGGGTAGTGCTGCAAAATGGGCGAATTATGAGTGGTTCGATTTGGGAAAATATTGCAGGGGGTGCAATTGTTACCCAAGATGAGGCGTGGTTGGCGTTGCACATGGCGGGGTTAGCGGATGATATTGAAGCTATGCCGATGGGGATACATACTATTATTTCTGAAGGGGGTGGTAATATTTCAGGGGGACAGCGACAGCGGTTGTTTATCGCCCGTGCTTTGGTACATAAACCACAGATTTTGTTGTTTGATGAGGCGACATCTGCTTTGGATAATCGCACCCAGGCGATTGTTACTCAAAGTTTAGAACAATTGGGGGTGACTCGTGTGGTGATTGCCCATCGCTTGAGTACCATTCGTCATGCACATAGGATTTATGTGCTGCAAGGTGGAAAGATATTACAACAGGGGAGTTTTGAGGAGTTGGCGGCGGTGGAGGGGTTATTTGCTGATTTGATGGCGCGACAGATGGCGTGAAAAATTTAAAATATATCAATGAATGTCTGACAAAAAACGCAGTATCTTTCGTCAACAAGCACTCGATCGCCTATCTTCCTCAGAACGGCTAGATAAGTTAATGCAAGTGGTTAGTCCCAAGGATTGGTTACCCTTGGGAGGGTTAGCTATTTTCGGGGCAATAGGAGTACTATGGAGCGTATTTGGTAGTATTCCTATCACAGTCACAGGTAAGGGAGTGCTGATTAATCCCCGTCGGGTGGTGCAGTTTCAGTCCCCCATATCGGGACAGCTGCAATCATTAAATGTTAGGGGTGGACAATGTGTAAAAAAAGACGACATCCTCGGAATCATCGACCCCTCGGATAAAAAACAGCAGTTGCAACAACAACGGGATAAGCTAGTTCAATTAAACCAACAAGTCACAAAAACTACTTCACTGCGACAACAACGAACCCAACTAGAAACAAATGAGATCATCGCTGAACGCACCAGTTTAAAACAACGGTTGCAAGATACTCAAAAATTGACTCCCCGCATCAAGAATGAAGGATTGAATTCAATTTCTCAACAGGGTCGCAGTCTCCAGCAACGTCTCAAAGATGCGGAAGAATTAACACCTATACTGCAACAGCGAGTTGCAAAGCAACGGGAATTCCAAAAACAAGGAGCAATTTCTTCCGAACAGGTTCTACAAGCAGAACAACAATACCGACAAACCCGTCAGAATATCTCGGAGATTCAAGCACAGTTACAGCAGTTGCGGGTACAGGAAACGGAACTACAACAAAAATATCTAGAAAATATCAATAATATTACTCAAATTAAGGCTGAGTTAGAAAAATTAAACACCCGTAGTAAGCAACTAGAACAGAATAATCTGGAAGCTACCAATACAGAGAAAAATCAAATTCAGGAACTTCAGCAAGCGATCGCCCGTTTACAAAAGGAAGTCGCAGACAACAGCACTATTAAAAGTCCCCACGCCGGATGTATTGTAGAAATCACCGCCACTGTGGGACAATATGTCAACCCCGGAACCCGTTTGGGAAGGTTACAAACAACAGGGTCGGCCAGGGAAATGATGAGCGTTACCTATTTTACCGTGGAAGATGGCAAGAAAATTCGACCAGGAATGCAGATTTTAATGACACCGGATACGGTGAAACGGACAAGATTTGGGGGGATTATCGGGGAAATTACTGAGGTATCTCCCTTTGCTGTTACCTCGGAAGGTGCGACTTCTGTGGTGGGAAACCCGGAAGTGGTGCAAAAATTAATGGGTGAGGGAGGAGGTAAAATAGAAGCTCTAGCCCGATTGAAACTTGACCCAAAAACCTTCAGTGGCTATAAGTGGTCATCAACTCATGGACCAAAGTTGGAAATTTCCCCAGGAACCACAACAACGGTAAGAGTTACAGTAGAAGAGCGATCGCCTATCACCTTTGTTTTGCCGATTTTAAGGGAGTGGAGTGGGTTGACATCTCCCTCTTTTGAAAAAGGGCGATTTTAGCCTAGGAATAAATTCCTAGGCTAATAGCTGAAGTCGGCTTAAGCCGACTAGAACTAGAAGAAATTTAGTCCGTTTCAACGGACTTGAGCTTTGAGCCTTGAACTTGAGTTCAAGGCTCTGGTGTAGGCTGAAATAGCCCTGCCTTTGGGGAAGGTTGTAGAGACGCGATTAATCGCGTCTCTACGGGGTTTTGTCATCAGGGTAATTATCTTAACCAAGCAGTATTGAGTCCCCTATCTCGGGACAGCTGCAATCATTAGATGTTAGGGATGGACAATGTGTAAAAAAAGACAACATCCTCGGAATCATCGACCCCTCGGATAAAAAACATTGTTGATTGTTTTTCCACCACCCACTACCCACTAACAACCAACAACTACCCACTAACAACTAACAACAACCAACTAACAACAATTTTCTAACAGTGTTTCAATGTTGGCGTTGTTGTCAAGAAAGGAAAATAAATGTTTGTAGCGGAGTTTACCTTCTTTATCTAACACGAACTGTGCTGGTAAAGGCGCACCCAATGCTTGTCCCACTTCATAGGCACGAAATACACGGCAGCTTGGGTCACTCAGAAGTGGTATTTTGAAGCCTAAATCTCTGACAACTATTTGACTCTGCCGTTCGTCGGTACTAGTAATCATCAAAACTTCTATGCCCCGATGTTGGAATTGCTCGTAGTTCTCATTTAAAGCTTTGATATGAGGAAAGCATAAGGGGCAATATTGCTTTTCTGTGAAAATCCTTGTAAAGGCAAGTAAAACTCGTTGCTTGCCTTTGTAATTAGATAATTTTACTAAAGTTCCGTTGGTAATATCTGGCAGTTGAAAATCTGGTGTCGTAACTCCCAATCGCAGCATATTTGTAGCTGGGATTGGAAAAAAATTACGGAAAAATCGTTCATTTACTAAGCCCCTAAAGTCAGTTGAAGTTAGCATATTTTTATCTCTAAATAATCAATGTTTTGAATACTATTTTTACTTAAGAACACCCCACGGACAACCCACGACCTACTACGAATAAAAGTAACTCTCAAGAAACACTTTGTGTGGGGAGTGGGGAGTAGGGAATAGGGAGTGGGGGAACTCGGGGCCCCCTTTGGGGATTAGGGGGCAGAGGGGGAATGGGGGTGTTTCTTTCATTCATAGGGGGTGGTGTGCCGCCCGTGGGGTGCTCTCAAGAAACACGAGTTGGAGGAGGGGGGGAGGGGGGGAGGGGGGGAATTGGTGTTTCTGTAATGAGTAACGGGTGGCGTGCCGCCTGTGGGGTGCTCCTAACTTTCTAGAGAGTGGTGAGTAGGGAAACATAAGGGTAATCTGAGACAAAAGGTCAAAATTAACATATTTATCCTTTTCCCCACTCCCTACTCCCCCCTGGGGTTAAAACCCCAGGCTATCCCCACTCCCTAATCTCTATAGAGCAGCGAAGTAGACTTTGGACCCCTCTGGAGAGGGAACCAATGTCTGGTCGCCTGGTTGCCAACCAGCAGGGCAAACTTCATCGGGGTGCGACTGCACGTACTGAATAGCTTGTAAAGTCCGCAGAGTTTCATCAACGCTGCGACCAAAAGCTAGGTTATTGATGGTGGCATGTTGGATCAAACTATCTTTGTCGATGATGAACAAACCGCGTAAGGCAACACCAGCAGCGGGATCGAGAACGTTGTAAGCGGCGCTAATTTCTTTTCTGATATCGGAAACTAAGGGATAGTTGAGGTCGCCGACGCCACCAGACTTGCGATCCGTTTGAATCCATGCTAGGTGGGAGAACTCGCTATCAACTGAAACACCGAGGATCTCAGTGTTAAGTTTCTTGAAATCTTCATAGCGATCGCTAAAGGCTGTGATTTCAGTGGGGCAAACAAAGGTAAAGTCTAAGGGATAGAAAAACAGGACGACATACTTACCACGATAGTCGGAAAGTTTCACTGTCTTAAATTCCTGATCCACCACAGCCGTCGCTGTAAAATCGGGAGCCTGTTGACCTACACGGAGGGATCCTTCTCCTGAGTAACTGAGGGGCATTAACCTAATTCTCCTTCAACTTATATCCATCTAGTAACGTTAGGTTTCAGGTCAGGTAAAAATTACCTGTCTGTACCATCACAGTTTAATTACGAACTGTTACGACTATATCATAGTCATAACGATTTTGAGTAGAAAATGGCAGAATTAGATACAAGAGAATGGTTGCTTACCAATGGCTTAGGAAGTTTCGCCAGTGGAACAATTTCTGATGTCCGGACTCGCACTTACCACGGCTGGCTATTTGCTGCAAAAAGCCCGCCCACTGAGCGCACCCTGCTGCTTTCCCACCTAGAAGCCAGCTTGGAATTACCAGGACGAGTTGTGGCATTGGGGACAAATTTATGGGGTGATGGTCAGATAGATCCGACTGGCTACGAACTACTACGCTCTTTTGAGATTAACCCAGTGCCTAAATGGATTTGGGGTGAAGACGATTGGCAGTTAACAAGACAGATGGTAATGCCCTATGGTTTAGAAGGGAGTAGGGAATGGGGAGTAGGGAGTAGGGAGTGGGGAGTGGGGAGTGGGGAGTGGGGAGTAGGGAGTAGGGAGTGGGGAGTGGGGAGTAGGGAAGAAGACTCTATTTCCCAAGGACAATTTTGTCACCGCATTTTAATTCAGTATCGTTATGAGGGAAGGGATACTGCGATTTTAAGGCTGCGACTGCTGATCAGCGATCGCGACTTTCACGCCTCACAAAAAGCAGTTCCAGAATTGGCGTTCTCGCAAATACTGGGACAACAGCACGTGTGTCTGCAAGCGATAATTTCTGGAAGTTTTGGCACACCGTGGCACTTACGCTGGACCCAAGGAGAGTATCAGCCAGACGCTGTTTGGTACTGGAATTATATTTTGCCAGAGGAAAGGCTACGGGGATTAGGCGAGATCGAAGACCTTTATAGCCCTGGTTATTTGACAGTCACTCTCTTCGGTGGAGATACAGTTACCTTAGAAGCACGGATGGGTTTTCCAAACCCTGTACAAAGTGCCCTCACCTCCAAAACTTTTGCAGAAGCAGTGGAAGGGGGAGTGGGGAGTGGGGAGTGGGGAGTGGGGGGAGTGGGGGGAGTGGGGGGAGTGGGGGGAGTGGGGGGAGTAGGGGGAAAAGAAATCTCTCTCATTCCCCACTCCCCACTCCCCACTCCCCACTCCCTACTCCCCACTCCCCACTCCCTACTCCCCACTTCCCACTTAATTTGGCAAAAACTATTACTCGCAGCGGATCAGTTTATCGTTTATCGTGCCTCAATTGCTGGTCCCACAGTGATTGCTGGCTATCACTGGTTTAATGACAGGGGACGCGATACCTTAATTGCTTTACCAGGGTTGGCGCTAGTCACGCAACGCTTTTCCTTAGCAAAAGGACTGCTGCGAACTTTTGGGCGTTACTGTCGCCACGGTCTAATTCCAAATGCATTTCCCGACGTTGACGGGGAACCATTTTATAACAGTATTGATGCAGCGCTATGGTGGATTGAAACTTTAGGACTTTACTTGGAAGCTACCCAGGACTGGCAGTTTTTGGCAGAGCAATATTCTGTAGTACAGCAAATCTACAAAGCTTTTGTTGGCGGCACGCGCTATAATATTCAGGTAGATTCCGTAGATGGGCTGGTTGGCTGGTATGCTCGTGGAATGGCTCTTACCTGGATGGATGCGGTAGTTGAGGGACAGCCTATCACTCCCCGTTACGGTAAGCCTGTGGAAGTCAATGCCTTGTGGTATTCAGCTTTATGTTGGGCTTCTCGATGGGCAGAAATCTTGAGCGAACAGGAAACAGTTGCCGATTCGGCGCGGTTGGCTAAGCAGGCGCAGCGTTATGCCCAACAAGCACAACAAGTGAAAACCTCCCTGCAAAAGTTCTGGAATCCGCAGCTAGGTTATCTGTATGATGTCATCGAGCCTGACGATCACCGTAATTCTCAAATTCGCCCAAATGCAGTTTTGGCGCTTTCGCTCTCCCATTGTGGGTTTTCTCTTCAGCAGGGGCGTCAGATACTTGAGCTAGCTGAGTCTTGCTTGCTTACCCCCTATGGTCTTCGCAGTCTCGCTCCTGATGACCAAGAGTATATCAGCAAATATACTGGAGACCCTAAACAGCGCGATCGCGCCTACCACCAAGGCACTGTTTGGACTTGGCTGATTGGTTCTTATATCCGCGCTGGGGAGCGTTTTTACAAGCAAGAACCACTACCCTTTGATTGGCAACCCCTGATAGATCACTTCCTATCTAGTGCTTGTCTTGGCTCAATTTCTGAGATTTTTGATGGTCAGGAACCCCATCTACCCAGAGGAGTCATCGCTCAAGCCTGGTCGGTTGCCGAGGTCATACGCCACTGTAAATTATGAATTATGAATTATGAATTAAAAAACGATTAAATTATGAATTATGAAGCTAAAAACAATTATGAACACTTCATCATTCATAATTCATAATTCATAATTCAGATGGCTCAGGTCGGAGTTGAACCAACGACCCCAGGCTTATGAGTCCCGTGCTCTAACCAACTGAGCTACTGAGCCTAAATTCCCCAATCCACTAATCAGTATAGCAGATAAATCTCGTCATGACTACCCCCACACTCGATTAATTTTAGATTTGTTATAGCAATCCTATTTGATATCCGATCGCCTTGCTTCAGAAACCCGGTAACTTCTGCGAAACCGGGTTTCTCTGCGTTCACGAATCCTCCACGGATTGCTATAGTTGTTAGTCGTTAGTTGTTAGTTATTAAAAATCACTGATACTTTTAACCACGACATTCTTCGACATCTAGGACATCTTGGAATTCGAGTACAACATCCCCAGCAGAAACAGTGCTGACGAAGGTGGTATCCCACATCGCCTTCAGGAAGATCCCGACGGCTCCATTAAAGTCGCGTGGTATTTCATAACCACAGCTAGGGCATTTAAAGTTCTTAGAACTCCCAAGTTTTCTATGAACGTGCCCACATTTAGTGCATGTTTTAGAGGTGTATTCCTCTGTTATTCTTACCAATTTGGAACCGTAACGGTTACACAAATGCTCTAAGGTTTGAGCGAATTGGTAAAATGCCCACGTCATCATTGCTCTTGCCGTTTTACTATGCAGTTTTCGACGTTTTTTAACTACCATTTCTGAAGTTTCAAACGTAGGCAAGACGATTACTTCATAATTTCTTGCAAGATAAGAGGCTATCTGCTTGTGGCACTCAGAACGAAGGTTTTTAATCCTTGCTCTGAGTTTTTCCATTGCTTGTTTTAGTTTATATCTAAGCCGTTTGAACCGAGAACCCTTAGATTTGTCATGTCTTGATTTTAATTTGTCCAGGTGAGAACACAGTTTGGCTATTTTGCCAAAATCACCATTGCCAAATTCTAGAAAATCATTGCCATCAAAGCCTGTTAAAAATGTTCTAACACCTGGGTCTAGCGCGATAACTTTTTGGGAGATGGCCGAGTGCATTGGTTGGGGTACTTCAACAGGGAAGTTAGCAAACCACCTTTCGAGCGTTCTAGTACTGACTCCCAGTCGGGTAGCAGCGATCCAAGAGGAGGTACATAATTTACTGACATTCCGTGCAAAAAAAATCTATATCCTTAGTTTTGCACAGAATGTCAGGTTTTGTCCGTTATGTCATAAAACTCCTAACTCCTAACTCCTAACTCCCCACTCCCCACTCCCCACTCCCCACTCCTTGGACTAAATGCGCGGTAGGAAGGCTATGGGGTTGACTGCTCCCTTGCCTCCTGGATGGACTTCAAAGTGGCTGTGTGGACCAGTACTGAAGCCTGTGCTACCCATAGCAGCAATTATGTCACCTTGGTGAACTTGTTGACCTGGGTGTACGAGAATCTTGCTGTTGTGACCATAGCGAGTGATGCTGCCATCGGCATGGCGGATATCCACGAGGTTGCCGTAGCCACCGTTGTTCCAACCTGCCTTTTCCACCACACCATCAGCTGACGCATAAATTGGTGTGCCTGTGGAGTTAGCAACGTCAATGCCCTTGTGCATTCTTCCCCAGCGCATACCAAAGCCGGAGGTAAGAACACCCTTTGCTGGCCAAATGTAACCTGCGGCAATGGTTGTTGTCTCGTCAATCGGTCTAGGTAAATATCTATCTACTGCTGCCAGAGGTGGTAAGTTTGGAGAAACTGTGGTTCCTCGCAAATGTCCCAGAGATTGAGAGGCATCTACATACCCTCGAGGGGTTGCTACGTTGGTGGGACGATTGGGCAGGAACTCTGGATTAACTGCATCGTCGTCATTGGTTCCATTATCACGAACTTGGGGTCTAACTGGTTGAGCGCCGTAGTTAAGCTCCATTGGTCTAGGAACAGCAATTGGCACTGCCTGATTATTCGGGCGGGAAACAGGAATCGACACCGCTTGATTATTCGGTTGAAAAACAGGAATCGGCTGCGAGGCAGTATTGGTTTGGGGAACCTCTGGTGCAAGTGGAGTACCAGACTGCTGGGCGCGGTATTTTTCTCGTAATCTGTCGATTTCCGCTTGTAGGCTGTGCAGACGCGGATTTTGTTTGAGTTTTGTCTTTGCCCTATCAGTCTCTCTTGTAGTCGCCTGCATGTCCATTATTGCTTGTGGTATTGGAGTGTCACCTCCCATGCCATAAGGGGTAGCAGCACTACTCACCGTTTCCGGCTGTGTAGGAGTACTTGCTAATAAGCTATTGGCAGGACTTGATTCAGCAACTGCCCCATGGGTGTTCACTGGTGTTGGTACTGAAACCGTCGCACTGCTGTTGTTGGCAATCACTGAGTTCGCGCTTGTGCTGGCGATCTTAGCCGTACCACTGGTGTTATTTGCCGTGCTGCGGTTTTCAGTAGCAGGAACGGTCAGTTTTTGGCTGATTGGCAATTGATTGGGATTGGCAAGACTATTTGCCTTGAGTAGTTCTGAGACTGAAGTCCCGTAATTGCTAGCGATATCAGCTAGTGTATCTCCTGGCTTAACTTCGTTGGCTATAAGAGCCGATGGTGCAACAAGTGCTGATGTGGCTGGCATAGGCGCTGCCACCTTCTCTTGTGACCTTTGCTTTAGCTTCGCCACCAGCCTTGCTTTGCTTGCGTTGGTGAAAGTTCCCAATTGCTCCGTTGTCTGTGGCGATGTTTGAGCTATAGTCATCGGCTGCGCCAAAGGGGTTGCAGCTTGTGATAAATCTTTGGTCTGCCTAGACCGCAACTGGGCCAGACTCTTTCTTAAACGGTTGGATTTTTCCTGTAAGCTGTTGAGTGCAAACTCCTGCTGTGCCTTCAGTTGAGCATTGACTTCACTACTAACTGTTTGTGGTTGAGTAATGAGGGATGTGCTTTTACCAGGACTACCAGCGACACCATGAGTACTAGATAGTCTTTGTACTATCTGTGTCAGCCTGTGGAAACGTTGCAAATCTGTCTTTGCCTGGTTGGGGTTTCTCTTAATTCCAGCAGGTGCAGATACTGGCACTGAGACTTCTCCCGTTGCCGCAACTTGCCGCCATTTAGCTCCAAGCCCAGACACCTGTGAAATTGCTGTAGGCTCCACTATGGCATGATTTTCAGGCACGCTCACTGATGACACAGATTGCGACTCCTGCGACTTTGTGGGAGCAAATTTCACTTCCGTGTCAGACGCAGCAGGAATGGTTGAGGCTGTATTTTGGTTAGCTACAGGCTCCGCTGCTAGGGCTTGGTCGCTTTGTCGAGTCACCAAAAAGCTGGTTGCTCCCATCGAGATTGCCAAGCCAATCATGGCTGCTTTTGTTGGCACCCGGCGGTTAACCCGTGGATGAACTACATTTAACTGCTCCACCGGAGCATAATCGCTTGGGGTTGTTTCCAGCACAGCTTTCTCTCTCTTTTTCAATGCTCGTTTCAAAGACGACCTCCTATGATCACTAGCACTTAACTGACCTCGATTTTTCAGCCGGATAATAGTCAATGATTTAGATCACAAAGAACTATAGATCAAGATCACTTTCACCAGAGATACTTAGGCAAGATTAACCTGCTTCTGGTGATTTAGACAAGTTCAGACTCTGTGATTTTGCAAAAATTTAAAGTTTTTGTGTTGACTTGTGTGTTTTACTTCTCATAACCTTAGATGTTTTTTCGATGTTTAACTCTTGACAATTGTCCGTGCTTCTGTAGATTTTACCTAGTCTACTATGGTTCCAAGCATTCAAATGCAGCTACTTTGACCAAAAGCACTGCACCCTACTGTAGATATCTTCTAGGTTTTTCCACCCAATCCGTTTTCCCCAGAGGAGACTTTACGTTGATTATTCCCTAAAAAACAACCGTATTCACCTACAGCTTATTTTGCACCCCCAGGAAAGTCACCAAAGAGACATAAAGCTGAAAAGCTTGATATGAATTGATTTCAAGGCTTTTGTTCCCAATTTGGGGAGAACTTCAATTCATGAAAACCTATCATTCAAATTGGGTATTACCCAAAATATTATATATGAATTTCTTATATAAGCCCACCTATACTCCTAAGTAATTTTTCCCAGAATCGACCAAAAATTCTCTTACCAAGTATAATACCGATTTTTGTTACTTAAGTAATAAAATTTTTTATTCAAACAATCACTTACCAAACTCATACTTGCTTTACAATTACGTGTATTTACGTAGTCACCATTAGGGGTAATAAGGTAAGGTTCGGTGAGGAAAAGTGATTTGTTGAGGTTCTGGAGGGGAAGCAGGGGAAGCTCTCGATTCTTCCCCAACTTCGTGGCTTATTGTAAATAACCCAACTGACGGCGGGCTTCAAACAAGCTCACCGCTACACTTACTGAAAGATTTAAGCTGCGAACATTGGGTTCGGTCATAGGAATATAGAGGCTTTGATCGCAACTAGTTAGAACTTCAGGTGGCAAGCCAGTAGTTTCACTGCCAAACAGCAGCCAGTCATCAGCTTGAAACTGAAAGCTTACGTAATTACAACTACCACTAACGCTAAAACCTAACCACCTTCCTCTGCGTATTTGATGTACGGTTTTAAACGCTTCTAGGGATTCGTGATAGTGCAGTTTTACATAAGGCCAGTAATCTAAACCCGCTCTTTTGAGGTAGCGATCGCTGATTTCAAACCCTAACGGTCCCACTAAATGTAATTCAGTACCCGTAGCCGCACAAGTCCGAGCAATATTACCTGTATTGGGGGGAATGAGCGGATTAACCAAAACTACCTGAGGCATTAGCGGTATTAAAAAAATCAATGTAGCAAATATTTCAAATCTCTCCTGAAAAATCAGTCAACTATAGTTTTTATTAATTAATATCCAGGACATCTCAATGATTAGAAATTTAAAACATTCGTGACTACTCTCAAAATCTTAACTGAGAGTGCTTAAGACCCATGTCAAGAAATATTAATTTTTATTTAAATTTTATCTTGTTGGGTGTTGGGTGTTGGTTGGCATCAAACACCAAACACCAAACACCAAACATCAAACATCAATCACCAATCACCTCTTCACCAATCCCCAATCACAGACGAACATATTTTTTCTTCTAATTCTCTTTCGCGCTCTTGCATGGTATTGATAGCCTGGATGATGACGCTATTAGCACTGAAGCCGACTGAGTGTAGTTGCAGCCACTGTTGGGCTTCATTGCCTTCCCGAAGAATTTTACGCAAGGGCGACAAGAAGCAGCTAAAACCCTGTTGCTTTGCGATCCCCCAAACACAAGAGTGAATTTCATCAATCCAATCTCTGGCTAAGATGCTTCTGCCATCTTGCCAATGCCTGAGGTGGGCATCCAAACTAGAAGCAGCCGCAGCGGCTTCGTTAGAGGCTGTGAGGGAGATGAGTTCGTCAGGGGAGAAAATGCTTTGAGTTAAAGGATCAATGTTGGGATTTTCGATGACTTCTAACAGACGCGCCTCTAACAAGGCGGTAATTGCTAGCAAGGCAATGGGGTCTATGACTAAGTCGCAAATTCGCAGTTCTAGGCGATTTAAGTCATAGGGACGGCGATCGCCATTTGGTCGTACCGATATCCACAAATGGCGAATGTTTTGCATTGTACCAATAGCTAGCTGCTTTTCCACCCACTCAATATGGTGAGCATGGCTTTCAAATAATGGTACATGAGCAGGCGTTTGCGGGAAGATACCCCAACGGGTAGAGTGATAGCCAGTAGCTTTGCTCTCTAGAAAGGGGGACGAAGCACTCAGGGCAAGGTACAATGGAGCTTCTAGCCTGATGACTCGACATGCCCGCATTAATAATTCTGGGTCGCTGATGCCGACATTGATATGAACGCTGGCTGTGACTACTTTAGTGCCGTAGGTTTGCTCAATGTAGGTATGGTAGGGATTTTTTGGGTCGGAACGGAAAAAGCGATCGCTACCGCCCAAAGACAGGGTACTCCCTGGAATCAGGGTGTAATTGCCCAATTGCTTGAGATATTTTCGCAGAGTCAGTCGTGGACGTAGCAAGGCGCACAATAACTGGTCATAATCACGGCATGGTTGAGTTATATATTCTACATTCCGGCTATCTGGCTCCCGCTCAAATCCATCCAAAGATGCGACGATTTTGTCGGACAGCCCTACGTTCTCACCATTAGGTGTGCCAGTGTACATCTCAATTTCAAAGCCTTTTAATAGCACCACTTCGTTTTCCTCGGCTCTGCGTATTCCTCAATTGTATCCAACGCAACGAATTTCTGCATCTACAGTTGGAGTTAGGTAAAACGTAGGAAATGGTGAGTGAGGATCACTAAGCCTTGAACTCAAGTCCAGGCTTAAAGCTAAAACCGCCTATTGCCTGATCGGGCACACTTTTAGGGGGAATAGAGTGCAATACCGTTCAGTTAAGGCTTTGATCGGAACTTACCCCCCGAATCAAGGGGGGAATAAGCCCCCCTTGATTCGGGGGGTTGGGGGGATCTTCAGTCTGTGAACACTACTAACTGAACTGTATTGGAATATAATGAGTTCGCTTCACGCTGTTTTTCATGCCTTGGCGATCGCAAAAGATGAGCATCTACTCCGAATGCGGTTCATGGATACCGTAGGAATCTATATCGATTATGCCTAATTACATCCCTTGCCTCACTAGCTAAATTATGAAATTAATCTTCCTGAGAGAGGATTAAATTTAGAATATTCATTTCTTTAGACTGGAATATTTGATTTTCATTGAATAAGCTTTTCCCTAGTTTATCCATTGCAGCACTATTAAAGACTACGTAGGGAATATTTTGATAATTAGAGTCTATGGGTAAAATATTATATGCTAAAGCAAGTGAATAAACATACCGAGCCAAAATGTCCCTAAAACATGAAGTAGAGACTCTCCTCTCATTCTCAAAATAGTCTTCAAAAGCCTTGAAAGATATAAATGTCTGTATTGGCAAAGCGTAGTAACGCTCTGATGAAAGTGAAGTTTGACTTAGTTTTTGCGAACGTTCTAACTCACTAAAAAGTATTCGCGCCAAGTCTATCAAGGAATAAGCAGCGCTAGTAATTTGTTTCGGGTATCTTCCTGATGTCAACAAAAGCTTAAGTTTTCTGATAAAATCTTCATTATGCTCTTGGTTAAGAATTTTTGCTAAGTCGATATAATTAGTTTCTTTTACAAGTTTATCTGATAACGGCACAATCAGCAAACTACCTCTGACATAGGTTTTTTCAATAAGTGGGAGACTCAACAAATGATCTAGGCTAGTCTCCATTTGTGATAAAACTTTAAACCCTATGGAAAAATAGGATACTTCTTGATTTTCCGAGAATAATTTATTTCGAGAATAAGGAGTAATTTCTGTTTTTTGAACAGAAAGCAATTCATATAAAGTCTGCTCTATATCTTGCAATAATTTATCTTCAGGTTGCTTGTTAAACTCCTTACGAATTTCCCTTAATAAAGTAGCTAACGAACCAATAAATGTTTCCCCTGCTTGGCTAATTGCCTTACCACCAATAGGAATAATGACGTATCGTTTTCTGCCTATTTCCCCTGAACCCATAATTCGGGTCATAATAGAGGCTTTGAGAATAATGAGAATGTTTAATATATTTAAGCAAGATTCTTGCAAGGAGAGATTTGCAATTTTTTCCGATTCATTAGCACTTAAACGCTTTCCGTTATCGTCAACTTTTTTGGGATAATATATTGCTTTGTCAGATAAGTAAAAAGTCAAATTTTTATCACCTTTATCTAGTTCACCTCCTCTCCCCCGATAAATAACTTGTATGATTTCCATCAAGTTTTGCTCAATTTGGAAACCGGGTATCTGTACAAGAATATACTTTGTTTTGGGGAAAGATAAGCCACGAGATGCTGAAGCAGTCATAAAGACTACTTTTACTAGATTTTGGTATTTCTGAATTTCAGCTTCTTCCTTATCCGACAAACTGGCGTGTATTTCCAGATATTCTTGATGGAGCGTAAAGGTAGGTCTTTCTTTAGAAATTTTAGTAATTAATTGCTTGAGGCTCTCTTTATTTTGAATATAAACTATAATTTGACCATTATTTACGTTTAGTAGCTTCAGAATATCCTCTTGAATTTTTTCATTTACGTTAACATCCAAAATTAAACTTTCATCTGTAACATTTTCTGAGCTTACTGACTGTATAAATACATGATAATTCAACGTGAGTTTAGAAGCAGGATAGGAATTTGCATTAATCAGAGTTGCTGGCTTATGCATAAACTCAAAATCTTCAATTGACAAACATTGACCCATAGAGGTTGCAACTTGCCTAACAAATATTTTATCTGCCTGAACTTGGTTATTAGAAAGATGACTATTAACTACGTCTTGTATTGTCAGTGATGCGTCAGCAGTAATTATCTTAACATTGAAGCCATATTCAGGATTTAATAAATCATATTCTTCAATAAACTCTACAATACCATGCAGAAAAGCTACTCCTTCTTGCGAACCTGTTATTTCGTCAATCATAATGAAAATATTTTTCATACGACTAGCGATTTCTTTCATCTTCTTTGGGATAATCCCAGGAGGCTTACTCAATGAATTATAAGCACTGCTAAATATTCTACTGAAATGCTTTAAAGTATTACCGTAACGAGTTTTTTTGAGAGATTGAATTGAAGCTGTAGCAATAATATTGTTAGGTAATTCAGGATTAATGATGCAAGTGTGAATTGCTTCACATAAATTTGCTAAAACTCCTACCTTATTGCGGTTTTCCACTTGTACTAAGTTATCCGCATATCTAACCAATCCACTTGGAAGCTCAAGCACTTTGTCTTTCAGGGTGCTAGCATCTAAAAATTTAACCTGCCCTATTTGACGTTCTCCATCAAGTTTGTTGCTATGATACTCAATAGCATAGCCCCCGTTTGCATAATCAAGAATTCTCTGGTTTGTGTTGATACAAATCAAATTATCTGAAACTAATTTTGTACTGTTTTCTTCTCGAAACTTATCGATAATATCTCGGTTTACTTGAATACGGGGACTGACATATATTAGGAGTGAACCCTCATCAAGCTGTTTAATTATGTGGTCTGCAACTGCGGTAGTCTTACCGATTCCAGGATTTCCAGTCAAAAACAGAAAAGCTATTCTGGAATCTGTAAGCACTCGATGTATTAACTCCGCATGGGCATTTCTAGATTCTGTTGCTGTTAGCTGTAGCGATTGCTTAACAGATTCAGGTACAATGCCAGCCGTATTAAAAAAGTCTCTTTCTGCCTCAAATAATTCAGTATTTTGAGTATAGTTTATTGTATCTTTTTTCGCTTCAACTATCTCTGTTACAAACCTTCTGCCATCCTGAAAGTTTCTAGCAGCATTAATTTTAATGACTTGAAGTACTTTGTAGCGGCTCTCATCAATTTCTTTGATACTTTTATTTTTGTATATTTTATAACATGTTTTTAATATTTCCAGACTATCTTGACCATCGTCTTTTTCTTTAGTTAGGGCAATGCCGTTAATCATCCTGTCACTATACCCGAAGCAGTTAAACTTAACTGCGTCAGTTGGCAAAATTTTACCTGACGACAGTAGAAATTTATAAAAGCTCCAGGCGTAACTACAGGCTTGGATAACCTTTACTGCTTCCTTATCTTTAGTCTTGAAAGCAGAGAAGTATTGTGCCAATTCTTTAGAGTAAATCTCGTTAAGCTTATTTTCCTTATCGCTACTATTGCCAGTGTCGATACCGAGTCCACAAAAACTAGACTTGGAGCTTACATAGTTCAACTCGGTACGCAGTGAGTCTTGTAATGTTTGGATGTTATTTAAGTCAATTACAGAATGAATAGCTGAAGTTGTAAAAGTGGATAGGTCTACAACCAAGATTCGATATCTACCTAAGTACCGCGTCAGCAAGAGAGTATCCGCTTTCAGAAACTCTCCCGTATCTTTGTAGCGAATGATGTCTACATTCTCAAATCCTTGATTCTGCAAAATTTCCTTGTAGCAAACAATATCATCTCTGTCTAAAATGCCAAAGGCGTTATCGTTATGGAAATCGCACTGAAAATAGAGAACTTCTATTTTGCTTTTTATGTGCCAGCCAGTTGCTTCTATATATTCTCTGATAAAACTGTAGCCAGAAGTCCACCCTTTTTGAATAAATAATTTGACCCAATCTCCAATAATCTCTTGATGAGATTTATCTATATACTTCTTTGCTATAGCTTGTTGTATTTTATGCAGGTATAACTGACTTAAAGGTTTGAGATAAACATCGCCATATGAGTGTTGAAATTTGTAATGCTGAAAGTAAGTAAGAATGCCAATGTTAAAACTTATCTCAAATACTCTACCTAAGTTTATGCCTAAATCATCTGCCATAAAGCGCACTCCTGATGCTTGTTAAAAAAGCTAGGTTGTTAAACTTTATATTTCTAGTCGAATAAGTATAGGTACAGACAGTACCTATACCTTCATCACCAATTAGCTTACTGTAAGGATTAAGCTTAAATGCTATATTTCGATTTACTTCATATCGGGAGAAGTGAAATAAACTAATGTACTGTAAAATTGTTTGTTGTAAAGGTGAATTTTTATCCAGAAGACCTGCCAGAATATCTCTGGTATCCGTAACATCATAAATATTCAATAAAGTGCTATAACAGACTACACTATTAAAAAATGTGCTGTTTTTGTCTCGATAGTCTATAGAGTATCCTGTAAAAAGGTTGAGAAATACTCTGGTTTGTTGACTTTTATCTTTAGATAACTTTTCTAACTCTTCAATATCAGGAATATAAAAAGAATCTACTTTACCAGAAATCAAGTTGATAGCAGGATATGTATCCATAAATACTGGATATAGCTTAATATCTGGTTTACCTCGTTTGAGATAGCTAACTACATCTGGAGACATGAAAAATAATGAGTCTGGGTCTGTTTCCAATTTAGTTATACCCAAGCTTCTACTATAGGGAGCCTTTGCTATATATAGAAAATGCTGATAACCTTCTTGGTAAAGCTTGCTAATTTCATCCCTAACAATCTCTGGTTCCGTATAGATTTTATAATGTGGTTGATTGTCAGCAAATGTTTTGATAGTTTCAATTTTTACTGTTGTATCTGATACCTTATTGATGACAACAATTTCACCATATATATTAGAAATTCTGGTAGCTTTATCTTTTTCATTCCAAACTGCATCACTCAACCAACTAGAAACAACTATAATTGCCAGTTTATCTTCTAATTGAGGCTTATAACCTCCTTTAAACTCAAAGGTTTTGGGAATCAAAGCGTACATTGATGACAAAGCTTGTTGTACCCGAAAGGGAAAAGTCTTATCTTCCTGAACATTAAGCCCTTGAGCATCAGCAAGGCAATCTCTGCGTAAAATATGTGCTAATGCTTTAGATAAAGAATTGAGAAATACCTCATCTTCTGTTGCATCTTTAATATCTTTGAGATGAAATCTAAAAATTGGAATAAACAGTTTTTCATTAACTGTCTTATCTAGACTAATTTGCTCTCGGCAAATACTGATGCCCAGGTAACTTAGTAGAGTAAATACTTGTCGATATATTCTTGCTTCTGGGGATTGACTATTTTGAAATATTTCTGCTTTAGCTTGTTTCGATTTGTAATAAATCACGATCACTTTTTGTGATTCATAATATTTTCTATATATAGGGTGATGTTCCCATTTCTCTATTTTGAGATTGTAACCAATAGGAGAAAATACTACTGGCAAAGCTTTAATCCCATTAATATCATATTTCATTACAAACTCTTGCTGTTCACCATCCGTAAAGTAGCGAACATCGTCAAAAGTAAAAGTGACACCTAGCGAGGTAAGAGATTGCAAATTAACAGTAGGTGGCATAACCTCAATATAAGCTAAAGCATCTCCAGTTTTTGATTGGTCTTCTTGATTTAAATCGATTCGGAAGAAATTTCGGGATTTAAGAATCTTCGCACTGTTTTTATGTAAAATTTGCTTGTTAATGCTTAGTTGAACTGATTTTGAAGAAGGCGGTAATATTTCCTTTTTCAAGAGAAAGGTTTGTAGCAGCTTTTTTAAAGCTGCTAATTTTTGACGAACTTGCCAACTATCCTGATTCAATATTAAATTTTTAATTTCCCGTAACACATTTCTGACTTCCTCATCAGAAATCGCACCGGGTTTCAATTTATTTAAAACATCTGCTTCAAATTTGGGAATAGGATCATAATTTTTATCAGGTGTTTTGCTATCTTCAGCTACAGCAAAGATAAAATAATATAGACAAGCGATTTTTAAAACCTTACTTTTAAAGTTTTTGGCTTTTGCTGGGTCTTGTAGTTGGTCAGTATGACGTGGACTTTCGGGGTCAAGTTCAGCCATGTAGTAATCAAGTACCGAATCTTCGTCATAAGCATTTACAGGTCTATTGAGTTTTAGCTTCAGACCCAAATTAAATTCTTTTATACCTCTTTCTCTATCTACGCTTTCTCCTATCACTCCTTCATATATAGGAATGATCGGCAGTATATCAAAGGCATTTGCTTGAGAAAAAGCTGTCCTGAGATTAAGGGCCTTATCCAGTAAATAACTTACTTCATAATGTGCTTCATCTAAATCTGGATTATTGATATAATCTGACAATAATCTCAGCCGATTAATCAATGACTCTAAACATTCATAACCTTCGATATTAGATTTGCATATATTAGTTTTTGCACATTCTCTTCTCAAGTAATCTAGGTAGTCTATTTTGATATCTCGCAGTAGTCTTGGTAGAGATTCGCTATCTACTATCTTTCTGATTTCTGTTAGCTCAGATTTTTCTTGCCCTGATATGTTATCTAACATTTCGGTCAAGTCTTGCCAATCTTCTGAATCCTGAGTAGCTATATTATCTATGTAAATTTTAAGGCTATCAAACAACTTATCTTCAAACTGCGATAAGCCTTCAAATTTAACATTCAAATGATGAGCTTTGATCCCTGAATCAGTACCATTGCGTCTCTCTTCAGCCAAACTATTCTCAATAACTAAGCGCTGAGATGTAAACGGATAACTCTTGTAAAAAGGATATTTAAATGGTAAAGATGGCTGATTACTATTAAATTTGGACAATGATGTGCAAAGATTGTCTAAGCAAGCTTTGGTTTTGTCTTCTCCACAAGCCGTATCAAGTTGTTTCCTTAATTCATCTCTAATTGCTTGAATTTTAGAGTAAAACTCAGTATCCGAACTAAAGTTAACTGTTGCTGCTTTAATACCTATTTCTTTATCTAAAGGACTTGGTCGTTGAAAGTCTGGATTCGTTGCTATTTTATAAGCGATCTCATAAGCATCAATCAAAAGTCGATTGCCATTATCTGAAATCTGAAAAATATTCTTTTTCTTACTCTTAAGTAACTCTAGAATCGTGTCAAGTAATCGAGCATAGTCTAATTTTGCTAAAGGATTAGAGCTTTCCTCAAAAGTATGCTTTGATGTCATTGTGCAACCGCTTCATTTTCTAAGCATCACGCTTATTTTTTGCATTATTATACAGTATATATGTACCAAAGCAAGAAGTTTAGATAAAAAATTCAAAAAGCATTAATACTTGAAATTCCCAGATATTATCGAAATATAGATAAGTAGGTCGGCGCTATTAAAACCAACTTTGTTAAGTTTTGTAAACAGGCTAGATTGAGCTACATCTAGCCTCACGCGATGTTTACATATCTTTACAAAGTTGTGTTTATTTCGACAAACCTACTTAGCAATGGTATTTTATTGACAACTAACAACTAACAAAATCACTTAACTCTCAAGAAACACTTTGTGTGGGGAGTGGGGAGTAGGGAGTGGGGAGTGGGGGGAAGAGGGGGAAGAATGGGGGTGTTTGTTCCATTCGTAGCGGGTGGTTCGCCGCCCGTGTGGGTGCTTTCAAGAAACACGGGAGTCTTATATCTTGCACCTCTAAGTAGAAACCACAAATAACCAAACAAAAAGTCATAAAATTGACAGTGCTTTAAAAACTCATTCAGTCCTCTTTTAGAGGACTTATGCTATTAGCCTGGGACTTCAAGTCCCAGGCGGATGGGGGCTGAGTTATTTTTTTGATGTACTACCTGGTTAGTGCAAGATGTAACTTATTATTTTTGAGGGTTTGGCTTTCTGTTTTTAAGGATTTGTGGTTTCTCCCTCGGAGGTAGGATGCGCTTTGTTTCGGCTACAGCACATTCAGCTATAAAATCCTCGGGATTATTGATAGATGGTTGTACAATGGAAAGACGCACAAACTCGTGCCATACTTCATTGCCGAGTAGGTTTAAAGCAGCCATCCGATTGTGAGTGGCGATCGCGCCCATAACCCTACACCATCCCAGACGCAATGACTCGATAAAAGTCGCCTCAGAAGAAACCTGACTCAGCAAAGAAAGTGCAGTTCTCAAGCTTTCGGAATCCACTGATACCTTTTTTGACCTTAATCCCTGAAGTACCACATTTAGCCATACCGGCAGAAGTTCCAGCCAGTTGTTCTGCTGTATGACTGTGAGTCCCATGTCTTCCATACCCAGCGCACCCCAAATGCACAGAGGCTGTACAGCTAATTGAGAATCAAGGTTTTGTAAAGCATTATTCCATAATTTCTGCGCGTGGTTGTTGAAGCGATGAGCAAGAAATTCATAGGCTTCCTGGACTTGATTAAGAATTGTGACTTTATAGACTGACTC
Source organism: Stigonema ocellatum SAG 48.90 = DSM 106950 (assembly GCA_016903675.1). Classification (GTDB taxonomy): domain Bacteria; phylum Cyanobacteriota; class Cyanobacteriia; order Cyanobacteriales; family Nostocaceae; genus Stigonema; species Stigonema ocellatum. The sequence goes on along the minus strand of JADQBA010000008.1, from coordinate 70,330 downwards.
GCCTCGCGGTAGGTGGTCGCCGCGATAAGATAGCCAGTTATGAGATCCACAAAGATGGATTGTGCGATCGACAATGACTTCTTTGACATGGGAATCTCCTAGCCAAAAAACTTGTAAAGCTGGTAGTCCATCAGGAGTTTTTACCGCTAGAAGTTTTTCCTCCACATCTGGTGGTATGGGTCGGTCTTCATTTTCTTGTAGCCGCGAAATACCATGTCCAATCAAAATCCAAACCCCACGATTAACCAATTTCTGAAGCAATTGAAGAAATTCCTCGTCTACCACAGCCTGATTCACCCAAGGTGAATATATAAGAATCTCCTGCTGCGCGGAATTAAGAACCTCCGAGAAAGCTTTAGAAATTTGTCCATCGCGTAACTGTACTACGGTGTTTGGGGAGTGGGGAGTGGGGATTGGGGATTGGGGATTGGGGACTAGGGAGTGGGGAGTGGGAATATTTTCTTGGTTTGTGGGGTACTTTATGTCTAGGGATTGTTTTGTGGTTTCCAGTGCTTGCTGACGAATGTTCTCGAGTCTAGCTTCAATTTCTGCATTTTTCTGATTGAGAGTCGCCTCGCGCTCAAAAGTAATGGTTTCGTCGGATAATTCACATAATGCCTGCAAGGAAACCTGACCTTCAGCTTGCAGTGCTTCTAACCAGGTTGAAGCTGACTCTAAAATTTGCTTTCCACTTCTGAGTTGAAGACTCAATTTATCTTCAAGTACGTCAAAGAGAACGAAAAGTGATATTGTTTTCCAAGCTGTTTCAGTCGCAGCTACTACTTTAGAGGAAGTGACGATTTTGCCCTCTTCTGGTAGATGAAGTCCTAAACCTGAAGCTTGAATAGTTTGCTGTAGTTCCTCAAGTGGTAAGGATGAAACATCAGTCATTCTATGATCAATAGTTAGAAAGTCTGCTAAGTCAGGTTGGTTGATAACTACATCATTTAATGGTTCAGACTGAAAGGTAAATTTTCTGCTTAAAGGGTCTGCGATCGCATAAATTTGTACGGAGTAAGGGGGTTGTGGTACAGAACCTTTCTCATAGAATAAACGCCCTTCAGAAGTGACTGTAATTGGCGATGTTCCTGAGAGGGTTTGTAATGTCTGGAGAGTCGCAGTGGTACTTCGCACAAATACAGGATCAAGCCCAAGTACAGATGCTAACTCATCCTCTGTCGGAGGAGGGACAAGTTCCAGACCAGCGCGGATGATAAATTCTTCGAGTACGTTAAACTGGCGGAGTTCCTTGATAGTGACTTTTATCTGAGTTTGAAGCAAACTATAGCGGAATTGACGCGCTGCCAAAACTGATAAACTAGGGCTTTGGGATTCAATTTCGTCCACTAACTTTTTTAGCTGAGGGTCAATTGGTTTAGCAGAGGACGCGAGAAACATCTACGAAATCTCCATAATGACGCACAACGTTTGAAACCTCGGAATACATTCTTCCGACTTTGCCAGGTTGTTGGGTGAATAAATTGTGGCAACCTACAATTATAAGTAGTTCTTGGGCGCGGGAAAAGGCAACATTCACCCGTTCCGGCTTCTTGGCAAATCCTACATCCCTATTCTCTCAAGAAACACGAGTTGGAGGAGGGGGGGAGGGGGGGAGTGAGAGAGGGGAGGAAGAAGTGTTTCTTGAGAGTGTTGCTATTGTTCCGGATTATACTCACAATCACATAAATGAACCACACATGTATGATGTTGTTGGCGAATAAATGGAGGGTCACAGCCTCCGAATTTTTGGGTAAGAGGTCATAATTACAGCAGTTTTCAGTTATTTAGACCACAGTCCTAGGGGCAAACAGCCGTTCGCCTCTACAAACGGTGTGGTTCATTTACTAGAAAATAGCTGTAAGATAAAGTAATTGGTTTAATATGGTGCTTGTCACTCCTACCAGTAGCAAATTCAATGGAACCTCTACCCAATAATTGGGCAGATATTCAACCTAATACTGTATATCAAATAATCAATGGTCAATTAGTATCTTTTGGGAAAGAGCAGATTAAGCTGGGAATGAAATTTGACCCAAGTAACAAACATTTAAAAGCAATAGAAAAAGGACAAGTAGCACCTCGTGGTAATACTGGTCTTGTTCCTTCACAAGAAGAAGGTTACGATTTTAAAACCAAAGTTTTAGGGAAAGGGGGAGACCGTAGGTTTCATGGAAAAATTATAGATGGAGTCTTACACTTTCCAGGTTTTGTAACAGAACATTAACTAAGAAACGACCATGACGAGACTCGCATTAAAAGATCACCAAGTTTGGCAGGATTTTAGTGAAATATTAAATAATTTAGATGCCAATAAATTGGTAACAGAACATCTGGAATTTTGTGAATACAAAGTGTGCGGTTACTGGGATGAAAATAATAAATTTTACGAAGAAATTATCTTGCCTCCTTCGCTGTCAACTGAGTTAGTAAGCAGTTCTATTGGTGTTACATATCGAGAACGATGGATTCAGCTTAAATTTCTCCTTCAAACTGCTGACAGAAATACTGCTGAAGATAAGTCGAGTCATATGAACGCTCAAAAAATTGGCGAATTGAGTCTCATTTACAATGAAAATCTAGAATTTGTGGATGAAAACTGGCTTCTAGATATAAAGTCGCTGACCTCAAGTATCTAGTACAGCACGGCGAAATTCAAGGAAGAGACACGGTGACGCGGAGTCAGTTGGAGTTCAATCCCCATCAATTGACTCCGCGTCTCCCACTCTCCCCGTCACCGCGTCTCTTCCTTGAACGGACACTCGCGACTTAAAACAAGGTGCCCAGAAGGCAGTCGATACACACCTTCCGGTTCGACAATTGGGTCGCCCTTCTGCCAAGGACGTGATGCATCACCACCAGTGATACTACGCACATCACCAGTGGGATAGTTTGAAACTAATACATCCCCAGGACGGTTTGGTAAACCACCAGAACCAGTGATGGTGAAGCTACCTTGTACCTTACGACTACGGCTAATGCAACTACTGGCAATTAGGGCGTTGGTGTCAATCAGATTTGTGGACTGTTGCAATAATCCTCGACTGGGGTTAGTATCAGATGTGTTAATTTGCACGATGCCATTCAACTCAGGACTTGCGCCAGTGGCGGTGATGTCTTGGTTGTTGGAGCGAAAAATACCCTGAGCATTGATTCTAATTTGACCTCCACGAAAGTTAGCAGAGTTGGCTCTGATGGAGCTATTCTCTAGAGCAGCGAGTACATCTGTGTCAATGTTGATGTTCCCACCGATAACTTGGCTTCCAGTGGCGTTGGTGGTGATGTTGCTGTTACCCCGCAAGATAAGACTGCGGGAGCGCACAGCAATGTTGCCCTGTCCCCCTGTTGTGTTAGCACCGATAGATGCCTGATTGTCTAGACGAATGTCCTGAGCCGTTATAATGTTTATATTGCCAGCTGCACCATTCCCTACACTAGTGGTGGACAGTTGAGCGCCATTAGTCAGAGAAAGCGATCGCGCAGTTATATCAATATTGCCTGCGTTGCCCACAGATCCAACCTGCGCCGTGCTGAAGGCATCACTCCCATCAAAGGAGAGTGACCCAGCGGTTATAGTTATTTTTCCGCCATTTCCGCTTCCAGCATTGCTAGCCTCTAGTTCAGCACCATCGGTAAAAGAAATTGCTCCTGCCGAGATTTGAATATCACTACCATTGCCCACTGCCTGAAGCTCTGCATTGGTGCGTATTCCACTTTTTTTGCCAGCAACAGAAAGGGTGTCCGTAGCCCGTACAGAGACAATTCCAGCATTTCCTTGACTTCCAGAAAAGAAACCTGCTTGCAGTTGCGCCCCATCGGTTAAAGAAACTGTTCTAGCGTCAATCTCAATATTGCCAACATTGCCGAAAGCGGGCGATCCGTTGGCGCTTCCAATATTGATGAAAATCCCACTGTGTTTGCCTGCAAAGGAGACTTGATCTTGAGCCTGCACTATTATATTGCCTGTATTCCCCTGTCCAGCATTGCTAGCCTCTAGTTCACCACCATCGGTAAAAGAAACCGATCTCGCCGAGATTTGGATATCGCTACCATTTCCTACTGTCTGAGGATCTGCATTGGTGAATATTCCGCTGTTAAAGCCAGCAACAGAACCAGCAACAGAAAGGGTGTCCCTAGCCCGTACAGAGACAATTCCAGCCTTTCCTTGACTCCCAGAAAAGAAACCTGCTTGCAGTTGCGCCCCATCGGTTAACGAAACTGTTCTACCGTCAATCAAAATATTTCCAACATTGCCCTGAGTTTGTGGTTGTCCCTGAGAACTTGGCGGGCTTCCCACATTACTAAGAATCAGACTCGTGGCGAGGAAGACTTGATCTTGAGCCTGCACTACTATATTCCCTGCATTCCCCTGTCCAGTATTACTAGCTTGCAATATAGCCCCATCGGTTAAAGAAACCGATCCCACCGAGATTTGGATATTGCCTGCATTCCCCTGTCCAGCATTACTAGTGTCTAGTACAGCCGCATTATTGATTTCGAATGCGGCTGTACCAGACACTAGTGCAGTTAAAGAAAGCGACCCAGTTTTAATGTTGATGTCGCCACTGTTACCAAACGCTCCTGCTTCCACCTGATTATAAATACCGCTTCCTCCTCCTATTATGCTCACAGTTTTGGTTGCGTTAATGTCAATGTTTCCTGCTTGAGAGTTCACCGTCCCTAAACCACTCCCAATGCCAGCAAATAGACCGCTTCCTCCTGCAAGATTAAAGTTGCCTGCGTTGATTGCTATACTGCCGCCATTGTCAGCTACAACATTAATGACTCCTTGATTTGCGAGAGACACATCGGCTTTTGCCACACCCTCTGGATAACTAAGACGCTCTTGATTGCCCTGAACGCTTAATTCTACAGTTCCCGGTTCTTTCAAGCCTCCCAATTCAATCCGACCCCCAAAAGCATGTAGTCCTCCTTGCTGTCCTCCTCCATCAACTGATACATCGCCTCCAAAGAGCAGCAAGCTACGACCATTGGGAACCTTCAAACCGTATATCATATTGCCGGATAAATCGACTCCTGCGGTTGCGACTGACCTGCTTTCAATGGACCCTGTTGGAATCTGATTAAACAACAATGCAGAAGGATTGACAATCAGCAAAGGTGAGGGAGTATTGGGGTTAGACGCGCTGAAAAGCCCAAGATTACCAAATTGAATCGCATTGGCTGTCGTTCCCACAAATGAACCACCAACATCGAGGCGGGCATTACGTCCGAAAATAATTCCGTTGGGATTGAGCACAAACAGGTTGGCTGTGCCGTTGGCACCTATCACACCGTCAATATTTGAAATAGACTTACCCGTAACCCGAGTAATAATGTTTTGAATATCTGTAGCGTTGTTAAAAAAGGCTGTGCTACCAGTAGGCACAGAAAACTGTTGAAAGCTATGGAATAAATTGCCACCTGCTTGGGTTCCTCCCTCAATTATGCTGGTGTTGCCAACAGGATTAACACGAGAATTATTGGGTAGAGTGGCATCAGGGGTAATTTGTGCAGAAGCGTAATTTGCAGAGAATGGGAGTATCAAAGACACAGCTACGCCGAACGCACCACCAAAACTCATTCCAAGACCCAATATAGTATTGAAGTCAACATATTTCTGCTGCTTATAGAACTCCGTTAAAAAATTTAGTCTCAGCATTTTTTATACATAAAATGAATTTATTATTGTATGTAATAGACATAGTCGTGAAAATTAACTATGCATTACCGTCCACCCTTGTAGAGACGCGATTAATCGCGTCTCTACTTTTTCGGAGATGTCTAATAATTGACTCAATAAAATCTCGTAAATTCACCTCACTGCAAGCAACAGTTTCCCATCCAGTGTTAGTCTACTTATAGTAGCACCAATGCTGTCTCATTCCAATACTACGCTGGTTTTGGTTTTTTCATGGGAATTCTGGTTGTAGAGACAAGGGTTATCGCGTCTGGTCAAAGTTTGGCGATGAGGGTAATTATCTTAACCGAGCAGTATGCTCCTGACCCAAAGTAAGCGTTAAATTGTAACGTTTTTCGATAGCTTCGACTAGTTGCGAATACATCGAAATCGATGTATACTTCGATTAACAAGAAGTGAGTAAGGAGAAGGCTCATGGGAGATGTAGTAGTTCCTTCTGATGCCGAGAGGAATCTTGCAAAGGCGACAAGCAAAGTGCTTTCGTCACATCGAGATTCTTCCATTCCTTTGCGACTCCGTATCCTTGATGATCCTACAGAAGCAACCATCGAGCTTCCTGCCTCTTTTGTTCGGATACTCATTCGTGCTGTTGAAGAGATGGCGCAAGGAAATGGTGTCACGTTAACTCCTGTAAACCCCGAATTGACGACGCAGGAAGCGGCAGAGATGCTCAACATCTCTCGTCCAACACTGATCAATCTCCTTGATGAGGGCAAAATCGTTTATCGTCGTGTCGGGAACCGTCGTCGTGTACGCTTCGATTCTTTGATGCAGTACAGACGGTATGTCGAGGTCGAACGCAAGAAAGCGCTTGAAGCACTGACAGCATACGACCAAGAAATCGGTATCTAACGCAGGAATGACCTCAATTCCTGCTTTCATCACTGCGTTCTTGGACATATATCCTGATTTGGGTCCTGAGAAATTGGTTTTTTTGAAGGTTAAAATGACCAATTTTCGTTCTGAATTTCGCCACCTTGAAAGGGCTGTATCTTAGGACTTACGCATTGACAAAAATCGTCAGATATGCAGTAGGGGCTACTTGCAATACGCCCTTACTCAACGTTTAATTTTTGAACTAATGGGAACCATGGTCACCCACCGTAGGGGCGCAAAGCCGCCGCGCCCCCACAACTGTACTTTGACATTATCCGTTGACGCATATGATAGTCAATTTGTACCATAAGTAAGTCCTATATCTCTCCTGGTAATTTGCAGAACTAGCTTACATCGAAAACGGACAGTTAGCATCTTATAGAGATCATGCTTGTGGGACTCGCAATCTTCAAAAAGATTAAAATCTTTCTAGATATGCATTAAGTTTGGTATATTCAAATGATAAGAAAACTTGTGAGCACTAGGGGGCAATAATTTTATTTGTTTATTGCCTCAGAGGTACTATACGTATCAATTTAATAAAACATTGATGTATAAGCTTATACGTTTTTTATAGCAAATTAGTTAAATTTTTGTGCTTGAATTGAGGTGTGTGATGAGCCGAATTAATGGATTTGTTGGGCGTCGGAATTTTTTAAAATTAGCAGGTGTGGGTGGTGTCGGTATTGGATCTAGTGCTGTTGGTGAATTACTTTGGCAAGAACAAGCTGCTGTAGCTCAACAACCATCTAATACTGATACTGTAGCAAAACCTAAACCAATTAATTCAGAGGCTGCTTTGGATAGGTTAATCGAAGGAAATAAGCGCTTTGTAGAAGATAAGCGCCTTAATCCTCACCAATCAAAAATACGTTTGGAACAAACTGCTGTAGCTCAATATCCATTTGCTGCTATACTTGGTTGTGCAGATTCGAGAGTACCTGCGGAAATCATTTTCGATCAGGGCTTAGGAGATTTATTTGTTGTACGGCTTGCCGGTAATGTTACGAGTCCAACCGCTATAGGTAGCCTAGAGTTTGCTACATCTGTGTTAGGGGCACAGCTTATTGTAGTTTTGGGTCATACAAAATGTGGTGCAGTTATAGCAGCAACCAAAAATGATCTTCTTCCTGGGAGGATTGGCACTTTTGTAGAAGACATTAAACCGGCTGTAGAAAGGGTAAAAAATAAAGAAGGCGATTTAGTAGACAATGCCGTTACGGCCAATGTTCAGTATCAGCAGCAACTATTAGCGGAAAGTTCGACAATTTTCAGAAAGCTAATCAAAGAAGGTAAACTGAAAATTACTGGTGGTCGTTATGACCTGGCTAGTGGGAAAGTCTCTTGGTTAACTTAATTTTTTATCCAAACCCCTTTACAAAAGGGGTTTGGGGATTGGGAATTATAATTACACAAATAAAAGCAGAAAGCCCACAAGGTTCAATACTTGGAGGTTTTGGGGAAAAAATACATCGAACGTGATCCGATCAGCCATATTCATGTTTACGATCGCTTAGTAACTGCTCTCACTAATCAAGGCTACTCAAAATAGACGCGCAGGTTTGGAATTAAGACGCGCATTAATAGACGCTACCCGCTTGACTACAGAAATCATATATCGGTAATCTGGTGGCTCTGAGTTTGGTAGATATCCAACATCTTGAACCACAGTAGGAGGGGCTTCTTTGAGATAATTACGAATCAACTCTTGACGTTTTATTTCGACATTTTGTCCAATCAAAACAGCACCAGGAGGAACAGTTTCAGAGTCAGAAAATAATATACGAAACTCTGTAGCAGCTAATTTTCTCCGATGCAAATAAAATTCCTCTAAGGAAATGGCACCAGCAGCAGCCTTTCCTTGTGCCACCCATTCAAGCACTGTTTTCGGTGTAGGAGCCAATAAAATTTCTGCTAATGTTAAACCATAGAGATTATACAGCGGAAAATAATATCCAGTAGCAGAACCAGGTTGACCTAGGGCAACTATTTTACCCTCTAAATCTTTCAATTTTCGCAAACTGCTGTTTTTTAGTACAATAAATATAGAATGGGAATTGGTAGTGTATTGGAAAGGGAAAATTGGAAAATATTGATATTCAGCAATTGTAATTGCTGCCAAACCAGGACTAGCAAAGACTAAAGACCAAGTACGACGCTGAATGCGCTCAATAGCTATTTTCTCATTAAAAGTCGGTTCTAATTGAATAAGTGCTCCTAGTTTGTCACCTAAATATTTACGCAAGGGAGCAAATCTTTCTATCGCTTGCTTTCCTTCTTCATAGCTAATCACGCCAATAACTAACTCAAGTTGTCCATTTGATGATTTGTCTGATGCACAAGCAGTCAACAGGAGTAGTATCTGTAAAATAAATAAACGTCGGGATTCAGTTGACATCACGAGTTATGAGCAAATATTTGTCAATTTTATTATCTAACATAGATCAATACAGTTCAGTTAACCACCAGATCAGAAACCCGGTTTCTTAAAGAAACCGGGTTTCTAAGACCTCAGCACTTACCCACCAAGCGGATTGTAACATAGATGTAAATAAGCGCAAAAATAAAAGCCATGAAAATAGGAACTAAGGTCAATCTAATTTTGATAATAGTTTTTCTCAGCGGTATTTTAATTAGTGGTATCGCTTTATCAAAAGTGCTGGAAAAAGAAGCAGAGAATGAGGTAAACTCTAAAGCCTTAATTCTCATGCAAATTGCCAACTCTGTAAGAAAATATACTAACGATCGCGTACAGCCTTTGTTATTACCGAAAGTGGAAACTCAACAGCAGTTCATCCCAGAAGCCATACCATCCTTTGCCTCTAGAGAGGTGTTTGAAAATTTACGTAAAAACAAAGAATACGCGAATTTTATCTACAAAGATGCCTTTTTGAATCCAACAAATTGGCGAGATAAAGCTGACAAATTTGAAGCTGATATTATTGAAAATTTTCGGAAAGCTCCGGGTTTAAAAAGCACAGCCGGTTTCCTAAATATATCGGGAGAAAAACTATTTTATAGCGCCCGCCCTTTTATAATTCAAGACAAAACTTGTCTGCGCTGTCATAGTACTCCAGAACAAGCTCCAAAAAGTCAATTAGTGACTTACGGAAAAGACAATGGTTTTGGATGGCAGCTCAATCAAGTTCTTGGGTCTCAAATTGTTTATGTTCCGGCCTATGAGATTTTCACAAGTGCTAATCGGGTATTCCTTCTTGTTATTGGAGTTATGACAAGTATTTTTACAACCATCATTATCATCATGAATCAGTTGTTGCACAAGACGGTGCTACAGCGGATTAAAAAAATTGCTGCTGTGGCGGAACAAGTAAGCGTTGGCGACATGAATGCCGATTTTGGTAAACAACCTAAAGATGAAATTGGCGACTTAGCCGAAGCCTTCAATCGCATGAAGTATAGTTTAGAAATTGCTTTCAATATGTTGAATAACAATAATAAGCATTAATCAAACCTAATAAAAGAGGGCTACTCAAACATACGCCGCTGAAACTCTATAGCTTGTTTTGGTTGGGGAATTTTTTTTGCCAAATTATTGACAAACTCTTGTAAGGAAATTTGCGGGTGAGATTGCAAAACCTCTTTAACTATAAAACTAGCAATTGGACCAATTGAATAAGCTAACTCACGTTCGCATTTACTCACAAACTTAGCATCTATTATTTGATATTCCCTTGTTGAGGATTTATCTGACTGAGCTTGAGATGAGACAGTGGATATTTCTAATATAGCCGTTGCTTGCTTCTTAAATTGTTGTTGTTGCTGTGGGATCAGGTAACCAGCTAAATTCTCCACTAATTCTTGACGATTTGCTGCCTGTGCGATCTCTTTTTGTAAAATTATAGGTGCGATCGCCCCTAGGTATTGCTTCAGCAACTTTTCCAGGTTGGCATACTGTTCTGAACTTAAGAACAGAGTTCCGGGAGATGAGTCAGAAATTCTTCCCCCTACTTCCCCTACTTCCCCTACTTTAATTTTGTCAGGTACTTTTTGCTCCCGGAAATCATGAACAATCGTGCTAATATTACCTGGTAAAATATCTATTACTGGTTGTATGCCTGACAGCCAGGTATGTAGCTTAATTCCTTTGGTTGGCGCAAGCTTTTGTAATTGAGTAATCCATTTAGCAACTGGTAATCCGACTTGCGGATTCACGACTGCAAGGGTTTCTAGAAGTGTTTGGGAAAATAATTCAGGTTTGTGTGCATCTGTTGCGCCAACTATTAAACATTGTCCATGCTCTGTGCCACATTGCAAATCCTCTATCCAATTCTCTACAGTACTAGCAGAGTAAGAATCTGAGGTAATTAAATCCAGGATAATTATTTGCTGAATTTGTTGAGCGCGGCGTAACTCTTGTCTTAACCAAGAACGACTCAGGCGCATCCCATCACTTAAAATCAACCAGGCTTCTCCATCTTCGATTTCTTCGACGTACCCGCGTAAGTACAATAATGCTGTTGCTGTATCTTTTACCGCCCCTGGTTGAAAAGAGGAATTTGTTTTTGATTCACTCTGCCAACGAGTAAATTCTTGGATTGTTCCCCGTATTTCTGACCAATTTTTGCCTTTTTGCGGAAAATGTTCTACCTCAAAACCACCAGCCCCAGTGAATAATAGACTCAAGTTAATAGTAGTTTTCTTATTTGAGAGTCCATCAATAACAAGGGCACGCCGCTGCTTGTGGCATTCAGCTTCGGCTGGCTTGTATCCAATAATTAATTCTCCTACTCCTTCTACAATTCGTTTAGGTGTTTGTAGGGGATATTCTCGATAAAGGTGACTATCTCCACGGTTGAGCTTCTGCTGATTAATTAGATGCAGTTGCTGGTTTACTTTATTAATATATTGTAGCGTCTGCCGATAAACATATTTGTAAAGTCCGTCTGCTTCAATAAATCCATTGGAGTCAGCTGCTTCACCCAAAAGTCCCCGCATTAAATAATAAGTGAAGACTCCATGTCCTAATTCTGGAAACTCCCACGACTGTTGTCCTTGATCGCATGATAGCAAGGCGCAAAATCCCTTACTTTGAGCAGCACGTTTTCTCAAGACATCCATCAGCTGTGTTGTGGTGTTGGGTAAAGTCGAAGGGATGTTTCCATCTCTAGCGCTACCGCTGTTTTTGCCCACCAACCTCATATCACCACTATGACAGGTGTCTAAACATAATAACTGTTGGTTAGCGGGACTAGACCCTAATATTTCCAACAGTTCTTGCATACCTAACCCAGTACCAAACAAGTCATCTCTGTGAGTATCTGCCAAACACAGGACAGCCTGCTGAGTATTCGGCTCTAACATTCCATGCCCTGAGAAGTATAACAGGATTGAGTCTTGAGAGCGAGATTGTGAAACAATTTTTTGCAGGCTGCTACGAATCATTTGCAAGGTAGGGGGTTGTGCTGCAAAATCATGATGAACAATTACTTCTTTATTAGGAAATCCTTGGGTGGCTTTGGAGAGTGCTTCTCCTAAGCCTTGGCAATCTAACGCCGGGTAGCGCAAAGAAGGCAAGCTTTGATCCCGGTATTCGTTAACTCCTACCAATAAAATCCAAAGCTTGGCTTCTCCTGTTTTTAATGTAGTAGTATTAGTAAAGTCACTAGAACCAACACCGAGGGGAGGCATATTTAATAATCCTAAAATTAACGCTCGATAACTCAAAGCAGCCAGAAAGTCCAAAATAAAAGCATGCGTGACTTCCGCCTTGCGGTACTAGTGCCACTTAACGAGGAGTTTGTTTGTATCGCCGCACCTGTGTCGGTGTATCATGATATTATTCTCTGCTCAGAGTCATAAAAGATAGTTATATCTATAACCCAAGTTTAGTTTTGTAAATTTCGCCAACTGTTACTAAAATTAACAATGGTATAAGCTAAAACAGTATAAAAAATATTAATCCTTATACACACGATCATATAACTGATTGCCTAACACTAGACAAAAATACACCGCCCTAACTCTATTTCTGAGTTTGATTTTCAATAACTCACACCAAACCCCTTCATTTCCTAGTATATATGTATTTATCATGATGTAGTTATGCATTTACGAGTTATATAGTTTATGCGTTCCCGCCAAGGTATCACTGAGCTATTTACGAGTTTGTTACAATTTGATGATGACAAGGCGATTGGTTGGGCTACCGATGCTAAGTTGCGTCGCAATCTACTCAACCATCAGGCGCGTCTATCAGAACCAGAAAAGTCGGAAACTTTTTGGGTGTCTTATTGGTATAAACAGTGGCAAAAACAAATAGAAAGTCTGGCACAAGGACATTTGTTAGCTTATTTACAAGAAGTTTGCTACTGGGCGGCTAATAAAACAGTTGCTAATTTTTCTTCAGGGCAGTATACTTTGTCTGACTGCTTTCAAATGGTAATAACTCGCACAGATAAGGTTTTAAAAGGGTTTAAACCAGAGACGGGTTTTAGCCTCAAGAATTACGCAAGTGCGGTTTTTAGCAGCGAACTCAAGGAAATGCTACGCCAGCAGAACGAAGTTGACATTTGCACCAATTGGCGTTTGTTACGGCGGTTGACTCAGAAGCGGTTGGTAGAGTCTTTACAAAATTTTGGCGTGAGTGGGGACACCATAGAACGTTATGTATTAGCTTGGAAATGCTACCAGTCTATATACGCTCCACAGCAGCCTAGTGGTACTCGTAAACTGGAAAGACCAAGTGACGCTACATGGAGTGCGATCGCCCAGCTTTATAATTTACAACGCCATACCCAACTTTCACAACCAGGAGCAGAGTGCAGTCAACAAACCATTGAAAAATGGCTAGTTGGTTGTGCAAAAGCAGTCCGCAGTTACTTGTTCCCAACTGTGAATTCTCTGAATGCGCCGACGAAAGGAGATGACGATTCAAACGAGTTCCAAGATATTTTACCACAACTTAAGCAGGAATCGTTACTAACAGAAATAATTGCTCAAGAACAAGTACTGGAAAGACAGTCAAAGCAATCTGAAATCAATAGTGTGCTAATTGCTGCTTTGAACGAACTTGACCCAGAGGCACAAAATATAATTCAACTTTACTACAGTCAGGGTTTAACTCAACAGCAGATTGCAAAACAATTAGGAGTTAAGCAGTACACTGTTTCTCGACGGCTGAGCAAGTGTAAAGACACGTTACTACTTCGCTTGGCTAACTGGAGTAAAGAATTCCTGCATACTTCCCTAAATTCCCTGGTACTAAACTATATGACCACTGTTTTAGAGGAATGGTTAAAAGTTTACCATAGCCAGCTAGAGTAATAATTATGACATATAACTCAGACACACTTACTTTAACAGACTCTACACATCTGTGCTTAGAGATTTCTGAAACTGAGCAAAGCAAAATTTGGCAGCAAAGTCAGGCTTTTTCCACAGACAATCGCCGTTGGATTGCATACCTTAACCAGTTGAGCTTAAACACTTTTCTACCTTGGCTGCAAGCAGAATACGACAAGAGTGCAACTGCTTTTCCCAACCAGAAGGCTTTACCTAGTATTTGGGAAGTAGTTAATGGTACAGGTATTTCCCTAGGGACAAAACGAATGGTATTAATCCCCACAGAGGATATTGATTTGAGCGAACTGCGGGTTCCTCAAGAGTGGGTGGATATTCCAGGTTGGGCCGCAGATTATTATCTAGCAGTGCAAGTGAATTTGGAAGAAGGTTTGATTCGGGTTTGGGGGTATACTACTCACGCCCAACTTAAGAATATGGGAACTTACGATGCAGGCGATCGCGCTTATTGTTTAGATGGAGAAAACATAATTTCTCATCTAAACATCCTGTGGCTGGCACAACAAATATGCCCAGAAGAAGTTACTCATCTTGAAACTGCGCCCTTACCAGAATTATCAGTGACGCAAACAAAAAACTTGCTCCAGCGTTTAGGAAATCCTGCACTTATTTTACCACGCTTAGCAGTACCGTTTCAAACATGGGGAGCGCTTTTAGAACATGGGGGTTGGAGACAACGCTTGTACGAACAACGTCAAGGAGTACAACAACAATGGTCGATTCGGCAATGGATGCAAGCTGGTGTATCAGATGTTGCACAAACATTTGGTTGGGGACGTGTAGATTTACAGTCTAGTTTTGCTGGCGCACGAGGTGCGACTGTGGAAACAGCACCGCCACACTTTGTCCGAAAATTAACCATAGACGGACAAAGATATGAACTGCGGTTGCAACCCAAAGGTAATCTAGAAGATAGTGTATGGCGTTTTGAACTACGCAGTGAAACAAGAGATGATCTGATTCCCAGTGGATTTAAATTGAAACTTCTGACGGAAGATTTACAACCCTTCGATGGTAATCAAGCAAAAGCCACAACTCCTGTAAACAGGCTTTACCTTGAAGTAGCTTTGAGCGAACCTGGAGAAGGGTTGGTGTGGCAGGTAGAGCCTACTCCAGAAAACTATGAATGCGAAGTCTTGTATTTCTAAGTAGCTCAACGTTTCCGTCAATCCCAAAAAATTCCTGCTGAAACCAAATCCCCAAAGATTCACAATTCTCTCAACTCACCCCAACTTCTTACAAACGCTCCGGCAATTAGCAATCCGGAGTTTTTAGAAAATTGTCGGCGAGAACTGACTAGTTTTGTTGGACCTGTTGGTAGTGTAGTTCTTAAACATACTTTAGAGCAATACCCACATTTAACTCCAAAGCAACTTATTGAAACTTTGGTGGCAGAAATTCCTAGCAAGCAAAGATCACAAGAATTTAAAGAACGTATTAGTAAATTAAAGATTTGTGAATAGTAACCCAAGTTGCAAGTTATTCAATACAAATGTACTACTTAGAGGGTTCCCCCACGACAAGCAGGCGGTAGCGGGATTTAGTTCTATCTAAAAGTATTTGATACATCACGCTTGGACTTAGAAAACATCCTCTTAGAGTTTTTTTTACGCATCACTTTCAACTCAATTTGACTCGTCTTTCTCAGGTCATCTTCCGAAGTATAATCAGTGTATGCAGAGTCAGTATAAATTTCACTACCTGGGGGCAGATTTAACGGTAACGCATTTAATGCCCGCACGCGACTCAGCGCTACCAGGCATGAAGACAAGTACGGGCGTATTGCAATACGCCCCTACAATTTTTAGTCGTTAATAACTGAACTCGAACCCCGTAAAAATAGCGTTTTTTCGATGCAATGTAACCTCTGTACTCTTCTGAGAAGATTAATTTTACATTGAATATCTGGATATTATCACATATTGGCACGGGAAAAGAGTCTAAAAGATATTCAGTAGAATCACTCATTTCTTTGAGGCTGATCCCGATTTGATGAAATAAATTATTTATCAACATTGATATACCGTGTAATCCCCGATTTAAACGCGACTTTTCTAACATGTTTGGGATCAAGTTATGGTCTTTCATATAGTCACAAGCCTTGCGATGATTCCCATTGAAGAACATTGCCGCACACACTGCTGTTGTCATAATTTCTGCAATCTCCTACCCTCGACGACAATCCTCGTCATGCCCAATCGCCTTCAACAGGTCGTTGATGATAGCATAGACAGTAATTATTTCGTTTAACAATCGCTCAAGGAACTGCGATCGCCCCAATACTGCATAAGCTGTAAATCCTGACATATATATAAATTCAGCGAGAGAAAAAACCGCATTTCTCTCAAGGATGCATGTCAATAGCTACCAGCACTCAATCTTTTCTTTTACGACATAAGAGAAATTTAGAGAGCGCTATTGGCATTTTTTGCGGATGTCTACTCATTTCCCACACAATCAGTCAAAAAGAAGGAGATTTCAAATGGCTCAGCCTCAGGAGTCGGAAATTTTAATAGCTCAAGCTCAAACAAACGAAACCATATTCACAACTCAGACACCAGACCAATTAAATGCCACTGATAATACGAACTATGAACTGGGTTTGAAGTTTCAGAGTTTTACAGCAGGTCAAATAACTGCAATTCGCTATTGGAAAGCCTCGAGTGAAACTGGCTCTCATATAGGGAGAATCTGGTCATCAACAGGTGATATCTTGGCTAGTGTGACTTTCTCCAATGAGACAGACTCCGGTTGGCAGCAGCAGGCTCTTAGCAGTCCGCTGAGCATTCAAGCCAACACTACCTATGTAGTGACCGTTAGCGTCAATCAATATTTCGTGGTTACTGACAACAATCCATTGGCAAGCTCCGTTGTTAACGGTAATTTGTCAACGGTTGCAGACGGTAACAATGGCGTAAACGGTAATTTGGGTTCTTTTCCCACAAATTCCTACCAAAACAGCAACTATTTCCGTGACATAGTATTTGTTGCCTCAGGTCCTAGACCATCCAATGCCATTGTTTTAGAAAACCAAAACACTGGCACCAGAGACTGGCAAATTACCAACCAGGCGTCAAATGAGATTTCTGGCTACGCCGCAGCAACCAGCGTAAATAAAGGAGATTTGCTACCTATCAAAGTTTCCTTGGCACAGCCAGGACAGTTCACAATTGATGTGTACCGCTTAGGTTACTACGGAGGTAACGGAGGTAGGTTCATATTGAGCAGCGGTTCTCTCAATGGAATAACTCAACCTGACTGTATAATTACAGACTCTAATACCAAACTTGTTGAGTGTAACTGGTCAACCTCTTACACCCTTGCAGTTGGCTCAGACTGGACCAGTGGTTTGTACATTGCCAAGCTCACTGACGCTAGTAGTGGTAAGCAGTCGCAGGTGTGGTTTGTCGTTCGCGATGATAGCAGTACCTCTGATGTCTTGTTCCAGAGCAGCTTTAACACCTTGCTGGCTTATAACAACACTGGTGGCTACAGTTTGTACCCTTTCAATAGCGTTGACCAGCAACCTGCGCTTAAAGTTTCCTATGACCGACCATTCTCAGAAACCACCACTCAAACAGGCGAGTTCAACAACCTACTGCGTTGGGAGTACAATATGGTGCGGTGGCTGGAGTCCCAGGGTTATGACGTTACCTACGTCACTAATGTAGATGTCCACTCTAACTCACAGTTGTTGCAGCAACACAAAGTATTCCTCTCAGTTGGTCACGATGAGTACTGGTCTGATGATCAGCGCAATCATGTTGAGCTTGCTCGTGATGCTGGCGTCAACTTAGCGTTTTTCTCGGCGAATAGCGCATACTGGCGAGTCCGCTTCGAGAACGGCAGCAATGGGGGAATCAATCGGGTTATGGTGTGCTATAAAAATGCAGCAACAAGTGCTGAGCCAACAAATAAATTCCGCAGTTCACTGAATAATCGACCTGAAAGTGCATTGCTGGGTGTGATGTACATTGGTGATAAAGACGATGTCTACGGAGGGTTCGACTTTGTCGTCAAGAACACTAACGACCCCTACTACGCTAACACTGGTCTCAACGACGGTGACAGATTGAGTCAGTTAGTAGGCTTTGAATGGGATGCCGTCAACCCCAACGCATCCCCAAGCGGGCTAGTTGTTCTGGCTGAGTCTACATTATCTTCAGACCTTTCTGCCTCCGATCTAGAAGGCTTTCCTTCTACAACCGATCCCCGGATCTCAAATGCAGTTCGCTACACTGCACCAAGCGGTGCCAAAGTCTTTGCCACCGGCTCAATTCAATGGGTGTGGGGGTTAGACAGCGATGGTGTCAATCGGCCTCGTGAAGATGATCGTGCCAAGCAAATTGCTGTCAATGTACTGGCAAATATGGGAGCGAAACCCTTAACTCCAAGCTCATTCATAGTCGTGCCTTCGTAAGAAACAAGCAATCCCTACTCAGAGGTCATTTTTGACGACTCCCCTGCCTTATAGGCAGGGGCTTCTGGCGAATTAGCTAATAAGCCTCCGCCGATCCCGCCCCTTTGCGACTATCATGACCACCATTACGCAACTCTGTTTTCGGGTCTACCAAGATAGACTCAGCAGCACCCCAGATTGGGACTGGAGTGACTTTATATCCCATGTCAAACAACTGTTGTACGACATTAGACTTAAGAGCTAATGGTTCTGTGCGTACTACATTAGGTAATCCTTGATAATGAATCCTCGGAGCGTTTACAGCTTGTGCAATGTCCATGTCGTAGTCAATCACATTAGTCAGAACTTGTAAAACAGTTGTGGTAATTGTTGACCCTCCGGGGCTACCCGTGACGATGAAAACTTTGCCGTTTTTTGTGACGATGGTGGGTGTCATAGAACTCAGGGGGCGTTTCCCTGGTTCGATCGCATTCAAATTTCCTTGAACTAAACCAAAGTTGTTAGGTACACCAGGTTTAGCAGCAAAGTCGTCCATTTCATTGTTGAGCAAAAAGCCAGTATTACCTGCCATCACTCCTGACCCAAAGTAAGAGTTAATAGTATAAGTTACAGCTACGGCATTACCATAGCGATCAATAATAGAGTAGTGGGTTGTGTGAGTTCCCTCATGGGATGTCATGCCAGAATAGAGAGGCTCTGGAGGAATAGCCCGTTCTTTAGGGATTTGAGAACGGATTTTGGCAGCATACCCTTTTGATAGCAGTCGCTCAACAGGATTCTTCACAAAATCTGGATCGCCCAAGTAATTATTACGGTCAGCATAAGCGTACAACATGGCTGATAGCATCAAGTGAAGACTGTCCTTGGAATGCCAGCCAAATTGTTTTAATGGATAACCTTCTAAAATATTCAGCATCTCACAAAGCGTCGTGCCGCCTCCTGGAGGGGGTGCCGTGATAACTTCATAAGAGCGGTAGTTACATCGTACTGGCTGGGTTTGGGACACCGTGTACTTGGCAAAATCCTCTGGTGTGAGAATCCCACCGTTTTCGCGGCTGGCTTTGACAACTTCCTGTGCGATCGCCCCTTTATAGAAGGCATCTACCCCAAGAGTGGAAATCAGCTTGAGGGTTTGAGCTAAGTTTTTTTGCACTAAGCGATCGCCCACCTTCCAAGGATTCTTACCGTCTTTCAAAAAGATGCTGGCAACATTGGGCTGCTTCCTAAAATTTTGCGTAGCAGCGTTTAAAATGTCAATATCTCCCTGACGCAATATAAAACCGAATTCTGCAAGCTTAATAGCAGGAGCCATTAAAGTAGAGCGAGTCATAGTTCCGTATTGAGAAAGTGCTTGTTCGAGTCCCATAACAGTTCCTGGGACTCCCACTGCAAGATAGCCATCTGTACTCAACCCATGCATGACATTGCCTTGTTTGTCAAGATACATATTTTTGGTAGCAGACAAAGGCGCTTTCTCACGGAAATCGATAAACGTATCCTTACCATTGGCGAGGTGGATGAGCATGAACCCACCGCCACCGATGTTCCCACAGCAGGGGTCTGCCACTGCCGAGGCATATCCTACAGCAACTGCGGCATCAACGGCATTGCCGCCTGCTTTGAGAATTTCCAACCCGATCTCAGATGCGTTGTGTTGCGTGGTGACCACAGCGCCATTCTTACCTGATACAACTGGTGACTCCGTTTTGTTGCATGTTTGAGCGTGGGAATTTTCACACAACAGCCGACTTGCGATGTCATAAACATAAGTCAAGGGATGGTGAACACTACCTGCCACAGCCATATCTAGAGCAAAAGCCAGACCAACGAATGTAGAGCTTATTGCTAAGACTGATCGGAATTTTTTAAACCTTCTTCGTGTTCTCATTATTGCTTGACGCACGATCACCACAATCGTACAGTATACCAACTACAGCAATCCTATTTGAGATCCAAACAAGGGGGACTTTGAGGACAAGGGGGACAAGGGGGACAAGGAGGAGGTGTTTGTATTTCCTCCACGGATTGCTATAGCTCATATCATCGTGTCCGCAATAATAGACATAGTGGTGGAAAAAACGTTTTAGACGCGATTAATCGCGTCTCTACCAAGGGTTTGGTGGTAACGGATAATTAATTTTCACGACTATGTCTAATGCAATATTGCCACAGATGTCTATCTGCCACTGCCAAGGCATATCCTATAGCAACTGCGGCATTGTGGTACGGCAGCGTGAACCAAAATCTGCTGCCCTTTCCCAGGAAAAAAAATCAGATTATTTCACCAATCTCCGGTGATGAGATGAGTTTATCCCAGCAATTTGGCGGTATTTTGTCACTGTTCTGCGAGTAATAGGCAGACCAAATCGTACTTTTAAAAGCTGGGCTAGCTGTTCATCACTATAGGGATGAGCAGAAGATTCTTCCTCTATTAGTTGTACTAGCAGCTGTTGTATTTGCACAGAGGTGCGTCCACCCACTTTGACAGGAACACACAGGGAATGCAATGGAATTATCCGACTGTATTGGTCACAAATCAATATATATCTTCCCCGCACAATCCGACTAACAGTAGAGTTACTCAGTCCCACTGATTGAGCTACCAATTGCTGCGGAGTAGGCGTCAAGTCTAATGTATCCCGACTTTGCAAAAAAGTTTGCTGGCGCTCAACTAGAAATTGACCGACTTTGAGGAGATTTTCCTGCCACTGGTGCAAAGCTGTGAGTAAGCTTTGGGCTTGTTGTAACAATGCTTCTAGCCTTTGGGTATCTCGTCTAGACGCGGGTAGTGGTGGTTTCTTCAAAAGCTTAACGGCTTCAGCATTCAGACAAAAGCGTTGCTCAACTTCATAAGTTAACGAAACCTGCCAACCTCCTTTGGTTGTTTGCTCAGCTTTTAAATCAGGAGTGACAACAGGAGCATTATTATTCCCAAAGTTTCTTGCAGGACGAGGTTCTAATTCCTGAATCTCATGGATAGCATCAATAATTCTCTTGATGTCTGCATCTACAGAAACTTGTTGACGTTGGTGCAGCTTTTGTAGCAGTACCTCACAATTATGCCTAGCCTCGGAAGAACTGCTAGTACAATTTGCCAATTCTTCTAAATATTCTTGAACTAACAGAAAAGCTAGACTTTGAGGCTGGTCTTTAAGCTGCAACAACAGGCATTCTTTGAGGGATCGGGCACCAATTCCGGGTGGGTCTAGACTTTGGAGGAGAGGTACAACAGCCTGTAGTTCTTTTGCACTCCAGACATTACCAATTGCCCAAACTTGTGGAGTTTCTTCCAAGTACCCAGAACTTGAAAGCCACTGAGTCAGATAGATTAAGGGTTCACGTTGTTTTGATGGTATGGATAAAGCTGCTATTTGTCCATATAAATGCTCCCTGAGACTTAATCCCTGTGCTGGCGGGTTATACCAATCAGGCAAAACATCTTCTATCAGTACTTCACCTTTATTTGACAAAGCAGAAGCATCACTAATTTCTGTTAAAAATGGATTGTGTTTAGCTTCTTCTCGGATATAGTCCACCACCCGTTTACGATTCCACGGCAATAAGCGCACCAACTGCTGTAGTGTTGGGTAAAGGACTGTTTGAATCTCCAGGTTTGTTTCTAGTGCAGGTGCTGAATTTAAGGAATTCATATCAAATTAACTCAAGATAAGATGCTCTGGAAGAATTGTTCTTCCTCCAGAAAAAATAGCTGCCCGTTCTAGAGTATTTTGTAACTCTCGCACATTCCCAGGCCAAGCGTGACTTTTCAGTTTTTCCAAGGCGGCTGTTGTCATTGCTAAACTTTTCGTCCCATTGCGCAGAGCAATATCATTTAAGAAATGTTGGGTCAGCTGCTCTAAATCTTCTAGGCGATCGCGTAAAGGTGGTAGATTAATCCGCATGACATTCAAGCGATAGTATAGGTCTTCCCGAAACTGATTCAGGTGAACAAGCTGCTCTAAATTACGATTGGTAGCAGCTAAAATCCGGACATCTACAGTTTTGGTGTGGTTACTACCTAACCGCTCAAAGGATTTATCCTGCAAAACCCGCAACAATTTCCCTTGAATAGTAGTGCTTAATTCTCCCACTTCATCAAGAAATATGGTGCCGCCATTCGCCTGCTCAAAACGACCAATTCGCAAGTGATTAGCTCCTGTAAAGGCTCCCTTTTCGTGACCAAATAACTCTGCCTCTAACAAATGTTCTGGAAGCGCCGCACAGTTAACTTTTACCAAAAGTCCGCGACTACGGGAACTCGCAGTATGGAGAGTTGAAGCAACTAACTCTTTGCCAGTTCCCGATTCTCCTGTAATCAAAACAGTGGTATTTCCTTGAGCTACTCGACCGATGAGTTTAAAAACTTGTGCCATTGCAGGCGATCGCCCTAGTAATTCTTCTGGCTGTCCGAGAGTTTGGGGATTTGCTTCAGAAAACTGATAGGCTGATGCATGGGAGTGAGCTAAAGCCTTTTGCGTCAAATTGACCAAATCCTCCATACCGAAAGGTTTAGTTAAGTAATCATAAGCTCCCAACTGCATAGCTTCAATGGCTGTACTGCTCGTTCCATATGCCGTCATCACAATCACAGGGAGTTCAAACAAAGTCTTGCCTAAAGCTTTGAGAACAGCACTACCTTGAGTTTTGGGCATTTTGAGGTCTAGAAACACCAACTCAGGACGAGATTCTGGATTTTCTTGAATGATTTTCAGCCCGTCAATTCCATCTCCTGCTTCGACAACAGAGTAACCTTCATCTTGAAGAATCTGCGCCATCGCCTGACGCAAAGCTTTTTCATCATCAATAATCAGAATTTTAGTCATTGTTTTTGGGTAAATAAACACTAAAAACAGTACAACCCGGTTGAGATGCCAAATTGATATATCCTCCATGTCGAGTGACAATTTCGTGGCTAATAGCTAAACCTAAACCGCTTCCTTCCGGCTTTGTAGAATAGAAAGGGTCAAAAATTCGCTCGTGTTCTTGGGGTGGTAAACCAGGTCCTGAGTCTTTTACCCAAGTCACCAAGTAGTCCTGCTGTTGTTTTAAGCCAACCTCAACTTGACTTTCTGATGGACTAGCTTGGATAGCATTTAAGATTAAATTAACCATCACCTGTCCCAATTCCCGACGGCGCAATGGCACTTGGGGCAAAGGCTTGGTAGGCTGATGATAGATGAGTGTGACTCCCTGTTCTTCTGCCGCAAGACGCAGCAGGGAAACAGATTCAGATGCGATCGCTTCTAGGGAAGCTTTCACCATTTCCTCCTGCTGCTGATTTTGGTCAAAATATAACAACCGTCGTACCAGATGCTCTAAACGGTCTACTTGCTCTAGCAGGCTAGCGATCGGTAGAGAGGTCATCCCTTGCTTTTGTAGTTGTCGTTCTGTATACTGTAGGTTAAGGCGCATACTTGCGAGGGGATTGCGGACTTCATGAGCTACCCCCGCCACCAAATGCCCCAAAGAAGCCAACCGCTCAACCCGGTGGAGCCGCTGTTCTAACTCTTGGCGACGGCTTTGCATAGTATTAATTGCAGTTCCTAAGACTCCCATTTCTGCGGGTAAGGGGGGAATCAAGTACCCTTCATCCTCTTCCATTACCTTGATACTCCCCAGAAGTTGCTGCACTCCCCCCTGAAGTTGCACTGCAATGTAAAATGTCCAAGCTCCCACCACTAAGTTGCCCAAAACCACCAGAACACTAAGGATTTTTTGATTGCCATCTTCTAAGCGAGGCATACGTTTCATCGTCCACACTGCGCCCCACAACGGTAGGGGGTCAACACGCAGCACCAAGATATCAAGACCAGGTCGCAGTATTAATTCTTGGGGTAAGCCAAGACTAGTGGCTCTACGAGTTAATTGCAATATTGTGCCACGCTCAACAGGAGGAATATCTTTTTTGGGGATAGGTCCCCCGTGAGTAGGATAGGCATAACCTAAAAGCCGATCTTGCTGGAGGAGGTAAAATCCCCCTTCTACTCTTGGGAAATTTGCTAGTGCTTCATTTGAGAGTTCCTCCAAATGCTTGTTCTGCTGTTCGCCTAACTTTGGTGCTTGCCCAAGTTTTGATTCCCAAAACAATTTAATGAGTCTAGTGTTGGCAAAAGCTAGCTCTCTCTGGTTTCTGGCAACAACAGCCCCCTCCAAGCTTTGAAATAGCTGTATCACTAGCCACAAAGCAGCTCCACTTAAACTTAAAAAAAGGATGGTCAGGATTGTTAGCTGTTGCCGGAGTGTCCAGCGTTGAGGTAACACTATGGGTTTAATGGAATCACAATTAATTTTGCACCCGCGATCGCTATGCAGCACAATTAAACCACCTACCACTAGAAAGGGAGTAGAACTTCTATAGCAATCCTATTTGAGATCTGAACAGAGGTCCTGGAAGACTTGGGGGACTTGGGGGACTTGGAGGACTTGGGAGAGGTGTTTGCAACTCCTGCACGGATTGGTATATTTGGACAAAAACCTGGGTCATATCTTATAGTGCTGCCATAGCTTTGAAGTTTCCTATATCTGTGGCACGATTTTTGCACTTTAATTTTGATGCGCTGTCAACGCCTGTTCAATCGCGATTTAATCGGCGTTGACAGCACAACTACGAACCCACGAGTACTAGTTATCTACTAGACATAGTCGTGAAAATTAATTATACGTTCGTTGAAATCCGCTTTTGGGGCGCAAGGCCGCAGCGCCCTTTCAAGGTGGGTAAAAAATTGGGAAAATTACGTCCAATTTTCGACATTTCTTCTTCGTGTTCTTCGTGCCTTCGTGGTTCAAAAAGATTTTTAAACCGCGTACGACGAAGTCGTTGCCGAAGGCAAGACGCGAAGGACACGTTCGCGCAGCGTCTCCCCGAGTGAGAAGAAAATCTAAGTCTTACGACTTGCACCTTGAAAGGGCTGGTGCTATGAACCAGCTCTCAATTTCGCTCCAGACGACAGGGGGTCATCTATTTGATGAAGATGGAGCCATAGTTGGGTGGCACATCAACACTGATGGACTGATTAGCACTGTTGACAGAGATTTCAAACTTATCATCAATTATTTCTCGATAAGTTCCTGGTTCTGGAAATGGTACTGAAATAGATTGCAGGTTGTCGGAAAAATTGAGAAATACTATGGCAATCTGCTTGTGGGGGGTAGACTGTCTTTTGTAAGCGACTATGCCATTCCCAGGACTAGACTGAGCATTGTAGTAGAAAGATTCCCGACTCCGGAGGGCAGGAAAGCTATGCCGCAATTTCCCCAGAATGCGATAGAGTCTGATGAGCGGTGCGCCGTATTGATCGTAGAAATATTCCCAGTTGACATCACGGCGATCGCGGATGCGTCTATTGCCCTCGTTGGGTAGAACATAATTCTCTGCAAACTCCTGTCCCTGCCAAAGCATGGGAGTTCCTTGACAGGTATAAAGCGCTATGGCAAAGGGTTGTAGCTTGTAGAACTTACTGCGATCGCCAAATGGTTCATCACCTCCCTCACGTCCCACAAATGAAATGAGTTGACTATGGTCATGGGTTTCCAAATACTGAAATGGTGCAACCGGCATATCTACAGAATTACCTGCGATATCATGTACTTTTCTGGTACTTGGGTAAGGATCAGAACCAAAGCCAGGATCTAGCAGGTGAACAAACTGATCATCTACATAGTTCCGTTGTGCCATGTCCTCAACTTTGTTCAACAACTCATCCTTTTAGCACTATTGGAGAATGTTTCTCTCAGGACTGTCTGGGTACGGGAACGATCCAGGGTTTCGGGACATTGAATAATGCGGCTGTACTCACCTGTCTTTACACCACCAGAGGGTGTGAAGCGTGGGATTTGAAGTGATTCGTTGTAGTTGTCGAAGGCAAATTTGGCGTATTCGACTCCAGTCGCACCGTCAAACAGGTCAGTGACTTCGTCATAACGGAACCCATCGACATGGTACTCATGCAACCATCGGAAGTTGGCAGATTGGACATACTGGCGAGCGAAAATAGTTGTCACTAAAATTAACTTATGCGGTTTTTAGAAAAAACGGTGGGAGAGCCTTATCCTTCTAGGGATGGGACGAACAAAACCGCCGCCCTCTTTCACATTAGTTATTGGTCATTAGTAAAACTTTATAACTAAATATGGGAAATTTACATAAGACAAATTGCCCGCGTCTATTGCTAACGCTAGGAGACCCGGCGGGAATTGGACCGGAGGTGATTTTAAAAGCCTTGGCTGACCCCGAAGTGAGCAAAAATTGTGATGTGACAGTGGTGGGTAGCCAAGAAATACTTGCCCAAACTTATACTCAGCTGCGTCAAACTCTTAATTCAGAACTTTTGGCAAATCCAGCAGACTTATCAATTCTTGATGTGCAACATGAGAGGGAGATTAAAAGTCAAATTGTGACAGGAATGGGGAATGCGGCAAGTGGCGCGGCAAGTTTTGCTTATATGGAAGCAGCCATCGCCCGTACACTAGCTGGTCAATTTGACGGGATTGTCACAGGTCCCATAGCTAAGGCTGGGTGGAAGGCAGCAGGGTACAATTATCCTGGACAAACGGAACTTTTAGCAGAAAAGTCAGCTACTGCGCGTGTGGGAATGCTATTTGTCGCGCGATCGCCTCACACTGGTTGGACACTCCGTACACTGCTAGCTACCACACATATACCCCTGTGTCAAGTACCCCAAGTGCTAACACCGCAGTTGCTGACGGAAAAACTTGATTTGCTGGTGGAGTGTTTAGAGAAAGATTTTGGTTTACATGAAGCGAGGATTGCGATCGCCGGTTTAAATCCTCATAGCGGTGAACAGGGACAACTCGGACATGAAGAACAAGATTGGTTAATTCCATGGATTAAGCAACAGCGTCAAAATCGCCCAAACTTACAGCTAGATGGTCCGATTCCACCAGATACAATGTGGGTAAAACCAGGTCAAGCTTGGTACGGAAATTCTCTCATCCAAAATCCTGCTGATGCTTACCTCGCACTCTACCACGACCAAGGCTTAATTCCTGTCAAACTGATGGCATTTGACCGAGCCGTAAATACCTCTATAGGTCTTCCTTTCATTCGCACCTCACCCGACCACGGAACAGCATTTGATATTGCAGGTCTTGGAATCGCCGATGCTACAAGTATGAAAGCAGCTATAGAGTTTGCTACTTTTTTGGCGTCACAGAGGTTGAAAGCGAAGGTGATGAACGCTACTCAGTAAAACGCTTTTTGCACTTAAAGTGAATATGGAAGTACAACCAAGGGAGATCAGAAATTACCTTACAGAAGATGGGAAAAATCCTTTTGATGAGTGGCTTGATGCTCTGCAAGATAGAAGAGGAAAAGCTAAAATCAGAGCAAGGCTTGACCGAGTTGAAGATGGTAATTTAGGGGATTATAAGTCAGTTGGAGAAGGTGTTTTTGAACTGAGAATAGACCATGGTTCTGGCTACCGCATTTACTTTGGATCAGAAGGGTCAAAAATTATTATTCTTTTGTGTGGTGGTGATAAAAGTACTCAATCACAAGATATTTGTAGAGCTAAGGAATATTGGGAAGACTATAGGAGTAGAGATGATGTCTAGAAGTACAAGTTATCAGGAAAAACTGATTAAAGACCTCAAATATCCATTGGAAGCAGCACCTTATATCGAAGTTGTTTTAGAAGAGGGCGACCCGAAAATGTTAAGTAAGGCGTTAAAAAATGTGATTGAGGCGCAGGGTGGAATTGATAAGTTTTCAGCACAAGTTAAAGAATGTTACGAAAAACTTGACCAGATGTTATGGGAAAAAGGAGAAATTGATTTTTATTGTCTAAGTGCCTTGCTGGATGCGTTAGGGTTGCAGCTAGCAGTGACGGTGAAGTCAATGTGAGGTGATTACTCTCCCCAAATAAGAGCCCTGCAAGTTGGTCATGTATGGGCGCGACGGGATTGGGGGATCTCAGTTTTAAGATTTGGTTGGGGTCTGAATCCCCCTACTTATCGAACCAATCCCCAGTCACCAATCCCCTATTAGCAAAGTACGCAGAATTTGGAATATTGTGTAGCACTTTTCGTCGCAAAAAGCAACATTTCGGTAGAGTGTGTAAAAAAATACCTAACAAAGTAAGCAAGCAAATTTATTAGTTACCCAGTCTACCACTAGACTTGACGAATCCCACCCCTTGAAGGGGTGGGATTCTTCCAGATAAATAGTCTCTGTGGCGTAGTCAAAGACGCCCTACTGATTTCCGTTAGGTCTAAGCCTAGGGTTACCGCTACTTTGCGAATTATATTTGCTGCCCCGTTGCAGTCAGCATTGATTAAAAAGTTGGTTGCAGTTTTGAATAAACCGCGATGAACTCGCTTACCAGATGAATGCCACCCTTCAGGTTTTTCGCCGAACACAGGTAGCGCATCATTGTCTAAAAACGATGACCTTGAAGTGTATGACTCTTCAGTTTCAACAAACTGAATTCCATACTGTTCGCACAGTTGAGCGATTCGGTCTTTCAAGCGTCCTGTGGGAATCTGAACAAACTTTTGATTGTTCTTTTTACCCATGTCAGCCCCATCTTTTTGTCCAATATTCCAACCAAATACAAGAGTGCCAATCTTGTTGTCTAAACAATGGTTGATGACGAAACGGGCAGCTTTATTAACAGCATCCCTGACTTGACGATTACGTTTTTCAGTTATGTGGGCTAACTTTTCATTCCAAAAGCCTTGAGATTTGCCTTCTTTAATTGTAGAAACTTGTTTGTTGTACCACTGATTTAAGCTTTTCAACTTTAAGCCATCAACGATAAAACTCGTACCGACATTGGAAACACAAGTTAGCCAGTTGTTAATACCGTGGTCGATTCCTAAAACTTTAGATTGATCAAGATTGACAATGCTAACAGGTTGTTGTTTATATACAAATTCAACGTAGAAACATCGGTTACGTGGTAGTATTCTTAATTCTTTGATGTCTTCAAACTTTAAATTTGTTGGCATAGGAATGGTGAAACTATCAAGCTTAAACCACCGTTTTACCGTGTTTCCTAATGGAATTCTAATCAAGCCATCTATTAGCTTTAATGCTTGCTTGGGATATGTGACCAACGCCAGTCCGTTGTTTTTCCGATAGCTGGGTGGTCTTGGCTTGTCCTTAAGTTCACCTCTTTGAAAAAGCTTGCTGAGTTCTTTAAACGATTTAAAAGACTCTGCTACACTTCTAAGAATTTGCTGTGAAGCCTGAGAATACAAAGCTTGAAAATGTGGATTATTTTTGTACTCTACTTCTAGATCAAATTTACCAACAATTTTTCTGGTCTTGAAGTACAACTGCCTTGCATAATAGATTCCACAGTTGGTTAATTTGTGAGATTCGGAGCAGATAAACTCCAGAATTGCAGCCAATTCTGTATCTGGACTGATTAGGTTCTGTTGGCATCCGTACATTTGTTTTCCTCCTAGAACCATGTTAGCAGATTTCGTGTAGCGATTTGCGACACGTATGACAGAAAAACATTTAAGCATAAGAGTTCCAGAACATGAAATGAAAATTCTAGAGAGATATACTTTGAAAACAAAGCGGACTAAGACAGATCTAATCCGTGAGTGGATTAGATCGCTTGACAATAGTAGTGACTGCGCCTAAAGGCGCGTCGCATTCATGAGGGCAGTTGCGTGGGCGAGTTTCCCGACTTGAGCAAACTGCCCGTCCCACACCAGGAAAGCGCAGCGTCTCCCCTTGGGAGAAGGACTGTTGAAGCTTGTCCCCACTCAACTCTCAACCCTGTGGGCTTTCTGCTTTAATACTGTAAATTTGGAATCTTCACTCTCAAGAAGGAGAAATTTATGTTGTGTTGTTAGGTACATTTTGATCAAGTCCCAGCGGCTCTGATTCTGTGTTCTCTCCTTTTTTTCCTTGTTAACGGGGGATAAATGGAGATTATAGGGGTATGCTGAGTAAGTTAGAGACGTGCATAATGGTGCGTCTGTTTATGTCCTAGCGCCCAAAGGCTTTTGCAAGTAGTTAATCAAAACAGCGAGGAATACTATGGAATCAGCGAAGAATGCTGTAGAGTCAGCAGCGGAAAAAGTTTCTAATGTAGTAGGCAATGTTGTTCCATCTCCATCACAACCCCCAGTCGCTCCACAGTCTGATGTTCATACCCTAAAGTCTCGTTTAGAATGGGGAGAACCAGCTTTTACAATTCTGGATGTGCGCGATCGCCAGACCTATAACCAAGGTCATATCACGGGAGCAATACCAGCACCAATCAATGAATTGGTAGAAAGATCACTACCGTCTTTAGCAAAAATCCGTGATATCTACGTTTACGGTGAAAATGAGGCACAAACTACCGAAGCTGCACAATTGCTTAGAAACGCTGGCTTTGAGCATGTATCCGAACTCAAAGGTGGTTTAGCAGCATGGAAGGCTATCGGCGGTTCTACCGAAGGGATTGTAGAATCCAGAACCCCCGCTGGTGCTGACGACTACAATGTAGTATCCAGATTACAGAATTTTTCAGAAACACAGAAAAAAGAAGTATAGTAATAATTCGTAATTCGGAATTCGTAATTCGTAATTTAATTAGTAATTACGAATTACGAATTATTTTGTCAGTGTTCAAATAAATCCTTGAATTGCAGCAAATCCAAGGAAACAATAGTCGGTAGACACTGAAAGCATTCTTGGGCAAGTTCTAAGCGTTCTTCTCGTTCTAGCATTTTAATCAGTTTGTGCCGTAAACTGATTAAATAGCGGACATCATTAGCAGCATAACTCAGTTGCTGTGGGGATAAATGAGCGGTATTTCCCCAATCAGAACTTTGAGCGCTTTTATCTAACTCCACTTGTTGCAAGTCTTGGACTAAATCTTTGAGTCCGTGGCGTGGGGTGTAAGTTCGAGCTAGCTTACTGGCAATTTTAGTGCAAAAAACAGGTTGAACCTGAATACCCAGATGGTAGCGCAATGTGGCCATGTCGAAACGCGCAAAGTGAAATATTTTGACGACATTGGTAGCTTCCAGCAGTTTTTTTAAGTTTGGGGCATGGGTTTGTCCTTTGGCAATACGGATTGCAGTTACTTTGCCTTCAGGGTTGCACAGCTGGACGAGACATAAGCGATCGCGCTGCGGCAATAATCCCATAGTTTCCGTATCTACAGCGATCGCCTCAGCTTGTAAATACTCACAGAGGGTTAAGTCATTAAAATCGCGATCGTAAACCTGAAAATCTTCCATTTTATAACCTATCGAAAACCCCCACATTGTACTGCGACCTTTCGGAAGACCGAAGGTAGGTGAATTGCGGGGCAATTGCGATCGTGTTCTAGAACTCACTTAAACCTATGGTTTAAGCGGTTATAGAAAAGCCTTCTCAACTGTCAACCGTTTTGCCTCAATAATTGTACTCGAAAAAATTTCCCGTGAGATAAACAAACCCAGTATCTCCCAGATACCGGGTATAGTCGGCTCATTATTTTCTCACAAACAAAGCGGAGGATTGCTATACTCACATCTTGCACCAGCCAGATACCACATCAAAAAAAATACTCAGTATTTAATGGTTTTTTCACGGAGACCGCATCCGCCTGGGACTTGAAGTCCCAGGCTTATAGCATAAGTCCTCTTTGAGAGGACTTTTGGGAGTTCTGGGATAAATGTAAATTTTATGACTCTTTGTTTGGTAAATTGTGGTTTGTACTTAGATATGCAAGATACAAGCCTCTAACGATCGCCTCGGATGCGTAAGCGTTGCGCTGCCGCCAAAGGCGGATCGCAACAGGAAAGTAGAAACACATTTTTCCCCCACACAGAATGAAACTACCACACTGCAACCCCTGTGTTCCTTAGGAGTATAGGAATCAGCCAGAAAGTCATTATTTACTGCTGCGCAGGAAAATTTGCGTGATGTAAAATTCACCTTTGCTATTGCTTGCAACACCAATACCAGTTAGGTTATAATTACCTTCGATGTTCTTGAGATGTCCAGGACTGTTGAGCCACCCAATAACAGCTTGGTTAGCAGGGTCGCTATATCCCTGATTGAAAGCGACATTTTCCGCTGCACTTAAGTAGCCAATAGGGATAGCATTGACTCGCTGTTTAAATCCCAGATGACTAAACGGGACTTTACCCTTAGCTATGTTTAGACTATGAATCCTTGCCTGTCGAGAGATATTTGCTTTGAGGTGTAGCTTAGGCAGACCGTTGGAAACCCGAAATCGATTAATTTCTTCAAAAACTGACTTTTCTAAAGAAGTCGATAATGCAACTCGAGGTAATTGAGTCGCCAAAGATTGACTTTCGCTCGATTTCTGCGTATGAGTGTTACTGGTGACAGAAGTTTTCGTTGTTAATCCAGTGGCAAGGACAAGCGTACTTAAAGCAATGCCAAAAGCAGTTTGTCGGAACATGGAGATTTAGATAATGTGTTGAGTAAACAGACGCCTCCCCCGGATTATAGTTTCTTTGTCAACCCTTTTCAATTTCGAGGATTCAAGAGTCTAAACAAATCTTCGCATATCTAGATTGCTGCGTCAAGATCAGTTCATCACAATCCAGAGACTATAGCAATCCTATTTGAGATCTGAACAAAGGGGACTTTGAAGACAAGGCGGACTTAGAGGACAAGGAAGAAGTGTTTATAATTCATTTACGACTGCTCTACCACTCAGTTGGGTCATGAGCAAGCTAAAATAACGGAACGACCACAATTAATTATATAAAACCGGACCTATCACCTCTCTCTTGTTGGCGACAGACAGTTTCTGCATCTTTCTAAACACCCAGACCTACTGTCCTCCTCTTGGCGTCTTGGCGTCTTGGCGGTTCATTAAATTCAACCCTATGTCATCATCAAAGCAGAACTCCTCCAAAAACCAGTTTGTCTATCGCGAATTTGGCAACGACAACTCCCCCGCACTGGAAAGAGCAATTCCAGAACTACCCCCCGCGCAACAAAACCTGCGGGTGCAAGCAACCCGGTCTGGACGCAAAGGTAAAACAGTCACCGTGATTACCGGTTTTCAATCCAAACCAGAAACCCTACAAACCTTAGTAAAGGAATTGAAAACCCAGTGCGGTACAGGCGGAACAGTCAAAGACAACGAAGTGGAAATTCAGGGCGAGCACAAACAGAAAATTCTCGAAATTTTGACCAAACTAGGTTACAAAGCAAAAATCAGCGGCGGCTGAGTTATCCTTGAGAAGGAAAAATATGCTTGAGCAGTCGCCCATATCTTAACCAAAAGACTGCTCTGACTGATGTTCACGGGAGGTTAAAATGGATTTAGTTAGAATTCTTTGTGCAATTTTTCTGCCACCGCTGGGAGTGTTTTTACAAGTTGGTTTGGGTAAAGACTTTTGGATTAATCTACTCTTAACGATTTTTGGTTTTTACATTCTTGGGATTGTTCATGCGGTGTGGGTGATTGCCAAGAAATAATTATGACAAAGGCACCCTTAAGAAAAGAACTTCACGAAGAAAACCGTTTGTCTTGGAATGAAGCAACCAAGGCGCATAATAGCCATAAGGGTGATCAGGCAAAGTTTTTTCTGGAAGGAGGAAGTACCCTCTTTCCAGAGGAAAAAGAACTTTTAGGCGATATTGTCGGCTTAACTCTAGCTCATCTTCAGTGTAACGCTGGGCAAGACACATTAAGTCTGGCGCGGTTGGGTGCTGTGGTAACAGGCGTAGATATAAGTGATGAAGCGATCGCCTTTGCCCAAAAACTTCAGACAAAAACTGGAATCCCAGCTATCTTTCATCGCGCAGACGTGTTCGATTGGTTGGAAGAGAAAGCATTAGCAGGTGAGCAGTTCCATATTACACCATTTTACGATCTGCCAGATACTCATACAACTGCCAACGAGCATCTACATCAGCTTGAGCCTCTTGCAGCAGACGCTTAGCAATAGCAGGTTGACTCTTAGTCAGCATCTCGAACCGATTTTCTTGGTAAATAGATTTGTCTATCGGCTGCTTAGGCGATCGCATATCCAACTGTAAAGGATTCTTACCAATTTTACGCAAATCAGGATTATAACGATATAGTAACCAACGACCTGATTCCACTAAAGCCTTCTGGTGACTCATAGCGGTAGTCATGTTGATACCATGGGCAATGCAATGGCTGTAGGCAATAATCAGTGAGGGACCATCGTAAGCCTCAGCTTCTAAAAATGCCTTGAGAGTCTGTTCATCCCGTGCGCCAATAGCTACACTCGCTACGTAAACATTACCATAGGTCATAGCCATCAGCCCTAAGTCTTTCTTCGCCCCTGGCTTACCACTAGAGGCAAACTTAGCAACCGCCGCTCGTGGGGTAGCTTTGGAGGATTGTCCACCCGTATTAGAATATACTTCTGTATCCATGACCAAGATGTTCACATTGTGACCACTAGCAAGGACATGATCCAGTCCGCCAAAGTCGATATCATAAGCCCAACCATCACCACCCACAATCCAAACACTTTTTTTAACGAGATAATCTACAATGGATTTTAGATTTTGAATTTTAGATTTTTGGATCAGGTTTTCCTGTCTCATCAGGAGTTCGTCTAACCGTTCCTTGAGCAATGTAATCCGTTCCCGTTGCTCATAAATATCCGCTTCAGTTTTTTGCTCTTGCTTAAGGATAGACTGAACAAACTCATGAGGAATAAGTGATTGGGATTCCCCACTCCCCAATTCTTGCAAAAGTTCAGCGGCAAATTCTGAGTGCTTGTCCAAGGAAAGGCGGAAGCCAAAACCAAATTCAGCGTTATCCTCAAATAGGCTGTTAGACCATGCTGGACCCCTTCCCTCAGCGTTCTTTGTCCAGGGAGTTGTGGGTAGGTTTCCACCATAGATGGAAGAACAACCCGTGGCGTTGGCAACTATTGCGCGATCGCCAAACAGTTGTGTCAGCAATTTCAGATAAGGCGTCTCACCACAACCAGCACAAGCACCAGAAAATTCAAATAAGGGTTCTTGCAGTTGTTGTTGGCGAATTTGGCTAAGTTTGAGCAGCCGTCGGTCAGGATTTGGCAAACTTAAAAAGAAATTCCAGTTTTCCCGTTCTTGCTCCCGCAAAGGCAACTGTGTTTCCATGTTAATTGCCTTACGTTCTGGGAAGGATTTATTTTTGGCAGGGCAAATATCCACACAGATGCCGCAACCTGTACAATCTTCTGGAGCGACCTGAATAGTAAACTTTTGACCAGCAAAATCCTTATCTTTTGCACTGGCTGACTTAAAGGTTGTCGGCGCTTTGGCTAACTCAGCAGCTTGATAAACCTTGCCTCTAATCACTCCGTGGGGGCAAAGCAGAACACACTTGCTACACTGTACGCAAACATCGGCATCCCAAACAGGAATATCTTGTGCCAAATTGCGTTTTTCCCACTTTGTCGTACCGGTGGGATAGGTGCCATCAACAGGTAGGGCACTGACGGGTAGGTCATCCCCCTGCCATGCCATGATTTTACGTAGGAATTGGGGAGTGGGGAATAGGGAGTGGGGAGTGGGGATAGCCTGGGGTTTTAACCCCAGGAGGGAGTGGGGAGTAGGGGAAGAGGATGTTTTATCCCCATTCCCCATTCCCCATTCCCCACTCCCCATTTTCCCCATTCCCCATTCCCCATTCCCCACTCCCCATTTTCCCCATTCCCCACTCCCCAATTTATCAACTTTATGTAAATTTTCTAGCGTCCGGTCTACGGCTTGCAAGTTCATGCGGACGACTTCTGCTCCTTTTTTGCCATAGGTTTTTTCAATCGCTTGCTTGATTTTGGCGATCGCTTCTTCTTCTGGCAAAACACCTGCTAATGCAAAAAAGCACACCTGCATGACCGTATTAATCCGTCCGTTCATGCCGCTTTCGCGAGCTACTTTAGTAGCATTAATAACATAAAATCTGAGTTTTTTGCTGATAATTTGTTGCCGCACTTTTAGCGGCAGATACTCCCAAACAGTATCGGCGTCGTAGGGACTGTTGAGCAAGAAAGTTGCTCCAGGAACAGCTGCTTTGAGGACATCGATGCGTTCCAGAAATACCCACTGATGGCAGCCGATGAAGTTTGCTTGGTCAATCAGGTAGGTTGAGCGAATTGGTTTTGGACCAAACCGCAGGTGTGAGACGGTCATTGAGCCAGATTTCTTGGAGTCGTAGACAAAGTAGCCTTGGGCGTAGTTATCGGTTCCTTCACCAATAATCTTGATGGAGTTTTTGTTTGCCCCCACTGTACCATCTGAACCTAAACCGTAAAACATTGCTCGGATGACGTTATCGGGTTCTATGGAAAAGTTGGGGTCGAAGGGGAGGGAAGTGTGGCAAACGTCGTCATTGATACCGATGGTAAAGTGATTTTTCGGATGAGGTTGGGCGAGGTTATCCAAGATTGCCCGCACCATCGCTGGGGTAAATTCTTTGGAGGAAAGCCCGTAACGACCGCCAACAATTTTGGGGAGAGAGGGAGAATTTCGTCCACTTCCTCGGTCATCGTCATCTCCATCTCCACCTCCCCAGGTCTGATAGATAGCAGTTACTACATCCAAGTACAGAGGTTCACCGATGCTACCTGGTTCTTTCGTGCGGTCGAGGACGGCGATCGCTCTTGTTGTTTCAGGTAATGCTGCAACAAACTGATAGGCATCAAAGGGACGGTAGAGTCGCACTTTGACAACACCAACTTTTTCACTACGGGCATTGAGGTAATCTACTGTTTCATGCACCGTTTCACAGCCTGAACCCATCAGCACAATCACCCGTTCTGCATCCGGGACACCATAGTATTCAAAGTTGCGGTAATGTCGTCCCGTCAGTTCTCCAAATTGATCCATCACTTGCTGGACAGTTTCCGGACAGGCGTTGTAGTAGGGGTTAACGCTTTCTCGGGATTGGAAGTAGACATCAGGGTTTTGGGCGGTTCCTCGCAATACTGGGCGGTCTGGGGTGAGCGCACGATTGCGGTGGGCAAATATCAGTTCGTCATCAATCAGCTCAAGCAGGTCACTGTCTTCTAGTAGTTCTACCTTTTGAATTTCATGAGAAGTGCGGAAGCCGTCAAAGAAGTGCATAAATGGTACTCGCGCCTTCAGAGTCACTGCTTGGGCGATGAGGGCAAAGTCTTGGCTCTCCTGCACTGAGGCGGAACACAACAAGCCAAAGCCAGTAGCGCGGGCTGCCATGACATCACTGTGGTCTCCAAAGATTGACAGGGCTTGGGTAGCAAGGGACCGGGCTGCTACATGGATAACAGCACTGTTGAGTTCACCTGCAATTTTGTAAAGATTGGGAATCATCAACAATAATCCTTGGGAAGAGGTGAAGGTGGTGGACTGGGAACCAGTTTGCAACGCCCCATGCACAGCAGCAGCAGCTCCACCTTCGCTCTGCATTTCGATGACACTGGGAACGGTGTTCCATAGGTTGGTATGACTGCAAGAAGACCAGGCATCTGCCCATTCGCCCATCGATGACGAGGGGGTAATGGGATAAATGGCAATCACTTCATTTAAGCGGTAAGCAACACGGGCAACAGCTTCATTCCCGTCGATGGTTGCAAAGGTTTTGTTCATTTTTTCCTCTCAAGAAATACGGGAGGGGGGAGTGGGGAGTGGGGAGTGGGGAGTGGGGTAGGAGGGGGGGAGGGGGGGAATTGGTGTTTCTTCCATTCATAGGGGGTGGTGCGCCGCCCGTGGGGTGCTATCAAGAAACACGCTCGTGGGGAGGGGTGTGTGACTCGCTGCGCGAGAATTCATAATTCATAATTCATAATTCGTAATTCGTAATTCGTAATTTAAAATGGGTTTAATACCCCCACTTCTACAGGTGGTCATTTTTCAGTCGGGGTTTAAATGCCCGGATGAAAAATAATTACGAATTATGAATTACGAAATACAAATTTTTAAGCTACTTTTGACTGACCTATAAAATAAATGGCGTTGCTTTGTTTGAGGATGAATTGTTCTTTGGGGGAGTGTAGGGGTGTGGGAGAATGATGTCAAAATATAATTTCCCTTACACCCTTACACCCCTACACCCTTACACCCCTACTTTTAATCAGCAACACCAAATAAATCTTTGTATATCAGTATCGCATCCTATTGTTGAGATGATTAATCTTGATTAGTGATGTACTCAAGTTGAGGAAATTGCTTCAAGCCTAGCTTCCTGGAACTTCAAAATTTTTTTTGGGGTACAGGTTCGGGGGTTTTTCGAGTCTGGCGTACCCATTGCAGATGAATGTAATACTCTTACAGTAGGGAGTTATCTAAAGTTCAGTGTACCATCGTAAGTTATGTTCAAGTAAATTTCTTTGGCTCAACCGTCTTCCCATAAATTGTCATGGTTACTGAAAGACAAAATTACAATTAAGATAGATTCTCAAAGGTACTACACGCTGTAGAAAAAGCCCAAAAATTACAAAATGACCGAATTAAATTTGGCTTAGATCATGTCAACCTTTACTAGGTCAATTAGAAAATGCGATCGCTAACCTCCGCAAATTTTCTGGTGGAACCTGCATGGCAAAGGGGCTGCGCCAAGCATTGAATCTGCTGAAAAATGAAAATATGAGCATCCGCCGTGCTTTGCTATTTACCGATGGTCATACAGTTGATGAACATGAATGTCGAGAACTAGCACAACAATTCGCTAGTAACAACATCCCCATCACGCTTCTTGCGATCGTTCGGGGTTGAAGTGATATGAAACCGCACCCTGTAGCAGATGAACGCAGATGAAAATATTTTAAGGTTCGTAGTTGCGCTTTAGCGCTCTTGTTGTTACTAAACAGGCTACTGATGTCGAAAAATGTATTCAAGAGTTTACGACTCAAGTACCTGATAGCGCATTTGCATGGGGATTTAAAGGTTGGAAGCAAGCAGTCGTTGGTTTATGGGCTGATGGGATTCTTAATTTTGAACAAGCAAAACGTCAAGCACAAACCCCTGGCTGGGTGTTTTTAAATTTAGGCATTGCTCAAGAAAACCTGCAAAATATTCAAGGAGCTATCCAAGTTTATGAGGCTTACAATCAGAAATTTCCCCTTGATGCTTTTATCCAATTTCGTCTAGGTACATTATTTGCTAAACAAAGTCAATGGTTACAAGCACGCTCGTGTTTAGAAAAAGCAGTTCATTTCAAACCAGACTATGCAGAAGCATATCATAATTTAGGCTGGGTTCTACTGAACATTAAAGGTCAAGACAATCAGGTTGAAAACTTCCGCCAAATGTGGTCAGCTTATCGTAAAGCTGCTGACCTCTATGTACAGCAAGAAAAACATCGTCTAGCCCAAAGTATCCAACAAACTTTCCAATTGATTGGCATTGAGTTTGAGATATAGCGGATTTCAACCGGATGAAGTACACCCACAACGTAGGGGCGAACGGTGGTTCGCCCCTACATAACCCCTATGTACGGGAATTGGTCTTCTTTATTTACAGCGATTTTAAGATAAAAACACCACAGTCGTAGTACTTTGTCAAGCTAGTTTTGAGGGTTTGTAGTAAGCACTTTAGTGCTTAAAGAATAAGGACTGAAGTCCTTACTACGAACTTACCCATCAATTATAACTTGACCTACTAGTAGGGTGAACAGCCTTTCGCCCCTACACCCATGTGTGGTCCATTCATGAGAAAACGGCTGTAAGTGTTTAACCGAAGATGGTATTATCTGATGTTATAGCCAATTCCTAAGACTACCCCCACATCCGTGTCATTGAGAAAAGCTGCGTTGACAGAACCATTTAGGGTAAATCGACGACCCAAGGGCACATCTATACCACCAGTTAACAGTGCACCAACGTCGGTTCCATTACCAGTATCAATGGCTACTCCGGCTCCTATGTAAGGAGATATAGCAAATGCTCGTCCGCCCAAATCACCTAATGGTTTTGGAGCGAAGTCGTAGGTGATGGGAAGCAGAACCACGGGATTGCCCCCAATCACAGCCGATGGTCGGAACGAGAAATTGCGTGTCACTCCAAGTTTAGTGATCACCGCAAAGTTACCATCGCTCAAATCAGAACTTCCAGTCAAACCTATGTTACCACCAATCCCGATATAGCTTCTGCCACCACGAGTCGCTCTACCAATGGTAGGATCACCACTATCACCACCATTCGTATTACCGGCTCCGGGTTGCAGCTGACTGAGTTTAAAGTCAGGTGGTAGCAGGACTTTATCAATCCCATAGATCACACCGTTGCTCGCTTGGATGTTTGACTCTGTTATTTTTGCTTTGTTTACCCTAATTTGATTGTCTCGATTCGCTTTAATATTGACAGGTGCTCCCTCCAGGGTTTTCTGCTCTCCTGTTGAGAGTTGACTACCAGTTAGTGAACCTGCAACCACATGGTATGTCAAAATCTTAACTAGCGCGTCTTTGTTCTCCGGCTGCTGCAACCGCTGGAGAGTGTTTTTAGGCAAAGCAGCAAACGCCTGATCCGTCGGAGCAAAAACTGTAAACGGACCCTGTTGTTGTAGAGCATCTGTTAGACCTGCTGCTTTTAATAGAGAAGTCAGGGTTGTAAAGGAATTGCTCGACGCAGCAAGGGAAACAATGTCGTTACCAGTTTGAGTACTGCCTGGTTGCCCGCCTGGTTGAGAGTTTCCTGCTACTATGTATTGAGCAGCCCCAACGTTGCTAGCAATTGGTTGCAACTGTCCCAGCCTGACCAAAGCTTGATATATATGTGCTGCGGCTTCTGCACGCGTGAGAGCATTTAGGGGATTGAGTACTTTCACATCCGGATAGTCAACGACAAGGGCGGCTTGTGTTGCTACAGCCACATTATTCACGGCGTAGCTAGGGATTGCTGAAGCGTCTGTGTAGTAGCTAGCAAGAATATCTGGTGAAGCACTACTACTAGTATTCAAACCTAAACCACTTGTTAAGGCAACAATAGCCTGCACCTTAGGAATTTGCTGATTCGGTCTAAATACATTCCCTGGATAACCAGCCATAAATCCGCTTTCATAGGCATTCTGAATTGCAGCAGCAGCCCAGTAGTTACTAGGAACGTCGGAAAATCCACCAGCACTTAACTGTCGAACCGGGTTTTTGTTGAAAGCTTTTTGAATCAATGCCGCAAATTCGGCACGAGTTACAGGTTGATCCGGCTTAAAGGTGCCATCAGGAAAGCCGCTAATTACATTTCTTGCGGCTAGGGCTTGAATAAATGGACTAGCCCAATAATCTTGTCCAACATCAGAAAAGTTAGCCCCTGAAGTTGAGGGTGTAGCAGGAGCTACACCTGGAGAGGTGCTGGGATTACCCTGATCTGGAACTTGAGATGGCGCGGTGGCCGGAGGAATACCCTGACCTGGAACTTGAGATGGCGCGGTGGTCGGAGGAATACCCTGACCTGGAACTGTATCAGGGGAAGTTGGAGGATTCTGTGCTGAAGCTGGATCTGAAATTATCGTCGAAGTAACGGCACCAACTGTAGCTCCCAGAACTAACAATGTGGCACTTGCCGATGACCAACGTAGTAAACTACACATGAAAATTTTCTCCTACACCAAATTGAGTGAGCGGTAGTCAACAATAAACGTGAAACGGCGTGGGTAAAAATACAAACATTAATGATTTGTTGGTATTAACATCAATTGATTTTTCAAATCACATATTTACGTCATACCTCTTTGAGAGCCTACAACACATCTATCGAAGGCTAGTAAAAGCTAGTATAAGACATATATCAAAAGCATGGGTATTGAGGTGCTAACCCTTGTGCATCTGGGCTAAAATTAAGAGAAATTTCAAGATTCCGGGTTTGTGAGTTGCCGGAGTTTGCTAGTACACATAGTGGTGAAAACTAATTATGCGTTCCTTAAAACCCGCTTTTGGTCCTTTCGGGCCGTTCGCCCCTACATCGTCGCTGAGAATTTGTGCGATCGCTTTTTGTTCGGGAAGCGAGGTTTGGGGAACTAGCATAAATTTAATAGAACCCGCATTCACATTTTTTTCTCCTCCCCCAATTTGATTTGACTGAAATCTTGCATCTCTACGTATAACCCAATACGCTTGGTGTTAAGGGTAGGTGAGGTCATAGAAACCCGGTTTGGTCGGCTGGTGCTTAACTGAACTGAATTGATGTATAACCCAGAGAAAACCAATTAAAAAATGCTAAAATTAACACTATCTTTACAAATCATTCAGTCCTCTTTTAGAGGACTTATGTTATTAGCCTAGGACTTCGAGTCCTAGGCGGATGCGGACGCAGTCACTAAGTAGGTCGGCGTGAATAATTAAAGGTTTGTAGTTGCGCTTCAGCGCCCTAGATATGAGCGCTGAAGCGCAACTACGAGCGAATACATAAATTCATATAATTCGGTTTTTCTGTGCCGATCTACTTAGCTGACAAGCTATATTATGTTTGTTAATATCTTGATTATTTGCCATAGCATAAATCCAGATATTAGAATCTAGAAAATAGCCTTTTTCATAACTTGCGGTCATAAATCTCTTCTCGTTTCAAAGGTGGCCATTGAAACTCAACCGGATGCTGCATAAGTTCGGCAATAATACCAACGGCTGCTGTTTTTTTAAGTTTTTTCATCAAAATTACTTTGACAGACTCTCCATTTAGTTCTCCTTTATAAATTTCGGGAATTTGAATTACACCATCTTTGACAATACCTTGAAACTCTACTACTTCCATCTGCATAGTCTAACCTCCAACAGATAAATTAGATAACCAATACAAACATTGCCATTTGATTAAGTATAGCAAATAACTACTAGCAACCTCATTTACAACCTCTGTACTGATAATTATTCCTTGAGCTTGCGTAATAGGAATAGCAGCAATCCTATTTCAAATCCGAACACCTGAAGGGGCGTATTGCATGTCACTACCACGTAAGCGACATCAATTTGTCCCAACGACAATTACATAGTCAAAACGACATTAATATGTCACCGATGACAGATTAATGTGTTACTTTACACACAAAGGATGGACGTAACTGGATTCGAACCAGTGACCTCTACGATGTCAACGTAGCGCTCTAACCAACTGAGCTATACGTCCTTATTTTCACCATAATAGCATACATTTGTCTGGAAAAGCAAATCCCTAAAGTAATTTATTTACTTTAGGCGTGCCAAAGGCACTTGCCCAAAACGCATGTGTGAAGTTTTGTAAAAAAAACTTGACCTCACGACTTTAGCTTGTTTTGTGCAGACAACAGCAATTGTTGCGCTTCTGTGTAAGCAGTTGTCCCTGGTTGGACAGTTTTCAGTTGATTGATAATCCCCTGAATTTCACCTTTTAGCTGCTGGGGATTAGAAGGAGGATAAGCAATCAATCTTTGGATTTGTTGGTTAGCTTGTTTGAGGATTTCTTGTGACGTGCTTTCTGCTGTTCTTCGAGTTTGTGCAATTCCGGAGTTAGCCTGATATGTGACTAGCAACTTCTGTGCCTCCAGATAATTCGTATCTGCTACTTGAATCTTTTCCAACCGAACTATCGCCTGTAGCCACAAGGTTTCAATTTGTCCCCACTCGGAAGCTGTATGGGGTGGATTTTGGGATGCTTGTGCAGCTTGTAAGCCAAATAGCTTTGCTGCTTCAATTAATGTGCTAGTTTGGTTATTACTAGCAGCGCTACTGGTAAGATTCCCAAAATCGCGCTTGTAAGCTGCTAGCTTAGTTTGTGCCATTTTTCCTGCTAGTGTTTCTTTAGGAATTTGTTCTAGAGAATCCATCGCCGCTTGCATTGAAGCGATCGCCTTTTGGTTATCTTGTGTATTCTTCGTTTGTTCATATTGCTGCTTCGCAGTGTTCAGCGCCTGTTCACCTTGAGTCAGCAATCCCAAAGCATTTTTTTCT
The DNA here is from genome assembly GCA_016903675.1 of Stigonema ocellatum SAG 48.90 = DSM 106950. Lineage (GTDB taxonomy): Bacteria > Cyanobacteriota > Cyanobacteriia > Cyanobacteriales > Nostocaceae > Stigonema > Stigonema ocellatum. Next base: position 26,220 of record JADQBA010000008.1, on the reverse strand, counting down.
TGGAAAACTTTGGCATCCATCCGCGCCACCCGTCGCCGAGCATCTTCAAACTCATCTAAGGTAAACTTCCAAGTGCAACCAAATAAGCTACAATAAGACTGAGGGTAGTAACCCAAAAACCAAACTGGCAGATTATCCAAGTTTTTTTGTGCCTCTTTGACTTTCTCGCCACCCCGCTCAACATCAGAGGAACTTGTAGCTTTGTTAACCAGCTGATCCGCTTGCTCAAGGGAATTAATTGCCCCTCGATAATTATGATCCATACTGATGAAGCTAGGTAACAGCAGGATTGGTGCTGTTTTAGCTATCGGCTTGCGAATCATGGGATAGGGTAAATTTACAACCCAAAACATCCCGGCTGCACTTGTCAAAAGCATAAATGTCCATTTAATTTGGCTGAACATAAAAGCACCATGTATTCTATGCTTTTAGTATTCCCACTTATACTTAAAATTTACTCAAAGTACTGAGTACAGCTTTTGCTCTGTTTGGTTCATAGCTCTGGGCGGTTAAAACCTCTAGCAACTCTTGTTAATATCGTTAATATATAGCCTTCCTTGCAGGAGTTACAAACACCCCCGCCCCTTCGGGGAAGTCAAAAGTCAAAAGTCAAAAATCAAAAGTGTTTTAACTTTTGATTTTTGAATTTTGAATTTCCGCGTAGCGGCTTGTCCCCCTTGTCCCCCTTGTCCCCCTTGTCCCCCGTGTCCCCCTTGATCGGATCTCAAATAGGATTGCTATATCTATAAGCCGATTTTAAAAACAATCTCAGAAATTAGAATGTCAACTGCTTTAATTACTGGTTCCTCTGGTGGTATTGGCAAAGCATTTGCTGAGGAACTAGCTGCACGCAATACAAATCTTGTTCTTGTCTCTCGTTCAGAAGAAAAACTTAACCAACTGGCAAAACAACTACAAGAGCAATACAAAATTCAAGTAGATATTATAGTTAAAGACCTCACAGAACCTGAGGCTGCTCAGGTAGTTTATGATACCACAAAAAACAAAGGATTGACCATTGACCTGTTAATTAATAACGCTGGTTTTGGAGACTATGGCGACTTTGCCGAACGGCACGGAGAACGGCACGTCAAGATTGTACAATTAAACGTTCTGACATTAGTAGATTTAACTCATAAATTTTTGCCAGAAATGCGGCAACGTGGTTCGGGAAGCATTATTAACCTATCCTCCCTCACCGCATTTCAACCCATGCCTTATCTCTCTGTTTATGCTGCCAGCAAAGCGTTTATTGTCAGTTTTAGTCAGGCACTCTGGGCAGAAAATCGTCACTATGGTGTGCGCGTGCTAGTGGTGTGCCCAGGACCAGTTGAAACCAACTTTTTTACAGAAGCCAATTTTCCACCGGCGCTGGCAGGTAGAACAAATACGACTCCAACCCAAGTAGTGTACCAATCCCTGGAAGCTTTAGCAAGAAGAGATTCAATAGTTGTCATTGGTGGTATTACCACTCACTTTGTCAGCCGATTATCTCGCTTCATCCCGCGAAAAACCATGCTGTATTTTTTGGAAAAACAGTTTAAAAAATAGGGAATGGGGAATGGGGAGTGGGGAGTGGGGAGTGGGGAATGGGGAATGGGGAATGGGGAAATCGGGTTCCCCAAAGCGTGATAAGGGGCCATGGGGAATGGGGAACTCGGGTCCCCCAAAGCGTGATAAGGGGCCATGGGGAGTGGGAAATGGGAAATGGGGAGTGATAATTTTTAACTCCCTCTTCCCTACTCCCTACTCCCTACTCCCTACTCCCTCTTCCCTACTCCCTCTTCCCTACTCCCTACTCCCCATTCCCCACTCCCCACTCCCCATTCCCCACTCCCCACTCCCCATTCCCCATTACATATATCTTGTCAATTGAATGCGGTAACGGTCTTTTTTGGTGACGGCGATGTCTCCAACTTCTAAACGTCCTTTACCGCGAATGGCAATTAGGTCGCCAGATTTCATCTGAGAACTGGCTTGGGTAATTTCCTTCCAGTTGACGCGGACATCACCAGAGTCAATCAAATCAACCATTTTGCTGCGGGACATACCAAAACCAGCAGATGCGATCGCATCCAAACGCAAAGAAGCTTCTACGGTGGTTAATTCTTTCTTCTTTGGTTCGCGAACTTTTAACTCGCTTAAATCAATTGGTTGGGTTTTCACAGGTACTGATCGCACCTGTTTGAGATTTATCTCCAAAAATTCCGCCAACTCTGGCACAACAATTGCCTGCGCCCCACGTTCGCCCAAGACAATAACGTCCCCCGTTTTTTCGCGGATAATACCAGTTCCCAGCATTGCGCCTAAAAAGTCGCGGTGAGTGGCGGTATCAAAGAGGAAATTCCCAGCAATTTCCAAGGGGGTAATGGCGACAAGAGATTGATCTAGAGGAATTTCGGAACGGGCGATCGCTATTCTTTGGCGTTCAGCTTGTGGATATCCACCCCACGCCACCAACTGTACCTCTGTTAACCGGCTGAAGCTGATCTGAATTTCTGCCGACTCTGGTGGAGACAAAAAATCCGTCACAACAACTTCCCAAGTTTTGATTGCTTGTTCAGCCAGGTCAATGACACGCGCAACACTATCTCGATTTTCAACACCTTTTAAAAGTTCTTCCCGTGGCAGCATAAGAATGGGGAGTGGGGAGTGGGGAGTGGGGAGTGGGGAATGGGGAGTGGGGAGTGGGGAGTGGGGAATGGGGAGTTAATTCATCATTCATAATTCATAATTCATAATTCATAGCCTTGGATATTTTCTGGGTTAAAAGGACGCAAGGCGCGGGTTGCTTTGTTGGTGAGAGTTTCGGAACCCTGAACGACAATTAAGTATTTACCAGCATTCAAGCGATTGCGGTAGGGTAAAGCGTCACCACTACCAACAAGGACGCCGACTCCACCACCTGCAAACACACTACCCATAGCACCAGCACCAGCACCCAACAAACCCCCAATAATGTGATTTCCAATTGTACCAGCCCAGGGAAAGGTATCCAAACCAGTAAGGAGGCTGAAAGTAACACCCGCAAAAAATCCAAATGGCACTAGCCAAGACGCCATTAACCGGGCTTGCTTCTTGGCTGACTCGTTAGGGTCAATCAAGCCGAACTCGTCAGCGGTTTTATAGCCCTTACCCAGAATTGTGCCTTTGATGCCTTCTTTGTCTAAAGCGACATAAGCAGCTTCTGCTTGGATGCGGTCTGGTAATACGGCAATAACGTAATTCATTGACAAAATAATAATTTTATGATACTTGTGGCTTTAATAAAGAAGGTATCAGTACTAGTTGAATCAATCCTGTACCTAAATGTAGATTATGAGATTGAAGCTCCCCACGCATAAATGCGGGGGATTCTTAAGGCGTCCAAAAATGAACCCTTAAAGGCGTACTCAAGCCGCCCCTACTGACTCCTTCTAGGTCTAAGCCTAGAGTTGCCGCTACTTTGCGTATGATGTTCACTGCTCCGTTGCAGTCAGCGTTGATTAAAAGATTCTTTCCGGTTTTAAACAATCCGCGCACAATTCGCTTACCACTAGATTGCCACCCGTCGGGTTTTTCACCATATTTAGGTAGCACATCATTATCTAAAAATGATGCTCGCGAAGTGTAGCTTTCCTCGGTTTCTATAAATTGAATTCCATATTGCTCACATAATTGAGCTATTCTAGCTTTCAGTTTCCCTGTAGGAATCTGAACAAACTTTTGGTTGTTCTTTTTTCCCATATTGCTACTATCTTTTTGCCCCTCGTTCCACCCAAAAACAACTGTCCCAATTTTATTAGTTAGACAGTGATTGATTACAATTCTCGCCGCTTTGTTAACGGCATCTCTCATTTGTCTATTTCTCTTTTCTGTAATGGCAGCGAGTTTGTTAGACCAAAAGCCTTGAGGCTTACCCTCTTTAATAGTGGCAATTTGTTTGTTGTACCATTGGTTTACGCTTTTAAGTTTTAGCCCATCAATGATAAAACTTGTCCCCACATTAGAAACACAAGTTAACCAATTACCAACACCATGATCAATGCCCAACACCTTTGATTTATCAAGACTAACAACGTTAACAGGCTGACGCTGATAAACAAATTCCACATAAAAACAACGATTGCGAGGTAGTATCCTTAATTCCTTAATGTCTTCAAATTTTATATTAGACGGCATTACCAAGGTGAAACTATCTAACTTGAACCATCGCTTAACCGTGTTGCCTAATGGAACCCTAATCAATCCATCCATCAATTTCAACGCTTGCTTGGGGTATGTCACAAGTGCCAACCCTTTAGGCTTACGATACTTGGGCGGTCTTGGTTTACTCTTGAGTTCCCCAAGACGAAAAAGTTTAGATAGCTCTTTGAATGACTTAAACGATTCAGCAACACTTCTAAGAATTTGTTGTGCTGCTTGGGAATGCAAAGCTTGGAAATGAGGATTACTTTTGTACTCAGCCTCTAGGTCATACTTGCCGACAATCTTTTTTGTTTTAAAGAATAGTTGTCTAGCATAATAGATTCCAGAGTTGGTTAACTTGTTAGACTCGGAACAAATAAACTCTAGGACAGCAGCTAATTCTTTATCTGGGCTAATTAGATTTTGTTGACAGCCGTAGATTATTTCTTCAGACATTTTTCTGATTTTCTATATACTGTTTAACGACTTCTAGCGGTGCGCCCCCAACGGTTGAGACAAAATAAGAATTAGTCCAAAGTGTTGGGAGTCGTGATTTTAGCCAAGGAAATTCCTGTCGGAGAAACCTTGATGAGCGCCCTTTCATGTACCTGATTAATTTGGTCACTCCAAACTGGGGGTCTACTTCAACCAAAAGATGTACATGATCTGGCATTACCTCTAGTTCAATTAAAGTTGCCTGAAATTCATTGCAAACTTCACGGATTATTTCCTTTAACCTAACGTCTACGCCCTTAATTAATACCGACCTTCGGTACTTGGGACACCAGACAATGTGGTATTTGCAGTCGTAGACAACGTTCTCATTTGATTTGTATTTTACTGGCATACCCTTAGTATACAGCCTCGACCTGCATAACTAATTACGCTTTACAAATCAATACAATAATGAATTTTGACGGCTGTTGAAACAGCCTCGGATTTCATCCCCATGTCTGAAGCCAGGGGCTTTCATCCCGTTTTTTGGTAAGGAGTAGAGAGTGGTTACCAGAAGATGAGAAGAGGCTGTGTGTGGGAGCTTGTCTTGTGGCTAAGTCTTAGGAGTAGTCACCTCATCCAAAGGCTCACAAAAATTTTTGACGCCTTGCTTCAAGACATACATTAAAACCGGTGTTGCCAGAATATGAGGAAAGGCCGGAGTTGTTTTTAGTTGTTCCATCATCCCCTGAACGGAGCCATTAAGCAAGTCGTCCCGAAATTCTTGTTGACAAATAACAGCACGCCATTTTCTAGCTAAAGCAGCTAACCACTCTGAATTTGCTATTTCTGGTTCTTGTCCAGCCCGAATGGCTAAAGTCATCGCTGCATCTTCTAAATCTCCCTCACAATCCTCAATCAAATCAAGTACCTCCATAGCTTTGGAATCTTCTGCCAGTTGAGAGCGAAACTGTGCAATTTCTTTCGGTGTCACTTCTGTCATATGTTTTTTTAACTAGCTGACGGATTAACCACTCAGCTATGTTATTCCAATTTTGACTCTCTGATAATCAGTCATTAGTCATTTGTGTGTTTTTTACCAATGACCAATGACCAATGACTTATTTAGCGTAATCCCCTTGACGTAACATATCGTTGTAGCTGAGCCAGAGCGCGGTTGTAATCCAAAATAGCGGTGACTCGATTACCTTCAGCTGTGGTCAGGAAGGCTTCTTGGTTAATAACGTCAGTTTGAGTGCCTACACCAGCTTGGAATCTCAACCTTGCTAAACGCAAAGACTCCCTAGCCTGTGCTAAAGCAGTAGTAGAGGTTTGAACGTTGAGCAAATTAGATTGCAATCTAAAATAGGCATCTTCTACTTGTAAGCGGGCTGTGTTACGCTGGGTAGCAAATTGGGTGTCAGCGATGCGAATCTGAATTCTCGCCTGATCTGCGCTCGCTCTTTGCGCTCCCCCATCGAACAAATTTAGGCTTGCTTGGACTTGCAGGGAATAAATATCCTTAAGACCGATGTTTTGATTGAACGGTTCTTGGAGCTGGTACTGGCCAACCAAACTAATTTGCGGCCCTAGCTGTGCAAGTGCCTGCCGCCGCTGTTGCTCGGCAATGTTGCGTTGCGCCAACTGTTCTGCCAGTTCCGGACGGTTTTGAAAAGCTAGCACAATACTTTCTTCGAGAGTCTGGTTCCAAAGACCCGCTAATTGCACAGGGTCTGCCGCACTGATATCAACCGACTGTGGCAAACTCAACCGCTGTGAGAGTTGACGACGGACAATTCGCTGCTGCGCAAAAGCATTAGTCAGTTGTTGTTGGGCATTTGCTAAATTCACCTGAGCCTGCAAGACATCGAACCGCGTACCAACCCCTGCTCGTTCTAAAGCTTGTGCATCCCGCAAACTAGCTTGATAGTTAAGCACAGAAGCCTGGTAAATGCGTACTTGTTCATCTGCTGATTGCAGAGCGTAGTAGTCAGTTGTGACATTCAGACGCAGGTCCTCGGAGGTCTTCTCAACTTCCAATTCATAAAAGCGCTGCTGTTCCTCAGCCTGTCTAATGCTAGCAAGCCGTCGCCCAGAGGTATAAAGAAAATAATTCACTTCTGCACTACTACTGAAGTTTGAAGTGGCTGGAGAATCAACCAACTGTCCGCGGGCATTCTGCTCCTGCTGAGAATTCCTACTACGAGTGACTCTAGCCGTCAGATTCGCAGTGGGATACAAAGCAGCTTGCGCCTCCCGCACGGCATATTTCTGGCGTTCTAAATTCAGTAACGCGACCTGTAGATCCTGACTGTTGCGTCGTGCAAGTTCCAAAGCCTGTGCCAAAGTAATGGGCTGAGTTCCCTGAATCCTCACTTCCTCTGGTCTGGTAGGAAACTGTAGGGGATTTGGGTTGGCGTTGAGATAATCTGGAACTTGCACAGAGGAACCCGCAGGTGCAGGGTTTGTCGTCGGTACTATGGGAGTTGAGTTAGTAGGTGCCGACGGCGTTGTCGTCGGGACTTGAGGATTTATGGGGGAACCAGGTCTTGGCCTGGTCGGTACTGTTGCAGGCGTTGCAGGTGTTGTGGGAGCTAGGTCAGTAGGTGGTACTCTGGGAGTTCCGGTATTTGCCTGCGCCACCAGATTTCCAGAAATAGTATTTTGTTGTGAACAGGCTGGGAAAATGATCATATTGTCCCTTTGTCCCTGTGAACACAACACCTGCTCCTGTAAAAGCTTTGCTGCTCCTGCACCCCTTGCTGGCACCTCTGAAACTGTCGGTAACTGAGTCTCAGGATTTTTCAGCTTTGCATATAGTCGCAGAGCAGAAGGTAGGTGAGGAGAAGGAGAAGGGAAGGCAGGGTAAAAATTAACTCCCCCTGCTCCCCCTGCTCCCTTATCCCCCACATCCCCCAGCTTGCCAATACCCGTTATGGGGTCGAAAGAGTCTGCTGTAGGTGTCAAGCTGAAAAGCACACTTTGAGCATTCCTACTTTCTTGTCCTATTTCTCCCATTGGCACACCAGTCTTTCCAGTCACTACTACCCCAATACTGTTACTACTCAAAGGCTGCTGACTCACCATAGTCATGTCAGCAGGAGTAAGAGCAGTAGGCAGTTGCCCCTTGATATCATTTGCAATCAAGTTTCCGCTATAGGTAGAAGTTGAGACATTAGGAGAGGCGAAAAGCTCTATCCCCCCTACATCTATAGTTTGAGCCCAACTAGGCTGAGTTGTTAATACCGCTGCTGTCACGCCCGGTAAGAAACTATGGAATAATTGCTGTCCTTTCACCGCATCCCCTCACACGAAATCAAGTGAACCAAATCACAAGCATTTTTACCATCCCTTTTGGGATCTTATTTAATATGTAAGTACTAGGCTACACACTACCAGGACGACATTTGCCAACACACTGAGCCATAATAAGTGATGAAAATTGAAAAAAATGGCAAAATTTTAAAAATGCAACGGTAGTTTAGAGCTGCAAAGAGAAACACTGGTGCTCTGTGGCCCACAAATTTTGCCTCTGGTATTACCCACCGAGGCTGTTCTCTACTCCAGAAGCGTGGTTTAGTCCTTGTCCTCCTTGTCCTCCTTGTCCCCCTTGTCCCCTTGTCCCCCTTGTCCCCTTGTCCCCTTGTCCCCTTGTCCCCCTTCTCCTCTGATTTACGCCGTATTGCTACGGTTTGAGACTACTCACGAATCGGAACTCTGTTTGTCTTGAAAGCTCTTGACAATGCGAGAAAGTTCCGCTTTTTCATCGATAGTAACCCGAGTGGGTGCGCCACTGACAATCCGTTCGTAGTTCCGGAAAGAATCTTTAATTTCGGGACCGTCGGCAGTAATGTTGTATTCGCGGATACCTTTATCATGCCAAGAACCCCTCATTTTGAATACATTAATTGCCCGCGACATTTCGCCATGAATTTCCACATACTGCAACATGAGAATTGTGTCAGTAATCGTGGAAATATGGGAGTCAGTAATTGAATGCGATCCCATAAACTGTTCACTTGTGTTAGTAAAAAAGCCTGTAATTTCCTCTTGCTTTGCGTAGCCTGTAACACCAATTACAAATTGTCGGAATGCATTATTGCTCACTCCTCGCGCTAGAGCACTAAGAGAATCAATGGCAATACGAAAGGGCTTAAATTCCGAAATTTCTGACTTAATAATTTGTAGATGATCTTCTAAGCCAGTGGATTCGGGATAGGTACAAATTATTTTGAGCAACCCAAGGTGTTCTAATTCCTCAAAATTAATTCCCCAAGAGAAAGCATTGCGAGACAATTGAGCGCGTGACTCTTCGTAAGCAAATAATATTGCCCGTTCGCCATTAAAGCAGCCATCTTGCAGAAACTTACTTACCAGTAAGGTTTTACCAGTACCTGTGGCTCCTGTCACCAAAATAATCGAATCTTTAAAGAAACCACCACCACACATCTCATCCAAAGTTTTGACTCCAGAAGATACTCGCACGTTAGAAGACCGCTGAGTTAAGCGCATCGCCCCTAATGGGAAAATATTGATTCCTGAATTTGTAATTGTAAAAGGATACTCGCCTTTCATATGTGTCGTACCACGCAATTTGAGGATTTCAGCTGTGCGACGGCGGCGTTCTCCTTCCAAAACGTTGCGAATAATCACTACATTATCAGAAACAAATTCTTCTACCCCAAAACTGGCAACAGGTCCATATTCTTCCGCACGTTCTGTCGTAATGATGGTTGTGACATTTAAGATTTTGAGACGCGCTACGAGACGGAAAATTTCTCGTCGCACAACTCCCATAGCTTCATACTGCTGAAATACTGCTGTTATGGAATCAACAGAAACACGTTTTGCGTTGTATTTACGAATTGCATATTGTAGGCGCTCAATTAATGCAGAAAGGTCGAAGTTACCTACTACATCTTGTCCTTCGGGATCGGGAGAAGCATCAAGAATAAACAGCTTTCCTTCATCAATTAAGCGTTGTAAATTCCAACCAAGACTCTTAGCATTTCTAATAATATCACAGGGAGATTCTTCAAAGGTGACAAATACTCCCGGCTCATTAAAGTGGCTAATACCGTTATAAAGAAACTCCAGAGAAAATAAAGTTTTGCCTGTGCCAGAAGTACCGCTTACTAAGGTAGTTCGACCAAGAGGTAATCCGCCATGACTAATATCGTCAAAGCCCTCTATCATTGTGCGAATTTTTTCTACCCCTCCAAGTACTGGTGTGGTATTTTGTGCTAGTTGGTCTTGTTCACTCATTGTTTGTTTAAAACTTACAAACAGGGATTCTACCTAGTACAATTCGGCAGGTATGCAGCTATTCTGGAGGCAGAAGGCTTGATACATCAGCATTTTTGGATTTTTTGCCAGCCCTACCTCGCGGCTGTTGGTAGCTATATCAGAATTAAGTTTAAAGTCAGCCTACAGCCGCCCAAACCTGGTTTAAAACCTCCGCAAAGGTTGGGCGGTTTACCTTCATCTGGTGTCTGAGTCCCAATCTCAACGCCTTTAGCATAGCTACCTCCAGCCCTCTTCAACATCGCTTTATTTCCGCGCCTCGTGTACTAGTTAATTTATTTATAATGTTTACCACTAAGATTTTATGTTTAATAAGTCTATTCTTCCAATTTTTCTCCTTCAATCAGTTCTTCATACAATAAATCTAATCCAATCAACACTCTTTCTCTGTCTGAAAGATCCCCGATGATTTTGCGGACGGGTGGAGGCAAAATTTTAGCTAGTGTTGGCGTGGCTAATATTTTATCTTCTTCTGCCAGTTGGGGGTTTTTCAGCACGTCGATGACTTTCAAAGCATAAACCCCTTGAAACTCCTCCTCTAGAATGTTTTTGAGTGTTTTCAATGCCCGTACTGAGTTCGGAGTGTTACCTGCTACATAAAGCTTCAGAACATATGTCTTTCTTACATTATTCGTCATAGGTACAGGCTGTCCAAAAACTATGGAAATACAGGATGTTAGGGTGCAGTCCTAAAAGGCACAGGGCATCTATGGGTATGGAGTACGTGAGTTTTCAATCCTGTTGAAGATCTCACCTCGATAGATGGCAATCCTATTTAAGATCTGGACAAGGGGGACAAGGGGGACAAGGGGGGCAAGGGGGACAAGCCGCTACGCGGAAATTCACGCATTCAAAATTCAAAACACTTTTGACTTTTGACTTTTGACTTTTGACTTCCCCTTTGGGGCCGGGGGGACAAGGGATATCTGTTTGTAATTCCTCCACGGATTGCTATATTTTATCTATTTGGGAATCGAACATCGATATTGTTCGCAGAGGTGAGCCAGTATATCGATCAATGTTAATCGGTAATCAAGTAATGTTTCATCACGTCTTCCTTCCAATTTTAGCTGTTTGGCAAATTCGTCAATGAGTTCCATGTGAATTTCGATGATTTGCGGCACAGGAATATTAGCACAAAATACTGCATTGATAAATTTATCAATTTTTTCTTTCACTTTCTTGTCAGTGGTAAAATAGATTAAAAGGATCTGGCGGTAGTCTGATTTGAGTTGCTGCAACAATGCCTGCTGTTCGGCTCTCGTCATTTGCTGAAAAAACTGGTAATCTCGCCCGCTTGGCGGTTAACTGCAAAAAAATCTTTAAGACATTTGTCAAGCCTGAGTAGGGGCAGGTTTTTCCCATTAACTTTTGAGCAGGCACGACACTATTTTACCTTTTAAGCTCATCCCACCCCCTAGAATTCGTGTGATAAAGCGTCATTAGTCATTGGTCCTTTGTCATTTTTTTTACTCATGACCAATGATTAATGACGGCGACGGAGCGACTATCATCCCATCCCTAAAAGGATGAGGCTCTCCCAGGTGCTCTTGTTTAAAAAAAATTTTGTGGTGTCCCCTACACCCTCACACCCCAACGCTAGTCAACAGTGTTAGCACCACGAGACAATCTATTCTAATGATACTAGTACAGGGGGCGCGTAAATAAGCCACCCATTTGAAATGTCTAAAACCCTGATAGTCACGGTAATTACGAATTACGTTAGCGCAGCGTTAGCGAGGCACGAGCGTCATTACGAATTACGCGTAGCGGCACTAGGTGCTAGGATGATCGCAAGTCATTCAGCAAGGAGAAATTTGTATAAGAGCCAACTTCTCTGGGCACCACCTGCCATCACGTATCTATTGTGAGGTTGGTAGCTCACTATTGGCAGATTTTTATATCTATCTTAATAGAGATTTTGTTATTCTAATCCTTTATAAGATACTTAAACAAATATAAACGATTGTGGAATTCCAAATCATTATAATTCCTAAAGGTTCTAAAACGAGTCTTTGGGGCCATAATTGTCATAGCTGTCGCTATCGATGAAAAGTTTCAACACCCCCAAGGACAAAGCGTGAGCATTGTCTCCCGCTTTTTCCTTGGCAGCAAAGACAAATCTTCGCACTCAAACAACTTGTTGGCTGAGGGCAAAATAGATTGTATCAAAGGGTCGCGGGACCCTTGAGAAGGGGATCCTTGACTGGGGACCCTTGGACAGGGCAAGAAATTCTTATCTGATTGGTTGGGGATTGGGACCCCAACCAAATCGAACCTGTCGCCAATCAAGGGTCCCCTTCTCAAATGTGTTGAACGATTAACTTGAATCCCTGATTTCAATCTTCATGGAGGATATTGCTTCAGTTGGAAACACCGTTGGAGTTTTTGCCGCTCACTAGGTGGTATCGACAGCATACACTTCCCGTGAGGAATGACCCCATTGCCTTATGTCAATGCTAAAGTACCCGCTAAATGACTTTATTGCAAGCGTACCTAGTTGCCTAGAAACAACTACGCTGGCAATTGTGCTGGAGATTTTTCAGGAAAAGCAGTGCGATCGCCTGATAATATTAAATCAGCAGCAATGCCCAACAGGGTTGCTGTACTCTGCCAGTTTAGTACTACAATTGCTCTTATCAGAGCAAAAAGACCAAAATCCTAATTTTTTAGATTTACAGCAGCCAGTAGCATCCTTAGATAAGGCGCTCATTCAGCAGGTACAGACATTACCAGATTCTTCTTGTGTTGAGCAGTTGGGATCGTTTTTGCGATCGCAACAAACCCAAACTTACACTAACTTAGATTTGGCACTGATTGACAAGGCTGGCAAATTTGTGGGGCTTGTAGATAGCTCGCGCCTGTTACAATGTGTGGCCAAGCAGAGATTGTCCATGAGTTCCAAGACCGATGGCTACTCAGCTTTCACGAAAGCGAACCTTCGGACGTCTACTAATACTGAAGAAAGGAAAAATCCAGCTGGCAAACAGCAGCGCATAGAATACAAGCCACTCCAAGAAAAGCCATTAGTACACTTGCTGGAACGACTGCCTTGGCCTTTAATGTTGCAAACAAGTACTGGGGAGGTGGTGACGCAAAACCCAGCTTGGTGGCAGCAATTCGGCACATTTAAAGATCCAGAAGGGGTGAGACAACAGGTACAGGCAATACTGTCAACAGACCCAGCAAAATCACAACACCCCAATCAAAAAGCAGTTGTTAATTCTCGTGACAGGAGCAATGAGCATAACAGCCAAAAGCAGCCCAACCCTTTGAAACTTCATTCTCAAGAGAATACTGTGTCGGTTTTGACTGAAGCCATACCCGAAAAAACCTTACCACGTCGTTCAAAATCGGCTTCAGCTAAAAAGCATCAGGAGCAACAGCCATTAGAAATTGCTGGAAGTCGATGCTTTTTGGATAACCAACTTGGTACTTGTACCTGCGTCGTTGAAGTGCAAAATGGTCAGGAGCGAATCTGGCAATTTGTCAAAATTCCCTTAGATAGTCCTCACTCAGAGCTTTCACCCAGCACCGACCTGTGGCTCATGCTAGCGACTGACGTGACCGAACAGCAACAGCTTTGCAAAGAACTGGCGGCAAAAAATGCCGATCTCATTCAACTAAATCGGTTAAAGGATGAGTTTTTAGCTTGTATTAGTCATGAACTGAAAACGCCCTTGACTGCCGTTTTAGGTTTATCGCGGCTGCTGGTAGATCAGCAGTTGGGCGAACTAAACGAGCGTCAAGCCCGTTATGCAGGACTCATTCATCAAAGTGGACGCCACCTGATGAGTGTGGTCAATGACATTTTGGATTTAACCCGCATGGAAACCGGACAGATGGAATTAACGCTGTCCCATGTCAAAATTCGCGCTGTGTGCGATCGCGCCATATCGGAAGCAAAAACTATCCACCGAGAAACCAGCAAAGCAACACACCTTCGCCAAACCCAAGCATCACCTTTACCAGAACACCAATTGACCATCTCCATTGAACCTGGCTTAGACGAGATGGTGGCGGATGAGTTGCGCTTACGCCAGATGCTGGTACACCTACTTTCCAATGCCTTCAAGTTTACTGAAACAGGTGGTGAAATTGGGCTGTGGGTCAATCGTTGGGAAGGTTGGATTACCTTTACAGTTTGGGATACAGGTATTGGGATTCCTGAACACCAGCAGCATCTCATATTTCAAAAATTTCAACAACTGGAAAATCCCCTCACCCGTCAACATGAAGGAACAGGTCTGGGGCTTGTTTTAACCAGAGCCTTGGCGAGGCTTCATGGTGGCGATGTTAGCTTCTTGTCTCGGGAAGGCAAAGGCAGCCAGTTTACACTACTTTTACCGCCCAGTCCTCCCCAGAGGAGAGCAGGAGATATGGGGACATGGGGACAACAAGACTTGGAAAGTAAGTCCGGAAGCTATTCATGGTTTCCTCACAGTAATCCCACAGGAATCGCTACAACGCCTAAACTCCACAACAGAACAGCAAATGGACAAACAGGGCACCACTCCGATGCCACTTCTCACAATAACGAACATACTCATGACAACAGCCTAGTTTTAGTTGTTGAGGCAGTAGCCCAATACATTGAAGATTTGACTCTCTCCCTGACTCGTTTAGGATATCGGGTGGTGATTGCTCGGTCGGGATGTGAAGCATTAGAAAAAGCCCGTCGCTTGCAACCCAAAGCTATATTCCTCAATCCGTTGCTCCCGTTGTTGTCAGGTTGGGATGTGCTAACCTTACTCAAATCGGATGCTGTAACTCGCCATATTTCTGTAGTTGTTACCGCCACAAGAGCCGAAAAGAAGCAAGCAATTGCCAACCAAGCAGAAGGTTTCTTGAGTTTGCCAGTAGAGCATCAGGTCTTAGCACCACTGCTAGAAAAGTTATGTACTACACCAGAAATTCGGCAGCAAAAGTTACACAGTGGTGAAACTATCTCTACTAAAACTCCACTGCGAATTCTCAGGTTAGTTGATCCTGAGTGGGAATTTATACATCCCCATTTGTCACTCCAAAACCACCGGGTTGTAGAAGTGGATGACTTAGATCAAGCAGAACTGCTGGCGAGGGTTTGGCGTTTTGATGTCGTTTTGCTAGATGCAGAAATACCCGCAGCCGGAACTTACCTGCAAAAACTCAGTCAGTACAAACGTTTGGTAGCTTTACCGCTTGTTACCTGCGATGTGGCAACTACCCAAGCAGCTACTCAGGTAGCTGGGATCTCTGTCTTTCCTTGCTTATCAAAACCATTGGGCATTGACCAGAGAATTGGTCGCCGGAAAACAGATTCCTTATTATCGGTGCTGCAAATTGCAGCTGGTGTAAGCTGCCCACCTAACATTTTAGTGGTGGATTTTGCCATGCTACCAGATTTACCAGAGGTAAGGCACAAGCAGACGAAGGGCGATAGCTCACAAAAAAACTCCTCACAAAGTAGCGTCAGCGATCAAATCAATACCTCTTCTCCTTCCTTCGGGTTAAAACCTCTGACTATCTCTCGTGGGTCTGAGTGGTTCCAAGCTTTGATTCAGTACCTACAAACTGCTGGCTTGAAAGCAGTCATGGGTCGGTCTTGGGCAGAACTACTACAACAAATTCGTCACCAAAGCGTTGACCTATTACTGATTTGCCTAGGAGAGTCCACTATCCAAAAAGAGGTATACTTAGCACTCAAAACATTAGGGCAATTGCCTTTCGATTTGCCACCCATTTTGGTACTCGACCAGCGATTAAATCCCAATGAGGTAGAAGATAAGCAGCCTCAGACTCCCCAAAAAGGAACACAAAAGAAAAATAATACCGTAGAATCCCTAGAAACTGTTGTAGGCACCATCGCTAATGAGATTTTGCCTCGCTCAATTTCAATGGAAGACTTATTAAACAAAATTAATCAAGCTTTAAATGTTAGTTGTTGATTGTTGGTTGTTGATTGTTGGTTGGGGAATTGGGGAATTGTTGGTTGTTGGTTGGGGAATTGGGGAATTGTTGGTTGTTGGTTGTTGGTTGTTAGTTGGAACGATAACACCTAACACCTAACACCTAACAACAAACACCAAACACCAAACAACCAACACCTAACTTCACAATAACTATTTAGTAAGCAGTAATTGCCATTCTCTGTTTTGGGCATTCCAAGTAGGTAAGGAAGTTTCGCCAACAACATATGGGCCCCAGTAGCGACGGGAACTATCTTGTGCAAAGGCAACCAAAATATCTCCCTTTTCCAACTTTAAGTTACCGTTAGGCAGGGATAGAATCAGCCCCTTCTCACTACCTTCTTTGGGAGAAAAATCCCAATGTGCTGGGACATCATAGTTGGACTTTTGAGAGTCAGAACCCTTCACCACCGATCGCCTCGCCAGTAAGGCAAGCCGCACAGGCTTTTGCGTTTGATTGCTCATTCGCAAACTTCCTTGTTGCAATCCTTTCCTACTTGAGTTATTATAAGAGATTAAGACACTATTTTTTGGCGTGGATGCTGGAGTTGGTACAGTAGGAACGTTAGCTTTTTCCTGTGAAACAGATAAGGTCTCCGTTTTCTCCAACTGGGAGGGCTGAGTTGGTGGTGGTGAAGGTGTTTCGGTTTCTGAGTTTGAAGGCTCAAAGGATACACTTACCTGGTAGCATCCCGCAGGTAGTAAAAGCAGTGCCAAAAAACAAGCTACCAGAACAGCATGACGATACATCAGCAATTTCATCTTGATAGTTATTAGAAATAAGTATTTTTTGTAGGCTTGACGACATAGTAGCCAATTGTGAAAAAGTCCAATTAACCACAAACCTAGCCTAAAGCTATGTTGCGAGCTACTACCGTAATGAGTATATTGCTTGACATTTATCTTATCCTTGGTTCAGGGTAACAATATGTATAAATGTTGTTACTGACTGAAAACCTAAGATATATGTACAATAGTATTCCAGCAAGCCTATGCTAAACCGTATATACTCCAGTATAGGAAAAAATTTTTCAAAAAATCTTGACTTTTGCAAGTCCGAGCAATGCAAAACACTCGTCTCAACAATCTGTTAGATGCTACTGCTAGGCGATTGGGACAATGGTTGTTCAATCCTTGGCGACGGTTGTCGCTGCTGGTCATTAGTCTGTTGTTTGGTTTTTTTCTGGGAAGCGCAATTTCCACCACAGCAGGACAAACGGCTGAATGGGACGTTGTTGTAGCTGGGATTTTAGTGCTGTTGACGGAAATCGCTAGTAGGATATTTTATGGTCGTAGCTTCTCCGCGAGGCGATCGCTCTGGCTAGATACACTAAACAGCCTTAAAATTGGTTTGGTCTACAGCCTGTTTCTCGAAGCCTTTAAACTGGGGTCGTGAAGAGAATGGGGAGTGGGGAGTGGGGAGTGGGGAGTGGGGAGAATGGGGAATGAAGGGAGTGGGGAGTGGGGAGTGGGGAGTGGGGAGGGGGGGAGTGGGGGAGATGGGGGAGATGGGGGAGAAGAAGTAATG
Source organism: Stigonema ocellatum SAG 48.90 = DSM 106950 (assembly GCA_016903675.1). Lineage (GTDB taxonomy): Bacteria > Cyanobacteriota > Cyanobacteriia > Cyanobacteriales > Nostocaceae > Stigonema > Stigonema ocellatum. The sequence continues at coordinate 8,838 of JADQBA010000008.1, read as the reverse complement.
ACAAATGAAGAGTTGGTGAAATTAGTGGTACCAGAGTTGAGTAAGTTTTGCGAAACGACCCTAGCGATGGAACCCGATGTGATGTTGGAGACGTTGTGGAATTTGTGGCTACCTTTGGCAAGAAAACTTGCATCGCACCGTCAAGAGTTAGGGTGTCCCCTCATACAAGGCATTTTGGGAGGACAAGGTACGGGCAAAACGACAATGTGCCAAGTTCTCACATTAATCCTCAAGCATTTAGGATACCATACCCTGAATCTATCTTTGGATGATTTGTACAAAACTTATAGCGATCGCTTGGCATTAAAACAGCAAGATCCTCGGTTGATTTGGCGTGGTCCACCAGGAACCCATGATATTGAACTGGGGTTAACTGTACTAGATGAAATCCGAGAGTGCAAAAGTCCAGTTGCGGTTCCGCGCTTTGATAAATCCGCCTACGCAGGCGCTGGTGAACGAACTACTCCAGAAATGGTGAGTCATGTAGATATTGTTCTTTTTGAAGGTTGGTGTGTTGGTGTGCGACCAATTGACCCTGCTCAATTTGAAACTGCACCGCCTCCAATTATCACACATGAGGATAGGGTATTTGCCCATGATATGAATAGTAAACTCAACGATTATCTACCGCTGTGGGAGCGATTAGATAGCCTCATAGTGCTGTATCCTACAGATTATCGCCTTTCTCTCGAGTGGCGCAAACAAGCAGAACGACAGATGATTGCTGCTGGCAAATCAGGGATGAGCGAACAAGAGGTAGAGCAATTTGTTTACTATTTTTGGCGATCGCTTCACCCAGAATTATTCATCAAGCCATTGGTCAAATCTTCCACATTAGTGGATTTAGTCATTGAGATTCGTCCCGATCATACTTTTCTTCTATCCTCCCGACTGAATTAGCTTAATTAGCTCAGAAAAAGGTTGCCAATTATCTTCTTGAGAGATAGGTTCCCAAACGGACTCAATTAGAGGTCTTAATAAGACGGTTTTGGGATTATGACGAGCTAGATTTTGGGCAATTACATCCATCTGGTCTGGATGATAATTATTCAACATTTTATGGTAAAGTATGCACCAATTGTCAAAAATTTCCGACGCTCCTGATGGTGGTACAATATCTGAAGTAGCCATCACCAAGCCTGGTTCGTCGCGCCATTTAGATGAAAAAGTGCGAGCCATTTCATAAAAAAACAGGTGATAACCAACCTGGCTGTCTTGCAAAAATTGAATTGTGAGATTCAATAGTTCCGCAGCTTCTGGATCTGTTAACTGGTCAAAACCCAATTTTTTGAACATTAAAGAGCAGTATTCGCTATGATAATGCTGGTCAAAGCTGGCTAATGCTGCGTCCATATCAGATGGATCAATAACAGCCTTTAAAGCTTCTTGGAGCATTTCTAAATTTAATTTACAAATAGCTGGTTGCTGGCTGTAACAATAGCGTCTATAATAGTCGAAGTATGCGGCAGTAAAATATGGTTGATAAGTAGGAATAAACCCATAGGGACCATAGTCAAAACTCTCCCCAGTAATAGACATATTGTCGGTGTTGAGTACTGCATGACAAAAGCCTGCTGTCATCCACTGTGCTGCTAGTTTTGCCACACGTTTGACTAATTCTGCGTAAAAGACGGCATACTGATTTTGTTCGCTGATTAAGTGTTGGTAATATTGCTCAATGACGTGGTCTAGCAGCTTTTTAGTTAAATCCGGACGCCGTAAATAGTGCAGTCGCTCAAAAGTGCCAAACCGAATATGCGATCGGCTCATCCTGACCATCACACAGGAGCGAGTAGGGGAAGGTTCATCACCTCGCCAAAGGGATAAACCTGTTTCAATCATACTTAGACAGCGTGACGTACGTACACCCATATGGTGCAAAGCTTCCGCAGCCAGAACTTCCCGCAAACCCCCCTTGAGTGTCAGCATACCGTCACCACCACGAGAGTAGGGCGTTGTACCAGAACCTTTGGTACCAAAATCGTAAAGTTCACCATCAGTACCGCGTACTTGACCATAGAGAAAGCCTCTACCATCACCCAGCCTGGGATTATATTCACCAAATTGATAGCCGTGGTAACGCAGCGCCAACAAAGGTTTACGGCTTTCAAATTTGCCAAAGGCGACGATAAAATCTTCATCTGTCACTGCTTGAGGGTCTAGTCCCAACTGGGGTAGCAGTGAGTTATTGCGCCAGCGCAGGATATGCTCTTGAAATTCCGCCGCCGCAACTTCGTCGTAGTAATCATTGCCTAAAGATTCTAAGGCGGGTTCGTAGTTGAGGCTAACAAAGGGATTGCTAGAATTCTTGTTGCTTGTGGTTTGGGCCAGAGTCATTAGACTTATTCGCAAGTTGCTGTAGAGTGTAGTTAGTCGAGGTAGAAATCCCTATTAGGGACTTATATCATGTCCGGTTGAATACCCATAGTAAAGACTGACGCGGGGATAAGGGGACGCTCTGACACACCAGAGGTTTTTATTATGGGCAATTAGACCGACATGATATTAAACAATAGTAAGTAAGTCGGTACAAATAAATAAAGGTTTGTAGTTGCGCTACCCTTGCGGGAAGCCACTTCGTGTCTACAGCGCCCTAGATATGAGCGCCCACGGAGCTACTACAAGCCAATACATAAATTAATATAGTTCGGTTTTTCTGTGTCGGTCTACTTACCTCTGGGTTGTGGAAACAAAAATCCCCCAACTTCGAGTTAGGGGATTAGGGATTAGGGATTAGGGATTAGGGAAAATGAAATGATGATGAGGATATTCCCCAGTCACCAGTCACCAGTCACCAATCCCCAATCCCCAGTCTCCTTTACCACTTTAGTATTTTACTTTGGTAGTGTTGAACCTGGTGCTGGCTGTGATGATGACTGTGGGTTTCTAATTTCTCTCGCTTTGGCTTGATAGCTTGTCCTAATTGATTTAATTTTTGAGTTCTGGTCTGGTGTCAGCTTAGTACTCAGCCCTCGGAGAGCTTGAGGAGGTGTTTTGCCAGAACTAATCGCTTGAGTATATTGGGTTTGTTGATCTTTGTTTAATACACTCTGCTGAATCTCATCATACATTTCTTTCCTCAAGGCATCAATCTTTTGTCGCTGTTCCGGAGTAATTGTTGACCGGGAAGGCTTTATCACGCTTCCAGGAGCGCCTGAGGCGGGAGCAGAAGGAGCAGAAGTAGCCTCAGGCGTGGAAGTAGATTGAGATTGAGCTTTAACTGGAGATGTTAAGGCAATTCCAGACAAAATGGTGGCAACGGTTAGAGTAGCACAAAATAGCTTCGCAGAGTTAATTCCCATCTTCAGCAACTCCTAAATGACTTTGATTGTTTAACTTGACGACTGAGGTGAGAAGCAAACACTTATAATTATTGCTCTTTTATGTGGCGTTGCTGTGTACCTATTATGGATTTTGTATGACTTTCCACTGAGTATTAGTCATGCTCGTAAGAATATGGTCTTGCCATTGTCCATTAATTAATAAATATTCTCTGGCATATCCTTCCACAAGAAATCCTACCCTTTTGAGTAAATTGCTACTGCGCTGATTGTGAGGCAGATAATTAGCCATGATTCGGTGCATATTTAATTCTTGAAACACATACTGAATAGCTGCTTTTAAAGCTTCTGTCATGTAACCTTTTCCCTGTTCGGCTTCCGCAAGGTTGTATCCTAGATTACAATACTGGGCTGAGCGTCTGATAAAATTACTAAAATTGACAACTCCAATAATTATTGTTGGATTCGTTTTGGGAAAAATAAATAGCTTTAATGATAGGTCATTGATGAATTCTAGATAATTATTTTCTACCTGAGTATGCCAATACTCTTCGGTGAAGAAATTCTCATGCCAAGGAGGAGAAAATGGAGTGAGATAAGTTTTGTTTTCAGTGTAGTATGCTACGATGGCAGGAATATCCTCTTGAATTGCCAGTCGTAAGAATAAACGTTCAGTAGCAATAAGTGGCAGTTCTAATTTCATAAACTACGATTTAAGTAGTGGGTAATGGGCATGGAGGAATGGTACTAAGATAAAACTTACAGCAATCACAGCAGAAAGCCCACGAGCATGAGGGTGACGCAGGAACCCTCATGCGTCCTTATAGGCGTGGGATGAATGCGATGCGGCTTTAGCCGCCGTCAATATTCTTATCGGGTCTTTTGGTTGGCAATGTATTTCTTAATAGTTTCCGATGATGCAGACGCTCGTTCGCCCTTGGCGTCTCCCCTTGGGAGAAGACTCGCTACCGCTTCGCTATCACCAGCCGTTCCACAAAAGTAACTCCGAGTCCACATTGAAGGTAATTTCAATAAGTGTGGAAACAATGAGTCTTAACACTCTAGACGTATAACCTTTTAATCTAAACATTATTTGGTAGCAGCGCAAGTGTAGGTGGACAACTTAAGAATAAGTGTACATGGTCTGGCATCAATTAGGAGCTACTATTTCACATTCCAACTCTAAAGTTTTCTCGTAAAGCAATTCTTCCAAGCGCTTTGCAACTAAATCATACAGCACCTTTTTTCTTCGTTTCGGTATCCAAACAAAGTGGTAATTAATCAAGGTGACTGATGAAGTCTAGTGTCTATATTTGCTAAACATATATAAAGTTTTCGTAAAGCTATGGTCAACAATCTCTGTGCATCAACCATATCATGCTAGATTAGATTTGTAATAAAAAAACAGAAGGGGGTGAGACAAATATTTCTTAGTTATGTCTATAAGTTGCGTACATCTGATGAGCAGTCGAGCATTATGGACTCTTGGTTAGACATGCTAAGGGCCAGTTATAATTATAATTTACGTGACAGAATCGACACTTATTATTCAAGAAAAGTCCAAGGCGAATATTGTGATCTGACGACACTTGCTGAAATATGTCCATTAACTTGTTTAGTGGGTAGTGCTAGCGGTTATCCTTGGAAAATATCTGGCGGTGCCAAGGTCAAGAAGCTAGAAGACGATAGAATATTTGGGGACTACTGCGAACTAGAGTCCCAAAAACAAGTGAATGTGCCTCAAATTAAGCCCAAGCTAAGGAATGCTGGGGAAATACAAATGGCAGAGCTACCAGTTCTAAAAACTGTTAGACCTTGGTATGGGGAAATTGATTCTACAGTACTTCAGGAAAATATCAAACGGTTAGATAAGGCATACCAAAAGTTCTTCAGTGGCGCTGGCTTTCCTAAGTTTAAGAATCGTAGTACTTTTCGGAGTTTCACATATACTCTTGGGGTAAAGATAGAGTCAGACCAAATATACTTGCCGTCTATTGGGTGGGTAAGCTTTTTCAACTCTCGTCCAGTCCCTTTGGGTTTCAAAATCAAATCTTGTACACTTCGCAAAAAGGCTAATGGTTGGTTTATAAGCGTCAGGATAGAAGATGCTACAGTACCAGCTTTCCCAACAATAACTCCAGAAAAGGTTAACACCGCTGTTGGTGGCGATGTCGGAATAAAAAAGCTCATCACTTTCTCTGATGGCTCTGTGATTAAAAATCCTAAGCTTTCTACTAATAAAAAAACTCGTCGGTTGATGCGTATTCGCCAACGTGAAATTAGTCGGAAGAAAAAAGGTAGCAATAATCGGAAGAAAGCGAGTAATAGAATTGCTAGATTTCATCAAAGAATAGCCAATAAGCGCACAGCAATTCAATGGAAGATAGCGATAGAAATTTCTAAAAGATTTGATGCAATCTTTCTAGAAGACCTTAAGGTGAGCAATATGAAAAAACGTTGCAAGCCCAAGAAGGATGAAGAGACTGGGCGTTATTTAAACAACGGACAATCTCGTAAAGCTGGTCTAAACAGAGCTATTTCAGATGCTGGATGGTACGAACTCAGAACTAAAATTGAGTACGCGGCTGCCAAGTCGGGAAAAATTTTCGGTGTAGTGCCACCACATTATACCTCCCAAGAATGCCCAGAATGTCATCACATAGACTCGTCTAATAGAGATGGTGAAAAATTTTTATGTGGTGAATGTGGGCAAGAGCAGATGCCGACCAAACGGGCGGTGTCAACATAAAGCGTCGCGGTGTTGAAATATTAGGAATCGCTCTTAAATGTCGGGTAAAAGTAAAAAAGGTACGGGTGGACTGCTCGGAAAGAAAGACAGTTAATTCTGTTTGAAACGCCCAGCCCTGAATTGACAGGGTTAGAAGGACAAAATGATGGTTCGACTCGTAAGAGAAGAAAACGCCGTCAGCCTGGGAACCTGCCAATTCAGCAAAGTCTGGATTTATGGAATATTGAGGACTTGGCTTAGTCTTCAAGAATCCCATGCCTTCTAGGCGTGGGAGTGTCAAAGTTGTAGGTTAATCTCAATAGGGGTGTAGGGGTGTGGGGGTGTAGGGGAAAACAACGGGCAGAATTTCTTCTCCTTTGCTATGTTCTTCCCTAACACCCTGACACCCCTACACCCTGACACCCCTTCCTTTCATCCAAACAACAAGGACAATGATGTCAGTGGGAATACGCTACAATTGGGAACAAGCGGAGATCCGGGCGATATATGACACGCCACTGCTAGAGCTGATCTATCAAGCTGCTAGCGTGCATCGCCAATATCATGACCCAACAAAGATACAAGTCTGTAAGCTCATATCTATCAAAACAGGTGGTTGTCCAGAAGATTGTAGTTACTGTGCCCAATCTTCTCGATATCAAACACAAGTAAAGCCACAAGCACTTCTAGAAAAGGAAACAGTACTTAGCATTGCACAGCAAGCTAAAGAAAGCGGTGTGAGTCGCGTCTGTATGGGTGCAGCTTGGCGGGAGGTACGCGACAACTCGCAATTTGACCAAGTGCTGTCCATGGTCAAGGAAGTGACGGCATTAGGATTAGAGGTATGCTGCACCTTGGGTATGCTGACAGAAGCACAAGCCAAGCGTTTGTCAGATGCAGGACTGTATGCCTACAATCATAACTTGGATACCTCACCAGACTACTACAGCACGATCATTACCACTAGGACTTACGACGATCGCCTGAACACCATTAACAATGTCCGGCAGACAAATGTGACTGTATGCTCCGGTGGTATACTCGGCTTGGGTGAAAGCGTCGATGACCGCGTGTCTATGTTGCACACTCTGGCAACACTCCGTCCGCATCCAGAGTCAGTACCCATCAATATTCTCTCGAAAGTGGCGGGTACACCCTTGGAAAATCAGCCAGATGTCCCAATTTGGGATGTGGTGAGGATGATTGCCATGGCACGCATTTTAATGCCTGCTTCTGATGTTCGTCTCAGTGCAGGTAGAGCGAAACTTTCGCAAGTTGAGCAAGCTTTATGCTTCCTAGCAGGAGCCAATTCTATCTTTTCCAGCGACAACGGGCATATGTTAACTGTCACCACTGCTTGCCCAGGATACGATGCTGACAGTGAAATGCTGAATTTACTTGGTTTGGAGATGCGTCCTCCATTTGTAAGGGTGTAGGGGTGTGGGGGTGTGGGGACCTACCTACACCCTTACATCCTTGCTAAATCAACTTGACAGCACGCAGACCGAACAGCAACCCGACAGCAAGACCAAAAAACAGACCCAAGAAGACGATATAAGCGATGGCAGCAAACATTGTAAATTTCTCCTAAAGATATCTAAAACCATTGAAACATTTAATAAGCTAGAATACAGCCCAGAGGCAATAGTTTGGGGTTGGTGATGGCTTCTATTATTAACGTAAATCTACCGCAGCAATCTTATGAGATTGCGATCGCGCCGGGCGGTTTAGATCAACTAGGTGAACACATGACAGGTTTGAAACTAGGCTTGAAAGTATTGCTGGTTTCTAACCCGACAATTTTTAAGCATTTTGGAGAAAGGGCGATCGCATCGCTAAAAGCCGCACAGTTTGAAGTTGCTGAACTCAGCCTACCAGCAGGTGAACGCTACAAAACCCTCAATTCTGTGCAAAAAATCTACGATGCCGCTTTGGAAAACCGCCTAGAACGCTCTTCAACTATGGTGGCTTTGGGGGGAGGCGTCATTGGTGATATGACTGGCTTCGCGGCGGCGACTTGGCTACGGGGAATTAACTTTGTACAAGTTCCTACCACACTCTTAGCGATGGTGGATGCGTCCATTGGCGGCAAAACAGGTGTGAATCATCCTCAAGGCAAAAACTTGATTGGGGCATTCCATCAGCCGCGATTGGTTTTAATTGACCCAGAGGTGTTGCAAACCCTTCCCATGCGGGAGTTTCGTGCGGGAATGGCAGAGGTGATTAAGTACGGCGTCATTTGGAATGCCCAGTTATTTGCCGAGATGGAGGTGAGCAAACACTTGGATCAACTCCGGTACTTAAAACCTGAATTAATAGATAGCATATTAACAAACTCTTGTCAAGCAAAAGCCGATGTGGTCAGCAAAGATGAGAAAGAAGCTGGACTGCGAGCGATTCTCAACTATGGACACACTATCGGTCATGCGGTGGAAAGCTTGACGGGTTATCGTGTAGTGAATCACGGCGAAGCTGTTGCTATTGGCATGGTAGCAGCAGGGCAGATTGCTGTGGAACTGGGAATGTGGCAAAAGGCAGAAACTGAACGTCAAGACGCCTTAATTCAAAAAGCGGGTTTACCGACTAAGTTACCCTCAGGGGTGGATATTGAAGCCATTATTGCGGCGTTGCAAACCGATAAGAAAGTTAAAGATGGGAAAGTGCGATTTGTATTACCTACGCAAATTGGTGAAGTGACAGTGACTGATCAAGTGCCATCGGATACTATCCGACAGGTGTTGAGTGAGATGCAGTAAAAATTCGTAGTTCGTAATTCATAATTCGTAATTATTTTTCAGTCGGGGATTTAAACCCCGACTGAAAAATGAC
>JADQBA010000193.1 GCA_016903675.1 Stigonema ocellatum SAG 48.90 = DSM 106950 | reverse complement strand
CTAAAACACGGCTTTGAGCAATTCCAACCTGATGTGATTTTCCATGCTGCGGCTCATAAGCACGTTCCTCTGATGGAATTAAATCATCCCGAAGCAATTACCAACAATGTGTTGGGGACAAAAAATTTGGTGGAACTGGCGCTGCAATACAATGTTAAACATTTCGTGATGATTTCCACAGACAAGGCGGTGAATCCGACCAATGTCATGGGAGCAAGTAAGAGAGTTGCCGAAATGTTGGTGCTGCAAGCTGCCCAAAAAAGTGGCAAGTCTTATGTTGTGGTGCGTTTTGGCAATGTTTTGGGCAGTCGGGGTAGTGTCGTTCCTACCTTCAAAAAACAAATTGCCGCAGGGGGTCCAATCACAGTGACTCACCCTGATATCTGTCGCTATTTCATGACCATCCCAGAAGCTGTTCAACTGGTTTTACAAGCTGTAGTACTAGGTCGCAGTGGTGAGGTGTTAATGCTGAACATGGGGGAACCCGTAAAAATTGTGGACTTAGCAAAGGAACTCATTCGCCTTTCGGGATATGAGGTAAACAAAGACATTGAGATTAAGTTTACAGGGTTGCGACCAGGGGAAAAGTTATTTGAAGAATTGTTTATTGAAGGAGAGAAATACGAACCAACCGAACACGAAAAACTATTTGTTGTCCAAAATGCCAGTCGGATTCTTCCACAAACCTTGGCTATAACGGTGGAAGCACTTTGTCTAGCAGCAGCTAACAATGAGCCGAACACTATTATGTCTTTACTTGAAAAATTGGTTTCGGGATACAAACCTCAATATTTACAAAATAATCTGCAAGTAGATGGTTCTACAAAGAATGCTGTGGTCAATACATCAAACATCAATCAGATGTCAACAGTGGTTACAGCAGGTGTTTAAAGAGTTCAAAGTTTACTAAATTGGCAAATTAAATACTCCTAAAATGCCAATCAGCAAGTTATATCAGTGATTTGTCAGATCTTCTTTCTTCGTGTACTTCGCGTCTTTGCGGTTCGTTAAAATAGGTAATCTCGCTAACCGGTTCGGGAGTATCTCCTAAAACAAGAAATAACGTTGTGTCATAGGTAAAGAATTAGCAGGTTCACAAGTTAACAATTTCCCATCCACTCTCACATCGAAAGTTTCTGGATCGACATCAATATGTGGGGTAGCATCGTTGAGTTTCATATCTGTCTTTTTCAACTCACGTGTCCTGGAAACTGCTACTGTCCGAGTTTTTAAGCCAAGTTTTTCGGGGATACCCTGTTTCAAGGCTTCGTTGGAAACGAAAGTAATAGAGGTTTCCGCGATTGCACCGCCAAAACTGCCAAACATCGGACGCATATAAACTGGTTCAGGGGTGGAGATACTGGCATTAGCATCGCCCATTTGCGACCAAGCGATCATTCCGGATTTAATGACGGTATCTGGTTTAACGCCAAAAAATGCTGGTTTCCACAGACACAAATCTGCTATTTTTCCTACTTCCACTGAACCTATATGATCTGCAACACCATGAGCAATAGCAGGATTAATGGTATATTTAGCGATGTAGCGTTTGGCTCTAAAGTTATCATGAGTTTCATGAGGATGGTCAGGATTCGGTAATAATCCCTTCTGTATTTTCATCTTATGGGCAGTTTGCCACGTGCGAGTAATGACCTCCCCTACCCTTCCCATTGCTTGAGAATCAGAAGACATAATACTGATAATGCCCATATCATGCAAAATGTCCTCAGCCGCAATAGTTTCCTTGCGAATTCTCGATTCGGCAAATTTGACATCTTCACGAATGTTTTTATCGAGGTGATGGCACACCATCAACATATCGAGATGTTCGTCAAAGGTATTGATGGTGTAGGGACGGGTGGGATTAGTTGAAGCGGGCAAAACATTAGATAGACTACAGACTTTGATAATGTCAGGCGCATGACCACCTCCTGCACCTTCAGTATGGAAGGTGTGAATGACACGGTTTTTAAAAGCAGCAATGGTATTTTCCACAAATCCCGCTTCATTGAGGGAGTCGGTGTGAATTGCTACCTGTACGTCGTATTGATCTGCAACGGAAAGACAATTATCAATGGCATCAGGAGTGGATCCCCAGTCTTCGTGCAGTTTTAAACCCATGACTCCAGCAGCAATTTGCTCTACTAATCCTTCAGGTTTGCTAGTATTGCCTTTGCCCAACAAACCAATGTTGACTGGGAAGGCATCAGCCGCTTGTAGCATACGGTAAATATTCACTGGACCGGGGGTGCAAGTGGTAGCGAGGGTACCAGTAGCAGAACCAGTGCCGCCACCAATTAAAGTAGTAGTACCAGAGGCTAGCGCTGTTTCGATTTGCTGGGGACAAATAAAGTGAATGTGGGTATCAACTGCCCCTGCGGTGAGAATTTTACCTTCTCCAGCTACAACCTCTGTGCCAGGACCGATGATTATATCTATATTGTCTTGAATGTTGGGATTGCCTGCTTTCCCAATTTGAAAAATTTTCCCGTCTTGAATGCCAACATCTGCTTTAATAATGCCCGACCAGTCGAGAATCAAGGCGTTGGTAATCACCACATCTGCTACGTTGGGATTTTGGGATCTGGTGATGGGGGATTGTCCCATACCATCTCGAATCACCTTACCACCGCCGAATTTTACCTCTTCACCGTAGAGGGTGCCACCGTAGGTAGTAAGATCTTCTTCGACTTCAATGAATAAATCCGTATCGGCAAGACGGACGCGATCGCCCAGAGTAGGACCAAAAGTATTGGTATATTCCCGTCGGTTCATATAATAACTCATATTTTTTCTCCTATATCACGAAAAACTAACTGGCAAATAATCTGTGAGCCAACTTTTGATGCCGCATTTGGGCGATATCGATAGCAGGGGTACAAGACCACATTTCATCCAGGCTCATTGATGCAGCAGTCTGGTAGACTGTCTCAATCTCTGGCGCTAACTGAAGCAGAATTCGTTGTGCTTGTATATGTCCCACAACACTTAAACGGATAGCAGCCCCTAACAAACCAGTGACGAAGCTATGCAAAAAAGCCAGCACTGTATCCTGTTCGCTCAAAAGAGCTACCCTACCAACCACGGCAAATACAACTGGATGCAAACAGTGAATTTTGCCTGTAGCAGCATCCTCATTGAGAGAGTTTAATTGAGAATCTTGCCAAGTTGAACTGGCAACCATCAGCAAGGCTCGTCCACTTTTGCGCTGGGTTTCACGTGTTTTCTCTACTAGGGTTTGAGCAAATAGTATAGCATCTGCGGCTCTTACTGCCTCTAAGTCATCCATCGCACTGCCCCGGTAGGCATGGATTAGTGCTACTGTATCTGTGACTCCTACCTTATTATGTAGTAGTAGCCGCAGAAAAGTTTGCAAGTCTTCTTTTGAACGTAGTTGACTTTCTTGCACTAAGGATTCTAGCCCATGAGATAAGGTAAAAGAGCCAGAGGGGAAGAAGGAATCAGACAACTGCATTAAGGCAAGTTGTTGGGCGATCGCAGATGGAGGTATCATAACGGGAGTGGGGAGTAGGGAGTGGGGACCCCTATCATAGACTACTCTTTTTTGACGATAGCCCTACATAGCAGGCGGTCGTAGCGCGAGCGCAAAAGGTTTTGGTCTACTGAAGTAGGAAACTGCATAAGCTGATTTTACTGCCAACTATTAAGAATCAGACTTTTTCAGGCTTAAAGTCAACCCTGTGTTCAAAAAAGATGGTGGTAAATAACCGCGAGTTATCCACCTACTAACACACAAAATCCAATTACTCAAGGAGAATCAAACATGTACATCAATAACTTTCGTCGTTTCATCGTTCTGATGGGATTGGCTTTGACTCTACTAGTGGGAAGTTTTATAGCGCCTATATTTGCTCAACCAGCACCAGCACAACAATTGGCTCCTGCTGTGGTGCCAATTGTTGTGCAAGAGCCGAATTTGTTTGAACTTTCTGGGCTAGACACAACCATTAACTACTCCACTACTAGTTTCATCGGTTCGCCGCAGCTCACTTATAAAACTCTGAACTTGAGCCGCCAATTCACAGGCGAGGAAATTAACACCCTAGATACCAACATCGGCAAACTGGTTACAGTACTCGTTGAACCAGACGCTGATACAGGCAAGGAAGTCCGGTTGACCCTGCTACTACCAACCATCAATCTGCCATCTAGTCTAAAAAACCCCATTAAAACAGAGGCGATTCTGACCACGAAGCGCACTCCTGTGCGTGGCGGTTCTCCTATCCTTGAAGGGCAACTAGAAACTTATCAGACGCTGCGTCTCACAGGAACAGCAAGCAAAGTTGACTTTTAAAAAAAATGAAACAAAACCAGCTAAATAGTAGCTACCAAGTCCCCGGTTTTACTGGTGTCGTAGCCACCTAGAACTTCTAATTGCGAGTGGACCCGCCGATGTCCCAAGGTACTAAGCAACTGTTGCACAGGTGCTTCTTCCAAGTATTCTTTGAGAATCACTAAGTCGTATCGTGAGCGATGTAGGGGAATAAATTCCAGCCCAAAGGCAGCGGCTATAGATGCCGTACTAATGCCTGCATCGGCAATTCCTCTGACGACTGCTTGGGCAACATCTTGGTGGCTTTGGACGATATGGTTAAATCCCTTGACAGTGTGAAATGGTATCTGCGCCTCTTGAAGTGTTCGTTCTAAAAGCATACGAGTACCTGCCCCTAGTTCGCGGTTGACAATGGTCGCCCCAGCTTCCACTAAGTCAATAATTGTTCTTACTCCTAGCGGATTGCCAGACTGCACTAACAATCCCTCCTCCCAGACACCGAGGGAAATCAAAACTGCTGCTCTCCCATCAAGGACATCACGGGCGAAGGGAGTATTATACTCCCCAGTGTGAGGATCGTACAGGTGCATTCCAGCAATGTGAACTTCACCTCGGGACAGACTATGCAATGCAGCGACACTATTGGCGAAGTTAAACTGGACTCGCAACTGGGGATGCCAGCGTTCGGTCGCACGCCCCCATAGTGAAAGCACAGGCGCACAGCCAGCAATCACCACCGTGTTTAAAAGTTTGTCCATATCATCTAAGAGCCGGACCTGGACTTTATGTGTACCGATCTTGCTCTTGTCCTCAGCCTTCGGGTATCTCCTCCCAAGAGGCTGCGCCGACGGCAGTTTGCTGGGGAACCCCGAACTTGGCTCAACAGGGGTTCCCCCCGCAAGCAAGTTCTCAGGGTCCACCACAACTGCCTCACCATCAGCCGGAATCATCTCTTGGCGAAAAGCATCCTGACCTATCAGCGGATAAGCTATCCATTGTCCTCCTACCCGTGCCAGACTAACTCGTAGTGGCTGAGCGATTGGAATAGATTTAGTCAGAACTGCTTCCACTTCAGGCAAATCCTGCTCGAACCAAAATAAATCCTCGACTTGACAACCAAGCGCCTTAGCTAAGTGAAGTGTAATGGTAACCGAGGGAGCATATTGTCCTGACTCGACACCACTAATGGTCTGACGGGTAACTCCAGCCAAGGATGCCAAATCTTGCTGGCTCAGACCTAGACGGGTTCTGATTGACTTTAAGTTGTTGCGAAGATTACGATCCTGCTTCATTTTGTTGTAGCTTTGCGTTCAAAAAATTCGTAGCAGATTTAACCAGATATGCCAGAGCAAAAGTGCAATTTTTCACCGATATAATTTCTTTGTTCGTAGTAGCGCTTTAGCGCCGGTAAAATCGCGATTTTTTGCGCTAAAGCGCTACTACAAACCTATCAAACTTCACTTGACAGACCCCTAGAGATGCTTTTGCTTTTTTGATTCCCCTACAGCAAGAATAGCATACACATTGCTAATTGGCTTGCCAATTCTCCCTATTGCAAGAACAGCGTACATCTTGCTAGAATATTTGCTAAGAGCTATAGGCTTTGTTTAAAAACGACCTATTACTTGCTGGTGAATTAAATTAAAGCCCCGAGTCGCTACGAACCGAGGGCTTTTTCATTGGAGAGGCATTCATGAACGCCTGTCAAGAAACACAGGGGTGTGGGGGTGTAAGGGTGTAGGGGGAAAGAGTGTTTAGTTTTGTGACTAAAAATTGCAACCCTTGCTGGGCATGGATTACAGAATTTTAATGCGTTTGTCCTCACCCTTCCCCTGCTCCCAAGACTTGCGCTGTGGTCAATCTCAAATCAGGAAAAGTAGGTGAGGCGATGTAATTGCTTCCTTGAAACACAGCTTCTTCATATAATCCGTCTATCAGCGTCAGCACTGTCACTCTCCCATTACCAGGATCGACAATCCAGTATTCAGAAATTCCTCGTGCGGCGTATTCCGATCGCTTGTAGCGGTAGTCTCGATCTGAGTTAACTTTACCAGGAGAGACAACCTCAACGACTAATGCAGGAGATGGCATATCTTGAGTAATCGTAGCGCGTCTACCACCAATCGCCCTGAATAACTCTTCAGTTAAGATCATCAAATCTGGTAAGCGGACGCGAGTCCGAGCACCTGTTACCACAATTTCTGTATCTTTGTGGCGTATGAGTTGTATAGAGACGAGCTTGAGGAATTCCGATAGTAGGTAGAGAGAAATTAAGTTATTTTTATCACTTTCAGGTGGCATTTCTACTAATTCACCATCCACTAGCTCATATTTAGTGTTTGTCCCATCGTCATAAGCTAGATATTCTTCTAGGGTCAGTTTTTTAGTTGCTATGGTCATGGCAATCACTTTCTGATTAAAATTATCTTGGATTTTTTTACAGTTTATTCTGAAACTACCAGAATATGGAATGACAATGGCTGACGAGAAAATCAGGTTTTGGTGTAACCGACCACGGGGGCGATGCGGAAGCCTCCGCTGCGCGATCGCCTCCAAAAGTACCCGGAAAAATTATATTGACAAATGAGGCGGGTATTTCAGCTATTCCAGTCCGACAGTATTAACTCTTATTTATTGGACTTTGGACAAAAAAGAGTAGTTCGCGTATAATTTACGCGAACCAAACCATTGGACTTTGGACAAAAAAAGAGTGGTTCACGATTATCATCCGCGAACCAATGTAAGCCCCTTAATTCTCCTTTTTTTGTAATTGTCTGAACCTGTGCCCACCTGGTTCTACAACCACAAATGCACTTGCCAACTCTGCTGGAGAATAAGTCTGTATAATACGCTTGAGTTCGTTATGAACTTCATTTACCGTACTGGGTAAAATACGAAGATATATAACACCAGTTCCAATCATCTTGACGAAAACGAGATTACCATAATCCCGATCTCGTGTTACTAGAAGACGGTTTTGCTCCTGTGCCGTTCTCAATATTTCTTCATCGGTGGCTTGCTTTAGACCAATCTATGCAACAAGTAGTACATCATGCCCGCCATCAGCAAGAAACTTTGCTGTAACAGCGTAGACATCTTGATCAAGTAGAAATCTCATAACTAAGCTGATACGAGGCGAATATCCTCAGCCGCTACTAAGGCGATAGCGTATTGCAAGCAGGCACGAATATCCTCGACCTGCAAATCAGGGTAATAGCCTTGAATAATATCATTGAATGAAAGCCCCTCATTCAAGAGTTCGAGAACACTTTGTACTGTGATACGTGTGCCAGTGATACAAGGTTTGCCAAAATGAATTTGAGTATTAACAGTGATTCTGTCCATATCTGTGCAGGCGTTGCGACAATCGTTTTCCGGTGGAATTGGAGGTTGCTCTTGTTTCGAGTACATGGTTACTAATTACACCAACTGTACTGACTACAAATGGTAACGCAAGGGTTATGGGTCATTCTATCCTTTTTTCTTGCACTTAACAAGACGTATAAGGTTTAGGGTATAACAACCGATTCCGGAAGATTGCCTAAAATAACCTAGATTTTTCTTGTACAGTACGCACCCGATCGTTCAGGCTGACTTTTCCCGTTAAGTCTTGAAAAGCTTGCTGACAAAGGATTTAGGGCAAGGTAAAAGATTTACAGTATAATCAGCCACGTGTGGTAAGCTGAGGGGCACTTAATTTTTCAACATGAAAACCTCAGTGCAAGGCTTTCAGGCTCCAAAAAGTACAATTTAGATGCGCGACAGCTTATCAGAGGGGACAAGTCATGTTGGACTGGTGGGAGAAAAATTTTGCAACCTGTGAATTAAGCGATCGTCGATTGAATGAACGGGTGAGCAAAAACGTCTAGAGCAAAAAAAGCGTTCAATCAGGCGATCGCCAATTCGCAAAGCATTGGCAATAATAGTTAAAGCAGGACTTACCCCAGAGTTAGATGGGAAAAAACTACCATCAATAACATAGAGATTATCTAGATCATGGGTGCGACAATTAAGGTCAAGAACAGATGTTTTTGGATCTTCTCCAAAGCAACAAGTACCGCACTGATTTGCCACGACTTGAATAGATGTATCACTACGAGGGTAAAGACCGCGACGAAACACTGGATTTTCAGCGGAACGGTCTACAGCTTTTAGGACATCAGTCCAGCGATAAATCAGGCGATCGTGTGCTTCAGTATTATTGGGCGTATAATCTAGATACAACTTATCACCGACCACACGCACCCGATTTTTTCGGTCAGGTAAATCTTCCGTTTGCAACCACCAACCAATTGAATGATTTGCTAACTGTCGGAGTCCAAACTCAGGTACTAACCTCGACCTCACCCTGCACCCAAGAGCCGATCATGTTTAAAATAAAGGGGAGTGTAGACATACCCAGCACAAATCCGCCGATACTAGCAATCACATTCCAAAAAGCATACTCTGGGTCGTAGGAAGAAACCCGACGCAACATCCCTTGCAAGCCTAATGGGTGCATGGGTAAAAAGTTGAGATTAGTACCAATAAATGTTCACCCTGCAAAAAGCGCATACAATCGTAAACGCTTCTGTGTTACACTGTTAGTTGTTGTTGAAGAAGAATACATTCGTCAGAATTCAGAAGCGATGCACTGAGCTTGCCGAAGTGTCAGAATCAATCAGTGGGGGATTCAACCCGCCACTCCTACCGACGACCAAATCTACGATTTAGTCGGGGTCTTAAACCCATTTATTCATTCGCTCTTGTGCTACAAATTTAATTCTGAATTCTGGCGACTGACGCATGTATTCTTTCCGATAAATATTTTAATTTTTATGGCACTCCAACCTAAAATATTCCGAACTAATGACAAGCCCTTCGGGCGGCTCTAGCTATGCTGAGGGCAGAAGGTGAATGTGATGGTTAAGTATTAAATTTTTGAAGATAACAAAAACCATGAGACATCCAGTAGAAAATCTAACCACATTCGATGAATTTGTAGCCTTTCTACAAACACAATCTGAAAACCTTCGATACGAATTATACGATGGAGAGATTGTAAAGATGTCACAACCAAAAGGAAAACATGAGGAAATCGTAGGATTTTTAGTAATGATTCTAATGCTTGAATGTCATCGCATTAAACTTAATTATTTTATACCAAATAAAACATTATTCAAACCAGAAAACAAGCATTCTGGTTATTTTCCAGATGTTCTTTTATTAAACCGCTCAAATTTAATAAATGAACCGCTTTGGGAAGATAAATCAACAGTTAGCAGTCCTGAGTCAATACCCTTGGTAATTGAAGTAGTTAGTAATAATTGGAGAGACGATTATCATAAAAAGCTTGCTGATTATGATGAAATGGGAATAAAAGAATACTGGATTGTAGATTATTATCCTTTTGGTAATAAAGAATTCACAGGTAATTTTAAACAACCAACTATTACTATTTATTCTTTCAATGATGAAGGTGAATATCGAGGTAAACAGTTCAGAGGAAATGACCGCATAGTATCGCCTACATTTCCAGAATTAAACCTCACGGCTCAAGAAATTTTTGCAGCACAAATGAATCCATAAAATTATGCAAATACAAAACTCTACTTATGTAAATTAAAGTAGAGTTGTAGCAATAATCGATCATGGGCAATCACTCTACAAGATGAGGCTTCCACTACGGCTCAATCATTCCAGCCTGTAGCAAAATATGTACCTGCATGGTCGCCACGATGTTAGCATCGTAAACTTGCCTTCCGGCAGTGGGAAAATTTCTTAATAACGAAATCAAAGCTGACAAAACTAAATCGTTATCCTCCAGCACTGTAAATTCTGTTTTAAAAGTATTGACATTCTCCCAAATTTTCTCCAATTGCAACTCACTACCTGTTACATTTAAGCGCGTAGCCGTAGCTAAATACTCTCGCAGTACTTGAGGACTGACAAACAATTCAATATCAGCCTCTCGCATAGTTTGCAAAGATTCTGTTGCCACCAGATGCCAAGGTGATACGCTATTTGTGGCGAAAATTAGCACATTCGTATCAATAAAAACTTCTCTAAACCCTGTCATCATCATAAATATCTTCTCTGCGGAAATTACACTCAGGCGACCAATTTTTCCACTCACCTACATTCAGTTTAAGTGGTGGTTTAGCAGGATTGACATCAAGTGGTAGTAGTGTTTCATCGATCACAAGCACAACTCGGTGTTTACCTGGCATAATATCAGATGGCAATGTCATGATAATTTGCTGGTCATCTGTGACTGTTACGGTTGTTTCAATGGTTCTCATGCAACTTCCTCCTGTTGTTCAAAGATGGCAACTTTAAGCAGCATATCTTTTTCCTGTGGGGATTTTGGTCCTACAAGGCGAAAAGCTGTCATTTTGTGGCTTAATTTAGGCACAGTATTAGTGAGGGTGAACAAGACATTATTAACAACCTCACCGCTAATTTCGTTGAAAGCGCGTGGTCCTAAATGTTCCGAGGCTCTACCTCCGTCGGTTCCTACTCCGTTGTTGAGGATATAACAAGCACTGATACCTTATATCTTGCACCTCTAAGTAGAAACTACAAATAACCAAATAAGAAGTCATAAAATTGACAGTTGTTTCACAACTCCCAAAAGTCCTCTGAAAGAGGACTTATGCTACTCGCGCCTGGGACTTCAAGTCCCAGGCGGATGTGGATGCTTCATCTTGACCGCAAATTTGACAAGCTGTCTTTTGACAACCACCATCGTATTGACTTAAGTTTTACAGGTGGTAATTTGTCAATAACCCCTTTATGGTTGACCATCAAACATCCAGCCCGAAAAAGCTAAAATTGCTGGCGATCGGCATTGCACCCCATGATGGTTTATTCTCGATTGGTATCTCGCCGCATGGATTAATTTCAATTGGTGCCATTCCCCACGGGTTAATATCCATTGGGCTAGTACCAATGGGTGTAATTTCGGTTGGGTTTGTCTCAATGGGACTCCTGAGTGCTGGAATCATTACGATGGGATTGGTTAGTCTGGGTCGAGTGAATATGAGCCTCATACAACTAGATCCGGCAGGGATACATCACCAGCAACATGAATCAGATATGAATCCCCATCACCATATGTAAGGGTAAAGTTCTGATCTTGCCTATTGATTTTGTTGTGTTAGCAATGTGAGATATTTTTATGGGTCGGGAGAAGCGATTCATTCTCAACTTTGGTATTGCCGTTGCACTTGCCTGTTTTTTTCTCACGTCACCTGCATACCCATCTACGACTTCTAGCCTCCAAATGACAGGAACTGACTTTTTCAAGTTGGGGGTAGAAAAGATGCTAAGCGGTGAATACCAGCATGCCATTCAAGATTTTACTCAGGCACTCCAGCTAAAAAGCAACTCGGTAGCAGCTTATAATAATCGATGTCTTGCTTATCTTCAAATTCAAGATTATCAAAATGCGATAGCAGATTGCAATCAGGCAATCGAGAAAGCATCTAACAATACTGAGGCTTATCTTAACCGAGGACTTGCTCATTACAGACAAGGGGATTATTCAGATGCGATCGCCGATAATAATCAAGTACTCTCCCTTAAACCCTATGATTTCCGAGCCTACTACAACCGAGGGTTAGCAAATGCCATGTTGGGAAATTACCAGCAAGCAATTGCAGACTACAATCTTGCTTTAAGCCAAATTTCCCAATACTCCTCTCCTCTACTAGCAGGTATTTACAATGACCGAGGATTAGCTCATTTTGATCTGCGGGACTTACAAGCAGCGATGCTTGACTTTACAATAGCGATCCGTCTCAATCCCAAAGACTATAGAGCTTACTTCAACCGGGGTTGTGTTTGCGGCCAATATGGGAATAACTTTGGCGCAGTGCGAGATTTCTCTGTTGCCATCCGGCTTAACCCAAGCAATGGGGAGGCATATGTTAACAGGGGTATAACCTACTATCAGCTTGGTGATGAACAGGCTGCGATCGTAGACTTACAAAAGGCAGTCCAATACTTCGGACACCAAAAACAAACAGTTGCTTATCAAAAGACTTTGGATTTAATCAAACAGTTGTTGATGAAAAAAGTTTGGATTTAATCAACATGATGCAACAACCAATCCCCATTCATGTTAACGGTTGACAGTCAACCGTTAACACTCAACAGCCCAAATGTATTACCTATCTTCTTCTTGGCTTCTTATGAATCTTGTCTACCTAACCAAGCTTGAGGGAGTTTGGTTAACAAAGTTTCTGTCCATCAATTCTGTGCGTGAGTTTGCTCGCACAGCGCGGAACATTCCAAATCGGCACAGCCCAGCACCAAACGCCAAACGCATCAGCAACAACGTCGGCACCTCGCGCACAGACTTGATCAAACCAGACAGTCCAAAACGCAGCAATCCGCCCGGTCTCGCCACCCCTTGCCAGATCGAATCTAACCAAGAAGGAAGCGTTTCTTTCGTCCAGTCTGCCGTAATGACCTCCCCCTCGACTAATTCCGTCGCTGCCAAAAGCTCGGAAAAGCCTTCAATGCTGGAAAAAGCTGGATGAGACCACTGAGCGAGGAGTTGTTCCATTACTGGTTTTTCCCAGAAATTTAGAGGTTTTTGGCGGTCATCCCTCTGATTCCAGTCAGCTAAAACCAACACTCCACCGGGCTTTAGCACCCGCATTAACTCAAAAGCAAAAACGGCTTTATCAGGCATGTGGGGACCTGCTTCAATCGACCAGACCACATCAAAACTGGCATCTGGAAACGACAATGCCATCGCATCATCTACCGCAAACTGGACGTTTAGCCCTTCAGGCGTTAACTCCACAGCACGCTTCACCTGAATAGGGCTGATCGTAATACCTGTTACGGCAAACCCATAATCTCGCGCTAAAATCCGGCTGCTGCCCCCAATACCACAGCCAACATCTAAGACGGTGGCACCATTCGGCAATTTATCTAAACCACCCCATTTAACCATGGAATGTACAAAGTCAGATTTAGCCGCCAGAAAATCCTTCCGTCGTGGTGGCGAACCGTAGTGACCGAGGTGAATGTGTTCCCCCCAATAAAACTCTAGGATGCCGTCAAGAGTCCATTGATCGTAGGAATTGGCGACTGTAGCTGAGGATTGATACTTGCGGGCACTCAGGAGATAAGCCGCAATTCCAATCACCAAAAGCAGGAGAAAACCAATTACAAAATATAATAAAGTTGACATTGTTTTGAACGATCCTGTACGCCTACCCTAGATAAAATTTCTGCCCGAATCTCATAGCCATGAATTTTGTAGCAGGAACCTTTGACCTACTAAATTCTAACTGCCTGTGCAGTTCAACTCATTTGTGAAGTCGATTTACCGGTTTGCTCATGGCTCGTTTGGGGATGAACCGAATCAGACGAGTGATCGCAATGGAAATCGTCCTAGACATCGACATTGCAATGTTTTGAACACCTCGAATAGTTTTCCCTTGAAGTAGCCGGGGCTTCTGTTTGGCTTCTCTTAAAGCCGTCTGTTTGACAAAGGGATGAACAGCAGTGGGAATCTTCCCATCTCGGTGAAGATAGAATTTTGGCATGATGATTAACCTGGTATAAAATGAACATTACTTCCACAGGGAGTAGCTCTCACCATCGCTGCATCTAAAAACACAATTTTTACCAGGAATTAATCGCCTACCGTCTCATAGAAAGCCGTAATCTGTAGCGTCTTAATATGTGGGGCTATGAGAATGTAAAGCTTAGTAGTTGTAGAAAT